>JBIQJI010000053.1:0-42673 GCA_044507605.1 Actinomycetales bacterium | reverse complement strand
AACGCGATCATGCTGTGCTCAGACCATCACCGTCCGGAGATGAAAAGCGTTCAATGCATAGGTAAACCTGGATCAGGAGGTAATTTCGCCGCCAGTATTCCGCCACCACGGAGGCACGTCCCGGTAACCGCCGTCCGCCAGACACGCCCGCCGCTCGAACACGTTCCACGACCCCGGGTTGCCGCACACCAGCAGCGACACGACCGCCGCCAGCAGATACAGCACGAGCATCGGCGCCCCCAGACACCAGACGTACTGGGTGGCGTGCCGCGCCTCATGGGCCAGCAGCGGCCCCGCCAGGTACCCCTCCCGCCGCCCCGTCACGATCACATTGCCGACGGTGAAGGCCCCCGCCATCGTGGGGATCCGGAACCCATGGGCATAGAACAGCCCGTGCTCGCCCCGCCGGATCCGCGCCCGCCCCACCCAGGCGACCAGCAACCCCAGCGGAGTGGACAGGTTGATGAAATTGGCCACGAACCGCACCCGCACCCACAGCCGCATACCTGGATTGTCGCTCGCCGACGGTCACGCCGGTACGTCCCGCCCCCGGGCGGCACGAGCGCCGGGCACCGCCGGGCGAACGGGTCAGGCCGAAGGGTCGAGGCACTGCAGGACGTCGCGGTCGCCGCGTTCGCGCAGGGCCGCGAGGATCTCCTCACGTGAGGCGTCCTCGGGCAGGCCGATGCGGCCGCCGATGAGCCGCAGACCCTCCGCTTCGGAGGCGACCGGGGCCGTGTAGCCGATCAGGTGCAGGGCGAGGTTCATCGGGGGCAGGCCCGGCGCGGCGGCGGGCAGGAACCTGGTGAGCAGCTCGCCGCCGTCGGAGACGGTGAGGAACACGTGATCGCCCTCCGCCGCGTTGTACTCGGCGAGCACCCCGCGGATCGACCCCATCGTCGGCTGGTTGTGCCAGCTGATGACGACGTCGCCGGTCGGAGTGGAGGCGGTGAGCTGGCCGCCGGGGGCCATGCCGAGGTGGGCGGCGAAACCGATGGGCAGCGGGGAGCCGGAGCCGCGCAGATGCTCGGCGTTGATGTCGACGCGGTGCCACCAGCGGCCGTCGCGGCTGCGGAAACAGCGGCGGGTCAGCTCCACGCCCTTGCGCGGCTGGTACGCCTCGCCCTGGTCCTGCCCCGCCACCCGGATCCAGCCGCGCTGGGTGCGTTCGAAGCCGGGCCCGCTGGCGTAGGCCCGCACCGAGCTCTCGCTGACCTCGTACCGGTTGACCAGCGTCTCGACGATCGAGTTGACCGACGCCTCGCCGCCGGCCTTCTCCACCTCGCGGGCCACCATCTCGCGGATGCCGAGATACTCCTCGCCGCCCCACCGCCGCAGGCCGTACTTGTTGCGGTCCATCCGCAGGAACCGTTCGTCGGACGTGAGCTGGTTGCGGATGCCGACGAGGCTGTAGTCCTCGCCGATGCGCTCCTGGATCTCCTCGGGGGTGAGCGGCTTGCCGCCGATGGCGAGCACGGCCTCGGCCTTGTCGTTGACGCTGCGCGGCCACGGCACCACGTGCCCGTCGAGCACGCGCAGGTGCGGTACGGAGGTGAGCCACCGCTCGCAGACGTCCTCGCGCACGCCGAGCTGCGCCACCATCGACACGGCCTCGCCGATGCGCACCGGGCCGTCGGTGAACAGCTGCCGCGTCTTCTCCCGCAGCTCGTCGGCGCCACCGGCGACGAGCCACCCGTCGACCTGGTCGTAGCCGGACAGCAGGGTGCGCACGAACCGCCACGCCGGCACGTCGAGGGTGCGCAGCGGCGTGCGGTGCCACGGCACGGCGGCGGCCAGATCGTCGGCCGGTACGGCGGAGCCGAGCCGGTTCCGCAGCCACGACACGTGCCCGGTGAGCGGCGCGGCGGCCGGGGTGGCGAGCCACTGTTCGACGTGGTCGCGCAGGTCGCGCTCGATCTGCCTGATGCGTTCGCGGGTGACGGAGAACCGCTGGGCCAGCTCGTCGAGGGTGACGCGGTGCTCGGCGTACACGCGGTCGCGGGCGATGGCGCGCTGACGCTCGTCGAGCCCGGCGAAGACCTCGTCGATGAGCTCGGGCAGCGGCCGGTCGGGGCGGGCCGGCTGCGCGGGCAGGGCGGCCGAGGGCTGCTCGGCGGCGGCCTCGACGGCCATCAGCCGGTCGAGCACCCCCGTGTAGAGGCGCAGCACCTGGTCGCGCCCCGAGGGGGCGCGCAGGGACTCCTCGGGGTCGGTGAAACGGAGCAGGGGTAACACGTCGCCCAGCGCGAGATGGCCCCACGAGGCCATCGTGACGTCGGCGAGGCGCGCCGCCACCTGGGCGGTGCCGACGAGCGCACAGGCACGGTCGAGCGGGAGCGCCTGCCACCAGGCGTCGGGCAGGCGTGGGTCGCTCGCGATCGGCTCGACCTGGCTCGGTGCTGTCCAGCGCAGGGGGGGCACGATGTCGCTCAGACTCAGGTTCATCGCTTCCAACCGTGCATAGGGGATATAGCGTACGGGATCAAGGCGGGAGAAAGGGACTCGCCGTCCCCGAGTAAGACACATAAAGTCGTTCGGTCGCCCGTGTGCAGGCCACGAACAGCAGGCCGCGCTCGCGCTGCAGGTCATGCGCGCGGGCCGCCGCGTCCTCCTCGGCCGGGGTGAGCGCGTCGGGCGCCGGCACGACCCCGTCCGCGACGCCCACCACGGCCACCCTGGCCAGCTCCAGCCCTTTCATACCGTGCATCGTGGTCACGCGAACCTCGATCCGCGCTTCGCGCAGCGCGGCCCGGGCCGCCCGCACCAGCTCGGCGGAACGCGCCGCCACGGCGATCCGCTCCGCCGGCACGCCCTCGGCCAGCCAGCCCGCGACCCGCCGGGCCAGCCCGGCCAGCTCGGCCTCCAGGGACACGTACCCGACCACGGTGGGCCGGCCGCCGTCCCGGGCCGCCCGCAGCCCCGCCAGCCCGGCCCCGCCCTCGGCCAGGCCGAACGCCGGCCCGGCCCCGCGCACCCGCACGGCGAACGCCAGCAGCTCCGCCGGCAGCCGATAGGACACGCCGAGACGGCGCTCGCGGGCCGTGATGCCGACGTCGGCGAGCGTGACGTTCGTGTCGAGCATCCGCTGATGCGGGTCGCCCACCACGAACAGGTCGTCGGGACCCGGCGGCACCATCGCCCGCACCAGCCGCCACTGCGCCGGATGCAGATCCTGCGCCTCGTCCACGATCACATGCCGGTACGGCTCCCGCCGCGGCCCGGCCCCCTCCAGCAGGTCACCGGCCGCCTGGCCGATCAGCACGGACGCGTCGGCGGCCAGCTGCAGCAGCGTGCGCCGCCCCGTCTCGCGCAGCCGCCCGTTGACGTACTCCACGCACGCCCACACGGCGGCCCGCGCCGCCTCGTCCAGCTCCACGTCGCGGCGGCGCCGGTCGGCGGCCAGGTACTCCTCCAGCGAGCGCACGTTCTGCGCCAGCACCACCTGCTCCCACTCGCGCAGCAGGAACGCCGGCCCGTGCCCGCACCCCGTGGCCTCGGCCGCCTCCCGCCACAGCGCGGACAGGTCGGCCGGCCCCGCCAGCGCCGGCGGCCGCGCCTCCGCGGCCGTCACGATGCGGTGCGCGAGCCGGTCGATGTTGACCACCTCGACCCGTTTGCGTGTCACCTCGTCGTCGATGAGCACGTCGAGCCGGGCCGACAGGTCGGCGGCCAGCGGCTGGCTGAACGTGACCACCAGCACCCCGCCGCTCGCCCGACCGGCGAGATGGGCGGCGCGATGCAGCGCCACCAGGGTCTTGCCGGTGCCCACGCCGCCGGTCACCAGCACCGGCAGGTCGTGGCCGACCGCGTAGGCGAGGCGGCGCTGACGGGGGTCGATGAACGTGCACCAGCCGGGCGCGGCCAGGACACGGTCCAGCTCGGCCCGGCCCGGCACGAACGCGGCCCGGTCGGGAGTGCACCGCAGCGCGGCCACCAGGTCGCCCGGGTCCACATCGGTGGCGACCACCGCACGGCACGAGTCGAGCGCCCGCCACGCCTCGGCGAGGCTGCCGCCCCGCGCCAGCACCGCCAGCGGGGCGTACTGGCCCGGCGGCAGCAGCGGCGCGGCGGCGGTGAGCTGCGACTCGGCGGTCATCAGCCGCAGCAGCGGGATCAGCGCCACATCGATGCCGAGCCCCAGCAGGTCGGTGTCGCAGACGTGCGCGAGCACCCGCGCCCGGGAGGCGCGCGCGGCCCGGCGCAGCGCCGCCGCGACGTCCTCCAGCGCCTCGGCGTCCCACTCCTCGACGATCCCGATGACCGGGTTGACCCCGTAGCGGTGCCGTCGCGCGTACTCCCACGCGGCCACGTCGGGCAGCAGCGTCACCAGCCAGTAGACGTCGCCCTGCCGCACCACGGCGGCGCGGTGCCCGTCGGCGAGACGCAGCGTCACGACCCGGCGATCCCGGGCGCCGCGCACCCGCTCGACGGCCGGCGCGGCGGGATCACGGTCCAGGAACCGGTGGACGGCGGCGACGACATCCCGGCGCACCGGCGGAGCCAGTGCGTTCAGCTCCCGGTGGAAGTCGGGCGATATCGCCAGTCGGGGCACCACAACCTCGGATTTCGTACTAGGTCAGCAGAGCGAGCAGATCTCGATCACCGCGCTCGCGTAGCCGGTGCACAAGGTCGTCGGCGGTCACCGGCGCCTTCATCCCGACCCTGGTCCCGATCACCCGGATCGCCTGATCCATCGTGCCGCCCGGCGCCGTGTAGCCCACGAGCCGCAGCACCCGGGTGATCTCGTCCCCGGCCGAGTCGGGGACCCCCGGCAGATGCCGGGCCCGCAGCGTCGTCTCGTCCGCGAGCGTGATGAACAGATGACTGCCCGGCGCCGCGCCGACATCGTGCAGCAGCCGCCCCATCGACTCCACCACCGGCCGGGCCTGCCAATGCAGCGTCAGCTCACCGCTCGCGCTGACGACCGTGCGGCTCTCCCCCGGGCTCAACCCCAGGTACGCCGCGAACCCGCTCGGCAGCGCACACTCCGCCCCCGCGAGATGCTCCTCCGTCACGTCGATGCGCAGCCACCAGCGGCCGTCCGGCTGCTGGAAACAGCGCCGCGTGAGCGCCACGTCCTTCAACCCGCTCGGCCGATGCCCCGGCCGATCCTCATCGGCCCCCCGGCCCTCTGCCCGGGCGTTCACCGGCCCGGACGCCGGCCCCGACGGCCCGAACGCCCCAGGCACGCCCTGGGGCCCCGACGCCCCGAACACGCCCTGCGGCCCGGACGTCGGCCCCGACGGCTCGAACGGCCCGGACGCGCCCTGCGCCCCGACGCCGTCGGGCGGTGCCCCGAAGCCCTCGGCCTGCGCCCGGAAGCCTTCGCCCGCCGACTGCGGCCCGGCCTGCTCGCCGGAAGGCGAACCGAACGGCCTGTCCGTGCCCGGCCCCGCTGCCGAGGGCTCTCCGGAGACACGCGCAGCCCCGGACGCTCCGGCGGCGGACAACGGCTCCGACGGGCCGATGTCGGCCTGCGCCGACCCAGGTGATCCGGCAGGCGGTCCGGCAGGCGATCCGGCGACGGCCTGCGAACCACCCGGTGGCTCGTCGGCGACCGGAGGCCGTCCCACAGGAGAGGCGGCCGCCGCGCCGAACGCCTCCAGGGGGACAGCGCCCGACGGCTCGGACCCGCCCGGCTCCGGCGGCGCCGACGCGCGGCCGCCCGCGCCGGGCGTCTCGATGCGCAGCTGGGGGACGTTCTCCAGCCACTCCTTGGCCACCTCGGGATGGATGCCGAGCGTCGACACCAGCTCCAGGGCCCGGCTCACGGTCGGCGGTCGCTCGGCGTTGACGATGAGGTCCCGGGTCCGCTCGTGCAGCTCCGCGAGATCGCCCGCCACCAGCCAGTCGCCGGCCACGTGGTAACCGGGCAGGGTGGCCAGCACGAACTGCCACGCCGGAACGTCCAGCGACCGCAGCTCCCGCCGATGCCAGTCGGCCGCCGCGACCAGCCGCGCCTTCGGCGCCGCCACGCCCAGCACCCGGGTCATCTCGTCCATGTGCTCCCGGTACGGCGCCGCCTCCGGGCTCGCCAGCCACGCGGCCAGCCGCGCCCGCAGCTTCTCCTCGTGCCCCATCATCCGCTCGCGCGGCACCGCGAACAGCTTGGCCAACTGCTCGATCTCGGAGGGATCGTCGGTGAAGACCCGGTTCTGCGCCACGGCCCACGTCTCGTCGTCGAGATCGGCGAACGCCGCGTCGATCAGATCGGGCAACGACCCCGCGCCCGCCCCGCCCTTGGCGGTACCCCCGCCTTCGGCGGCGGCGCCGGTGGCCGACCGCGCCTCGAAGGGGTAGGGAGCGGGCGGCACGACGCGACCCGGCGGCGGCGTGAAGAGGTCGCCGGGCCCCGGCTCGGCCCCGGCCCGCTCGCCCTTCTCGTCTCCGAAACCCCCGGCCGCACCGGTGGCGGCCGACCGGGCCGAACCCTTCGAGCCGCGCGTCGGCGTGGCCTCGGCGGCGTTCTCCGGCTCGGCGCCGACGGGTTCGCCCGGCGTGGCTGCGGCGAGGCTCTCCGGACCGTTCCCGAGGGAACCGGCAGGTGCGGCGTCGACGGGCCGCTTCGAGCCGGTTGCGGCCGTCCTGTCCGGCGTAGCCCTGGCGGAGCGTTCCCGATCGGCTTCGATCGGGCCGCCGGGGACGGCCCCGGCCGGCTCCCTCGCGTCGGCCGGGCCGGGTGCTGCGTCTTCGGCGGGGTCGAGGCGTCTCTCTGGGCTCTCGGTCTCCGGGCTCTCGGCCGGGGAGCCCGTCGTGGCGGGCTGTGCGGCTTCGGCCGGGCTCGGTGTGCGTCGTTCCTCCGGGCTCTGGGCACGTTCCTCCGGACTCTGGGCATGTGGCCGGGCCGGGTCGGTGCCGGGGGCCATCGTGGAGCCGGGTAGGGGCGCGTCGCGGTCGGCGGCGGGCGCGGCCGTCAGGGATGCGGCGGGCGACGGGTCGGCCTTCTCCGGCCGGTTCGCGGGCTCCTGGTCGTCGTCGGCCGGGGCGGCCGTCGAGTGCCCGGCCGGCCGGGACCCGGCCGCCTCTTTCGGGGAGAAGATCGAGGGCCGGTCCGGTGCCGGGGCGTCGATCCCGGCCGCCGCTTTCGGCTCGTCGATCTCGGAGCCGGTGGTGGTCGCCGGCTCGGGCGTGCCGGTCATGGTGCCGGATGCCGTCGCCGGCGTGCCGGTCCTGGCATCGGGCGCCGGCTTCGGCGCGCCGGTGCCGGATCCGGGCGCGGTTTCCGATGCGCCGGTCTTGTCGCCTGGCTCCGGCTGGGCCGGTGTTTCGGGGGTGGCGGTGCCGGTCGGTCCGGGCTCGGGGGTCGGGGTGGGTGGGATGGCGGCGGGGGCCGGGGTGGGCGCGGCGGCGTCGATCGTGTGTGGCGGGGGTGTGGTCGGCGTGGGGGCGGTCGTGCGGGGTGCCGTCGTGGTGAGGCGGCCGAAGACGGCGCCGAAGAGCGTAGTCAGCACCGGCAGGGCCTGGATGAACGGCTGGTCGCGCAGGTCGTGGCCGGTCAGGGCGAGCAGGCCGGGCCAGGAGCCGGCGCGGTCGAGTGCGATGGCGACGTGCGGTTCGTCGGCGTCGTCGGGGTCGAGTACGTACAGCGCCGGCAGGATGTCGCCGGCGGCGGCGGCGGGCCAGTGATCCAGGGTGAGTTCGGCGAGCAGGGTGCCGAGCCGGCGGGCGTCGGTGGCGGCGAGGACGCGCTCGATGGGCAGTGCCCGCCACCAGGCGTCGGGCAGCCCGGCGGAGTCGCCGAGGTCGCGGAGTTCGCGGATGCGGGCGGCGTCGCTCCAGCGCAGTGGGGGCACCAGGTCGCTGAGGCAGAAGTTCATCGAATCCCTCCGGGGAAACCTGGTCCTGCGGGGCCGGGAGGAGTCGGTGCCCCGCGAGGGGAGACCGGATGGCACCGGGGCGGCCCTGGGCGCGGAGCGTGCACGACGCTTTCCTTCCGGATCCTCCCGAGTGCGGTCATCGGCGAGGCGGGAGTCCCAGCCCGCGGGGGCCCGAGTTCCCGTCCGTCAAGGGGGGGAGCAGTCAACGTTTCCTCATCCGTAAGGGCGGCATCTGCAGACCAGTTCATAGTCTGGCAAACCAGGCGTCACATGGGGGCAGGTCCCGGTCAGCGCCGCATATCAGTGCCGAACATCACGCCCGCCCGTCAGGGCCGCACGGCGGCGAACCGTAGCCGGACATAGTCGGCCATCCACCCCGATTCGCGCCGCAGCGCAGGGGCGGCGAGATCGTTGACGCGGCGCAGCAGCGACTCGACGGTCGCCGGCGGCACCGCCGCGAGCATGGAGCCGGCGAACAGCCGCACCCAGTCGGCGGCGCCGTTGGGGCACTCGTCGAGCGGGGTGGGCCGGTCGAAGTATTCCAGGAGCCGCACCTTGAAGCCGCACTTTTCCAGCCGGAAGGCGTACTCGGCGGGGCTGGGGAAGTACCACGGCAGCTCGGGCTCGCCCAGGCCGTGTTCGCGCCACGCCGTGGACAGGGCGGCGATGAGCGCGGCGCAGTTGCCGGCCCCGCCCATTTCGGCGACGAACCGGCCGCCCGGGCGCAGCGCCATGCGGACGCAGGAGATGACGGCGTCGGGGTCGCGGCTCAGCCAGTGCAGGGCGGCGTTGGAGAACACGGCGTCGTACGGGTGCGCGACGGTGAAGTCGTGCCCGTCGCCGACGATGAAGTCGAGCCCGGGATGCTGGTTGATGGCGGCCTCGATCATGGGCCGGGAGCCGTCGATGCCGAGGACGCGGGTGCCCCGGGCGGCGATGTCGGCGGTCAGGACGCCGGTGCCGCAGCCGAGGTCGAGGATGCGTTCGCCGGGCTGGGGGTCGAGCAGTTCCAGCAGGGGGGTGCCGTGCATGGACACGTAGCCGAATGAGCTGTCATAGGCATGTGCGTTCCACCGCGTTGTGCCTGGTGTGTCGTACCGCAGCATGATCAACTCACATTCTCGGGCCCTCTCTCCACTTTAGTGGCACTAGTCGCGAAAAGACGCTTGGATGGCCTTATGGCAGAGCAGCCCCAAATGTCTCAATGGTCAGGCTGCACCCATTTTCGGCCAGTGTGATCGCAGGTACGTCTTCGCCTCGTCGGCCTGCTTGATCGTGAGGATGACCGGCTTGCCGGTGCGGGGCAGCGCGGCGTCGGCCTCCTTGTCGACCGTGCCCCGCATGCGCATGGCCTCCAGGCGCGCCGGGTGGGCGTGCGCCTTCAGCAGGAGGTTCTGCGCCTCGTCGGAGAGCAGGAACTCCTCCCACAGCCGGGCCGCCGCCGGATGCGGCGCGTCCTTGTTGATGGCCTGCACGTAGTAGGTCGCCACCGCCGGGCCGGGCGGCACGACCACCCGCCACCCGTGCTTCTCGGCGCGGACGCTGTTGCGATAGTCCCAGTCGATCACCGCGGTGGCGCGGTCGGGCGTGGTGAGCGCACCCGCCTTCTTGAGCCGGGCGAAGTAGTCGACGGCGCGCTCGGCCGAGGGCGTGCCCCCGGCCAGCGAGGCCGCCATCACGCCGTTGAACGCCGCCGCGCTGCGCAGCGGGTCGTCGGGCAGCGCCACGAGGTGCCCGGGCTTGAGCAGGTCGGCGTACGAGGTGGGGGCGGCCGTCTTGCTCGGGTCGTAGCCGATGGACATGAACCCGCCATAGGCGGCGAACCACGCCCCGCCGGGCTCCTTGACGTCGTCGGGCAGGTCGTTCCAGCGCGTCACCTTGTAGGGCGCGAACCTGCTGGCGTTGGCCACCGCCACGGGGATGCTCAGGTTGAAGGCGTCGGGTTTGACCGTGTCGGCGGTCTCGATCTGCCGCACGCTCGCCGCGCCGGGCTGTTCGAGCCGCACGTCGAGGCCGTAGATGTCGGAGAACCTGTCGACGACGGCGCCGAAGCCCACCAGGTCGCGGGACACCCCGGTGAGCGTGAGGTGCTTCTCCTTCTGCGCCTCGGCGACGAGCCCGTCCATGTCGCCGAACCCCTCGCGCAGCCCGGCCGCCTGCAGGTCGATCGGCTGCTTCTTCGCCTCCGGCCCGCCTGAGGAGCAGGCCGCGGCCAGGGCCAGGGCGGAGAGGGCGGCGGCCATCGCGAGAGTCCCGAATCTGGTCACGGCCGGAATACTTCCGCCCGCCTCGCCGGCCACCCCAGGGGACACGCTACGCCTTGCCCAGGGGTTGCCCCCTTATGGCACGATCTTGGCGGCGACCAGGGTGCCCTCGGCGATCTCCACGAGCGTGCCATCGCGCTTGCGGACCGCGAGCACGCCGTCGCGCCACGACTCCAACACGCCCACGGCGTCACGGAACCCCTCCGGGCTGGTGCGCCGTGTCGTGACGCGCTTGCCCACATCAGAGGGGGTTATGGCGACCACGAGACGGGCGCCGAAGCGTGCCGACACGAGGTAATCCCCCCTCCGGTTCCGGTTACGACCCGGTCACCGCAATACTAGGGGCTGTAACCCGCGGTCGAGTCGTGCCGAGGCGCAGGAGAAGGAGCTCTAGGTGACTTACGTCATCGCGCAGCCTTGCGTGGATGTCCTTGACAAGGCGTGCGTCGAAGAATGCCCCGTCGATTGCATCTACGAGGGCAACCGCATGCTTTATATCCATCCAGACGAGTGTGTGGACTGCGGAGCGTGCGAGCCGGTGTGCCCGGTCGAGGCCATCTTCTACGAAGATGATCTGCCGGAGCAGTGGAAGGACTTCTACAAGGCCAATGTCGAGTTCTTCGAGGAGCTGGGCTCGCCCGGCGGCGCCTCGAAGGTCGGCAAGATCGAGCGAGACCACCCCGTCGTCGCCGCCCTGCCGCCGCAGGGCGAGGACTGATCGGCCGGTCGGTCAGCGAAGGAGGGGCATGAGCGTCGACACCCGACCGTCTGCCGGGCTGCCCGACTTCCCCTGGGATCGGCTGGTGCCGTACAAGAAGACGGCGCAGGCCTATCCCGGCGGGCTGGTCGACCTGTCGGTCGGCACCCCGGTCGACCCCGTGCCCGCGGTGGTGCGCGAGGCGCTGGCGGCGGCCGCCGACAGCCCCGGCTATCCGCAGACGTACGGCACGGAGCGGCTGCGCGAGGCCGCGGCGGGCTGGCTGCTCCGTCGGCACGGCGTGACGGTCGATCCGGCCGCCGTGCTGCCGACGATCGGCTCCAAGGAGCTGGTCGCGTGGCTGCCGACACTGCTCGGGGTGCGGGCGGGTGAGAGCGTGGTGTTCCCCGAGCTCGCCTATCCGACGTACGACGTGGGGGCGCGGCTCGCCGGGGCCCGCCCGCACGCCGCCGACGGGCTGGTGGCGCTCGGCCCCGAGCGGGTGCCGCTGGTGTGGGTCAACTCGCCGTCCAATCCGACGGGCAAGGTGCTGCCGGCCGAGCACCTGCGCAAGGTCGTGGCGTGGGCGCGCGAGCATGGCGCGGTGGTGGCCTCCGACGAGTGCTACATCGAGCTGGGCTGGGAGGAACGCCCGATCTCGATCCTGCACCCCGACGTCTGCGGCGGGTCCCACGAGGGGCTGCTCGCGGTGCATTCGCTGTCGAAGCGGTCGAACCTGGCCGGTTACCGCGCGGCGTTCATCACGGGCGATCCGGTCCTGGTGAAGCGGCTGCTGGAGGTGCGCAAGCATGCCGGCATGATCGTGCCCGAGCCGGTGCAGGCCGCCATGACCGCCGCGCTCGCCGACGACGCGCACGCCGACGAGCAGCGGGCGCGCTACGCCGCCCGCCGCGAGGTGCTGCGCCCGGCGCTCGAGGGCGCGGGCTGGCGCATCGAGCATTCGACGGCGGGCCTGTACCTTTGGGCGACGAATGATTCGGATTGCTGGGATCAAGTGCGCATACTCGCCAAAAATGGGATATTGGTGGCACCGGGAGAGTTTTACGGAGCCGCAGGCCGGCGCCATATTCGCGTAGCCATAACCGCTACCGATGAACGAATCAGTGCGGCGGTGAGCCGGCTCCAGTAGGATCGCGCGCCATGACAGCTGCGGTAGTGCTCATCGTGAGCATCGCCACGCTCGTCGTCGTGCTGGGCGTGTACGTCGCGACCAGACGCCAGGACCGCCGCATGCCTCCCCAGGCCCCGCGGCGCCCGGCCGGCGGGCGTGTTCCGCCGACCATGCCCGCACCGGCCCCGGTGGCCGAGGCCGAGCCCGAGTACCTCGACCCGCGCACCATCAAGGTCGGCGACTTCGTCGACCGCCAGGGCGCACGCTCTCGCGTGATCGGCGCACTGTACCTTTCGCGCCAGGGCGACCAGTGGACCCAGTACATGCTCGACGACGGCACCCGCAAGTACTCCTGGTTGTCGGTGCGGGAGCAGCCCGGCGACGCCCCCGGCGCCCCGGCGCTCCTGGAGGTCACGCTGTGGACCCCCGTGCCGACACAGGGCATGGTGCCGGCCAAGAGCATGCTGATCATGGAAGGGGTCGAGTTCTTCCCGCTCGACCGGGGCACGGTCGCGTTCCGGTCCGAGGGCATGACCGACCACCCCGACCGCGGCCTCATCGACTACGCCCACTACCGCGCCGCCGACGGCAGGCGGCTGGCCTTCGAACGCGTCCAGGGCCAGAGCTGGACCGCGTCCTACGCCTACCCGCTGCCCCCCGGCTCGCTCCGGGTCGAGCGGCTGCCCTGAGCCGCCACGCGCCGCGACCGCCCTGAGCCGCCCGAAGGCCGCCACGCGCCGCTTCCCGGGCTCCGCGGAGTCATCGGGCGCATTCCGCCCGCACGGGCCGGGGGAGTCCCTGACCCGGTCGGCGGGGGCGCGGCCGTCAGGAGACCTCGACGCGCCCGGCCAGCGCCTTGGTGTCGGCCCGCCAGCCATCGTGGCCTTCGTCGGCCGTCCAGACGACCCCGGCGTAGCGCACCTCGCGCAGGCCGTACCGCTGGGCGTGCGCGACGGTCCACGACGCGATCAGCCAGCCCTGCCTCTTCGTGGGCGCGTCGATCCGGTTGCCGGAGGCCGGGGCCGAGCCGAGCGCCCGGGCGAGCTGCTTCCTGGCCGCGCCGGGCCGCGACCGCACGGGTTCGTCCGGCGGGGGGTACCAGCAGTGCACGCCCTGCGGCACCCTCCCGGTGAAGGCCGCCGACAGGATCTTCGCCTCCTGCTCGTGCAAGGCGTACGCCGAGCCGTCGGCCGACCGCTGCACCTCCTGGGCGGCCACGTGCAGCGGCAGCTTGCGGTAGCCCTTGACCTTCTCCAGCGAGGCGAAGAACTTCCTGGTGGCGTACACCGGGTCGAGCAGCTGTTCGCGTGAGCCCCAGCCCTGGGAGGGCCGCTGCTGGAACACCCCGACCGAGTCGAGGTCGCCGTAGGGCAGGTTGGTCAGCTTGGACTCTTGGATCGCGGTGACGTACGCGATCTGCACCGCCCGCTCGGGCAGCTTGCGCTGGGCGGCGACGGCGGCGATGGTGGCGGCGTTCTGCGCCTGCTGGATGTCGAGCTCGCGGGTGCCGGCGGGCGTGGTGACCGAGCAGTGCTCGCCCTGGGCGAACATCTTGGCCTTCTGCATCACGAAGTAGAAGCCGGCGTAGAGGGCGGCGCCGAGGACGACGACGATGATGAGGATCGCGAGAGTTCCACGAGAGATGCGCCGTGCCACGTTCCGAACCTATCGCGCCGTCCTGCCTGGCATTCGCCATCCGGTCGGCGTGTGGTCGGCGTGTACGGAAGGCGGTCACGCTGCCGATAGGCTCGCCTGCGTCGTTGTACCCGGTCAGGTGAATTTCAGCACGATGTCCGGACGGGGAACTCGGGAGGGGACGGGACATGCTCGATCTCACGAAGGACGTCGGCGCGCTCACCGCCGACCTGGTGGACGTCGAGTCGGTCAGCGGCAAGGAGCAGGCGCTGGCCGACGCCATCGAGCAGGCCCTCGCGCCGCTCGCGCACCTGACCGTGCGCCGTGACGGCGCCGCGCTCGTCGCCCGCACCGAGCTCGGGCGCGGCGAGCGCGTCATCATCGCCGGCCACATCGACACCGTGCCCGTCGCCGGCAACCTGCCGGCGCGCGTCGACGACGGGCTGCTGTACGGCTGCGGCACCTCCGACATGAAGAGCGGGGTCGCGGTGGCCCTGCGGCTGGCCGCGCGGCTGCCCCGGCCCACCCGCGACGTCACGTACGTGTTCTACGACTGCGAGGAGATCGAGGCCGAGCGCAACGGCCTGCTGCGGCTCGCCCGCAACCGCCCCGACGACCTGAAGGGCGACTTCGCGGTGCTCATGGAGCCCACCGGGGGCGAGATCGAGGGCGGCTGCCAGGGCACGCTGCGCGCCGAGATCACCGTGACGGGCAGGCGCGCGCACAGCGCCCGCTCCTGGTACGGCGTCAACGCCATCCATCGGGCCCGGCCGATCCTGGCGGCGCTGGAGGCGTACGAGCCGCGCCGCCCGGTGGTCGACGGGCTGGAGTACCACGAAGGGCTCAACGCGGTCTTCGTGCGGGGCGGCGTCGCCGGCAACGTCATCCCCGACGAGTGCGTGGTGACGGTGAACTACCGGTTCGCCCCGGACCGTTCGGCGGCGGAGGCCGAGGCCCACGTGCGTGAGGTGTTCGACGGGTTCGACGTGCGGATCACCGACTCGGCGCCGGGCGCCCGGCCCGGGCTCACGCATCCGGTGGCCGGGGCGTTCGCCGCCGCCGTGGGCGGCACGCCGCGCGCCAAGCTGGGCTGGACCGACGTGTCGTTGTTCGCCCGGCTCGGCGTGCCCGCCGTCAACTACGGGCCCGGGGACCCCAACCTGGCGCACCAGCAGGGGGAGTACGTCGTGCTCGACCGCATCGCCGACTGCGAGCGGCGGATGATGGACTGGCTGGGCTGAGCCGCCCCCGGGCGAGCGGCCCCGAACAGAGAGAAAGTGGCTTTCCTCGCCGGCCATTTGGCGGGGAAAGCCACTTTCTGTCCCGAGCAGCACCCTCGCTTCTTAGACGTAGCCTCGTGCTCGCCCGGTTCCGAGCCCCCGGAGAATTTCACGAGATTCTTTGCCGCGGTCCACAGCCCGGTCGCGGAGACGACACCACCGGCTACCCGAAAGCGCTAGCGTCTGCGCCATGAACACTCCACGACGAGAGCGTCGCCAGGGGCCCGCCCTGGTGCGGGGACGGCTCGTTCCCGATAGCACGCACGACGAGCGTCTCCTCGACCAGCGGGGCCCGGCCGAGTGGCTGCACATGGACCCCTGGCGGGTGATGCGCATCCAGGCGGAGTTCGTCGAGGGGTTCGGCGCGCTGGCCGAGCTCCCGCCCGCCGTCACAGTGTTCGGCTCGGCCCGGGTCGGCCGCGACTCGGAGGCGTACGATCTGGGCGTCCGCCTCGGCCGCGCTCTGGCCGAGGCCGGCTTCGCCGTCATCACCGGCGGCGGCCCCGGGTGCATGGAGGCGGCCAACCGGGGCGCCAGGGAGGCCGGCGGCATCTCGGTCGGGCTCGGCATCGAGCTGCCGTTCGAGCAGGCGATGAACGATTACGTCGATCTCGGCGTCGAGTTCCGCTACTTCTTCGTCCGCAAGGTGATGTTCCTCAAGTACGCCGAGGCCTTCGTGGTGCTGCCCGGCGGGTTCGGCACCCTCGACGAGCTGTTCGAGGCGGTCACGCTCGTGCAGACCAAGAAGGTGACCCGCTTCCCCATCGTGCTGATGGGCACCACCTTCTGGCAGCCGCTCATGGACTGGGTGCGCGGCAACCTGCAGGCCGAAGGGCTCATCTCCCCCGACGACCCCGAACTGCTGCACCTCGTCGACGATCCCGACAAGGCGGTGCAGCTCATCATCGACGCCCATGTGGCGGCCGAGCAGGCCACGGTCGAGGAGCGGGTGCAGAGGGCCGCCACGAGGGAGGTGAGCGGCTGACCGGAGCGGAGGGGTGCGGGTGGACGGACACGGCCCGGGTGGGGCAGATCGCTGGTTAGGGTGACGTCCGTGCATATTTGTGTGTTCTGCTCGTCTCAACAAGGCATAGATCCGAAATATCTGCATCTGGCGGCGGAGACCGGGGCAGGGCTCGCGGAACGGGGGCACACGCTGGTCAGCGGCGGCGCGGTGGTGTCCTGCATGGGCGAGGTCGCGCGGGCGGTGAGGCGGGGCGGCGGGCGCACGATCGGAGTCATCCCCCAGGCCCTCGTCGACATCGAGATCGCCGACACCGCCTCGGACGAACTGATCGTCACCGACGGCATGCGCGAACGCAAGGGCATCATGGAGGCCCGCTCCGACGCCTTCCTCGTCCTGCCCGGCGGCATCGGCACCATGGAGGAGCTGTTCGAGATCTGGACCGGGCGGCTGCTCGGCCTGCACGACAAGCCCCTGGTGCTGCTCGACCCCTGGGGCGACTACGAGCCGCTGCGCGCCCTGGTGACCCGCATGTACGACAACGGGTTCACCCGCGCCGAGGTGTTCGACGCGGTCGGCTGGGCCACCTCGGTGCCCGAGGCGCTCGACCTGCTGGCCCGGCCCGCCCGCCACCTCGGGCCCCGCGTCGCCGACGCCGCCGAGTCGGCTCCGGATCAGTAGTGTCCTACAGAGACACGCCGGGATGTGGCACGATTCGTATGTGCTGGTCGCTCTCGCTCTCGCCGCCGTCGCGGTCCTGGCCTGCGTGGTGATGGTCTCCCTCGGTCGGGGCGGTGAGATGACCGAGTTCGCCCCCGACGTGCCGCCCGTCGAGCTGCCCAAGACGGCGCCGCTCAGCTCGGCCGACCTCGCGGTGCTGCGCCTGCCGATCAGTCTCGTCGGCTACCACACCCACACGGTCGACGAGACGCTGCGCCGGGTCTCCACCGCGCTGAGCGAGCGCGACACCCGCATCGCCGTGCTGGAGCAGCGGGTCGCCGAGCTGGCCTCGGGCCGCCCGCACGCCCGCCAGGAGGCCAACGCCCGCCCGGCCCCGCCGCGCACCGAGCACCGGCCGCCCGCGGTCCCCGCCGCAGAAGCCGCCGAGATCACGCAGACCGCCGCCGAGCCCGGCGCAACCGACGAAGGGACGGCCAGGCTCCGGCCCGCCGCCCGGGCGCGCACCGGCTCCGGCAGCGGGGCCGGCGGTGACGAGGCCGGCACCATGGGCGAGCCCACGGCGACGGCCCAGGCAGAGACCGTGCCCGATGCCACAGACGGCGCCGAGACCGACGGCAAGGCCGACGGCGCCGATGGCAAGGCCGACGGCAAGGTCGACGGCAAGGTCGACGGCAAGGTCGACGGCGCCGTCGACGCCGCGGGCACGGCCGACGGCACGCCGACGGGCACGACCGCGAAGCAGGCCAAGGCCGGCGAGGGCGCGCCGGGCGACGCCGGCGACGGCGCCGGGCCGGCGCGCGACATCGCCGCCGGGGCCGACCCCGAGGAGGCCGGTTGATCGGGGCCGACGGGCGGATCCGCTGCGACTGGGCGACCTCCGCGCCCGAGTACATCGCCTACCACGACGAAGAGTGGGGCAGGCCGGTGCGCGGCGACGACGCCGTCTTCGAACGGCTGACCCTGGAGGCGTTCCAGTCGGGCCTGTCGTGGATCACGATCTTGCGCAAGCGGGAGAACTTCCGCGCCGCGTTCGGCGGCTTCGCCATCCCCGTCGTCGCGGCGTACGGCGAAGACGACGTGGCGCGGCTGCTCGGCGACCCCGGCATCATCCGCAACCGCGCCAAGATCGAGGCGACGGTGGCCAACGCCCGCGCCTGCCTCAAGCTGCCGGAGGGCCTGTCGGACCTCGTGTGGAGGTACGCCGACCCCGGCTCCCCGGCGCCCGCCTCGATCACGGACGTGCCGGCGACCACGCCGGCGTCCAAGGCGCTGGCGAAGGAGCTGCGCTCGCGCGGCCTGCGGTTCGTCGGCCCCACGACGGCCTACGCGACCATGCAGGCGATCGGCGTGGTCAACGACCACATCGCCGACTGCTGGGTGCGCGACCGCATCACCCGCTGACCGCCGTCATCGCCAGGGCGTCGCCAGGTCAGCGCCCGGTGAAGACGGGCCGCTCCTTGGCCAGGAACGCCCGCGTGGCGGCCTGATGGTCCTCGGTCTTGGCGCACTCCTCCTGCAGGTCGGCCTCCAGTTCCAGTGCCTCGTCCAGGGAGTGGGCGGCGGCGAAGTCCAGCGCGCGTTTGGTCGCGGCGTACGCGACCGTGGGCCCGGCGGCGAGCCTGGCCGCGAGCTCGCGGGCGACGCCGAGGGTCTCGCCGGGCGGCACCACGCGGCTCACCAGGCCGAGTTCGAGGGCGCGCGCGGCGTCGACCGGGTCGCCGAGCAGCAGCAGTTCGCGGGCCCGGGCCGGGCCGACGAGCCGCTGCAGCGTCCACGACGCGCCGCTGTCGGGGCCGAGCCCGATGCCGGTGAACGCCATGGCGAACTTCGCCCGGTCGGACGCCACGCGCAGGTCGCAGGCGAACGCCAGCGACGCCCCGGCCCCCGCCGCGACGCCGTTGACGGCCGCCACGACCGGTTTGCCCATGCCGGTGAGCACGCGCACGATCGGGTTGTAGTGCTTGCGCACGGTGCCGTCGAGGCCGTGGCCGGCCAGCAGGTTGCCGGCGTGCTCGCGCAGATCCTGCCCCGCGCAGAAGGCCCGCCCGGCGCCGGTCAGCAGCACGGCGCGCACGCCGTCGTCGTCGCGGGCCCGGCCGAGAGCGTCGAGCAGGTCGCTTTTGAGGGCGGCGGTCAGCGAGTTCATCGCGTCCGGCCGGTTGAGCGTGATCGTGGCGACGGCGTCGGCGACGTCGTACAGGATCGTCATTTCGGTGTCCTTACGTGGGCGGGCTGCCGGGCGTGGGCTAGAGGTTCAGGTGGTGGTCGACGAAGGCCGCGGCGGCGGGCAGCAGCCGGGCCGCCTCCTGCTCGAAGTAGGCCCGCGCCTTCTCCCCGGGCCAGCCCGGTTGCAGCAGGTCGGCCGGCAGCCCCGGGTCCCGGAACAGGAAGTTGCGCCAGCCGTGCACCAGCCTGCTGCGCACGGCGAACACCCGCTCGTCCGGGGCGTCGCCCACCGCGTCGTCAGGCAGCGACCCGACCAGTTCGACCGCGCCCACCAGCCATTCCTCATATGCCCGCCCGATGGTCGGCAGATCCCAGGCCCGCGACACCAGTTCGTGCGGGTCGCCGGCGAGGCGCGCGTCGAACGTGTCGGCGTGCACGCCTTCGCTGGCCAGCAGGGTGTCGAGTTCGGGGGAGGGGCGCGGCCCGATCCAGGTGCTGTCGGACAGCGGGGCGTAGCCGAGGAAGGAAAGGTCGGCGCGGAGCCGTTCGCGTTTGGCGCGGTCGCGTATGGGACGCACGACGAGCAGATGCCAGGATCCGGACCAGGTGACGCGGCCGGCCCGGTAGATTCTTTCGCCGGCCTGGTCGAGCCGGCGTATGCATTTGGCCGTGGCGGCGTATCCCGGGCCCTGCGGCAGCCGCACGGGGTCCAGCCAGCCCTGGCGCACCATGCGCGAAATGGCCGTGCGGACGGCCGGTGCGGCGATGCCGAGGGGGGCCATGAGCCGCACGAGGGCGGCCACGGAGGCACGTCCGCCGCGGCTGCGCAGGTGATCGCCGAAGAGGTCGAAGAGGGCTGCTCGGGCGTTCACAGAGCCCAGTTTGGCTGTTGCTGGGGCCTCCGACAACGCATCTTGGGAGGAGATCGTTACCCACCTGGGTGTCGGACGCGGGATAATAGGACATCACAGAATGGCGCGAATACGGTGGCCCCTCTCACGGTGGGTCACCGTAGGGGGCGCTGCAGGGACACGCAGTCCAAGGCAGGAAGGGATTACACGCATGGCGGCGATGAAGCCGCGGACTGGCGACGGTCCGCTGGAGGTCACCAAGGAAGGACGGGGCATAGTCATGCGGGTCCCCCTGGAGGGTGGCGGCCGGCTCGTCGTCGAGCTCTCGGCGGATGAGGCCGGTGCCCTAGGCGACGCGTTGAAGAACGTCGTCGGCTGACGCCTCCCCGCGTCCGCCGGGAAGACGATCCGCCTGACAGGCGATCGACCACGGCCCTGGCCGCGCGGTCGGCCCCCATCGCGGTGCCCGCGCCGGGGCCGCTACTTTGCCCAGCCCGAAACCCTTCCGTGCAGCGTTGTCCCCCTTCGGAGCAGGTATGCCCATTGAGACCTTGTCGGTCTTCGACGGCTCCCCCGCCGCCACCGATCATCCAGGGCCGGTCGCGGTGCCGTACGGCCCCGGCCTCGCGACCGACGAGGTCGTCGCATCCGCCCGCGAAGCGGGGCTCACGCTGCCCGTGTCCGACCTGCTGGCCGGCTACGCCGCCAAGGGCGAGCCCGGCGAGATCGTCGAGGTGCCGGTGTCACGTGGCGGCGGGGTCGCGCGTGTCCTGCTGTACGGGGTGGGCGACGGCACGGCCGAGGGGTTCCGCACGGCCGGGGCGGCCGTCGCGCGGCGGGTCAGGGGATGCGAGGAGCTCACGCTGAGGCTGCCCGAGCAGGGCCCCTGGGCGGCGCTGGCCGAGGGTGCGCTGCTCGGCTCCTACGTGTTCACGCTGGCCACCGAGCGGGCCGCGTCGTCCCGGCCCGTGGGCGGCATCAGGTTCACCGGCCCCGAGGCGGCCCGCGAGCAGGTGGGCCGGGCCGGGGTGCTCGCCCGGGCCACCGCGCTGGCCCGCGACCTGGCCAACACCCCGTCGTCGGTCAAGAGCCCCGAGTGGCTGGCCGGCCGGGCCGTCGAGATCGCCGCCGAGACCGGGCTGACCGCCGAGGTGTGGACCCCCGACCGGCTGCGGGCCGAGGGCTTCGGCGGCATCCTGGCCGTCGGCCAGGGCTCGGCGCGGCCGCCGCGGCTCATCAAGCTGACGTACGAGCCGGCGCACTCCTCCGGCGGGGCACGTCACGTGGTGCTGGTCGGCAAGGGCATCACGTTCGACTCCGGTGGGCTGTCGCTGAAGCCCACCGACAACATGAAGCTGCAGAAGACCGACATGGCGGGCGGCGGCGCGGTCATCGCCGCCATGAGCGCCCTGCGCGAGCTGGGCGCCACCGTGCGGGTCACGGGTCTGATCGCCGCCGCCGAGAACATGCCGTCGGGCGGCGCGCAGCGCCCCGGCGACGTCATCACCCACTACGGCGGCCGCACCGTCGAGGTGCTCAACACCGACGCCGAGGGCCGCCTGGTGCTGGCCGACGCGCTCGCGTACGCCAACGCGGCGCTGGCCCCCGACGAGGTGATCGACATCGCCACCCTCACCGGTGCCGCCCCGATGGCGCTCGGCCGGAGGTACGGCGCCCTGTTCGCCACCTCGGACGACCTGGCCGCCGCGCTGGCCGCCGCCGGGGAGGCCTCGGGCGACCTGCTGTGGCGCATGCCCCTCATCGAGGACTACCGCCCCGCGGTGAAGTCGACGGTCGCCGATCTCGCCAACGTCGAGAAGGGCGGCACGTACGGCGCCGGCTCCATCACCGCGGCCCTGTTCCTCCGCGAGTTCGCCGGGCCCCGCTCCTGGGCCCACCTCGACATCGCGGGCGTGGGCCGCAGCCTCACCGACGAGGGCATCCACACCAAGGGCGCCACCGGCTTCGGCGCGCGTCTCCTGCTCACCCACCTGACCGCCTGACGCGCCCCGGCACGGCCCCTGCGGGCAGGGACGGCGCTCAGCCGGCCCTCGGCTCAGGTGGCCTCGGTGTCGTACGGGGGGATTTCGCCGTAGGCGAGGTCGCCGCCCGGGGGAGTGTAGTGGGGCTCGAAGGAGGGCGGGTCGAGGGTGCCGGTGGTCGTCGACGTGCCGTTCCAGTCGGCTTCGAGGTCGTCGATGAGGTGCTTGCGGACGAAACGCTTGGGGTTGAGGTCGGCCGGGTCGAAGTTGGCGAACTCGGGGCCGAGGTTCGACTGGAGGTCCTGCTTGGCGTTGTTGGCCATCTGACGCAGCTGCCGGATGGTGCGGCCGGCCTGCTGGGCGACCTGAGGCAGCTTCTCGGGCCCGAAGATCAGCAGCGCGAGGACGACCAGGGCCAGCATCTCGAACCATCCGAGTCCGAACACCGCGATCTCCTACGTTCGTCGCCTGGTGGCCGGGGCTTCGACACCGCTCCGGCCACCCACCAGAGTAATGCCCGTCAGGAGGGCTGCGGCGAGGGGACGGGGGCCGACCCGACGGTGACGTCCACCGCGTGCTCCTTGCCACCCCGCTGGTAGACGATCTTGACCTTGTCGCCGGGCGCCTTGCTGCGAATCGTGACGATCAGCTCGTCGGGGCTGCTCATGGCCTTCCCGTCGACCTTCACGATGATGTCGCCGGCCTTGAGCCCGGCCTTGTCGGCGGGGCCGTCCGGCTCGACGGGGGCCAGCCCGCCGGACCCGCTCGTGGCGATCCGCACGCCCTGCCCCTGGTAGCCGGTGTCGATGCTGATGCCGATGCGCGACGTCTTGGCCACGCCGGTCGTGATGAGCTCCTGGGCGATGCGCCGCACCTGGTTGATCGGGATCGCGAACCCGAGGCCGATGCTGCCGCTCTGCCCACCGCCGAGACCGCCGCCGCTGCCGAGCGAGGCGATGGCCGAGTTGACGCCGATGACCTGGCCCGAGGAGTTGACGAGGGGGCCGCCCGAGTTGCCGGGGTTGATGGCCGCGTCGGTCTGGATCGCGTTGATCCAGGCGAAGTCGGTGCCGCTCTCGCCGCCGGCCTGCACGGGCCGGTCGAGGGCGCTGACGATGCCGGTGGTCACGGTGCCGCTCAGCCCGAGCGGGGAGCCGATGGCGATCACCGGGTCGCCGACGACCACGCCGTCGGAGTCGCCGAGCGTGAGCTGGGGCACGTTGAACGTTTCACGCGGCTTGATCACCGCGATGTCGGAACTCGGGTCGCGGCCGACGATCGTGCCCGTGGTGGTCTTGTGGTCGTTGTAGTTGATCGTGATCTCGCCGGTCTGCGCCGCCACGGCCGCCACGTGGTTGTTGGTGACGATGTAGCCGCCGTGGATGACGAAGCCGGACCCGGTGCCCGACTCGGTGAGGCCCCGCACCTCCAGCGACACGACGCTCGGCAGCACCTTCGCCGCCACGCCCGCCACCGACTGCGGCGCCCGGTCGACCGAGCCGGAGGACACCGCCCCCAGCTTGTACGACGGGTCGATGCCGTTCGCGCTCGGCCGGGTCAGCAGGTACGTGCCGACGCTGCCGGCCCCGGCGGCGACGAGCGCGATCACCATGGCCATCGCCAGCAGGACGCTCGGGCGCGGCACGCGCGACGGCGCCGAGGGCTCGCCGTGCGGCGGGCCGTCGTCGTCGCCGAAGAACGCGGGAGGCGGGGGCGGGGGCGCCCACTGGGGACCCAGCCCGGCGGCGCGCAGCGGCGGGGGAGGAAGCTGCTGGGGCCCGTACGGGCCTGGCGGCCCGGCAGGACCGGCAGGACCGGCGGGCGGTGGCGGAGGCGGAGGCTGCTCGGGCCCGTGGGGGCCGCCGGACGGCGGCTGGGCGGGGCGGTCCGACGGCGTGCGGCCCCACACGGGGTCGTCCGCCGGGAAGAACTCCGGCCGGCCGGTTCGCTCTGGGAAGTCGGGGCCGTCCGTCACCGCCCGTTCCGGGCGGACGGCTTCCGGCCGGCCCTGGTCGGGCCGGCCGGTTTCGGCTCTGACGACGTCGGCTCTGACGACCGCGCCCTCCGGTTCGGAGACACGAGTCTCGTCGGTCATCGAACAGTCACTCCCTGCACCACACGACGGCGTCCGGAAACGGCGACCAGGCCGGCCTGGAGTCATCCTTTCCGGCCAGGCATACGTGGGTCATAAGCGGAGGCATGGGCCAGACCACACTCTCAGTCGAACGGATCGGCCCAGGCGAGCACCCTGTCCATGCCGCGGGCGAGCCGCTGCCACAGGCCCGGCTCACCCTCGTGGGGCAGGGCCGCCACCACGCCGTCGACGACGTCCGCCGGGGCGTCCGCGAGCACGGTGTACACATAATCCCCGCTAGGCCAGATCGCGTTGGTCCCTGAGGACCCCTGGACCCAGATCGTATGCCCGTTTAGCTCCTTTACATGCCAATTCAGTAGTTGGCGGGCGTCCAACCGGCCCCGTTGAATGAACACCGATACCACGGAGGAACCGTTGGTGTAGCCCAGATGGACATAGTCGTCGCCGTCCCCGGGAGCGGCCGCGGCGGTGACGAGAGTGCCGTCGGGACCGCGTTCCTCCACGCTCATCAGCCGCATGCCGTGCGGCAGGGTGTCGGGGAAGCTCCAGCCGTCGTGGCGCAACCGCGCCCGGTCGGGCGCGGCGTCGCCGGAGTCGCGGACCGCGTGCGACGTGGCGGACACGATCAGGAACACCACCGCCACCCCCAGGAGGAGCACCGCGCCGCGAGCCATCCCTCCGGACGGGCGCCTCACCGTCCCGGCGTCGGCGTGGGCGTCACCGGAACCAACGCCGGCTGGTCGAACTGCACGGTCGCCCGGTGCTGGTTGGCGAACATCTCCACCGGCGGAGTCACCGGCCGCGGGCTGCCGCCCGCCGTCACGAACAGGGTGCCGAGCGCGACCGCCGCCGAGGCCACCCCGACGGCGACGTACGCCGCCCTGCGCCGCCCCGGGCGCCCGGGCCCGGACGAGCCGCCGCCGTCACGCCGCGGCCGGTTGTCGCGCGGCGAGAGGCCGTACGCCCCGTAGCCGCCGTAGCCGGGGGCGGGCACGGGGGCCGTCTCGAACGGCCGCACTCTCGGCGGCAGCGGGCCGCCCGGCTCGGACATCCGGAGCAGCGCCATGGTCAGGTCGGCCGGCACCGCCGGCGCGTCGAGGGAGCGCAGGCGGTTCTTCAGCGCCCGCATCGCCTCGACCTCACGACGGCAGTCGGCACAGAAGGTCAGATGGGCCAGCGCCCGCTCGCGGTCGTTGTGCCCGAGCTCGCCGTCGACCAGGGCCGACGCGCGTTCACCAAGATGACTCATCGTTCCTCCCCACGGGTCATCGTCGGGGGGAGTTGGTCGCCGCCGCCCGCGTCGCGTGGCGCGCGATGTTCGAGCGCCTCCCGCAACTGGGCGCGGCCGCGATGGATACGGCTGCGGACGGTGCCCAGCTTCACGCCGAGCGTCGCCGCGATCTCCTCGTAGGACAGCCCTTCGATGTCGCACAGGACGACCGCCGCCCGGAACTCCGGTGCGAGCGCGTCGAGGGCCGCCTGAATGTCGGGTTCGAGATGGGTGTCGTCGTACGCCTGGGCCGGCGTGGGCTCCCTGCCCTTCAGCCGCTCGGCGGCGTCGTCGGCCAGCCCTTCGAACCTGATGCGCTGCCTGCGCCGCGCCATGTCCAGGAACAGGTTGGTGGTGATGCGGTGCAGCCAGCCCTCGAACGTGCCGGGCGTGTAGCTCGACAGCGACCGGAACACCCGGACGAAGACCTCCTGTGTGAGATCCTCGGCATCGTGAACGTTGCCGGTCAGCCGGTAGGCCAGGCGGTACACCCGAGCGGAATGGTTGCGGACGACCTCTTCCCAGGTAGGCGGGGTCCATTCCCCCGCCGGATACGCCTCGTCGGGAGCGCCCGCCTGGTGGGCGTCATCCACCAGTACTCCTCTCTCCGGGACCACCGCTACTGCCATAGTGCCTGGTTTCGTCCCTCCGTGCGTACCCGCAGCCAAACCGGCTCTGGATAAAACCCGTTCAAAGCGTGCAACGTCTCCGCAGCCGCGTGAGTTCCCGTTGAGCCGGGACTCCCCTAGGCTGCGAGCCATGTGGAGGGGGAGGAGAATGACGTGATGGCCCCTACGCCGAGTGACCCGATAGCGGCCGGCGCGGCCTACGCCGAGGAGTTCCACGTGGAGGACGACATCCTCCGCGAGGCCCGTGAGCGCGGGGTCGAGTGGGCGGCGGACCCGGTGCTGCCGGGTGTCGGCGCCGCCCTGTGCTTCCTCGCCACGGCGATCAACGCCCGCGCGGTCGTCGAGATCGGCACCGGCTGCGGAGTGTCCGGGCTGTGGCTGCTGCGCGGCATGCGGCCCGATGGCACCCTGACCAGCGTCGACGTCGAGATCGAGCATCAGCGGCTCGCCCGGCTCACGTTCAGTGAGGCGGGGTTCGCGGGGAGCCGGGTGCGGCTCATCACCGGGCGCGCCCTCGACGTGCTCCCGCGGCTCGCCGACGGCGGCTACGACCTGGTGTTCTGCGACGCCAACTGGCAGGAGTACGCCGACTGCCTCGCCGAGGCGCTCAGGCTGCTGCGCCCAGGGGGCATCGTGGCCTTCGACAACGCCCTGGCGGGCCGGCGCGTCGCCGACCCGGCGCAGCGCGATCCCGAGACCGTCGCCATGCGCGAGCTCGCCCGCGTCGTCGGCTCCGACGAACGGCTGCGCCCCCTGATGCTTCCCGTGGGCGACGGCCTGCTCGCCGCGATCAAACTGCACCAGCCCACGTGACGCCCGGCGGGGTGGTCGCGGTGCCTGGCGGCGCGGGCGCATAGCGCGCCGGCGCCGCCACAGCTCACCTGCCGGTCGGGAAAAGGTCGAGGTGGCGGCCGAGCAGGCTGCCCGAACGCTTGCTCAGACCCGCGGCGATGCGACGCAGCTCGGCGGCGGCCGGGGCGTCGGGGTCGGTGAGGACGAGGGGCTTGCCCTCGTCGCCGCCTTCGCGCAGCCGCATGTCGATGGGCACCTGCCCGAGCAGGGGCACCTTGGCGCCGAGGGTGCGGGTGAGCGCGTCGGCGACGGTCTGCCCGCCGCCCTCGCCGAAGACGGCGATGCGCTCGTCGCAGTGGGGGCAGGGCAGCCACGCCATGTTCTCGATGACGCCG
Organism: Actinomycetales bacterium; assembly: GCA_044507605.1. Classification (GTDB taxonomy): domain Bacteria; phylum Actinomycetota; class Actinomycetes; order Streptosporangiales; family Streptosporangiaceae; genus Thermopolyspora. The sequence goes on along the minus strand of JBIQJI010000053.1, from coordinate 16,023 downwards.
GCGATCTGCTGGTGGGTCTGCGCCGAGATCGACCCGGCGCGCTCGGCGACCTCGGCGGCGGCCTGCTGCGGGGTGGTCACGACGAGGATCTCGGCGGTCGGCATGCGCTGCGCCACGGAGATCGCCATGTCGCCGGTGCCGGGCGGCAGGTCCATGAGCAGCACGTCGAGGTCGCCCCAGAACACGTCGGCGAGGAACTGGTGCAGGGCACGGTCGAGCATCGGCCCGCGCCACACCACGGGCGTGTTGCCGGCGGGCTTGAACATGCCCACCGAGATCACCTTGATGTCGTGTGCCACCGGCGGCATGATCATGTCTTCGACCTTAGTGGGCCGGCCGGTGACGCCGAGCATGCGCGGCACGGAGTGGCCGTAGATGTCGGCGTCGACCACGCCGACCTTCAGCCCGGACGACGCCATGGCCGCGGCGAGGTTCACCGTCACCGACGACTTGCCGACGCCGCCCTTGCCGCTCGCGACCGCGAAGACCCGGGTCAGCGAGCCCGGCCGGGCGAACGGGATCTCCTTCTCGGGCGCCCGGTTGCCCCGCAGCTTGGTCTGCAGGTTCTTGCGCTGCTCGGTGCTCATGACGTCCAGGTCGACCATGACACGGGTCACTCCGCCGACCGCCGAGACGGCCGTGGTGACGTCCTTGGTGATCTTGTCACGCAGCGGACAGCCGGCCACCGTCAGGTAGACGCCGACACGGACCACCCCATCGGGGGAGATGTCGACGCTTTTCACCATGTCGAGCTCGGTGATGGGACGGCGGATCTCAGGGTCGTTGACCGTCGCCAGCGCCGCTGTCACCGCTTCGGGAGTGGGAGCCATGTGATTGTCGGCAAAGCGGTGTCGCACCAGGTCGCACAGCCGACCGGTGATGCCGTCTCCGCCATTCTCCTTTCACAGACGATGGTCGCGAGTCCATGGTATGAACTCGGGCCGGCGGATACGAACGCCAGGTGCCCTCGGCGGCCGTGCCGCCGTCACCGTTGCCGTTCGCCCAGCTTGGCGGCGACCTCGGCGAGGGAGAGCCGCAACGCCGCCAGCTCGCGGGTGATGTACTCCAGGTCGGCCCGGTTGCGCTCGGCGGCCTGCCGGTCCTGCTCGCCCTGCACGCGGTCGCGGTCGGCCTGCCGGTTCTGCGCGAGCAGGATCAGCGGCGCGGAGTACGACGCCTGCAGCGACAGCATCAGCGTCAGGAAGATGAACGGATAGGGGTCGAACTTCCACGGCGTCAGGATGTTCCAGCCCAGCCACACCGAGATGAACACGGTCATGTAGACCAGGAAGCGGGCGGTGCCGATGAACCGCGCGATGCGCTCCGACAGCCGCCCGAACGCCTCCGGGTCGTAGTGCGGCCGCAGCCGGACGCTGCGCGGCTCCCTCGGCAGGTCGAGACGATCAGTCGCCATCGGCGGCCTCCCGGTGCGGAATCGGCCGTCCCGTCGCCACGACCTCGTCCCGTTCCCGCCAGTCGGGCGGCAGCAGGTGGTCGAGCACGTCGTCCACCGTCACCGCCCCCACGAGCCGCCCCGCCTCGTCCACCACCGGCGCGGCCACCATGTTGTAGGACGCGAGGTACGCCGTCACCTCCGGCAGCGTGAACTCCGGCCGCATCGGGTCGACCGTGTCGTCGAGCGCGGCCCCGACCAGCGTCGACGGCGGCTCGCGCAGCAGCCGCTGGAAGTGGGTGATGCCGAGAAAGCGCCCCGTGGGCGTCTCGTTGGGCGGCCGGGTGACGTACACCACCGCCGCCATCGCGGGCGACAGGTCCTGCTGGCGGATGTGCGCGAGGGCCTCGGCGACCGTCGCCGTCGGCGGCAGGATCACCGGCTCGCTGGTCATGATGCCGCCGGCGGTGTTGACGGGATAGGTGAGCAGGCGGCGCACCGGCGCGGCCTCTCTCGGCTCCATCAGGGCGAGCAGCTCCTGGGCCTTGTCGGGCGGCAGGTCCTGCAGCAGGTCGGCGGCGTCGTCGGGCCCCATGGCCTCCAGCACGTCGGCGGCCCGCTCGATGCCGAGCCTGCCGAGGATGCCGATCTGGTCGGCGCCCGGCAGCTCCTCCAGCACGTCGGCCAGCCGGTCGTCGTCGAGCGCGAGGGCCACTTCGGCGCGCCGCTTGTCGGTGAGGCCGTGCAGCGCGTGCGCGAGGTCGGCCGGGCGCATCGCCTCGAAGGCCGCGAGCAGCCCGGCGGCGCCCTGGTCCTGCTGCGAGAGCGGCATGTCGGAGACGTCGTCCCAGTCGACGATGCGGGTCTCGCCCCGGCGCAGCCCCCGCCCCGGTTTGCGCACCGCGACCTTCGTGAGGCGCCAGCCGGCCGGCGGCGCGGGTTCCATGGCGACGTCGAGGATGGTGACCCGTTCGCCGCCGACGGTCACGGTGAGGTCGAGCAGCTCGCCGATGACCAGGGTCTCGGTGGGCCGCTGCTCGAACCGCCGCATGTTGAGCCGGCCGGAGAAGATGACGGAGCCGGGCTCGATGCTGCGCACCCGGTTGATCGGCAGGAACACGCGGCGCCGCGGCTGGACCTCGACGACCAGCCCATAGGCGAGCGGCGCCCTGGCCGGCCGCACGGCGGCCACGACGTCGCGGACCCGGCCGATCTGGTCACCCGCGGGGTCGAACACCGGGGTCCCCGCGAGCCGGGCGACGAAGATCCTCACATGGGCAGGTTACGTGAGGCGTCCGCAAGGGCGGGCCAAGGATTCCAGTTGATTCATCCCGACTTCATGTGACAGCATCAATTGCCATAATAGGTACTTACAGGGGCGGGTGGGCCGTGAAGCGCAGAAGCCTGGGCATCGCCATCGTGTCGGCGTGCTGTTTCGGCTTCTCCGGGCCCATGGCCAAGTACCTCGACGCCGCCGGGCTCGGCCCCCTGGAGGCCGTCTGGGTGCGCATGCTCGGCTCGGCCGTCCTGCTGCTCGCCGTGCTCGCCGTGGCCCGGCCCCGGGCGCTGCGCGTGCCGCGGGCCAGATACGGGCTGGTCGCGGCGTACGCCCTGCTGGCCATCGGCGCGGTGCAGGCGCTGTACTTCGTGGCGATCACGCGGCTCCCGGTGGGCGTCGCGCTGCTGATCGAATACACCTCGCCGGTGGTCGTCGTGCTGTGGGTGCGGTTCGTCCGCCGCATCCGGCTCGGCCGCGGCGCCTACGCCGGCGCGGTCGTGGCCGTGGTGGGGCTCGGCATCGTCGTCGAGGTCTGGCAGGGCATGCGGCTGGACGCGCTCGGCCTGCTGGCCGCCTTCGCGGCGATGACCGGCGGCGCCGGCTATTTCCTGATCAGCGACGCCTTCGGCGACGACCTCGATCCGCTCGGCCTCATCGCGTGGGGCTTCGCCGGGGCCACCGTCCTGCTCGTCCCGATCGCCCGGCCCTGGCACCTGCGGTGGTCCGCCTTCACCGAGACCGCCACCCTCGGCGGCCACACCCTGCCCGTCCTCGCCGCCACCGCCTGGCTGATCCTCGTGGCCACCGTCGCCGCGTACATCCTCGGCGTCTCCGCCGTCCGGCGGCTGTCGGCCGCCGTCGGCGCCACCGTGGCCTCACTGGAGGTCATCTGCGGCACGGTGATCGCCTGGGTGCTGCTGGGGGAGAGGCTGGGCGTCTTCCAGATCGTCGGCGGCCTCATCGTGATCGCCGGCGCCCTGTTCGCCCAGACCGCGTTCGCCCGCTCGACGGCCGCCGGCACCACCCCCGCCGGCACCACCCCCGCCTCGACGGCCACGGCGCCGTCCCCGCCCGGCCGGGCCGCGCCCGAGTCGGCGTAGGCCCATGCGGGCGACCGGCCCGGGCCGCTGCTCGATCCGGCCCCGGTCAGGGGATCTTCGCCCGGCACCGGGCGGAACACCGGTGATCACTGCTGCTCGGCGAGCGGGGTGAGCCGCAGCACGGTGGACCGCTTCGCCCAGCGGGCCGTCAGCCCCGCGCCGTCGGGCGCGTTGAGCCGGGCCTTGGCGAGCAGGCCCACCACGTCGGGGTGCGCGGCCTGATCCACCACCTCGACGGCGGCGTCGAACGCGATCAGCGCACCGCCGTTGTCCTTGCTGCGCAGCGTGACCCGCACCTGCCCGGCCTCGGCCAGGCCGGGCAGCGCCTGCTCGCCGCCTCCGGTCACCAGGTAGACGGCCCCGTCGTGCCACACGTGCCAGGCCAGCCGGGGCCGGTCCAGATCCAGCCACAGCACGCCCGACTTCTTCGCGCCCTCGGCGATCAGCGCTAGGCTCACCAGTCCACTGTACGGCGGGGGCGCCTCCGTTACGGTAGGCCGCATGCAGCGCTCTCGCCGATCGACCCTGGCCGTGCCCGCGAGCAACCGGAGATTCATCGAGAAGGCCCGGGGCCTCGACGCCGACGAGGTGTTCCTGGACCTGGAGGACGCCGTGGCGCCGTCGGCGAAGCAGGAGGCGCGGGCTAACGCGGTGGCCGCGCTGCGCGAGGGCGGCTGGGCCGGTAAGACGATCGTGGTGAGGGTCAACGACGCGACCACGCCGTGGGCGTACCGCGACGTGATCGAGGTCGTGGAGCAGGCCGGCGACCGGCTCGACTGCGTGATGCTGCCCAAGGTGTCGGGCCCGGGCGACGTGGTGTGGCTCGACACGCTGCTCACCCAGGTCGAGCGGGCGATGGGGCTGCCGGTCGGCGGCATCGGTGTCGAGGCCCAGATCGAGAACGCCAAGGGGCTCGTCGCCGTCGACGCCATCGCGGCGGCCGCGCCCCGGCTGGAGACGCTGGTGTTCGGCCCGGCCGACTTCATGGCGTCGATCAACATGCAGACCCTGGTGGTGGGCGAGCAGCCGCCCGGCTACACCGAGGGCGACGCCTACCACTACATCCTGATGCGCATCCTGATGGCGGCGCGGGCCCGCGACCTGTCGGCCATCGACGGGCCGTACCTGCAGATCCGCGACCTGGAGGGGTTCCGCAAGGCGGCGCGGCGTTCGGCGGCGCTGGGGTTCGACGGCAAGTGGGTGCTGCACCCCGATCAGATCGCGGCGGCCAACGAGGTGTTCACGCCCGCGCAGGCCGACTACGACCACGCCGAGCTGATTCTCGACGCCTACGAGTACCACACGACGGTGGAGCGGCGGGGCGCCGTCATGCTCGGCGACGAGATGATCGACGAGGCGTCGCGGAAGATGGCCCTGGTGATCGCGGCGAAGGGGCGGGCCGCCGGGCTGCGGCGCACGAGCACGTTCACCCCGCCGAAATAGGGTAGTATGTGGAAAATGTCGGAATCTGCCTGATGGGTCGTGCTTCAGGGTGTATTTTCGTTTTTGCGGGATGGGTTGATTGGCTTTGCCGAGCCCGGGCGCGGCAAGAAACACGCCAGTCGAATAATCGAATTCTCTCTATCTCTCATTTTCCGGCCGTCTGATTACCATTTTTAAATGGATCAGACATATAACACGTCCTTGATCGTGCTGGCCGCCGTGGCGGTGACGATGTCCGCGACACCGCCGCCCGCCGCGGCCGCGGCCACCACCACGACCACGGCCGTCGCCTCGGCGTCCGCACCCAGAGGGCCGCACGTGCTGACCTACAACGTCTGCGGCGGCAGCTGCCACAAAGAGCTGACCCAGGACGAATGGAACGGCCGCATCCGATCGCTCATCGACGCCGCCGGCGCCGACGCGATCCTGTTCCAGGAGCTGTGCCACGGCCAGTACCTCGCGCTCCAGGAGGCGCTGGGCGACGAGTACGACCAACGGTGGGCCGGCACCATGACCGACAACAAGGGCTGCGCCCGCCGGTGGGGACAGGGCGTCGACGGGGGCTACGGCGACGCGATCTTCATCCGGGGCGGCCACGCCATCTGGGCGACCCACACCGTGCCCCTGCCCAACGAGATGAACCGCGAGCCCCGGGCGCTGCTGTGCGTCGACGCCACACTGCCCGGCGGGAAAGCCCGCGTCTGCGACACCCACCTCGACTACCACGCCGAGACCGAACGCGCACAGGCCGCCTACGTCGCGGACCTGCTGGCCCGGTGGGCGGACCGGGTGCCCACCGTCTTCGGCGGCGACCTCAACGCCACGCCCGGCTCGCCCCAGCTCGACGGCTTCTACGGCGCGACCGCGGCCACCGGCCCGTTCATCGAGGCCGACGAAACCGACCACGAATACTTCGGCGACGCCTGCCCCGCCATCGCGCGACGCTGCCGGTCGGGCGAGTACACCGAGGCGGGCCGCAAAGTCGACTACATCTTCTTCAGCAGCCGCCACTTCCGCGCGCCCACCGGGCAGGCCGCCAACCGCGACCCGCTGCTCAGCGACCACCGGCCGCTGGTCGGCACCGCCGCCTGGCTCCGCTCGCCCGAGCGGGCCGCCGCCGCGAAGCGGGCCACGGTCACAGGTGCGGCCCGAACGTCGTGAAGAAGAACAGCGACGCGGTGACCCACAGCCCGGCCAGAGTCGCGAACGCCGCCCCGCCGAGCAGCGGCAGCGCCCAGCCGGGCAGCCCGCGCCTGGTGAGCGTCAGCATCTTGGCCGTGAACACGCCGTAGAAGAAGCAGCCGAGCACCGAGTGGACCAGCACCCGGGGCGTGTCGAACGCCAGGCCCAGGGAGTACAGGCAGTGGAAGGCCACCGGCACGGTCAGCAGGAACGCGCCCCGCCCCGACCATCGGTGCAGGCCGTCGACCCAGCGGGGCACGGTGGCGCCCAGCCTGCCGTACATGGCCAGGGCGCTGACCAGCTGCACGATCGCGAGCACGACCGCGCCGGTGGTCAGCCACGCCTTCATCGCCAGCGGCCCGGAGAAACCCGCGACGCCGATGGCGAACCCGGTCGGCCGGTGCAGGCGCCCGTAGACGCCGAGCGCGACCGACACCGCGGCGCCCACCGCGAACGGCACCAGCAGCGGCGCGACGCGGGGCCGGGAGGGAACACGTGCCGCCTCGGTCGTGGGATAGGTCATCGTGATCTTCCTTTCCGCCCGGTCACCGGGCCGCGCCGCCGGCGTCGCGGGCCTTCTCGGCGAAGAAGGAGTCGACGCCCTCGGCGCGCAGCGTCGTGCCGTACAGGTCGGCGGTGCCGTCGGGGCGCAGGAGCGGCGCGGCCTCGGCGCGCCCGTCGATGAGCACGTCGCCGACCTGCCGGCCGTCGGGCAGCCGGATCCAGGTGCCGCTGATGCGGGCGCCGCGCACCAGCTTGGTGGCGCGCCACAGGCCGGAGGGCTTCTTCACGGCGGGGGCGGTGAAGCGCCAGCTGTCGCCGCCCACCCGCAGCCGTCCCCGTGCCCGCCCGCCGGTCAGGTCGGCCGTGAGCGACGACCGCTTGCCCCGCAACGCCACCTCCCCGTCCCGCGCCGTGCCCTTCAGCCACGACTCGATGCGCCCGTCGCAGAAGTACGCGATCGCCTTGCCGTCGCGCACGGTGATCGCGATCAGGCCGCCGTTGCCGCGCACCACGCCGGCGTAGTCGGCCCGCTTGGGCGTGGGGTCGGCCGGCGTCGCCTCCGCCGTGGGCTCCGGCTCCGCGGTCGGCTCGGGCCGCGCCGACGCGTCACCCGACGCCGTCGGTCGCGCGAACGCCGCCTCCGGCGACCCGCCCGGCGGCCCCGCCGACGAACCCCCGGACGGCGCGCCGGCGGCGACGGGCCGCGCCGTGGTCGGGCCGGCCTGCGTGCTCGCGATGCCCAGGGCAACGGCGAGCAACGCTCCGGCGGCGAGCGTGTGAAACGGCCCCAGCCGTGTCATCTGCGACTCCTGTGCTCCGCCCGCCCGCGACACGCGGTGCGGACCCCGGTGAATGGCTGTCCGGATCCAGCTTGCGCTCGCAACGGCGGGTCGTCTGCGCAGAAATGCGCACCCGGTCTTGATTCGATGGCCGCGCGCGGGGGAAACGTCACCCAAGGCGGCTCGGGAGAATGGACGACATGCACAAGTGGGAACCCCGGCCGGAGTGGTCGCCCTATCCCGGCAGGCCGCCGTCGCGACCGTCCGGGCTCGTCCCGCCGCCGCCCGGCACCAGATACGACCGCATGGCCCGCACCCCGCTGCACACCTGGTGGCGGCCCATCGTCGGCACGGTCGTGGTGGGGGCGGCGTTCGTGGCGTGCGCCCTGGTGGTGTTCCTCGTCGCGTCGATCATCGCGCTGGCCGCCGGCATCGCCGTCGTTCCCGACAGCACCACGCTCTTCGGCGACCCCGTCTACTCGCTGGGGGTGCTGCTGGTGTCGATCGCGGTGGTGCTCCCCCTCGTCTACGGCACCGCCTGGCTCGTGCAGCGCCGGCCGCCCGGCACGCTGTCATCGGTCGCCGGGCGGCTGCGGTGGCGCTGGCTGCTGCTGTGCACGCTGGTGGCGGTGCTCGCCATGGTCCTCAACTGGGGCGCCATGATCCTCGCGTTCGCCGCGAGCGGCGCGGGCACCGGCGGCGTGTTCGGCTGGGTCGGCTGGGACCGGTTCGTGGCCCCGCTGGTCATCACGCTGGTGCTCGTGCCGTTCCAGGCCGCCGCCGAGGAGTACATCTTCCGCGGCTGGGTGCTCCAGGCGTTCGGGGCCTACCTGCGCACACCGTGGCCCGGCATCCTGCTGGGCGCGGCGGCGTTCACCGCGCTGCACGCCTACACGGGCTGGGGGATCGTCGAGGTCTTCGCCTTCGGGGCGGTGATGGGGTGGCTCGCGGTCCGCACCGGGGGCCTGGAGGCGCCGATCGGGCTGCACGCGGTCAACAACGTCCTCGCCTTCCTGCCGAGCGCGGCGGCCGGTGACCCCGGGGCCGCGCTGCGGCAGGGGGCCCTGCCATGGCAGTCGCTCGTCGGCACGGCGGTGCAACTGAGTGTGTACGCGGTAATTGTGCTCATTCTTGCCAGAAAGTGGGCAATCCAGACGGTGTCCGAACAATTTGACTAGAGAGGTCTCGTCAGATCGGCCTCTGCCATGTTGCTCTGGTTCTGTCTGGGTAAACTGCCGATGAGGAGGTGCTGAGCGTGGCCTCGGGCCCCGAAGACCCGCGCTCGCTACGGTGGTCGTCGACACGAGACGCCGACCACAAGGAAACATCAGGCCGGTTCGCGCACCACGAGACCCGCGAGTCCCCGCCGACCCTCCACCACTCTCCACCGCAGCCCTCCGCCCGGCCGCCACACCTCATGCCCCCGGCCTCGCCCTGGGCGCTGCCCCCCTTCGCCGCCCCCATCCCCGACGACGACCCCGCCCCCGGCGGCGCCCCCCGCCACGCGGCCCGCAACGAACGACCCGAACCGCAGCACGAACCGCGGCACGAGGCACGGCACGACGGGCCACACGACGAGGCACACGACGATTCGGGCGAACCCACCCGCGAGTTCGAGCGGCCCGGCCACCGGCGGCGACCCCCCGCACCCGCCCCCTCCGGCGAGCCGAGCCCGGCCGCATCGGCGCACGAGTCGCCCGACACCTCCAGAGGACGACACGACCGGCCCGGCCCGTACGGCCCCGGCCGGCCCGCCGACCAAGGCGACCCACCCGTCCGGCACGACCAGGACCCATCACCCCGCCAAGGCGCCCCAGACGCCGAGGGAGAGCCGCGCGGCGGGCAGGCTCCGGCCGGCCGGAGCGACACGCGCGGCCCGGCCGACCCCCTCCTCCAAGGAGACTGGCGTCGCCGGGGCAGCCCTGTCCCCCCGGACGATCCCCCCGGCCAGACCGGCCCCCACGGCCAGGGCAGGCACCCCTACGCCCAGCCGAACCCCGCCCCGTCGCCGGTAGACGCCCTTGCGGCCGACCGCGTACGCGACCGGGAGGCCGAGCGCGACCGCATCCGAAGCCGCCTGGTCAACCGCCCCGACAAGCCCGTCGCATCGGGCCCGCCCCGCAGCCAAGGCCGCATCCCACCGACCGCTCCGCCCAGGGCCGCCACCACCCCGGGCGATGCCTCGCCCAACGACCCGCCACAGAGCGGTGCCGCACCAGCCGGCGGTTCGTCACGGAGCAGTGGCTCCCCGGGTAGTGCTTCGCCTGGCGGTGGTTCGCCGAGCGGCGGGCCGCCTTCTGATGCCGTGCCGGGCGGTCCGTTATGGCCCTACCGGCCCGGGTCCGGTGTGTCGGGAGACGACGATCGGGGGGACGAGCCCCCGGGGTATCGCGGCAGGCCGTACCTGAGCTATGACCAGGTCGAGAGCCCGCCGCCGTCGACGCCGGAGATCCGGCTGGAGCCCTGGATCCATGTCGAACCGGAGGAGTCGGCGCATCCGCCCCACCCGGCGTCCGGGCACCCACCTGGACCCGGATACGACGGGTCTCGCGACCCCGGTGAGGGGGGCCGCGAGACAGAGTCAGGACACGACGCGGACGGACCGCGGGACGAGGCGGCCGGGCGGGCCGGTCAGCACGCGGCCGGGTCGGCCGGGCGGGACGCCGGCGGACCAGAGGGCCACGACGTCGACGCGTCGCCTGGGTGGGGCCAGGCGGCCGGGGCGGCCCGTCATGACGCGGACGAACCGGCCGGGCAGGACATCGGCGGCCCGGAGAGTCGCGATGCCGGCGCGTCGGCCGGGTGGGGTCAGGCGGCCGGGACGGCACGGCACGACGTGGGAGGACCGGCCGGGCAGGACACCGATGGGTCTGCCGCGCATGTGGACACGCCGGCCGGGCGGGATGCCGGCGGGGCCGCCGAACCTGACGCGGGCGGGAGCGGGGACGCCGGGCGGGATGAGGCCGCGGAGGCGGAGGATTCCGCAGGGGCGGGGTCGGTCGCGACGCGGCGGATCGGGCGGCCGCCGGGTGGGCGGCCGGCTCGGCCCGATGTGCTGGTGGCGCTGGGGCCGCCTCGCCAGCGTGGCGGGGCTGGCGGGCGGGGCCGGCATCATCGGGGCGAGGGCGGGCCGAAGCGGTGGCCCTCGCTGCGCATTCCGCCGTGGATCCCGAGACGGGGCGTGCCGGGTTCGCTGCTGATCGCCGCGGTGTTGCTGATCGCGATCGGGGCCGGCTATCTCGTCGTGACGCAGGTGGGTTCGCCCGCCCCGACCGGGCTGCGGCTCGCCGCGGGCGAGGGCCGGCCGGGTGACAGGGCGTTCCCGGCGGCGTCCGACACGGTGGACACGGGGGAGAGCCAGGTGCTCAACGCGGTCACGGCCGTCGGCTCGACGATCGTGGCGGTGGGCAGCGACACGACGAGCCCGGTGCCCCGGCCGTTGTTCCTGGTGTCGACCGACGACGGTGGCACGTGGCGGCTGGGCGATGTCAGCGGGCCGGCGGGGTTCGTCCCGGCGGGCGCGGCCGGTCGGATCGCCGCCGGGGGCGGTGCGTGGCTGGCGGCCGGCACCGACGCCCCGGGCGCGGCTGGCCCGGCGGCCCGGGGCCTGTGGACGAGCAGTGACGGCCTGTCCTGGGTGGCCGTGGATCCGGCCCGGTTGTCGGCCTTCAAGGACACCGACCGGATCACCGATCTGGCGCGTACGGCCCACGGTTTCGTCGCCGTCGGCGTGGCGATGCTCGCCGGAGGCAACCGGGGGCCGGTGGCGTGGGTGTCGCCGGACGGGCGGAGCTGGAGCCGTGTGGACACCGGCGACATCGGCACGCCGGACAAGGTGCGCGGCATCATGGCGGTGGTGGCGCGGGGCGACGCGGTGGTGGCGCTGGCGGAGCCGGGGAAGGGTGACTCGACTTCGGTGATCCTGCGGTCGCCCGACGGCGGGCGGCACTGGTTGCGTTCGGCGGCCGCGCTCGCCGCGGTGCGGCCCGAGCCGGGGGCGCTGGCGGTGGCCGGCGAGGGGTTCCTGCTGGTGCCGACCCGGCAGCAGACGTCGTCCGGCAAGGTCACGGTCTACTGTTCTCCCGAGGGCGCCGAGTGGCGGCACTGCGGCGCCATCGACGGCCTGGCGGCGACCGGCACCGGAGTCCGGGCCGTGGCGTCGTCGCCGGCCGGGGTCGTGGCCGTGGCCGACTCGGGCCGGGGCGAGTACGTCGCGTACGTGAGCCGGGACGGCCGCTCCTGGGCGAAGGGCGCCGAGCTGGGCACGATCTCGGGCACGCTGCGCGGTGTGGCGCTGACCGGCAAGGGGCTGCTGGTGGCGGGCGGCGACGAGCGGTCCGGGGACGTGGACAACCTGCCCGTGCTGATCACCGCGGAGCGCGGGAAGCGGGCCCGGCAGGTTCCGCTGGCCGAGGTGGCCGGCCTGACCCGCCCGGCCCGGGATGTGGCCGCGGTGGCGGCCGATGGCGGCCGGTACGTGGCCGTCGGCGCGGCCTACGGCGACGCGGGGATCTGGACCAGCGGGGACGGCGACGACTGGGCCGCCGTCTCGGCGAAGACGGCCGGCAAGGCGCTGGGCGGGCCGGGCAGGCAGGCCCTGCACGATGTGGCGCACGGCCCGAAGGGCTGGGTGGCCGTGGGCGGCACGATGAGCGATCCCGTCGTCACCCGGCCGCTGGTGGTCACTTCCAAGGACGGCCGGGCGTGGAAGCAGGTCCCGGCGGGCGGCGACCTGGCGGTGCCCGTCGGCCACTACGCGCTGGTGCCGCACGCGGTCGCGGCGGGGCCGAAGGGCTACGTGCTGGCGGGCACGGATCAGAGCGCGACGGGCACGCGGCCGGCGCTGTGGTTCTCCGCCGATCTGCGCCGCTTCACCCGCGCCGGCAAGCTTCCCGGCGGGGACGGCGTCCGGATCCTGGACGTGGCCGCGACGGCCGCGGGGTACGTCGCGGTCGGCGGCGCCGGCACGAGCGGTCGCGAAAGCCCGGTGGTCTGGGTGTCGGACGACGGGCTCACCTGGAAGCGGGGCGGCCGTGTGGCGCCGGAGGACGTCCGCTCGGCCGGGCTGCGCCGGGTGGTGACCGGCGGCGCGAAGCTGATCGCCGCCGGAACGGCCGGCACGGAGGACGGCGGCCGCGCGTTCGCGGCGGTGTCGGCCGACGGCGGCCGGTCCTGGCGCTACGCGTGGCTGCCGGCCGAGGACGCCACCGACGTCGACGGGCTGGCGGTCGCCGGCTCGGTGCTGATCGCGGTGGGGTCCCACGGCGACCCGGCCACTCCCGACAGCGCGGCCTGGATCTCGCCGGACGGGCTGGACTGGCAGCGGCACGACATGTCCGAGCAGGCCACCACCGAGGGCGGGCTGACCGGGCGGGGCGCGCAGTGGCTCGGCGCCGTCGCCGCGCTCGGCGACCAGGTGGTCGCGATCGGCCGGTCGACGACGTACACCGCGGACCATCTCACGCTGTGGCGCACCACCGTGCACCGGTAGGTCAGGTAGGTCAGGGGCCCTGCGGGGCGGCGAGGACGCGCCATTCGGTCAGGGCGTCGAGCAGGCCCGCGGTGACGGGGAGGCGGGCGAGTTCCGCCGGGGCGTACCAGCGGGCGTCGGCGGCGTCGTCGCCGGGGCGCAGCGTGCCGGCGACGACGGTGGCGAGGTAGTCGTTGATCTCGTAGACGGTCTCGCCGCCGGACGGCGCCGGGGGGCCGGGCCGGTCGACGGTGCCGGCCAGCGGGCCGACCTCGACCGTGAGGCCGGTCTCCTCGCGCACCTCCCTGACCAGGGCCGCGTCGTCGCTTTCACCGGGCTCGACGCGGCCGCCGGGCAGGGACCACAGGCCCTCGCCCGGGGGATGGCCGCGCTGGATCAGCAGCAGCCTGCCCGCGGCGTCCACGATGATCGCTCCGACACACCTGATGCGCATGTTTTAAAGATTACGGCTAGATAACGGGAACCTCTTGACGTGGCCCCCTCGCGTGACGCACGGTGAGGAACTGTGAAGGCCGCGCCCGCCTGCCCGCGCTGCTTCGGGCCGCTCCATGCGCCCAATGCATGGTCCAGCGCCTGGCGGTGCGACGCGCACGGAGACGTTCTCCCGCTCACCTCCCACCGCCCCTCCACCGAGTCCCTCGATCTTGTGCGGAGCCGGTCGCTGGTGCCCCTGTGGGTGCTGTGGCCGCTGCCCGCGGGGTGGCTCGTGACCGGTTTCGCCCAGGTGGGCGACGACCGCAGCGGCGGCCGGGCCGGCGTGGTGGCGCTGTCGGGCCCCTCGGTGAGCCACGGGCCCGCCGATCTGCTGCTCGTGGCCGAGGAGCCGGGCGTGGGCCTCGGCGCGGCGTACGGCGGGCTGGGCGGCCCCGACCCGGGCGACGGCGTCGGCTCCGGCCCGCCCAACGCCAAGATCGACAGTGATGGCCGGCCGACTCCGCTCTGGCTCGTGGCCGGCGGCCCGGCCGATCGGGCGACGTACGTCGGCGAGGCCCGCGGCGACTGGCTGTGGCTCGTCGCCTGGCCGGCCGAGGTCGGCTGCCTGGTCGAGCTGACCCGCCACACGTTGCGCGATCTGTGCGACGACGATCAGGATCTCGACCTTCCGTACGGCGCGTTCTCTCCCAGACTCGTTGTGGACGGCCCGGGGGGCGGCGGAAGTCGGTAGGGTTTGAGCCGTGACAGCGCGCATCGAGCGAGTGGTGACCTCGGGCCTGGTCGAGATCGACGGCACCGAGCACAAGGTCGAGAACAACACGTGGATCGTGGGCGATGATGACGAGGTCATCGTCATCGACCCCGCCCGCGACGCCGACAAGATCATGGAGCAGGTGGGCGAGCGCGAGGTGCTCGCCGTCATCTGCACCCACGGGCTCGCCGACCATGTGGGGGCGGCCATCGAGGTCGCGGCCCGCGACGAGGCGGTCATCGCCCTGCACCCCAAGGACAAGAAGCTCTGGCGGGAGACCTGGCGGGAGACCTGGCCCGACATCGACATGGAGGACGAAGGCGTCTTCGCCGTCGACGACGTGCACCTGGAGGTCCTGGAGACCCCCGGCGTGACCCAGGGCGGGGTGTCCCTCTACTGTGAGGGCCTCGGCGCCGTCTTCACCGGCAGGTCGCTGCAGGCCGACGGCCCCGGCAAGATCGCGGGGGAGTATCCCGCGCTGGCCGACCAGCTCACCTCCATCGGGGGCAGGCTGTTCACGCTGCCCAAGGACACCCGGGTGCTGCCCAACCAGGGCGAGGAGACCGTGATCGGCGACCTTGAGCCGCACTTCGACGACTGGGTCTCCGGTTCGCTGACCAAACCCGCCGACAGCCCCGCGATCGAGGAGATCAAACTCGCCGACGGCACCAAGGCGGCCGGCATCACGCTCGACCTGAACGACTAGCCCGGCCGGTGCAGCAGCTTCCCCTCGACGGCATGCCGCGCCGTCTGTACTCCTGCACGCCCACCCGGCTGAACTCCTGGCTCGACTGCCCGCGCCGCTACCGGTTCGGCTACCTCGACCGGCCGGCCCCCGCCAAGGGGCCGCCGTGGGCCCACAACAGCGTCGGCACCTCGGTGCACAACGCGCTGGCGGCGTGGTGGCGCGAGCCGTACGAGCGGCGCACGCCGGCGATGGCCGGGGCGCTGCTCACCCGCGGCTGGATCACCGAGGGGTTCGCCGACAGCGAGCAGTCGACCAGGTGGCGCGAACGCACCCGCGACCTGGTGATGCGGTACGTCTCGACCCTCGACCCCTCGGCCGAGCCGGTCGGCGTCGAACGCACGGTCGCCACCCGCACCTCGGTCATCGCCGTCTCCGGCCGCATCGACCGGCTCGACCGGCGCGGCGACGAACTGGTCGTCGTCGACTACAAGACCGGTCATCGCCCGCTCACCCCCGACGACGCCCGCTCGTCCCTCGCCCTGGCGATCTACGCCGTGGCGTCGGCGCGTGTGCTGCGCCGCCCCTGCCGCACGGTCGAGCTGCATCACATCCCCACCGGCTCGGTCGTCTCGTGGGAGCACACCGACGAGTCCCTGGCCCGCCACCTGTCCCGCGCCGACGAGATCGCCACCGAGGCCGCGGAGGCCGACGAACGCTACCGCGCCTGGGCCGGCCCCCCGCCCAGGCGCACCAGGGACTCCCCGGCCCTCGCCGCCCCCAGGCAGGTCCCGCCGGAGCTCGACGCGCTCTTCCCGCCCCGCCCCGGCCCGCTGTGCGGCTGGTGCGACTACCGCCAGCACTGCCCCGAAGGCCAGTCCGCCGGCCCCGCCAAACTGCCCTGGTCCGCCCTCCCCGACGACCCCGCCTAGGGCCTGTTTCAAAGCCTGGTGAGCCAGTCGTCTATCGCGGTTATGTGGA
>JBIQJI010000052.1:0-43537 GCA_044507605.1 Actinomycetales bacterium | reverse complement strand
TAGCCGGCGGTAGCTGAGACCGCCAGCACACACAGCTCCGACGAACGCCCATGGCGGTCCGGCAAGGACCGCCATGCGCGTTCTGTCGTATACACGCAGATGCGCTAACTTGCCCGTTACCCGGCCGGTCGCACAATTGGTGTAGGCCCGGCCCCACGCAGAGAAGGAAACTCGTCATGACCAGCGCCCAACGCCTCACGTTCGACGTGCAGCCCTCCGACCACGCGCGCACCCCGGAGGAGCGGGAGCGGGTACTGGCGAACCCGGGGTTCGGCCAGCACTTCACCGACCACATGATCAAGATCGACTGGACCGAGGGACGCGGCTGGCACGACGCCCGGCTCGTGCCGTACGGCCCGCTCTCCCTCGACCCGGCGACCGCCGTCTTCCACTACGCCCAGGAGCTGTTCGAGGGCCTGAAGGCCTACCGACAGCCCAACGGGTCGATCGTGACGTTCCGGCCCTACACCAACGCCGCGCGGTTCAACACCTCGGCGGCCCGCATGGCCATGCCCCTGCTGCCCGAGGAGACGTTCGTCGAGTCGCTGGAGCTGCTCGTGCAGACCGACCGCGACTGGGTGCCGACGACCGAGGGGCACAGCCTCTACCTGCGGCCCTTCATGATCGCGACCCAGCCGGGCCTCGGCGTCAACCACCCGTCGAGGACCTTCACCTACATGGTGATCGCGTCACCGGCGGCGTCGTACTTCTCGGGCGGCGTCAAGCCCGTCTCGGTGTGGCTGTCGGAGGAATACACCCGGGCCGCCCCCGGCGGCACCGGCTTCGCCAAGTGCGGCGGCAACTACGCGGCGGCGTTCGTCGCCCAGCGGCAGGCCGTCGAGCAGGGCTGCGACCAGGTGGTGTGGCTCGACGCCTTCGAGCACCGCTGGGTCGAGGAGATGGGCGGCATGAACCTGTTCTTCGTGTTCGGCGACCGCCTGCTCACCCCCGCCCTCACCGGCACCCTGCTCCCCGGCGTCACCCGCGACTCGGTGCTCAAAATCGCCGGCGACCTCGGCCTGATCGCCGAGGAGGGCAAACTGTCGATCGACCTGTGGCGCGCCGGCTGCGAGTCGGGCGAGCTCACCGAGGTCTTCGCCTGCGGCACCGCCGCCGTCATCACCCCGGTCGGCAGCGTCAAAAGCGCCCACGACGCCTGGACCATCGGCGACGGCACCCCCGGCCCCATCACCCTCAAGCTCCGCGAAGAACTCGTCGGCATCCAGTACGGCACCCGCCCCGACACCCACGACTGGATCCACAAGATCTGCTGACCTATGACCCGGGCCCGGCCGACAAGCGACCGGGCCCGGGATGTTCTGGCGACGCTCAGCGGTTGATCAATTTGCTGGTCTATGGAGATGTTCCAAGGATCCGGCAACTTGAGTGAACTGCCCCGCTTTGCCACGTTCATGACGGTGTAGCCCGACTCCGTGGGCTCGCTGAACAGGACGACCTCGCTTCGAAACTGATCGATCAGCAGGTAGAGCAGAGCCCCTGCGAAGGCGTGGTAACCCGCTTTGACGACGTGATCATCATTGCGACTGCTTTGGGTGACGACTTCCGCGATCAGCAGCGTGTCAGTGCCGAAAACATGACCGTCGTCCCACAAGCGTGGCTTTCCTGGCACCACGGTAGTGTCGGGGCGATACCGATCTGCTTGTGGGCCGGCGAATATCCCGATATCGGCCATGATCTTCCATCCACGCTCCATCACGGTGCCCGCGATCTGCGTGAAGAGCTGGAAGGCGCTGTCGTTGTGCTCGAAGGTAGGCGACTCCCTCACCACAACCCTGCGATCAATGATTTCGACCTTGCAGTAGCCTTCGAGATGCTCGGAGAGTTGTTCGTAGAGCAGCACACGCCGGGCCCGGTCGTCCATCGGCTGACTCGTCGCAGCGCCCGCCCATAGGCTCTCGGCTCCGTCTGTGGTCGCAGTTCTGCCTTCGTCCACGACCTTGGCCAAGGCCTCATCATCCCCACCCGAAAGATGATCGAGGCGTATCTGATCCTGGACGAAGAGTAGTCGATGGCATGTCGTCGCGTCGTGGGAATCGTTAGTTTTTTCGAATCAGGGTCAGGCCGTCGGCCAGGGGGAGCATGACGGTGGTGACCCGGGGGTCGGAGACGGCGCGGTCGTTGAACTCGCGCATCACCTGGACGCCCGGGTCGGACGAGGCGGCGTTGACGACCTCGCCGTGGCGGAGCACGTTGTCGGCGAGGATGAGGCCGCCGGGGCGCATCCTCGGCACCAGGGCCTCGTAGTAGGTGACGTACGACGGCTTGTCGGCGTCGATGAAGGCCAGGTCGAGCGTCTCCTCCTCCGGCAGCGCGGCCAGGGAGTCGGCGGCGGGGCCGAGGCGCAGTTCGATGCGGTCGGCCAGGCCGGCCCGGTGCCAGTAGTGGCGGGCGACCGACGTCCATTCCTCGCTCACGTCGAAGCAGGTCAGTTTGCCGCCCGGGGCCAGGCCGCGGGCGATGCAGATCGACGAGTAGCCCGTGAACGTGCCCAGCTCGACGGCGTCGCGGGCGCCCGCGAGCCGGGCGAGCATGGTGAGCAGCGGGCCCTGCTCGGGGGCGATCTGCAGGGACAGTTCGTCTCCGAACCTGCGAGCGGTCTCGTCGTGCAGCTCACGCAGCAGCTCGTCGGGCGGGCTGGTGTGGGCGACGGTGTACTCGGCGACGGCGGAGTCGAGGAACGCGAGTGACTTCATGGTGTCATTGTCCCCACAGCGATCGGTTGTGTCAGATGCCGAGACGGGTGGGCGAAGCACTCGCGGGATGTGGCAGACTGGCATGCACCATGCACAACGGTCTGCTCATTATCGGCAGGCGCGCCGGCACGTAATCAGGACACCGCCGGCGCGCAGACCTCTCACGTCCGTGAGGGGTCTTTTCTTTTGGCCCGATGAGCCCGCGAAGAGCGCGTACGGCGGCCTGGACGGACGGCAACCCACCATTTCCGCCCCAGAGACGAGAGACGAGACCATGGCCGACGATCGATTCCATGTGTACGACACGACACTGCGTGACGGCGCCCAGCAGGAGGGCCTCACGCTGACCGTGGCCGACAAGCTGGCCATTGCGCGGCACCTGGACGACCTGGGCGTCGGCTTCATCGAGGGCGGCTGGCCGGGCGCCAACCCCAAGGACACCGAGTTCTTCCGGCGGGCTCTGACAGAGCTCGACCTGAAGCACGCGCAGCTCGCCGCGTTCGGCGCGACCCGCCGGGCCGGCGTGAAGGCGGCCGACGACCCCCTGGTCGCCGCACTGCGCGAATCCCAGGCGCCGGTCGTGACCCTTGTCGCCAAGAGTCACGCCAGGCACGTGGAACTGGCCCTCCGCACGACGCTCGAGGAGAACCTCGCGATGATCCGCGACACGGTCTCCCATCTGCGTGCGGGGGGCCAGCGGGTCTTCCTCGACGCCGAGCATTTCTTCGACGGCTATCGGGCCGATCCCGCCTACGCCCTGGAGGTGATCCGCACCGCCGCCGAGGCCGGGGCGGACGTGGTCGCGCTGTGCGACACCAACGGCGGCATGCTGCCCGACGAGCTGGCCGACGTGGTGAACGAGGTCATGGACGTGGGGGTGCGGCTCGGCATCCACTGCCACGACGACACCGGCTGCGCCGTCGCCAACTCCCTCGCCGCCGTCAAGGCCGGGGTGACCCACGTGCAGGGCTGCGCCAACGGGTACGGCGAGCGGTCCGGCAACGCGAACCTGTTCACCGTCGTGGCGAACCTGCAGCTCAAGCGCGGCTTCGAGCTGGTGCCGCCGGCGGCGCTCGGCGACATGACGCGCATCGCGCACGCCGTGTCGGAGGTGACCAACGTCGCGCCGAACTCCCACCAGCCGTACGTCGGCATGTCGGCCTTCGCCCACAAGGCCGGCCTGCACGCCTCGGCCATCAAGGTGGACCCCGACCTCTACCAGCACATCGACCCTGCGCAGGTCGGCAACGACATGCGCATGCTGGTCTCCGACATGGCGGGCCGCGCGTCGGTCGAGCTGAAGGGCCGCGAGCTCGGCTACGAGCTGACCAAGGAGCAGTCGCGCGAGCTGGTCGAGCGGGTGAAGGAGCTGGAGGCCAAGGGCCACACGTTCGAGGCGGCCGACGCGTCGTTCGAGCTGCTGCTGCGCGACCTCGTCGACGATCCGGCGGACGATGGCGACTCCGTCGGCGGCGCGGGCCGCCGGGCGTTCACCGTGGAGTCGTGGCGGGTCATCGTGGAGCGGCGGCCCACCGGTGAGGTGGTCAGCGAGGCGACGGTGAAGCTGCACGCCAAGGGCGAGCGCATCGTCGCGACCGGTGAGGGCAACGGCCCGGTGAACGCGCTCGACAAGGCCGTACGGCTCGCCCTGGAGGGCATCTACCCCGAGCTGGCGGCGTTGCAGCTGGTCGACTTCAAGGTGCGCATCCTCGAAGGCAGCCACGGCACGGGCGCGGTGACGCGGGTCCTGATCACCTCCAGCGACCTGACCGGCGCCTGGTCGACGGTGGGCGTCGACGACAACATCATCGAGGCCTCCTGGCAGGCGCTCGAGCAGGCCGTGGCCTACTGCCTGCTCCGCGCCGGCAACGCCCTCTGACGCGCTGACGCGCTGACGCACGTGCTGACGCTGTCGGGTCAGGACAGGCTGCCGGAGGCACTGGCGCGGAAGGTGACGGTGCCTCCGGACGTGTGCACGGTGACCTTGCCGCCCGAGCACGACACGTCGGGCGAGCCGGTGCCGGGCACGATCACGGTGAGCAGGGAGCCGGCGGCGGGGGAGACGACCGCCGGAGCGGCCTGCTTCTTCAGGTACGCCGGCGACACCCAGCCCTGGAACGGGGAGGTCTGCCCCACCTTGACCTGCTGGCCGCCGATGGGCTTGCAGGCGGGCATCGCGAGCTGGACGAGCGACGCCCGCCACGTCCCGTCGCCTGTGCCGGACTTGTCGTCCTGGCCGCGGCCCTTGGTGTCGTCACCGACGACGATCGTGCCGCCGTGGTTGGACAGCACCTTCAGCCCGGCGGCGAAATGCCACAGGTTGCGGACCTTCGACCCCTTGGGCACGGTGTCGAGCACGGCCATCATGTCTTCGCCGTGGTTGACCAGCACCGACCGGGTACGCGGCACGCCGTACGCCTTGTCGGTGAGCTTGAACGACTGGCGGTCCGCGTGGATCGACGACGCGGTCAGCGCGGTCGCCGTGCGGCCGCGGAATCGCGCGCCCTGCACGATCGGCACGTTGTGCGCCTCGGGGGACATGGTCCAGCGCCGGTACGGCGTGTTCTCGTAGGACACGAACCCGGCCTCGACCAGCAGGTCGCGGCCCTGCGCGTAGTAGGTCACGCCGAGGTGGTCCTCGTGGCCGTGGAACTTCAGGGCCGGCCCGAACCTGATCGAGTAGAACGCCGAGCCGGCCGCGTCGCCGTCCTTGGCGGCGCGGCCGCTGCCGTCGCCGCCCGTCGTGTCGCGGGCCTTGTCGCCGGTCTTGTCGTCGGCGTCGTCGCCGGCCTTGGCGGGTCGATCGCCCCAGGTGGTGCGGCCGAACACGTAGCCGGCTCGATAGACCCGCACGGTCTTGGTCTCGCTCGGGGTGAAGCCGCTCGGCCGCACGTCGGCGGCGCCGTCGCCGATCGGCACCATGTAGCCGTTGGGCTGGGTGGCCTGCGTGATGTAGCCCTCCAGCAGCTTCCAGCGTTCGGTGATCCGGCTCGGCACCTTCAGGCCGCAGTCCTTGATGTCGTGCATGGCGACCGCGAGCCGCTCGTGCACGTAGAGGCCGTAGCGGGGGGCCTGCTCCTGCAGCGCGCCCTGGCCGTCGATGTCGAGCTTCACCGAGTTGGTCAGGCGGCGCACGGCCAGGCCGGTCCACTCCTTGTGGCCGTATCGGCAGCCGATGCGCAGCAGCGCGATGTCCTGGTCCATGCCGTGGTTGTGGCCCTTCTCGTACAGGGCCGGGTTCGACAGCATCCTGGCGTGCTCGACGAGGCTCTTGGTGAGCCAGTCGGCCTTCACGTGCATGCTGAGGCAGACCAGGGCGGGGGCGCGCAGCGCGATGGGGTGCTCGGCCCAGGCGTACGGGCTGGTGTTGCGGCCGCCGCGCGGGTTGTCGTGCACCCAGTCCTTGGCGATCTCGATGGCCCGGGTCAGCATGGCCCTGTCGCCGGTCGTCTCGTAGTCGGCGACGAGCCGCCCCATCCAGCGCAGCGAGTGGAACACCATCGCCCAGGACCGGTTGTGGTAGGGGTTCATGTGCCAGTCGACGTTCTTGCCGACCTTGACCGGGTCGAGGTCGAGGAAGCTCAACCGGCCCTTCATGATCTCGTCGGACGTCGGCGTGTTGGGCAGCCAGTCGCCCTGGCATTCGTCGGTGCGCGTGCTCTGCCCGGTGGCGGAGGCGGAGGTCGCGTACGCGACGCCGCCGCTCGGCGTCGCCGTCAGGGCGAGCATGGCCGTGAGACCGCAGAGCAGGCCAATGGTCCGGGTGCGGCCGCGCACGACAGGGTCCTTCCCGATCGGTCGGTGGCGATCATGACGAGAGCTCGCGCCGTGGGGGCGGCACGAGCTCGAAGGGTCGATCATGCTGGTGGCATCCAACCGGGAAGGTCAACCCACTGGCGTCACTTTGAACACATCGTTATCTAATTCGTGGTGAGTCGGTTATAGGGGATGATCGGTCATCTCTTTGCGCCGGCGCTCTGGACGACTTCGAACGACCACACCTCCGAACCGGTGGCCGCGGCCCCCTGGCCGTGCCCGTGCCCTTGACCGTGTCCCTGGCCGGGCCCGTGTCCCTGGCCGTGGCCCTGGGCCTGCGCGTGCTCGGCGGCGGCCTGGGCGTGGCCGGCCGTGAACGCCTGGCTTCGCTGCCAGCGCTCGAAGTCCTCCTCGCTGCGCCAGCGGGTGTAGACGAGGTACCTGTCGGTGCCGTCGACCGGCCGCAGCAGCTCGAACCATTCGAACCCGTCGGCCGACTCGACCATGCCCGCCCGGTTGGCGAACCGCCCCTCCAGCGTCTCGCGCATCTCGGCCGGCACCGTCAGCACGTTGATCTTCACCACAGACATGCCCCCGATCATCTCACCCGATCGCGCGCTCGTCCGGGTACGACGCGGAACCGCCGGCCGCGCCGCCGGCGTCTTCGGTCACGCCCGCGCGGCCAGGAAGGCCATGATGCGCCGCCAGACGTCCGCGCAGGCCGCGGCGTGCTCGGGACGGCCGTGATCGAAGAAGCCGTGCGGGGCGCCCGGGTAGGTGACGAACTCGTGCTCCACGCCGGCCGCCGTCAGCGCCTCGTCGAACGCGGTCACCACGTCCGCGGGGATGCCCTCGTCGGCGCCTCCGAAGAGGCCGAGGACGGGCCCGTTCATCTCGGCGGCGAGCTGCGTGGGGCCGGGCGCGCCCATCAGGGTGCCGGGGTAGCCGTACAGGCCGATGACGCCGTCGAGCCCGAACGTGGCGAGCGCCGAGATGAACGCGAACCGGCCGCCCATGCAGAAGCCGAGCGAGATCACCTTGCGGCTTCCGCCGCCGCTGGGGTCGCGCAGGTGGGCGATGCCCGCGGCCATGTCGCCGCGCAGCCCCGCGGAGGTGAGTTTGGCGAGGTGGTTCGGCATCAGGTTCTCCAGGCGCCCGAAGTCCTCGCCCCGCGCGTGCGGGTCGAGGCCCGCGGTGCGGGCGTAGTAGTCGATGGCGAGGGCGGGGTGGCCCTGCTCGGCGAGCCGTACGGTGAGCCGCTCGTAGAAGGTGGACAGCCCGTTGTTGTCGGGCAGCACCAGGACCGCCGGGCCGGTCGCGTGCCCGGGGCGGGCGAGGTAGGCGGCGATCCGCGTGCCATCGGCCGAGGTCAGGATGACCGGTGAGGTCTCGACCGTGGTGATGGGAGTGGCGTAGAAAGGTGGCAGCGCGTCCCTGTCATAACACACGGGAAAGCATCCCCTCTCGGGCGGAAAGCAGATATCGGCACCCGAGAAGTTAACATTCAAAATACCCATCATATTATTTCAAAAAAAATTTCGCTAGTACTTTGTGTTAACTAAAATGTCACGATGATGCTCGACGCGGCGACACCCGGGGGTGGGCACCGCCCCGGCGGCACTAGCCTTGGAGCTGTGCGCATAGCGAGGTTCTCCACAGGTGACGACATCGGGTTCGGTGTGATCGAGGGGGCGCTCGGTGAGGAGGTCGTCGCCACCGTCGCCGGGCACCCGTTCGGTGGGCCGATCGAGTTCACCGGCGAGCGCCGGCCGCTGGCCGATATCCGGCTCGTGAGCCCCATCCTGCCCACCAAGATCATCGCGGTGGGCCGGAACTACGCCGAGCACGCCCGCGAGCTCGGCAACGCGGTGCCCAGCGAGCCGCTGATCTTCAGCAAGCCCTCCACGTCCGTGATCGGCCCCGGCGAGGCCGTGATCTACCCCGAGAAGCTCTCCGAGCGGGTCGACTACGAAGGCGAGCTGGCCGTCGTCATCGGCCGGCTGTGCCGCGACGTGCCCGCCGAGCGGGCCGGCGAGGTGATCTTCGGCTACACCTGCGCCAACGACGTCACCGCGCGCGACCTGCAACGCAAGGACGGCCAGTGGACCCGCGCCAAGGGCTTCGACACGTTCTGCCCGCTCGGCCCGTGGATCCAGACCGAGCTCGACCCCACCGACCTGGCCATCACGACCACGGTCAACGGCGAGCTGCGGCAAAGCGCCCGCACCTCGCAGCTCATCTTCCCGATCCCGGCCCTCATCGCCTACATCAGCGCGGTGATGACCCTCGTCCCGGGCGACGTCATCCTCACCGGCACGCCGGAGGGGGTCGGCCCGCTGAGCATCGGCGACGAGGTCAGCGTCGGCATCGAAGGCATCGGCACTCTCACCAACCGGGTGGTCTCCCGTGACTGACGACCTGCGCGTCCGCTTCGCGCCCTCGCCCACCGGCATGTTCCACGTCGGCGGCGCCCGATCCGCGCTGTTCAACTGGGCGCTCGCCCAGCAGGCGGGCGGCCGGTTCGTGCTGCGCATCGAAGACACCGACGCCGCGCGCAACCGGCCCGAATGGACCGAGGGCATCATCTCCGCGCTCGACTGGCTCGGCATCAGCGGCGACTCGCCCTACTTCGAAGGGCCGTACTTCCAGTCCTCGTACGAGGAGCAGCACCGCGCCGCCGCCGCCAGGCTCATCGCCGAAGGCAGGGCCTACTACTGCACGTGCACCCGAGACGACGTCAAGGCGCGCACCGGGTCCGAGCACCAGGGGTACGACGGCCACTGCCGCGACCTCGGGCTCACCGAGGGCGCCGTGCGGTTCCGCACCCCCGACACCGGCGTGACCGTCGTCGAGGACCAGGTGCGGGGCGTCGTGGAGTTCCCCAACGACGCCATGGAGGACTTCGTGATCGTGCGCGGCGACGGGTCGCCGCTGTTCATCCTCGCCAACGTCGTCGACGACATGGAGATGCGCATCACGCACGTCGTGCGGGCCGAGGAGCACCTGTCCAACACGCCGAAGCAGCAGCTGCTGTGGCGCGCCCTGGGCGCGAATCCCCCCGTGTGGGCGCACGTCCCGGTCATCGTCAACGAGAAGCGGCAGAAGCTGTCCAAGCGCCGCGACAAGGTCGCCCTGGAGTCGTACCGCGACGAGGGGTACCTCGCCGAGGCCATGGTCAACTACCTGATGCTGCTCGGCTGGGGCCCCGGCGGAGACCGCGAGATCATGCCGTGGGACGAGATGGTGCAGCTGTTCAAGCTCTCCGACGTCAACCCCGCCCCGGCGTTCTTCGACGAGAAGAAGCTGCGCGCCTTCAACGGCGAGTACATCCGCGCCCTGCCGGTCGACGAGTTCGTCGCCCGCTGCCAGCCGTGGGTGCGCACCATCCCCGGCTACGACCTCGACGTCTTCACCCGCATCGCCCCCCTGGCCCAGACCCGAGTGAGCGTGCTGTCGGAGATCACCGGCAACGTCGACTTCCTGTTCCTCGACGAGCCCGTCTTCGACCAGGCGTCCTGGGACAAGGGCATGAAGAACCGGCCCGTCGAGATCCTCACCGCCTACGCCGACCGGCTCGCCGCGATCGAGTGGCGCCCCGACGCCCTGAAGTCGGCCCTGGAGGAGGTCGGCGCCGAGCACGGCCTCAAGCTCGGCAAGGCGCAGGCCCCCGTGCGCGTGGCCGTCACCGGCCGCACCGTGGGACTGCCCCTGTTCGAGTCGCTGGAGCTGCTGGGCCGCGACCGCACCCTGACCCGCATCCAGGCCGCCCTGACCCGGCTGGCCGCCCAGAGGTCCTGACCCAACGGCGCAGCGGCCCCCTGAGGCCGCCTCCGGGCCTCAGGGGGCCGTTCCGGGGCTTTCCAGAGCCTTTCCGGGTCACAGCAGGCCGCGGCGCTCCAGGAGCGGCTCCAGGCGGGGGTCGCGGCCGCGGAAGGCGCGGAACGCCGCCATCGCCTCGACGCTGCCGCCCTTCGACAGCAGCTCGCGGCGGAACCGGTCGCCGTTCTCGCGCCGCAGGCCGCCGTTCTCCTTGAACCACTCCACGGTGTCGGCGTCGAGCACCTCGCTCCAGATGTAGGAGTAGTAGCCGGCGCTGTAGCCGCCGGCGAAGATGTGCGCGAAGTAGGTGCTGCGGTAACGCGGCGGGATCTTCGGCAGGTCCAGCCCGGCGGCGCGCAGCGCCCGCGCCTCGAACTCCTCGACGTCGCCGGGATCGTCGCCGGCCTCGATGGTGTGCCAGGCCCAGTCGAGCAGCGCCGCCGCGAGGTACTCCACGGTGGCGTACCCCTGGTTGAACCGCCGGCTCTCCAGCATGCGGTCGACCAGGTCCTGCGGCATCGGCTCGCCCGTCTCGTAGTGCTTGGCGTAGTTGGCGAGCACCTCGGGCCACACCGCCCACATCTCGTTCACCTGCGAGGGGTACTCCACGAAGTCGCGGGGCACCGAGGTGCCGGAGAAGCGGGGGAAGCGCACATCGGAGAACAGGGCGTGCAGGGCGTGCCCGAACTCGTGGAACATCGTGTTGACCTCGTCGAACGTCAGCAGCGTCGGCTCGCCGGCCGGCGGCTTGACGATGTTGAGGTTGTTGACGACGACCGGCCGCAGGCCCTCCAGACGCGACTGCCGCACCAGGCTGTTCATCCACGCCCCGCCGCGCTTGGCCGGCCGCGCGTAGTGGTCGGCGAGGAACAGGCCGAGCGGCGAGCCGTCCTCCTCGAACACCTCGAACACCCGCACGTCGGGGTGATAGCCCTTGAGGTCGGGCCGCTCGGTGAACGTCAGCCCGTAGAGCCGGTGCGCGGCGTAGAACACGCCGTCGCGCAGCACGGTGTCGAGCTCGAAGTACGGCCGCATGCGGGCGGCGTCGATGTCGTAGCGGGCCTCGCGCACCTTTTCGGCGTAGTAGGCCCAGTCCCAGGCCGCGACCTCGAACCCCGCCACCTCGTCGAGGTCGGCGGCCTCGGCCCGGGCGTTGGCCACGGCCGGCGTGGCCAGCTTGGCCAGCATCTCGGCCACGGCCTGCGTGCTGGGGGCGGTCTGATCCTCGACGACGTACTCCGCGTGGTCGCGGTAGCCCAGCAGCCGGGCGTGCTCGGCCCGCAGCCGCGCCATGCGCGGCACGATGTCTCGGTTGACGGTCAGGCCGCGGCCGGTCGAGGCGGTGTGCACACGCTCGCGCAGCGCCCGGTCGGCGAGCTGGGCCAGCACCGGCTGCCCGGTCGGCAGGCCCAGGGCGAGCACGTACGCGTCGTCGAGGCCGCGCGCCTTGGCCGCCTCGGCGGCCGCCTTGACCGAGTCGGGCGACAGGCCGTCGAGCTCGCGGACGTCGCGCACCACGACGGCCCTGTCGTTGGTGTCGTTCAGCAGATTCTGCTGGAACGTCGTCGACAGCGTGGACAGCTCCTCGTTGAGCTGCCTGAGCCGGGCCTGCCGCTCGTCGTCGAGCCGCGCCCCGGCCCGCACGAAGTCGGTGTGATAGCGCTCCAGCAGCCACCGCTCGTCGGGCTCCAGCTCGGCCCTGGCGTCGTACAGCGCCTGCACGCGGGCGAACAGCGCCCGGTTGAGGAAGATCGCGTCGCCGTGTTGGGCGAGCTTGGGCATGACGTCCTGCTGGATGCGCTGCACCTCGGGGTCGGTGTCGGACGACGCCTGGTTGAAGAAGACCGTGCTGACCCGCTCCAGCAGCGCCCCCGCCCGCTCCATGGCCACGATCGTGTTGGCGAACGTGGGCGGCGCCGGGTCGGCCGCGATGGCCTCGATCTCGGCCAGGTGCTCCGCCATGCCTCGCTCGAACGCGGGCAGATAGTGCTCCTCCCGGATGTGCTCGAACGGCGGCAGCCCATACGGCAGCTCGCTGGGGGCGAAGAACGGGTTTTCGGCCAAGGCGCAGGCTCCTTCCGAACGGCTGGTCCTACCAGCATGGCCTACCGGTGCTCGCCCCGGACACCCGCTCGCGGACCGCGATCTCCAAACGTTTTGGCCCAAGACCGCAAGCTGGGCTATCCTTTCGGAGTCGCACACGGGCCTGCGGGCCTCAAGCGCGATGGGGTATGGGGTAATTGGCAGCCCAACGGATTCTGGCTCCGTTAGTCTAGGTTCGAGTCCTGGTACCCCAGCAGTCGCCGTGACCAGGGCGGATGCCGCAAAGGCATCCGCCTTCGTCGTTCTGCACGCTTCCCGGACGCCTCCACCGCATCTCGCGCCGGCCGCGACGTCCCGCGTCAGGCGATGGGCCCGGAGCGCGAAGCCCCCGGATCACCGAGGGCCCGATCCCGTCCCATCGCCCCGCGCGGTGACTCCAGGAGGGACCTTCAGGACGCGCGGATGAGGCGTCTTTCGGCGTGCAGGCCGGGGCTGATCGTGCGCAGCAGGGCGAGCAGGGAGTCGGCTGCGGTGTCGAGACGGTCGAGGGAGTAGGGCTCCAGCCGCTCCATGAGGAACAGCGCGTTGGTGGTGCTCTCGGTGATCCGCGTGCGGACGCACTGCCGCCAGTTCCAGCGGCGGCAGGTGACCCCCTCGTCGTCGCGCCAGACGACCTCGCCCGGAGCCGGCGGCTCGTCGTCGAAGGACTCGGTGCCGGTGGCCACGGTCAACCGGGCCGGGCCGCGGTAGGCGTCGAGATCTTCACCGCCGATGGGCAGGGCGTGCTCGACGCTGATCGCGTTGTAGGCGTCGACGACCCGGTTGATCGCAGGCAGCCGGTCGGCGCGCCGCACCAGCGCGTCGACCGAGGGCCGGGTGCGGCTGGGTTTGGCCCCGAAGGCGCGATAGGCGTCTCGCCAGGCGGCGATGTGCGGCTCGGCGGGGTCGGCCTTTTCGCTCGCCGCCGCCAGCCACGCGGCCGATGCGTCGTCGCTCGGCCCGTTGGCCAGGCCCTGCACGGTCATGACCAGCACGGCGAAGTCGGGCCGCAGCCCCCACACGGCATCGTCCACCACGATGCGGTCCAGCATGTCCATCGACGGACCCCTCCCGATGAAGCAGCACCGCCGTTGAGCAGAACTGCCGTTGACCGAAACTCCTGCAGAGCAGAACGCCTGTGGAGCGGAACAGAGCGGAACACGGTGTGAACGGCCGGGCCCGCCGCCCGCGCCGACCGGTGAGCCCTCGCCCCCGAAGCGGGGTCTATGCTGCCAGCCGCCGGTGCGCACCTTCAACGTGGAATCCGCCCCTGTGGATAACCGCCGCACCGGCGGCGGCCGGAACCGGAACCGGCCACCGCGGCAGGGATATCGGGCGACCGCGCACCCGTTTGGTCATGCTCCCCGCGTACGGTAGAGTTACGGCCGTTGCGAAGAACGGGCGACAGCCCAGATCGCAATCCCCACCAGCAAGGTCCCGTCGTCTAGTGGCCTAGGACGCCGCCCTCTCAAGGCGGTAACGCCGGTTCGAATCCGGTCGGGACTACCAGGTGATTCGACCAGCGGGTCCTTTCAGGCGAAAGGGTCCGCTTTTTCCATTGGTCGCCCGTCTCCGGATTCCGGCCCCCGGCACCACGTCCCGGCCGTTTCCCGCCTTGGGAGGGCCGCTACGTCGTGCGGCCGGAGCCGGGGCCGGTGGCGCCGGGCAGCGTGTCGAACAGCGACCATCCGCCGGGTTCGACGGGGATGACCCGCTGCACGGCGTCCACGTTGAGGGGGCCGTAGATGTGCGGGAAGGGGTCGGCGGAGCCGGGCACCCGCTCGTACCTGATCTCGGGGGCGACGAGGCGCTCGTCGATGACCAGCAGCACGAGATCGCGCTCTCCGCGATAGAACCTCTCCGCGACCGACGCCACCTGATGGGCCCGGCTGGCGTGGATGAAGCCCGCCTCCGCCAGGGTGACGCCACGTGTGGACGTCGTGTACATGCCCTCGGCCCGAGCCCGCTCCCAGTCGGATGCGGCCGCGATGTGATAGATCAACCCCATAAAGCCGGCTCCCGGGCGCCCTGAGCTGCAGCGTGCGTTACTCCCCGATCATGCTACGGGCGGGCCCGGCGCGGCCAGGCCGGGCCCGCCGGCGCGGGCCGGGGCGTCAGCCGCCTTGGGCGGCCGAGGAGCGGTGCTTGAAGAGGGCTCGGCGGGCCGCCTTGCCCACCTGTTTGTCGGGGTGGGCCTCGCCGACGGCCTCCAGGAGCTCCTCCAGGTGGGGGTGGGGGATGCGCCAGATGA
This sequence comes from Actinomycetales bacterium, assembly GCA_044507605.1. Classification (GTDB taxonomy): domain Bacteria; phylum Actinomycetota; class Actinomycetes; order Streptosporangiales; family Streptosporangiaceae; genus Thermopolyspora. The sequence continues at coordinate 28,915 of JBIQJI010000052.1, read as the reverse complement.
CGTCGAGGAGGCTGATCAGATCGCCGGCGGGGCCGATGTCGTCGAGGCTGGCCACGAACTCGGGGCGGCCGAGGCCGGCCGAGATGGTCCACATGTCGAGGATCAGCCAGTGGGTGTCGGCCTGGGTGGGCGCGGGCGCGTCGGCGACCTTCAGCTGGGCCAGGTGGGTCGCCGCGTAGGGGCGCAGGGACGGCACGTCGAGGACGGCGCGCCAGGCCGGCACGGCGGCCTCGCCGAGGCCGCCCACCAGGCTGGCGGCCTGGACGCGGACCAGGGCGTCGGACTCGTCTTCGGCGGCGGCGTCGAGCAGCTCGCGGGCCGCGGTCTGCGGCTCGCGCAGCTTCAGCCAGGCCGCGAACTCGGCGTCGGCCTCGGCTTCGGGCAGCTCGGCGGTGCAGACCAGCACGTCGAGGCCGGTCATGGCGTCGATGGCCGGGCGGGCGTCGATCTCGATGCCTTCGTCGTCGGCGAGGTGTACCACGCCCTCGACGCCGAGCGGGGTCAGCGCCACCTGTTCGCCGTCGCGGGTGACCATGCCGTAGCCCACCAGCCAGTCGACGGCGGGCGCGAGCGGGTCGCCGTAGCGCTCGGTGGCCTCGGCCCAGGCTTCGGGGGCGACGTCGTCGTACTCGGCGGCCGACTCGGCCAGCTCGGTGCGCAGCTCGGCCAGCGGGCGCGGGCCGCCGGCGACGAGCAGGCGGATCAGCAGCGCGCGGGTCAGGCCGGCCAGGGCCAGCGTGTTGTCGTCATCGTCGAGCTCGGGGTCGCCGTAGTCGACCGAGTGCAGGCCGAGCATCCACGTCTCGAGGACGTCTTCGTCGTCGTCGAACGGCCAGGAGGCTGCGTCGTCGTCGACGCTGACGGTGTCGTCGCCATCGGGGACGAGGAACTCCAGGTCGATGGCGAGGTTCCAGACGTTCCACAGAGTGGGCACGCGCTCGGCGAGCGGCGCGTCGCCGGGGGTCGGGGCGGGCAGCCCGCTGGCGGCGATGCACTGACGGATCTCCTCGTCGTCGAGCAGATACTCGTCGCCGACGCGGCGGCCGGTGCCGACCCAGGTGGCGAGGTCGCGCGCCCGCGCGATGAGCGGCACCTCGCGCGCGGCGGCGGCCAGCTCGGAGTCGGGGCGCAGCCGGATCGTGGGCAGCCCGGCGAGCTCGTCGGTGAAAGGTTCGAAGTCGCCGAAGCTCTCGGCGTCGTCTTCGCCGTCGTCTTCGTCTTCTTCGTCGTCATCGTCCCAGTCGCGGTCGGCGATGACGTCTTCCATCACGTCGACGAACTCGTCCTCGAGCTCGTCGAGCTCCTTGACGAGCACGTCGAGCGGGTCGGCGCCCTTGGCCATGCGGCCGGTCGTGTGCAGGAAGGTGAGGTAGGCGCGCACGGCGTCGAGCATGTTGTCGGCCGCGGAGTCGGGGTCCTCGACCACCTTGGGGATGCGTTCGAGCAGCACGGTGCGCAGGTCGGCCCGCTTCCACAGGGAGACGTCGTCACGCACGCTGAGGCGATGCCAGAGAGCCACAGGGCCCACCAGGTCGGGATCGCTGTCGGGCGCGTTGCCGGGCGCCCACAGGATGAACTCTTGGAGCAGCGGACGCAGCTCAGCGGCGGCTGCCTCGATGCGATCTGTCACCCGGCCAGGCTAGTGGAGGAGGCGGGCTCCGACTAACGTGTTATCCGTCAGTTGGCACGTCGCATCGCCTCCGTGATGCGCTCGGCGGCGGCGACGACCGGGGCGGCGTGCAGCCGGCCGGGGGTGCGGGTCAGCCGTTCGATCGGGCCGGAGACGGAGATGGCCGCGATGACCTTGCCGGCGGTGCCACGTATGGGGGCCGACACGCTGGCCACGCCCTGCTCGCGCTCGCCCACGCTGTGGGCCCAGCCCCTGCGCCGCACGGAGGACAGGGTGGCCGCCGTGAACTTGGCGTCGCGCAGGCCGCGGTGCAGCCGGTCGGGCTCCTCCCACGCCAGCAGGATCTGCGCGGCCGAGCCGGCGGTCATGGGCAGCGCGGAGCCGACGGGCACGGTGTCGCGCAGCCCGCTGGCGCGCTCGGCGGCGGCCACGCACACCCGTTCGTCGCCCTGGCGGCGGTACAGCTGGGCGCTCTCGCCGGTCAGGTCGCGCAGATGGGTGAGCACGGGCCCGGCGACCGCGAGCAGGCGGTCTTCGCCCGCGGCGGTGGACAGCTCCGACAGGCGTGGCCCGAGCACGAACCTGCCCTGGGTGTCGCGGCTGACGATGCGGTGGTGCTCGAGCGCCACGGCCAGCCGGTGCGCGGTGGGCCGGGCCAGGCCGGTGGCCTGGACGAGCTGTGCGAGCGACGCGGGGCCGGCCTCGAGTGCGTTGAGCACGAGAACGGCCTTGTCCAGTACACCCACTCCGCTAGAGTTGTCCATACCCCGATATTGCCGTCTCGACATACGAGATGCAAATGGGTTCTCGAGGCGGCCGTGGGTATCCTTTGCACATCTGTCCATATCCCGATACATCCGTCTCATCATATGAGAAAGAGGCGGGTGGGCACGCAAGGAGGCGTCGGACCATGGGTCGGACACTGGCCGAGAAAGTATGGGAGCAGCACGTCGTGCGCCGCGCGGACGGCGAGCCCGACCTGCTCTACATCGACCTGCACCTCATCCACGAGGTGACCAGCCCGCAGGCGTTCGACGGCCTGCGCATGGCGGGGCGCAAGGTCCGGCGGCCCGACCTCACCATCGCCACCGAGGACCACAACGTGCCGACCGTGCTCGGCCCCATCGAGGACCCCGTCTCCAAGGCACAGGTCGAGACGCTGCGCAAGAACGCCGCCGAGTTCGGCATCAGGCTGCACCCGATGGGCGACGCCGGGCAGGGCATCGTGCACGTCATCGGCCCCCAGCTCGGGCTGACCCAGCCCGGCATGACCGTCGTCTGCGGCGACTCGCACACCTCCACGCACGGCGCGTTCGGCGCGCTGGCCTTCGGCATCGGCACCTCCGAGGTGGAGCACGTGCTGGCCACCCAGACGCTGCCGGCCTACCGGCCGAAGACGATGGCGATCGAGGTGTCGGGCGAGCTGCCGTACGGCGTGACCGCCAAGGACCTCATCCTCGCCATCATCGCCAAGATCGGCACCGGCGGCGGGCAGGGCCACATCGTGGAGTACCGCGGCGAGGCCGTGCGCAAGCTGTCGATGGAGGGCCGCATGACGGTCTGCAACATGTCCATCGAGGCGGGCGCGCGGGCCGGCATGATCGCGCCCGACGAGACCACGTTCGCCTACCTCAAGGGCCGGCCGCACGCTCCGACCGGCGCGGCGTGGGACGAGGCGGTGGCCTACTGGACGTCGCTGCGCACCGACGACGACGCCGAGTTCGACACCGTGGTGGAGATCGACGCCTCGGCGCTGACGCCCTTCGTGACCTGGGGCACCAACCCCGGCCAGGGCGCGCCGCTGAGCGCCTCGGTGCCGTCGCCCGACGACTTCGCCGACGAGACCGCCCGCGCGGCGGCCGAGCGGGCGCTGAAGTACATGGACCTGACCGCCGGCACGCCGCTGCGCGAGATCAAGATCGACACGGTGTTCGTCGGCTCGTGCACCAACGGGCGGCTGGAGGACCTGCGCGCCGCGGCCGACGTGCTGCGCGGCCGGAAGGTCACCACCCGCACGCTGATCGTGCCGGGGTCGATGCAGGTCAAGAAGGCGGCCGAGGCCGAAGGGCTGCACGAGGTGTTCCGGGCCGCCGGGGCCGAATGGCGTGAGGCCGGCTGCTCGATGTGCCTCGGCATGAACCCCGACACGCTGAAGCCGGGGGAGCGCAGCGCCTCCACGTCCAACCGCAACTTCGAGGGCCGGCAGGGCAAGGGCGGGCGCACCCACCTGGTGTCGCCGCAGGTCGCCGCCGCGACGGCCGTCACCGGACACCTGACCGCCCCCGCCGACCTGGCCTGACCACAGCCGAGGAGAGACACCAACGATGGACGCCTTCACCACGCACACCGGCCGGGCCGTGCCGCTGCGCCGCAGCAACGTCGACACCGACCAGATCATCCCGGCCGTCTGGCTCAAGCAGGTCAGCCGCACCGGCTTCGAGAAGGGCCTGTTCGCCGCCTGGCGCGAGGACCCCGGCTTCGTGCTGAACGACCCCGCGTACGAAGGGGCGACGATCCTGGTCTCCGGCCCCGACTTCGGCACCGGCTCCTCCCGCGAGCACGCCGTATGGGCGCTGCAGCAGTACGGCTTCCGCGCCGTCATCTCGGCCCGCTTCGGCGACATCTTCCGCAACAACGCCACGAAGATGGGTCTGCTGCCGATCGTGCTGCCGGCCAAGACCGTCGAGGAGCTGCAGGACGCCGTCGAGGCCGACCCGCGGCTGGAGGTCACGGTCGACCTGACCGCCCGCGAGGTCAGGTGGGGCGGTGCCGCCGTCGGTTTCGAGATCGACGACTACACGCGCTGGCGGCTGCTGGAGGGCCTTGACGACATCGGGCTGACCCTGCGTCATGCCGACGACATAGCGGTGTACGAGAATGGGCGGCAGCCATGGCTGCCGACGACCGTCTGAACGAACCGCACATCGACCCACCGGCCCACCCGCCGGCCGGTCGGCCGTTCGATCGGCCGAGGCATCTGCCGAACGGCGCTCCGAACCCGTTCGAGGTGCTGGCCCGGCGGCTGCGCGACGCGCACCGCCGGGTCCGCGCCCTCTCCGTTCCCCAGGAGGAGAGGGTCCGGCTGACGAAACGGCTGCTCACCATCTGTGATGCCGCAAAACGTGACATTCACCACGCGAATCAGCGGCTGGAGACCTTCATCGCCGATCTCGACGGCAGATCCGGCACAGTGAGTGAGCGAAACATGCCCTCTGGTGATTGAGTCCCACGCCCGCTTCCCCTAATTTCAAGCGCGTAAGGGGTTACAGGGGGGGACTTGAATGAATAAACGAGAGCTCGTCGACGCGATAGCGCCGCGGGTCGGCGACAAGAAGACCGCCAACGAAGCGGTGAACGCCATTGTCGAGGCGATTCAGAACGCGGTCGCGGGCGGCGACAAGGTCTCGATCACGGGCTTCGGCGCGTTCGAGATGGCGCACCGGCCGGCGCGCACGGCACGTAACCCTTCGACGGGCGAGCCCATCGACGTGGCCGAAAGCTGGACCCCGAGGTTCCGGCCCGGAGCCGATTTCAAGGAGATGGTCAACGCGAGCGGCAAGAAGGCCGGCAAGAAGAAGTAGGCCCGGCCCCGCCACCGGCACCCGGCCTCCTTGGTGACGCCGGGTGCCGTTTCGCGTGCGCGGCCCCCGGCCGGCACGCGATGACGCGCTCGTGGCCGCCCGCTCGCGGCGGTGTGCGGGTCAGGGCTCGGGCAGCGGGAACGTCGACAGGGTCACCGCGGTGACGCGCCCGCCGGTGAGCCTGATGTTCACCCGCTGGCCGGCGCGCAGCAGCCGCAGCGGCCCGGCGTCGAAGGCGGCGGCGTCGAAGGGCACCTCGGTGCCATCGTCGAGGAACAGCGAACCGCCGCGCGTGTCGGGATCGAAGGTGCGTACCGTGGCCTGCACACGACCAGCCTAACCCGGCCCGGGGTCGTCGGCCGGGGCCTCGCGGTAGGAGGCCAGGCCGCGCAAAATGATCTCGATGCCGTCGTCGAAGCGGGCCTCCTGCGACTCGCTGAGCATGTGACCTGACAGCGCCACCAGGTTGGGGAACCGGTCGGCCGGCAGCGAGGCGAAGTACTCACGCATCTGCACGCGCAGGTCCTGCCACGACTGCTCGTCGTTGGGGACGCGCTGCTGCCACATGCTCTCCTCGTAGACGAACCCTTCGACGAACGTCGAGAGCAGGTCGCCCGCGAGCGCGGCGATGCGGTCGGGGATGCCGCCCGCGCGCAAGATGGCGTAGATCCGCTCGATCTGCGGCAGGAGCGCCGCCGAGAACGGCAGCATGCCCATGGAGAGGCGGGCCAGGTCGCGGTGCTGGAGCAGCAGCCGCCGCTGGGCCAGGGCGCAGGCCTTGATCTGTTCCCGCCAGCGCGCCGGGTCGGGGTCGGGGATCTCCAGCCGGCTGAAGAAGCGGGTGTACATCAACTCCAGCAGCTCGTCCTTGCCCTGCACGTGCGCGTACAGCGCCGAGACCGCGACGCCCAGCTCCGCGGCCACCTGCCGCATGCTCATCCGCTCGTAGCCCTCGCGGTCGAGCACGGCGAACGCGGCGTCGACGATGCGCTCGCGGGTGAGCGGCACGCGCGGCGGGGCGGCCCTTCTGGGCGCCCGTTCCCACGGCGGGGGCGGCAGCGGCGTCTCCTCGGGGTGCGGCTCACCGCTCATGGACAACCTCTCGCAGGGACGCTCATCTCGCAGGGGACGCTCATCGCACGGGCGCCTGGCGTGCAGGGCGGGCACAGGGGGTCGCTTCACTCCTATCACAGCCCCAGGGCCTGGTCGAACACCGCTCGCCGGCATAGAACGCCGTTCAAAACATGAGATATATCTTGTCTTCGGTACAGAGGCGATATATCTTGAGAACGCCATACGTCAGAACGAACCTAGTTCATATGGTAGAACACTGATCGGCCACTGAGAACAGTGTTCACCACGATCACCAAGACCGTCTTCACCGTCCCGGAAGGAGTCGTTCCTCATGACCACCCCCCTCGCCGCGCCCAGCGCCGGCACAGCCAGCGGGGCCGGGCCGTACCGCTGGCGCTGGGCCGCCCTGGTCGTGATCCTCGCCGCCGAGATCATGGACCTTCTCGACGCGCTCGTCACCAACATCGCCGCCCCCACGATCCGCGCCGAGCTCGGCGGCAGCGCCAGCCTCATGCAGTGGCTCGGCGCCGGCTACACGCTCGCCATGGCCGTCGGGCTGATCACCGGCGGGCGGCTCGGTGACATCTTCGGCAAGAAGCGGATGTTCCTGGTCGGCGCCCTCGGGTTCGCCGCCGGGTCGCTGCTGTGCGCGACCGCGCAGTCCCCCGAGATCCTCATCGGCGCCAGGGTGCTGCAGGGGCTGTTCGGCGCCGTCATGCTGCCCCAGGGGCTCGGCATGATCAAGGAGATGTTCCCGCCCGACGAGCTGGCCAAGGCGTTCGGGCTGTTCGGGCCGATCATGGGCCTGTCGTCCGTCGGCGGCCCCGTGCTCGCCGGCTGGCTGATCGACGCCGACTTCTTCGGCACCGGCTGGCGCATGATCTTCTTCATCAACCTGCCGCTCGCTGCGCTCGCCGTCGCCGGCGGCCTGCGGTTCCTGCCCGAGATCCGCTCTCCGCATCCGCTGCGGCTCGACCTGGTCGGCATGGGGCTCGTCTCCGTGGCGGCGTCCCTGATCGTCTACCCGCTGGTGCAGGGCCGCGAGCTCGACTGGCCCGTCTGGATGTTCGCGATGATGGCGGGGGCCGTCGTGGTGTTCGCGGTTTTCGGCTGGTACGAAGCGCGCAAGCAGCGCACCGGCGGCGATCCCCTGGTGGTCCCCGGGCTGTTCCGCAAGCGCGGGTTCACCGGCGGGCTCGTCACCGGGCTGTTCTTCTTCTCCGGCATGACCGGCTTCAACCTGGTCTTCAGCCTCTACACCCAGATCGGCCTCGGATACGCCCCCCTCAAGGCCGGCCTGGCGGGCATTCCGTTCTCCATCGGCATGATCATCGGATTCGGCGTCGCGCAGGCCATCGTGCAGAAGCTCGGCCGGCGGCTCATCCACATCGGCACCGTGATCATGGCGGCCGGGATCGCCGGAATGGTGCTGACCCTCAACGTCGCCGGCATCGGCGTCACGCCGTGGCAGCTCGCCCCGACCCTGATCGTGGCCGGCATCGGCATGGGACTGAACATGTCGCCGTTCTTCGACATCGTGCTGGCCGGGGTGGAGCCGCACGAGACCGGGTCGGCCTCCGGCACCCTCACGGCCATCCAGCAGCTCGGCAGCGCCCTCGGCGTCGCCGTGCTCGGCACCGTGTTCTTCGGCCTGCTCGGCGGCAACGTGACCACCGCCGCCGAGGACGCCGCGCCCGGGCTGCGGGCCGACCTGGCGGCCGTACAGGTCACCGGCGCGCGCCAGGACGCGCTGGTCGCCGGGCTGCGCGACTGCGCGCACGACCGCGCCACGGCGAAGGACCAGACGGCCGTTCCGGAGTCCTGTGCGAAGCTGGAGGCGACCGCGCGGGCCGCCGCCACGTCGCCGGAGGCGGGCGCGGCCATCCAGAAGGCCCTCATGACGACCGGTGAGACCGCCGCCAAGTCCGGCTTCAGCGCCGCCATGAAGATCACGATCTGGGTGGTGGTCGGCATGCTCGCCCTGACCTTCTTCGTGACCTACCTCATGCCCCGGAGGGCGCGCGAGGAGGGCGAGCCGGCATACCAGTGACCGGGGCATGCCCGGCGCATGCCCGACCGGAACCGCCGAACGGTCGGTGGCGCGGGGTCGCCCCCCGCGTCACCGGCCGTCGGCGAAGATCACGCGGGCGACCTCGGCCGTGTGGGGACCGGTGCCCAGGCGCAGGGCCGCACGCAGGTCGCCGACCGTGTCGACGTCCCGGCGCACGGACGGCACCCCGGGCAGGGTGAGCTCCTTGGCGCCCCGCGACAGGTGCCGGGCGCGGGACTCGCCGCCGAAGCCGGGACGGAAGGGCACGCCGGGGCGTACGCCGTAGAACGTCGTGCCGATCTCGGCGGCGTCGGGCACGAAGGACTGGTCGAACTCCAGGGCCGCCGACAGGACCGTGGCGAGCTCGGCCGGGCGCAGAGCCGGCAGGTCGGCCTGGAGGGCGCCCACCGGGTCGTCCGGGGCGATGCGGGTGGCCTCGGCGCCGCCGGCGCGCAAGGCGGCGTTCAGGCCCTTCAGCGGGTCGCCCACCACGTGCGCCCCGATCGCGGCCAGCGCCTCGGCCGGCAGCGGGTCGGCCGTCACCACCACCACCCTCGCCACGAGAGGGCAGGCGAGCGCAGCCGCGACCGTGTCGCAGGCGACCGCCACCGCGAGCGCCGCCCGATGCGGCCCGGCCGCCTCGGCCAGCCGTGTTTTGGCCGCCACCAGCGTTTTCACCGGCACGACCAGCGACCAGCCGGTACCCTCCGCAGAACCCATGGTTACCAGCATCCCGCCTCGACACCACGCGCGGGCAACCGGGACACTGATGACGCGATGACGCGCCGCGCGGCGCGGGATCTGACAGGAGGTCGCAATGAGCCGCCCAGGACGCCCACCCTTCTTGTGGGAAGCGCTGGTCGTGATGCTCGTCAAGCCGCTGCTGCTCTTGTTCACCAAGCGTGACTGGCGCGGCCGCGAGCACCTGCCGCGTACCGGCGGAGTGATCATCGCGCCCAACCATCTGTCCAACATCGACCCGGTGCTGTTCGCGCACTACGCCTACAACAACGGCCGCTGGCCGGTGTACATGGCGAAGGGCAGCCTGTTCGGGTTCCCCGTGCTCGGCACCGTGCTGCGCAAGCTGCGGCAGATCCCGGTGGCGAGGGGGCGGGCCGACGCGGCACTGTCGCTGAAGGCGGCGGAGCAGGCGCTGGCCGAGGGGGCGTGCGTCATCGTCTACCCCGAGGGCACCGTCACCCGCGACCCCGACCTGTGGCCGATGGTCGCCAAGACCGGGGTGGCCCGGCTGGCGCTCGCCACCGGCGCGCCGGTGATCCCGGTGGCCCATTGGGGGGCGCAGGTGATGCTGCCGTACGGCCGGGAGAAGCATCCCCGGCTGTTCCCCCGCACGACCTTCCGTGTGCTGGCGGGGCCGCCGGTCGACCTGTCGCGCTACGCGGGCAAGCCGCTGCGGGGCACGGTGCTGCGTGAGGCGACCGCCGACATCATGGCCGCCGTCACCGGGCTCCTGGCCGAGCTGCGGGGCGAGCAGCCCCCGGAGGTCCCGTACGACCCGGCCGCGGTGGCGGTGCCGGACACGAGCGCCGGGCCCGCGACACGTGCGGCGGACGGGGGAGCCGTGCCCGGCACGGACGGCGTGCCGGGCGGGGACGGTGCGGCTGACCTGGGCGTCTCCCCGGGGCAGGTCGCCGGCCAGGCGGTCGTGTCGGCGCCCGACGAGAACTCTTGAGGGCCTGGGACGACGTACCGTGAGAGGATGACCAAAGCAGTCGTTTTCGGGTCCGGTTCCTGGGGGACCACGTTCGCCGCCATCCTCGCGGAGGCGGGCACCCGGACGACGCTGTGGGGGCGCCGCGCCGAGGTGGTCGAGGCGATCGACCGGCGGCACGAGAATCCCGCCTATCTGCCCGGCGTCACGTTGCCGGCGTCGCTGCGTGCCACGACCGACCCGGCCGAGGCGATGGCCGGCGCCGACTTCGTGGTGCTGGCCGTGCCGTCGCAGACACTGCGCGCCAACCTGGCCGTGTGGCGGCCGCACCTGCCGCCGGGGGCGGTGCTGGTCAGCCTGATGAAGGGCATCGAGCTCGGCACCTGCAAGCGGATGAGCGAGGTGATCCGCGAGGTCGCCGAGGTGCCGGAGGAGCGGGTCGCCGTCGTGTCGGGTCCGAACCTGGTCGGCGAGCTGATCCGCCGCCAGCCGGGCGCCACCGTCGTGGCCGCCGCCGACGAGGCCGTGGCCGCGCGGCTGCAGGAGGCCTGTCACGTGCCATGGTTTCGGCCGTACACCAATCCGGACGTGATCGGGGTGGAGCTGGGCGGCGCGGTGAAGAACGTGATCGCCTTGGCCGTCGGGGTCGCCGCCGGCATGGGGCTCGGCGACAACGTGCGGGCCACGCTCATGACGCGGGGCCTGGCCGAGATCTCGCGCCTTGGGACGGTGCTCGGGGCCGACCCGCACACGTTCGCGGGGCTGGCCGGCATGGGGGATCTCGTGGCGACCTGTACGTCGCCGCTGTCGCGCAATCGGACTTTCGGGGAGAACCTTGGGCGTGGTATGACACTGGCCGAGGTGATCGCGACGACCAGGCAGACCGCGGAAGGGGTCAAGTCCTGCGAGTCGGTGCTCGATCTGGCGAGGAAGCACGACGTGGAGATGCCCATCACCGAGGTCGTCGTCGGAGTCGTGCACGACGGCATGACCCCGAGCGAGGCCGCGGTGCTGCTGATGTCGCGGGCTCCCAAACCCGAACGATATGGCGTGTGACATTCCCTAGGCGGACCGCTCGGCCGATCCGTCGCGCGAACGAACGGCGAACATCCTGGTGAGGCTGTCATGACCGGTCCCCGGCGCATCCGGCGAAGGCTCGGGGAGAACTCCCGGGCGGTCCATCTCCCGCCGCTGAAGGCCCCTGCCCAGGCCCCGTTCGGGCTGCCGGTGTGGCGCACGTCGGCCTGGCGGTACGGCAACTCCGCCGAGTACGGCGACATCGTCGGCCCCACGGTCGACAATCCGACGGTCGCGGCGTTCGCCGCCGCGGTGGCCGCGCTGGAGGGCGCGGCGGCGCCCGAGGACGTCGCGGGGGAGGCGTTCCCGTCCGGTGCGGCCGCCCTCACCGCGGTGTTCCTGACGTTCCTGCGGGCCGGCTCCCACGTGCTGGCGCCGGCGCCGCTGAGCGGGGCCACGTACGCGGTGCTGCGCCGGGTCATGTCGCGTTTCGGGGTGCGGGCCGACTTCGTGGACCAGTCGGATCCGCGCACGGTGCGGGCCGCGGTGCGCCCCAACACGAAGATCATTTTGGCGGAGACGCTGGCCGATCCGACGATGGCGGTGGCCGACCTGCGCGGGCTCTACCGGGTCGCCCGCGAGGCGGAGGCGCTGCTGGTGGTCGACTCGACGCTGGCCACGCCGATCGTGTGCCGTCCGCTGGAGCACGGTGCCGACCTGGTCGTGCACGAGGCGACCACGTACATCAGCGGGCACGACGACTGCTCGGGCGGTGTCGTGGTGGGCCGGCCGGACCTGGTGGAGCGGCTCGGCGAGGTGCGGGCCGACACCGGCGCGGCGCTGTCGCCCGAGGACGCGTTCCTGCTGCACCGGGGGCTGGAGACGCTGCCGCTGCGGGTGCGGCGCATGTGCGCCACGGCCAGCGTGTTCGCCGCCGCCGTCGCCAAGCATCCGCGGGTCCGCCGTGTGGACTATCCGGGCCTGGTGCCGCATCCCGGGCACGAGCTGGCCAGGCACCTGTTCGACTCGGGCCCCGAGGGCACGAGGTTCGGGGCGTGCGTCACGGTGACGCCGCACGGGGGCTTCGACGCGGGCATGCGGCTGGCCGACAGCGTGCGGCTGGCCCGGGTGGCCGACTCGGTCGGCGGCACGCACACCAAGGCCGCGCACGTCGTCTCCACGAGCCATCGGCGCCTAGGCGACGACGTCCTGTCGGCCGGCGGCGTCGACGCCGGGGCGGTGCGTTTCGCGATCGGCCTGGAGGACGCCGAGGATCTGATCGTCGACGTGATGGCCGCCCTGGACGGCCTCGCCGATGGTCCGGGCCTCGGACCTGGAAAGACACCGCCCGGCAGGCCGACACATACCTGACGATCGGGTAGATCTGGCCGCTGGACGGGTAGATTCGGGCATCATGAACGAGCAGCGCGATAACCGGGCCCGCGTCCGCGTGGCGGTCGTCTTCGGCGGCCGCAACTCCGAGCACGCGGTCTCCCTGATGGGGGCGGGTAGCGTCCTTGCGGCCATCGACCGCACCAAATACGACGTCGTCCCCATCGGCATCGCCACCGACGGGCGCTGGGTGCTGGCGGCGGAAGACCAGCGCTACGCCATCGAGGGCACCGACCTGCCCGAGGTGGACCGGACGGGTTCGCAACTCGCGCTGCCGACCGACGGCGGCTCGCTGGTCACCCTCGCGCCCGGCCGTGTCCCGGAGCCGCTCGGCGAGGTGGACGTGGTGTTCCCGCTGCTGCACGGCCCGTACGGCGAGGACGGCACGATCCAGGGGCTGCTGGAGATGGCCGGGGTGCGGTACGTCGGCTCGGGCGTGCTCGCCAGCGCCGTCGGCATGGACAAGGCGTACATGAAGATCGTGCTGGCCCAGGCAGGGCTGCCCACCGGCCCGTACCTGGTGGTGCGCGACCGCGACTGGCGGCGCGACCGGGGGCGGATGATCAAGGAGGCGGAGGAGCTCGGCTGGCCGGTGTTCGTCAAGCCGGCGCGGGCGGGGTCGAGCCAGGGCGTCGGCAAGGCGCACGACGTGGACGAGCTGGAGGCGGCCATCGAGGCGGCCCGCGCCCACGACCCGAAGGTGCTGGTGGAGGCCGCGATCGAGGGCCGCGAGATCGAGTGCGCGGTGCTGTCGTCGCTCGGCGACGAGCCGCCGCAGGCCTCCGTGCCGGGGGAGATCCTCTACGACGACGGGCACGAGTTCTTCGACTTCGAGGCCAAGTACTACCCGGACCAGATGCGGCTCGCCGCGCCGGCCGACATGCCGGCGGCGGACGCCGAGCGGCTCCGCGAGCTCGCGGTGCGCGCCTTCGACGCGCTCGGCTGCGAAGGGCTCGCCCGGGTCGACTTCTTCTACCGGCCCGACGGCGAACTGATCGTCAACGAGATCAACACGCTGCCGGGCTTCACGTCGCTATCGGTGGCGCCGCAGCTGTGGGCGGCCTCGGGGCTGCCGTACCCCGACCTGATCGACCGGCTCGTCCAGCTCGCCCTGGAGCGTCCGGTGGGGCTGCGCTGACCGCGCCGGGCAGGGTACCGGGCCGCGGGGGAGGGGTCAGGGCAGCGCCTTGTTGATGGGGGCGGCCAGATCGACCAGGACGTTGCCGGGCTCGTGCTCGCGGGAGATCGTCACCTCGACGTACGCCTCGCGGTCGATGGCCGTGAACAGGGTCGGCAGGTCGGGATCGGGGAACCAGGCGACGCCGTTGACCTCGGGCACCTGGGCGGTGGGGTCCATCTTGGCGGGGCGGTCGACGCCGCAGCGCAGCGTGATCTCACCCGACCCCCAGACCGCGACATAGGGCGATGCGGGCTGTGACTCGGTGCGCTCGGCGCCGTCGAGAGTGCGCGGCAGCGCTTTGGCGAGCGCCCGGCAGCCCTGGGCGGCGGCCCCCTGCGGATGCGGCGGGTCGACCCGCACGGTGCCGGAGCAGCCGGCCAGCAGGGTGGCCAGGCCCAGCGCCATCAGGGCCGGAGTCACCGCCCTCCGCACGGCACCTCCCGGAGATCAGATCAGATGTGCACGATCGGACAGGTAAGGGTACGCGTGATGCCCTCGACCTGCTGAATCTGGGCCACCACGAGCTTGCCCAGTTCGTCCACGTCGCGTGCCTGGGCGCGGACGATCACATCGTACGGGCCGGTGACGTCCTCCGCTTTGGTGACGCCGCCGATCGTCGCGATCTGGCGGGCCACCGCCGCCGCTTTGCCGACCTCCGTCTGGATGAGGATGTAGGCCTGCACCATCAGTCCCTCCCGTGCGGCAAGCTGAACAGATCGCAGTGTTCATAAGGTGCGCGAGGTCTCTGCGCCGGAGCGCCAACCGTACCCTGAAACTCCCCGGAGGTGTAAGATCACAGTCGGAGATCTCGGCGAATTCGGGATAATTGATCGGATTACTGGACGCCTTCCGCAACATGCGGCCGTGCTTCTCGGGCCAGGTGACGACGCGGCGGTGCTGTATGCACCTGACGGGCGCGTCGTCGTTTCGACGGACCTGTTACTTGAGGGTAGGCACTTTCGCCGCGATTGGTCCAGTGGCTATCACATCGGGCGTAAGGCCGCAGCACAGAACCTTGCCGACATCGCGGCCATGGGCGCCACACCCACCGGGCTGTTCGTCGGGCTCGGCCTGCCCGGAGACCTCGCCCCCGGCTGGCTCGACGCCCTGACCGACGGCTTCCGCGACGAGTGCGAGCTCGTCGGCGCCAGCGTCGCCGGAGGCGACATCGTCCGCTCCGACCTGATCGTCCTCGGCGTCACCGCGCTCGGCGACCTCGGCGGCAGGCCCGCCGTCACCCGTTCCGGCGCCCGCCCGGGCCAGGTCGTGGCCGTCGCCGGCCGCCTCGGGTACGCCGCGGCGGGCCTGGCCCTGCTGCAGGCCGGCACCGGGGAAGGCGCCGCGCCGGACCGGTTCGCCGAGCTCGTCGCGGCGCATCGGCATCCCGCCCCGCCGTACGAGGCGGGGTCCGAGGCCGCCGCCCTCGGCGCCACCGCGATGATCGACGTCAGTGACGGACTGACCGGCGATCTCGGGCACGTCGCCGACGCGAGCGGGGTGCGCGTCGAGCTGCGCCCGGACACCCTGCCGGTGCCCGAGATCATGCGCGAAGCCGCCGCCGCCCTCGGCGCCGACCCCCTCGACTGGGTGCTCACCGGCGGCGACGATCACGCGCTGGCCGCGGTCTTCCCGGCCGAGGCACGGCTACCGTCCCGCTGGCGGATCGTCGGTGCGGTCACCGAGGGGGAGGGGGTTCAGGTGGCGGGCCGCCGAATGGACGGGGGCTGGAATCACTTCCCGAATTAACGCAGAATTACCACGAAAGTGTTAGAACTGGTATTGCAGTGGCTGGAGCGGGGTTTTCAACGCCGAAGGGGTCACTATGGGCCGACACGGAGTTCCGTGGCGCAACGATGACCACCTGTTAACCCAGGATTCGTACGACGACCTGGACCTGCTCACGGAGCCACGTCCCCGTCGGTCGCTCGGGCCGATCCTGCTCGGCATCGCCTTCGTCGCCACCGTGACGGCCGTCATCGCGGGCGTGCACCTCCTGTCCGGCGGCTCGGACGGCTCACCCCAGCGGCTCGGCGTCGTCCCGGCCTGCTTCACCGGCACCGGCTGCCCGTCGCCCGGCGCCGCGGGTGGTCTCACCGCCACGCGCGCGGCGGCCGCGGGCCTGTCCCCGGTCGTCCAGGACCCCACCGCCGTCCCGAGCCCGCACCCGACCGCCACGCCGCACGCCACCCCGACGCCGCACGCAACGCGGGACGGCGACTCCGATGACACGGCCGACCCGCTCCGCGCTTCGAGCACCCCCGCCTCCGGCACGGCCCGCTCGACCGAGTCGGACACATCCACCTCGGACGCGGCCTCGGAAGGGTCCGGTCCGGACAGGACGGGCAAGACGGACAGGACGGGCAAGGAAGGCGTGGACCGGGCAGGCTCCAACCAGGCCGCCACGGCCCGGGCCGGCACCGGCAGGCCCGGCACCTCGGTCTCTCCGAAGCGCGCCGTGGTGAAGTACACCGTGCTCGAACGCCGCTTCGGGCAGTACCGGGCCGAGATCGCCATCGGCAACAACGGCGACGGCGACCTGCGCGGGCTGCGCGTGGAGCTGCCGATCAGCGGCCGGGTGATCTCCGTCACGGGCGCCGAGGCCGAGCAGCGGGGCACGACGCTCGTGCTGGTGTCGACCGAGCTGCTCCCGTCGGGCGGCGGCATCGGCGTCGAGGTCGTCGTGAACGGCGAGTCGGTGGCGCCGGCCGACTGCTCGCTCGCGGGCGGTTCGTGCGACGTCCTGTGACGCGGCCGGGCGGCCCGCCTGATTTGATGGGGTCTATGACCCCTCCGCGTGTGCTGACCATCGCCGGCTCCGACTCCGGGGGCGGCGCCGGAATCCAGGCCGACCTCAAGACCATGCTGGCCAACGGCGTCCACGGCATGAGCGTGATCGCCGCCGTGACCGCCCAGAACTCCCTCGGTGTGCAGGGCTACTGGGAGCTGCCGCCCGAGGCCGTGCGCGCCCAGCTCGACTCGGTGCTCGGCGACATCGGCGCACAGGCGGTCAAAACGGGCATGCTGGCGTCGCCGGTCCTGGTGGAGACCGTCGCTGACGCGCTCACCGGCACGGACCTGCCGCTCGTCGTCGATCCGGTGGGCGTCTCCAAGCACGGCGACTCACTGCTGGCGCCCGAGGCGGTCGAGACGCTGAAGTCGCGCCTGCTGCCCCTCGCGACCGTGGCCACCCCCAACCTGTGGGAGGTCGCGCAGCTCACCGGCATCAAGGTCGAGGACGAGCGGGAGCAGCGCCGCGCCGCCGACGCCGTCCTGGAGCTCGGGCCCACCTGGGCGTTGATCAAGGGCGGCCACCTGCCCGGCGACCCGGTCGACCTGCTGACCGACGGCGTCACCGAGCACCGCTTCCCCGCCGCCCGCCTCGACAACCGGCACACCCACGGCACCGGATGCACGCTCGCCTCCGCGATCGCCTCCTACATCGCCCGGGGCGACGACGTGCCCACGGCGGTCGGCAGGGCCAAGGAGTACGTCACCGGCGCCATCGCCCACGGTTTCCCCCTCGGCGGGGGCATCGGCCCCGTCGATCACGCCTGGCGATGGCGCGCTGGCTGATCGCGTCCGATTCCGCCCGCCCCGGATCGCTCGCCGGGCCCCGCCACGTGTCCCGATCTCCGTGTCGTCCCGGTGAATTGTGGCTGATAGGAACGGTCCCAGCGGGTTTCGGTCGGCCGAAAACCTGACCGCTCTTGGCGGGATAAATGCTACTCAAGTTGATAACGATGACTTGCGTGAATAGTGGTATTCCATGACGGGAGGGTGTGGAGGCTGCTAAGAACGGTGGCGCACGATTTCCGACTGGGAGGGGCGACATGAGCGCCGGGTTGGGTCGTGGGTCACGCAACTCACGGCGGCGGAGAAAGCGCAGGGCGGAGGCCGCGCAACGGGCTTGGGCGGAGTCCGGCGAAAGCTGGGGGACGACCGGCGATGATGATCATGCCCGTGTGGACCAGCCCGAGACGGCGGCCGAGGTAGGGGAGGACACCGGCCCGCTGAACACTGTTCAGGACGTGGACGAGCCGTCGTACGCGCGGCCGTACCTGGACGGGGTGTGGGGCGACCAGGGCGATGCCGCGCCACGGGCCGACTGGCCATCTGCGAACGTGGACGAGCCGTACGCCGACGCCGCGTACGGCGAGACCGCCCACGCGGACGCGGGTCTCGCGGACGCCGGGCACGGCGATGTGGGCGCGCAGGGCGCGGCAGGCGACGTGCTCGACGACGGATGGCGGACCGAGAGCGAGTCCGGCGCCTGGCCGGCCACCGCCGGGGCCGATCAGTGGAACGGCGCCGAGTCCGGCGCGTGGGGGGCGGAGGGCGGCCGGCCCGCCGACGAGCAGGCCTACGACCAGGCCTATGACCAGGCCCACGAGCAGCACCACGAGCAGGACTACGACCTGGCCCGGGAACAGGGCCACGACCAGGCTTACGCACAGGGCGACGAGCACGCCGACTCCGGCGCGACCGCACGCTGGACGGAGAGCGGCGAGGGCGGCTCCGACCGGTGGGGCGACACCCGGCCGGACGACCTGGCCGAGGGGGACTCCGGTGACGCGCACTGGTCCGACCCCGAGGAGTGGCACCGTACGAGGTACGGAGACGAGCCCGCCGAGCCGCGGACCGGGTTCCTCGGCTCGGGAAACTGGCGGCAGGACCCCGACGACGAGGAGACAGGCCGCCCGAAGCGCCGCAGCGGCAAGCTGCTCGCCGTGGCCGCGGTGGCGGTCCTGGGCATGACCCTGGGCGGCGTCTGGCTGTTCTCCGGCTCCGACGACACGGCTCCCGTGGCGAGCGACCGCGTGCCGTCGGTGGTGGAGGACTCCGCTCTGCCCGACGACTCCGAGCTCCTCGGCGAGCCCACCAGCGGACCGACCGGTGGGGCGGGCGAGCCCACCGTGCGGCCGACGGTCGACTCGACCAGCACACCGGCACAGCCCGTTCCCCGGGCGACCACGCGGCACACCGGTTCCACGCACGAACCGACGGCGACGCGCGAGCCCGCCCACACCAGGCAGCCGAGGACCACCACGTCCCACCCGGCTCCGCAGAACTCCACGTTCTCCGGCAACGGCGACCCGCAGCACGTCAGCGGATCGACCCGGGAGACCGTCCAGCAGACCAGCGACCCGCAGCCGCAGGCCTCGTCGGCTCCGCAGCAGGACGACTTCGACGACATCTCCGACGACACGGACTCCAGCGGTGGTTCCGGCAGCGGCGGGGAAAGCGGCGACAGCGGCGGGGGCGGAGGCGGAGGCGGCCTGCTCGGCTGGCTCTTCGGCCGCCACTGATCACCTGCGGCCGGCCCTGCCGCGGATCTCCGCACAGACCGCGCGGAGGGACCGCGCAACGGGACGAAGCCGCTGACGGCGCAACGAAACGAGCGGCTCAGGCGGCTCAGGGGCCCTGCTTCGCGCATCGGCGCGAGGCAGGGCCCTTTCGCGCCCCCGGGCGGCGAAAGGGCGTTTCGCAGAGCAGACGGGGGCGGACAGCGCGACAGCCCGGCACCGGGGAGGTGCCGGGCTGTCGCGTCGGATCAGAGGGTCAGCGGGCGACCTTGCCCGCCTTGATGCACGAGGTGCACACGTTCAGCCGCTTGGGCGTGCTGCCGACCATCGCGCGGACCCGCTGGATGTTGGGGTTCCAGCGGCGGCGGGTGCGGCGGTGCGAGTGGGAGATGTTGTTGCCGAAAATCGGCTTCTTGCCGCAGACGTCGCAGACGGATGCCACGGTAATCGCTCCTTTTTATAGATCCACCCACGGCGCTGCCGAGGGATCCCGGCGGTAGGCCGGGCCTGATGCTTGCACACGGCCCCGCGGCGAACGCACACCAAAACGACCGGTCGGCCATAAGAGGATAGCCGAGGACCGCGGCCGGTCGCCAAATCAAGCGCCGGAACGGTCTCGTAACCGCTCACACTAGCGCACGGGTCGCCGCCCACCCGGTCGGCGCGACCGCCGCCGGGGCCCATGGGCGCCGCCGACGGCCGGCGCAACGCCGACCGGCCCGCGTGCGCCGCCGATGCCGCCGTTGTCGGTCGGGACGGGTAGAACTTAGTGACGTGACCAGGTTCGACGAGCCGCTGAGCAGGGTGCTGGACCCCAAGACGGCGCGGGTGCTCGACGAGGTGCTCGGGCTGACGACCGTCGGCGGGCTGCTGCGGCACTATCCGCGGCGCTACGCCGAGCGTGGCGAGCTCACCTCGATCAACGCGCTGGAGGCGGGCGAGCACGTCACGATCGTCGGCGAGGTCTCCCGGGTGATGCGCAAGCCGATGCGCAACAAGCCCGGCACCTGGCTGGAGGTCGAGGTCGTCGACGGCCGGGGCGGCAAGATCTATCTGTCGTTCTTCGGCCGGGCGAGCCGGGCCGTCGAGCAGCGCCTGCGGCCGGGCGAGCGCGGCATGTTCTCCGGCAAGGCCGACCGGTTCGGCAAGGGCCGCACGCCCAGGTGGCAGCTCGCCCACCCCGACTCGCTGCTGTTCTCCGAGGCCGAGATGTCGGCGGAGGAGTTCGCCACCGCGCCGGTGCCGATCTATCCCGCCGGCGGCGGGCTGACCTCCTGGGCCATCGCGCGCTCGGTCCGGCTCATCCTCGACACGCTCGGCGACCTCGACGATCCGCTGCCCCGGGAGCTGCGCGACCGGCTGCGGCTGCCGGGCCTGGCCGACGCCCTCGTGTCGATCCACCGGCCGCGCGACTTCGAGGAGATCGGCCGGGCCAGGCGGCGGCTCAAGTTCGACGAGGCGTTCCTGCTGCAGGCGGTGCTGCTGCGGCGCAGGCGCGACGCCGCCGCCTGGCCGGCCGTGCCGCGGCCCGCCACCGCCGACGGGCTGCTGGCGGCCTTCGATCAGCGGCTGCCGTTCCGGCTCACCGACGGGCAGCGCGAGGTGGGCGCCGAGATCGCCGCCGATCTCGCCCTCGCCCACCCGATGCACCGGCTGCTCCAGGGCGAGGTGGGCGCCGGCAAGACCGTCGTGGCGTTGCGGGCCATGCTGCAGACCGTCGACGCCGGCGGCCAGGCGGCGCTGCTCGCCCCCACCGAGGTGCTCGCCCAGCAGCATCACCGCTCGATCACGGCGATGCTCGGCGACCTTGCGGCGGGGGGCATGTTCGGCGGCACCGGCGTGGCGCTGCTGACCGGGTCGATGGGGGCCGCCGCCCGCCGGTCGGCGCTGCTCGACGCCGCCTCCGGCGCCGCCGGCATCGTCATCGGCACCCACGCGCTGATCCAGGATCGGGTGCAGTTCGCCGATCTCGGCCTGGTCGTCGTCGACGAGCAGCACCGGTTCGGCGTCGAGCAGCGTGACGCGCTGCGCGAGAAGGCCGGTGGGCACCGGCCGCACGTGCTGGTGATGACCGCGACCCCGATTCCGCGCACGGTCGCCATGACGGTCTTCGGCGACCTGGAGGTCTCCACGCTCAGCCAGCTGCCCTCGGGCCGCGCCCCCATCAGCACCCACGTCGTGCCGGCGGCGGAAAAGCCCCATTACCTCGACCGCACCTGGCAGCGGGTCCGCGAGGAGATCGGCCTCGGCCGGCAGGCGTACGTCGTCTGCCCGCGCATCGGCGACCTGGAGGGCGACGAGGGCGACCTGGCCGCGCTGCGAGATGGGCCGGCCGGCGGGCCGGGATCCGACGACGACGCGGGCGACGCCGAGCGCGACGGCGGCGAGCGCAGGCCGCCGCTCGCCGTGCTCGACGTCGCGCCGATGCTCCAGGAGGGGCCGCTGGCCGGGCTGCGGGTGCGGGTGCTGCACGGGCGGCTCGCGCCGGAGGAGAAGGACGCCGTGATGCGGGCCTTCGCCGCCGGCGAGATCGACGTGCTGGTGGCCACCACGGTGATCGAGGTGGGCGTCGATGTGCCCAACGCGTCGGTCATGGTCATCATGGACGCCGACAGGTTCGGCGTGTCGCAGCTGCATCAGCTGCGCGGCCGGGTCGGCCGCGGCGGCCTGCCGGGGCTGTGCCTGCTGGTGACCGACTCACCCGCCGGCACGCCCGCGCGGGCACGGCTCGACGCCGTGGCGGCGACTCTTGACGGATTCGCGCTGTCGCGGGTCGACCTTGAGCAGCGGCGGGAGGGCGATGTGCTGGGCGCCGCCCAGTCGGGCCGCCGCTCCTCGCTCAAGATGCTCCAGCTGCTGCGCGACGAGGACGTGATCGAGACGGCGCGCGAGGCGGCCGCCGACCTGCTCGCCCGCGACCCCGAACTGACCGCGCACCCGGCGCTGAAGGCGGAACTCGACGCCCTCGTCGACGACGAGCGCGCGGAGTATCTGGAAAAGGCCTGACCTGGCGGGGAATGACCCAGGGCCCAGCCTGGGGACGGCCTCCCCCCGAATGCCGTCCCTGGCTGGGCCCACCCTCGGGTCAGGTGCCGAGGGCACCGGCGCACGGAAGGGCTCACGATCACGCCGGTCGGCCTTCCCCTGGGTCACCTGAAGGCCGCACAACTCATCATGGCCGCCCTCGGCCGCCACGGGAACGACCCTTACGCATTCCTCGCCACCTTCTGCTCACTCTTGACCTTGTGTCCTTGCCGAGCGCGCTCCGTCGTGTGCGGTCCCCGTGCGGAAGGAGTGGGCGGCCGGTCGAGAATGGGCGTATGACTCGGGTGATCGCGGGGAGCGCGGGAGGACGACGGCTGGTGGCGCCGGCGGGGCGCGGCACCCGGCCGACGAGCGACCGGGCCCGTGAGGGACTGTTCTCGACGGTCGGCTCGCTGCTGGGGCCGCTCGACGGGCTCAGGGTCGCTGACCTGTACGCCGGCTCCGGCGCGGTGGGGCTGGAGGCCGTGTCGCGCGGCGCGGCCCACGCGCTGCTCGTCGAGTCGGACCCGAAGGCGGTCCGGGCGATCCGCGCCAACCTGGCGGCGCTGCGCCTGCCCGGGGTGTCCGTGGTGGCCGACAGGGTCGAGCGGGTGCTGGCCGCTCCGCCGGACGAGCCGTACGACTTCGTGTTCGCCGACCCGCCGTACGCCCTGCCTGAGGAGGCGCTGTCGACGACGCTGCGCCTGCTGCGCGACAACGACTGGGCGGCCCCCGGGGCGCTGATCGCGGTGGAGCGGCAGTCACGCGGACCAGGGCCGAGCTGGCCGAAGGGGTTCGAGCCGGCCCGCGAGCGCAGGTACGGAGAGGCCACGATCTGGTACGCATTCCGGGGGGACCCGTCTCAGCAGTGAAGATTCGAAGTTTGGTACGGTCGCGCAGCCGGTAACCCGAACTTGTGGGGGTGTGCCTTGCGTCGCGTCGTCTGCCCGGGGTCGTTCGATCCCGTCACGAACGGTCACCTGGACATCATCGGCCGGACCTCCCGGCTGTACGACGAGGTGATCGTGGCCGTCCTGATCAATGTGGAGAAGAGCAGCCTGTTCACCATCGACGAGCGCATCGACATGCTGCAGGCGGTGACCAAGGAGTACGGCAACGTCCGGGTGGAGAAGTTCCACGGACTGCTCGTCGACTTCTGCCGTCAGCGGAACATCCCGACGATCGTCAAGGGTCTGCGGGCCGTCAGCGACTTCGACTACGAGCTGCAGATGGCACAGCTCAACTACCGCATGTCGGGCGTCGAGACGCTCTTCATGTCGACCAACCCCGAGTACTCCTTCCTGTCGTCGAGCCGGCTCAAGGAGATCGCCAAATACGGCGGCGATCTGACGGGCCTGCTTCCCGACATCGTGCAGGAGCGCCTCGTCGAGCGGTTGCGCGGCTGACTCCTGCCCGCCCGGGTGCTGGTATTGTTACTTCTCGGCCTTGTATGACGGCGGTGATTCGCCATGCCAAACGAGAAAAGGATGACCCTGCCCAGCCTCGACCCTCGCGCCCCATGGGTGATCTCCACTCACGATCTGGGACGTCGGCCGGGGTCTATGAAGCAGGTCAGCCTGCTCCTGCCGGCGTCGGAGAATCTCGCGGTCGACATGATCGGGGTCCCCAAAGACTCCGATGTCGAGCTTTCCATCCGGTTCGAAGCGGTGATGGAGGGCGTGCTCGTCACGGGCACGGCGCGTGCCGCGCTCCAGGGCGAGTGCGCGCGTTGCCTGGATCCGCTGACCTCGCAGATCGAGGTCGGTTTCCAGGAGCTCTTCTTCTACTCCGCCGAAGACGCCGGTGAGGACGACCCGCTCCTCGACGGAGAGCTGCTCGACCTGGAGCCGACGTTCCGTGACGCGGTGGTGCTGGCACTGCCGCTGAGCCCGGTCTGCCGACAGGACTGCCCGGGGCTCTGCGCGCAGTGCGGGATCAAGCTGGCCGACGCCGGCCCCGACCACCGGCACGAGACGATCGATCCTCGCTGGGCGGCGCTGCAGGGCCTGCTAACAGACGATACGACCGACGACGATCAGGAGGGCTGACGTGGCCGTCCCCAAGCGAAAGATGTCGCGGGCCAACACCAGGGCCCGCCGTGCACAGTGGAAGGCCGCCCCGGTCGCGCTCGTGAGCTGCCCGCAGTGCCGCGCCCCCAAGCGCCCGCACGTGGCCTGCTCCAACTGCGGCACCTACAACCGGCGGCAGGTCATCGACGTCTCCTGATCACGACGACGACGGCAGGCGGGCCGGTCGGGGATCGTCGAATCGCGGCAGCGGCATTAGACTCGCGGTTGACGTCTCCGGTCGGCCTTCCGGCCTGAGAGCGTGTGCGGTGGCGGTTCGCCCGCGGCCGTGGTGGGCGCCGGGTTCGCGTTCTGCGGATCGCGGCTCGCCGGCGCCCACCACGTCTTCGGGGTCTCTGGGCCGTGTTCGGCCCTTTCCGTGATCCACCTGCCACCGTGTTCCACCGCGACGTGCAGCGCGGCGCGGCATCACGTTGCGTCGCCATGCGTGGCGACTGGAAGCGGCAGAGTTGCAGGAGGAGTCATGGGTGCAGGCGCCAAACCGGTGGCGGTCGAGATCGCGCAAGAGGAACTGGAGCGCATGCTCGGCGTGTCGCTGAGCACCGATCTGCTGGAGCGGGCGCTGACGCACCGCTCGTACGCTTACGAGAACGGCGGCCTGCCCACCAA
This sequence comes from Actinomycetales bacterium, assembly GCA_044507605.1. Classification (GTDB taxonomy): domain Bacteria; phylum Actinomycetota; class Actinomycetes; order Streptosporangiales; family Streptosporangiaceae; genus Thermopolyspora. Next base: position 4,296 of record JBIQJI010000052.1, on the reverse strand, counting down.
CGAGCGGCTTGAGTTCCTCGGCGACTCGGTGCTCGGCCTGGTCGTCACCGACACGCTGTTTCGCGGTCACCCCGATCTGCCCGAGGGCCAGCTGGCCAAGCTGCGGGCCGCCGTCGTCAACATGCGGGCGCTCGCCGATGTGGCCCGCGGCCTCGACCTCGGGCGTTTCCTGCGGCTGGGCCGGGGCGAAGAGGGCACCGGCGGCCGGGACAAGTCGTCGATCCTCGCCGACACCCTTGAGGCGCTCATCGGCACGGTGTACGTCGACAAGGGCCTGGAGGAGGCGTTCCGCGTCGTCCATCTGCTGTTCGACTCGCTGATCGCCCGCTCGGCCTCGCTCGGCGCCGGACTCGACTGGAAGACCTCCCTGCAGGAGCTGACGGCCGCCGAAGTGCTCGGGGTGCCGGAGTACCACGTGGAGGAGAGCGGCCCCGACCACGCCAAGTCGTTCACCGCCACGGTGCGGGTGGGCGGCCAGGAGTACGGCTCGGGCGCGGGCCGCAGCAAGAAGGAGGCCGAGCAGCAGGCCGCCGAGGCCGCCTGGACCGCCATCAGGGCGCGCAGCGAGCAGGCCGCCACCGGCGACTCCGGCCAGATGGCCGCGAAGTAGCCGGGCGAGCGGCGCGCGGGACGGGGGTCGATCGTGCCGGAGCTGCCCGAGGTCGAGGTCGTACGCCAGGGCCTGGAGCGCTGGGTCGCCGGCCGTTCGGTGACGTCGGCGCAGGTGCTGCATCCTCGCGCGGTGCGCCGGCACGTGCCGGGGCCCGCCGACTTCGTGGCGCGGCTGACGGGCCGCACCATGCTGAGCGCCGAGCGGCGCGGCAAGTACCTGTGGCTGCCGCTCAAGGACCCCGCACAGCCCGGCCCGCGGCCGGGCGACGCGCCAGGCGACACATCGGGTGACGCGGCAGGCGACACGTCAGGCGACGCGGCGCCGTCCGACTCGGCGACGCACGTCGAGCACGCCCTGCTCGCCCACCTGGGGATGAGCGGGCAACTGCTGGTGGTGGAGGCGGAGACACCGCCGGAGCGGCATCTGCGGGTGCGGCTGACGTTCGCCGATGGGGGCCCTGAGCTGCGGTTCGTCGATCAGCGCACGTTCGGCCATCTGCTGATCGCGCCGATGGTCGCCGGCCCGTACGGCAGGGTGCCGCTGCCGATCGCGCACATCGCGCCCGACCCGCTGGAGGCGGCGTTCGACGACGACGTGTTCGCGCGGCGGCTGCGGGCCCGGCGCACCGGGATCAAGCGGGCGCTGCTGGACCAGTCACTGATCAGCGGGGTGGGCAACATCTACGCCGACGAGGCGCTGTGGCGGGCCCGGCTGCACTGGGCGCGGCCCACCGAGACCCTGACCCGGCCGAAGATCGACGAGTTGGGGCTGGCGGTGCGCGAGGTGATGGCCGCGGCTCTGAAACAGGGCGGCACGTCGTTCGACAGCCTGTACGTCAACGTGAACGGGGAGAGCGGCTACTTCGACCGGTCGCTCGCGGTGTACGGCAGACGCGACGAGCCGTGCCGGCGGTGCGGCACGCCGATCAGGCGCGATCCGTTCATGAACCGGTCGTCGTACAGTTGCCCCCGCTGCCAGCCGCGGCCGAGGAGGGCCCGCACATGACCGACCGAGACGACGATCGTGCCGACCGGTCCACCGCCCGGAATGCCGACCGGAACACCGGCCAGAGCGCCGATCGGGGCGGCGGCGAGGGCGGCGGCCGAAACTTCGGCGCCGATGTGCGACTGACCGCGTGGGTGCGGGGAAGGGTACAGGGGGTCGGGTTCCGCTGGTGGACGCGGTCTCGTGCGCTCGAACTCGGTTTAGTCGGGTCGGCGTCAAATTTGGTCGATGGCAGGGTCGAGGTGGTAGCCGAAGGGTCAAAGAAATCCTGTCAAAAGTTGCTGGAATTGCTTCGTGGGCCCGATACCCCCGGCAGAGTCGACTCGGTTATCGAACGCTGGAGCGAAGCTAAGGGCGGTTTGGTGGGGTTTGTCGAGAGATAACCGGTTCACGGCTAGGGGAGGATTATGGTATATTTAGAAGACAGGAGTGCCCGCTGGTGCATCACGGGGAGTGTTCAACTTGACCGCCTCCTTCACCAGTGCGACTCTTGATAAGAACCACGCGCACCCCTCCCGCGGCTTGAAGTGCGCGAACCAGTCTGGTCACTCAGCGTGGAGGACCCTTAACTATGGCGAAGGCTCTACTCGGCCACGTCGGCGGTCCTGACCCTCGTATGGTCTCGGAAATGCGCCGTCTCCAGCAGCGAGTCCGAGACCTGGAGGCAGAGCTCATAAGGCTCCAGGCACAGAACGACGCGCTCGCGGCCCAGTCGCACGACGAATCGTTCGCTCGCCTGCAGGAACGCGAGCCGGCCCTCACCTGAGGTCCGGAAAGCACACCATTGTCAGGGACGCCTTGCAAGGCGTCCCTTGCCATGTCGGCCACTACGTCACGCCGGCCATCACGGCACGGCGTTGACAACCGTGCGCGGTGTCCTGCCACCGCGCCATCGTGGCACCGCGCCGCCAGTCATCGTGGCACCCTGTCATCGTGCCGTGCGGTGTCGCCCTGTCATGCACATGCCCCACGGCGCGGTGTCGGCGTTTTTCCTGCCGGTCGACGCCGTCCGCGCGGGGCGCATTCCGCCGGCGACCCGGCACGAGGGTCGCACGGCGGCGGCGTCCGCCGAATCGGCGTTCCACCGCGCCGTCCGTCCGTCGTACAGGACAGAACGCCCCTCTCCGGGCCGGACACCGGCCCTCGTATCGCCTCGTATCGGCCCCGCACGTCCCCCCACGCGACCCTCACTCAACCCTCATCCGGGCCCCCACCTGGGCCCTCACATGGGCACGGGCGTCCCGGTGAGCCCGCGTGGCGGCTTCGCGGGCCGGGGCCGTATCCCGGAATCTGTCGTCGTTGCGCTGTAGTCTTCCCCCCGAAGCAACCCGGGAGGGGGCTCCGAGCAGGGGGGAGGGTCGCGGCCGTGTATCTCAAGACCCTCACGCTGCGCGGGTTCAAGTCCTTCGCCTCCGCCACCGTCCTGCGGTTCGAGCCGGGCATCACGGCCGTGGTCGGGCCCAACGGCTCGGGCAAGTCCAACGTGGTCGACGCGCTCGCCTGGGTGATGGGCGAGCACAGCGCCAAGTCGCTGCGCGGCGGCAAGATGGAAGACGTCATCTTCGCCGGCACCTCCAGTCGGCCGCCTCTCGGCCGGGCCGAGGTCACGCTCACCATCGACAACTCCGACGGCGCGCTGCCGATCGACTACACCGAGGTGACGATCAGCCGCCTCATGTTCCGCTCGGGGCAGAGTGAGTACGCCATCAACGGCGACACCTGCCGTCTGCTCGACATTCAGGAGCTGCTGTCCGACTCCGGCATCGGCCGCGAGATGCACGTCATCGTGGGCCAGGGCCAGCTCGACGCCGTGCTGCACGCCGGCCCCGAGGAGCGCCGGGCGTTCATCGAGGAGGCCGCCGGGGTCCTCAAGCATCGCAAGCGCAAGGAGAAGGCGCTGCGCAAGCTCGACGCGATGCAGGCCAACCTGACCAGGGTGCAGGATCTCGCGACCGAGCTGCGGCGCCAGCTCAAGCCGCTCGGCAGGCAGGCCGAGATCGCCCGGAAGGCGGCCGTGATCCAGGCCGATCTGCGCGACGCGCGGCTGCGGCTGCTCGCCGACGACGTCGTCACGCTGCGCGGCACGATCGAGCGCGAGATGGCCGATGAGGCGGCCGTGGTGGCCCGGCGTGCGGCCGTCGAGGCCGAGCTGGAGGGCGCCCAGCGGCGTGAAGGCGAGCTGGAGTCGGCGGAGGCGGCGGCGCAGCCGCGCCTGGCCGCCGCCCAGGCCGCGTTCTACGGGCTGTCGGCGTTGAAGGAGCGGTTCCGGGGCATCGAGGGCCTCGCGGCCGAGCGGCACCGCCACGCGCTCGACGCCGCCTCGGTCGAGCGGCGCGGCCGTGACCCCGAAGACTACGAGCGGGAGGCCGCCGAGGTCCGCGAGAGCGAGCTGGCGCTGACGGCCGAGCTGGAGCAGGCCGAGGAGGCGCTGGAGGAGGTCGTGGCGCGCCGCGCGGAGGCCGAGGGCGCGCTGGCCGACGAGGAGCGCCGGCTGGCGGCGGAGGCGCGGGCGGCGGCCGACCGGCGCGAGCACCTGGCGAGGCTGCGCGGCCAGGTCGAGCCCGTGCGCGGGCGCGCGGCGGCGGCCGAGCAGGAGATCGGCCGGCTGGGCGAGGCGCTCGCCGAGGCGAAGGAGCGCGCCGAGCGGGCGCGGGCCGAGCTGGCCGGCAGGCGGGCGG
>JBIQJI010000130.1:0-6931 GCA_044507605.1 Actinomycetales bacterium | reverse complement strand
GGCACCGCGAGGCGCGCCGCGGAGTGTGCCGTGGGAGGTCGTCCGCCCCGCCCGGCCCAGCCGGGTCGCGGGCGTCGTCATGGCCGGGTTCCGCGACCGCGGCGCCGGCCCGCCGGGCGTCAGGCTGATCCCCCACCCGGCCGTGACGCTGGCCCTGGCGTTCGGCCCCGGCCGGATCGCGCTGGACGACCCGGCCGCGCCGCGGCGGGGCAGCCTGCTGTCCGGGCTCGGCTTCGCGGCCGCGCGGGCGTGGCTGGCCGACGGCTTCGCGTGCGTCCAGGTGCGGCTGTCGCCGCCGGCCGCGCGCCGGATCCTGGGCGTGACCCCGGCCGGGCCGGACGGGGGTGTGGTGGCCCTCGGCGATCTGTGGGGCCGCGAGGCGGCCCGGATCGGCGAGCGGCTGGGCGACGCGTCGTGCTGGGAGGAGCGTTTCGCGCTGATCGACGCGTTGCTGGCCCGCCGGTGGGAGGCGGGGCCGCGGGCCGACCCGGAGGTGGTGCGGGCCTGGCGCCGCATCGCCGCCGGCCGCGGCCTGGTCCGGATCGACCGGCTGGCGGCCGAGGTCGGCTGGAGCCGCAAACGCCTGTGGTCCCGGTTCCACGCGCAGCTCGGCCTGCCGCCCAAGCGCGCCGCCCGGCTGGTCCGGTTCGACCACGCCGTGCACCGCCTGGCCGCGGGGCAGGACGCCGCCGGGGTGGCCGCCGACTGCGGCTATGCCGACCAGTCGCACCTGCATCGCGACGTCGTGGCGTTCACGGGGGCGACCCCGGCGGCGGTGGCGGGCGAGCCGTTCCTGGCGGCCGACGCCCTGGCGTGGCCGGGGGTTAGGATCGGGCCATGCCGTTGACCGCCGAGGACGTCGACCGGTTCGAAGCCGCCAGGCCGCGCCTGGAGGCCATCGCCTACCGTCTTCTCGGTTCGGCCGCCGAGGCCGAGGACGCCGTGCAGGAGACGTTCCTGCGCTGGCAGGCGGCCGACGTGGGCCGCATCGAGGTGCCCGAGGCCTGGCTGACGAAGGTCCTCACCAACCTGTGCCTCACCCAGCTGGCCTCCGCCCGGGCGCGCCGCGAGACCTACGTCGGCACCTGGCTGCCCGAGCCGCTGCTCGCCGGTGACCCGATGCTCGGCCCGGCCGACACCGCCGAGCGGCGCGACTCGGTCTCCTACGCCGTGCTCACCCTGATGGAGCGGCTGTCTCCCGCCGAGCGGGCGGTGTACGTGCTGCGGGAGGCGTTCGGCTATCCGCACCGGGAGATCGCGCAGATCCTCGGCGTCACCGAGGCCGCCAGCCAGCAGCTCTTTCACCGCGCCACCAGGCACGTGGCCGAGGGCCGGGCCCGCACCCGGGTCGACGAGGCGGCCGCCCGGCGGATCGTCGAGGAGTTCTTGGAGGCGGCGAGCAGCGGCCGCACCGAGCCGCTGGTGCGCCTGCTCGCCTCGGACGTCGTGTCGGTCGGCGACAGCGGCGGGAAGGTCCCGGCCCGTGCCAAGCCGTTCAGGGGCGCGGTCGCGGTCGCGAGGTTCCTGCGGGGCCTGATCGGGCCGGGCGAGGCCAAGCGGGCCCTGGTCGGCGGCTCGCCGGAGCTGTACGCCTGGACCGCCAACGGCGATCCCGCCGTCGTGGCCGTCCTGGACGGCCGGGTCGTGGGAGTCATGTGCCTGGAGGTCACGTCCGAGGGCATCGCCGCGATCCGCAGCCAGGTCAATCCGGACAAGCTCGAACGCGCGACCGCGCGCTGGGCGGTCGTAGATCACGGGGAGCCGCTGCTGAAGGCGTTCTGATCGTGGTGTGCGGGGCCGATCGCGATGTGAGGGGCCTCACATCGGGTTCCTGTCAGGAAACGGCGGGCCGCCCGGTTCAAGGGGCGAACCCGTGCAGGACAGGAGTAAGCACATGCCGCACCGCATCGTCGTTCTCGGCGCCGGATACACCGGGGCCATCGCCGCCGGTCGTCTCGCCAAGCGGCTCCGCCGCGACGAGGCCGCCATCACTCTCGTCAACGCCGAACCCGACTTCGTCGAGCGTGTCCGCATGCACCAGCTGGCCACCGGGCAGCGGCTCAAGCCGCGGCCCCTGGCCGAGATGTTCGCGGGCACCGGCGTCGAGCCGAGGATCGCCAGGGTCACCGGCGTCGACGTCGAGCGCAGGACCGTCGCCGTCACCGGCGCGGACGGCGACGGGGAACTGGCCTACGACACGCTCGTCTACGCGCTCGGCAGCGGCTGGAACGCCCAGGGCGTCCCCGGCGCCGCCGAGCACGCCTACGACGTCACCGGGCGTGCCGGGGCGCTCCGGCTGTGCGAGCGGCTGGCCGGGCTGGGCTCCGGGCAGACCGTGCTCGTGGTCGGCGGCGGCCTCACCGGCCTGGAGACCGCGGCCGAGATCGCCGAGGCCCGCCCCGACCTGAACGTCGCCCTGGCCGCCCGCGACGGCCTCGGCGACTGGCTGTCGCCCAAGGGCCGCGCGCACCTGCGCAAGGTCTTCGGCAGGCTCGGCATCACGGTGCACGAGCACACCACCGTCACCGCCGTCGAGGCCGGCTACGTCGCCACCGCCGGCGGCGGCGACATCCCGGCGGAGGTCACCGTGTGGGCCGCCGGCTTCGCGGTCCACCCGATCGCGCAGGCCACCGCGCTTGAGGTCGCCGGCACCGGCCAGATCGTGGTCGATGAGACCATGCGCTCGGTGTCGCACCCCGACGTGTACGCCATCGGCGACGCGGCCCTGGCGCCGGGCCCGGGGGGCAGGCCGCTGCGCATGTCGTGCGCCTCCGGCGTCCCGGCGGCGTTCCAGGTCGCCGACGCCATCGCGGCGCGGCTGACCGGCGGCAAGGTCCCCGGCCCGTCCATCCGCTACTTCAACCAGTGCATTTCGCTGGGCCGCAAGGACGGCCTGATCCAGTACGTCACCGCCGACGATCGTGCCGTGTCGGCGGTCCTGACGGGGCGGCTCGCCGCGATGTACAAGGAGGCGGTGTGCAAGGGGGCCGCGTGGGGCGTCGCCCACCCGACGCTGGGCAAGCCGGTCCGGCGCCGCCGCATCACGGAGAAGCGGGCCGCGTCCGACGCCGCCGCCGGGGTGCCGGCGTAGGGGCCGGGCGGGGCGGCGTGCCCGGGGTGCGGGCCGCCGGCCCCGCCCGGACCGCGCGGGTCAGGGATCGGCGTGCCGGTCCAGGCCGAGTGTGGCGATGAGGTCTTCGTGGAGCTCGAACCAGACCCGGTGGCAGGAGTCGATGTCGCTGCGGTCGACCCAGGCGCCGTCCCCGGCCTGGGCGCGGGCCAGGGCCGCGGCGAATCGCGTGTCGTAGCCGCGGAACCTGGTCAGGACGTGCCCGAGCCGGTCGGCGAGCGGCTGCAGCGCGCGGCCGATCGAAGTGAGCTCGTGCAGGACCCCGGCGTCCCAGACCGGGTCGGTGTGGTCGTTGGGGGCGAGCCGGTCGCCGGGGGCGGGCCGGAGCTGCCAGTCGGTGCAGGCCTGGAGCAGCAGGGCGTTCAGCGGGAGGAACGCCCGGTAGACGTCGCGGATTTCGGCGGCGGCGCCGGTGCCGGCGAGCTCGGCCGCGAGCCGGCGCTCGTTCTCGGCCCGGCCCCGCTCGGTCAGCGACCAGCCCGCGGTGCCGGCGAAGGCGGTGTGCTCGGTCCAGCCGCTCGCCTGCGCGTCGCGCAGCGCCCGCTCGGTGGCGGCCGGGTCGAGCCCGAAGCGGCGGGCGATCACCGGGGTGTCGGCGAACCCGGTGATGCGCACGGCGTGCAGGACCAGCAGGCCGGGGTCGGAGTCGCGGGTCACGAGCCGTCGCCCTGGTGCGCCGCCAGGCGGGCGTACCGCTGCTGGCACGCCTGCGGGGAGTTGAAGCCCATCGCCTGCGCCATCTGGGCCCAGGTCAGTCCCGCCGCGCGGGCCGCGAACAGCAGGGCGGCCTCGAGTTCTTCGACCTCGGCGCGGGCGGCGGGCAGGAGGGCCAGCGCGGCGAGCAGGTCCTCGGGGGCCAGGTCGGCGCTGCGCCAGGCGGCGAACTGGGCGAGGTCGACCGCCGACGGCGGGATGGGCGGGGGCCGCCACGGCCGGGGGCCGAGCGCGTCGGCGCCCAGGCTGAGCAGCCGCTCGCGGGCGTGGCGTTCGCGGTCGGCCTGGCCGTGGTCGGCGTGCGCGCTGCGGGCGATGTCGCGTGACATGCGAAGATGATGCACAATCAACAGAATGTTGTCAATCTTCTGTTGAAAGGGTGGGTCGTGATCGTACCCCTCGTCGCGGCGGACGCCGGCACCTGCGGGGGCAAGGCCGCCGGGCTCGGCGCGCTGCTCCGCGCGGGCCTGCCGGTGCCCGGCGGCTTCGTCGTGCCGTTCGCCGCCTACCGCGCCGCCGTCCGTGACCTGGACCTGGCCCGCTCCGCCGCCGGGCCGGACGGCGCCGCCGCGGCGCGGCGGGCGATCCGGGCCCGCCCGGTCCACCCCGACGTGATCGCCGCGGTCAGGCGCGGGCTCGGCGGGCTCGGCGACACGCCCGTGGCGGTCAGATCGTCGGCGGCGGGAGAGGACACCGGCGAGGCGTCGGCGGCCGGCCAGCACGAGAGCGTTCTCGCCGTGCGCGGCGCAGAAGCCGTCGCCCGCGCCGTGCGGGACTGCTGGGCCTCGCTGTACTCGCCGCGCGCCGCCGGCTACCGGGCCGGCCGCGCGGCGGGCGGCGAGCCCGTGATGGCCGTCATCGTCCAGCGCCACGTCGACGCGGAGGTCTCCGGGGTCATGTTCACCCCCGCGGGCCCGGGCGGCGCGACCCTGATCGAGGCGTCGTGGGGCCTCGGCCCCGGCGTCGTGGGCGGCACGGTCACCCCGGACGTCTACCGCGTGGCCGCGGACGGGACCCTCGACCGCACCGTCGCCGCCAAAGCGACCCGCCTGGACCGGCGCGGCACACGGCTCGTCCGGCGCGACGTGCCCGCCGCCGCCCGGACCCGCGCGGCGATCGGCGACGCGGCGGCCCGGCGGCTGGCCGGGCTGGGCCGGCGGGCCGCCGCGGTGCTCGGGGGACCGCAGGACATCGAGTGGGCGATCGCCGAGGGCCGCACCTGGCTGCTGCAGGCCCGGCCGGTCACCGCCGCGCCCCCGCCCCCGGCGCCTCCCGGGCTCCCGGCCGCCGCGCTCACCGGAGCGCCGGGCAGCCACGGCACCGTGACCGGCACCGCGAGGATCGTCCGCGGCCCCGGCGACTTCCCGCGCGTGCGGCCGGGCGACATCCTCGTCTGCCCCTTCACCGACCCCGCCTGGACGCCGCTGCTGCGTATCGCCGCCGGCGTGGTCACCGAGACCGGGGGAGTGCTGTCGCACGCCGCGATCGTCGCCCGCGAGTACGCCATCCCCGCCGTCCTCGGCGTCCCCGGCGCCACGAGCCGCCTGCGCGATGGCGCCGCCATCACCGTCGACGGCACCGCCGGCACCGTCACGGCGGCGCGTCCCTGACCCTCCGCCGAGGCCCGGCCGCGATCCGGCGCAGGGGGCCGCCGGGCGGCAGAAGACCGCCGTCGCGCCGTCGGCGGCGGGTAGGCGACATCGGCCGATCGGGCCGGGCGCCGGCACGACGGCCGCAGCCGCACCCGGCCGCACCATCGGGGACCGGACCGGGCCACCCCGGCCGGGTCCTCCCGGCCCTCGCCGTCCCGGCGGCACTTCGCGAACCGCAGGGCCGGACGGTGGGGAACATTCGTCCAAGACTCCCCGGCGGTGCACTCGTGATGCTCGACGCCGAGGCGGCCGGCTCGGCACGGCCGGCCGCGAAGCCGCGAGCGAGCAGGAGAGACGATGACGAAGATTGTGGACGGCGCGCCGGAGGTTCGGGTGGCGGGCGGGCGGCTGCGGGGCCGCTGGGACGGCGCGGTGGCGGCGTTCCTCGGGATCCCGTACGCCGCCCCGCCCTTCGGGGCGCGCCGCATGCGGCCCCCCGAGCCGCCCGTGCCGTGGGAGGGCGTGCGCGACGCCACCGGCTACGGGCCGACCTGCCCCAAAGACGACGGCCCGGACGGCGCGGAGCTGTTCCCCGAGGTCACGATCCCCGGCGAGGACTGCCTCAACCTCAACGTGTGGACTCCCGATCCCCGGGCATCTGGGCTGCCGGTACTGGTCTGGATCCATGGCGGCATGTTCATCAAGGGGTCGGGCGCCCTCGCCCACCACCGCGGCACCTGTTTCGCCCGCGACGGCGTCGTGTGCGTCACGATCAACTACCGGCTCGGCGCGGAGGGCTTCCTGAGCCTCGGCGACGGCACCGCCAACCGGGGGCTGCTGGACCAGATCGCCGCGCTCGAATGGGTCCGGGACAACATCGCGGCCTTCGGGGGCGACCCGGGGCGGGTGACCGTCGCCGGCCAGTCCGCCGGGGCGATCAGCGTCGTCACCTTGCTGGCCATGCCCCGCGCCAGGGGGCTGTTCCACGGCGCGATCGCGCAGAGCGGGGCGGCCGCTCAGACGCTCACCGCCGAGGCCGCCACGGACGTCGCCGCGCGCCTCGCCGAATCGCTCCGGATCGCGCCGACCGGCGACGCCTTCCGCGGGGTGCCGGCCGGCCGGCTCGCGCGGGCGGCCTCCGACCTGGTGAAACAGGTCCAGACGGCCGCGGACCCGTCCCGGTGGCAGAGCCTGCCCTTCGCCCCGGTCATCGACGGCGACACCCTGCCCGCGCATCCGCTCGACGCGTTGCGGGCCGGCGCAGGCGCCGGTGTGCCGCTCCTGGCCGGATGGAACCGGGACGACATCCGGATCGGCCTGGTCCCCACCGGCATGATCGACGTCATCGGCGAGCCCGCCCTCCGCGCGGCCGTGGCCGCTCTCGGCGCGCCCGGCGGGACGGTCGAGCGGTACCGGGCGGCCCTGCCGGGGGCCGGTCCCGGGGACCTGCCCGCCGCCGTGGCCACCGACTGCGTCATGCGGATCCCGGTGACGC
>JBIQJI010000005.1:137222-159571 GCA_044507605.1 Actinomycetales bacterium | reverse complement strand
CACCGGCCTCGCGCACGGCCGCCCCGTACGCCTCGTCCACGCCGGCCGTCGTGTCGAACAGCCCGATCCGCACCTCGTCGCCCGAGGAGTCGCGGCAGCTCAGCGTGGTCGCGCCGGAGAAGCCGTCGCCCGTCTCGGCGCGGGCGCAGCCCGCCCGCAGCGGGGCCGGGACGCGCGCCAGCGCGGCCGCGTCCACATCGGTGCCGGAGGCGGCGTAGGCGACCACGCCGATGGCGATCACCAGCGCCCCGGCCACCAGCATCGCCGGAACCCGCCATCGGCCCAGCATCCCGCCCGGCCCCCGGCCCGGTGCCGGACCGAGCGCCCCGCCGGCACCTCCCGACACTGCGCCCGGCAACCGGCCCAGCGCCCCGCCCGGCACTGCGTCCGACACTCCGCCCGGCACTGCGTCCGGAACTGCGTCCGGCGCCCCGCCCGACACCCTGCCCGCCCAGCGCCGGAGCCGCGCCACCGGGCCCGGTGGAACGACGGGCTCCGCCCCTGCGCCGGTGAGTCGTGCGCCGGCGCCCTCGGCACCCGCGCCCTCGGCCTCTGCGCCGGTCAGCTCGGCCAGCCGGTCGGCCAGCTCGCCGCAGGAGGCGAAGCGGTCGCGCGGCTCCTTCGCCAGGGCCGTGGCCACAATGGCGTCGACACGGGGATCCAGGTCGGGGCGCAGCGCCGTCACCCGCGGCGGCTCGGCGTACAGGTGCGCCCCCACCACCGCGGCGGCGTCGCGCCCGGCGTACGGCTTGGCGCCGGTCAGGCACTGGTACAGGACGCAGCCGAGGGAGTAGACGTCGGCCCGATGGTCGACCTCGCGGCACTCGATCTGCTCCGGCGAGGCGTAGTCGAGCGTGCCGATGAACTGCCCCGCCGGCGACAGGGTCTCGTCGCCGACACGCTTGGCGATGCCGAAGTCGCACAGGTAGACGTGTCCCGACTCGCGGTCGACCAGAATGTTGTGCGGCTTGACGTCCCGGTGCACCAGGCCCGCGCGGTGCGCGGCGTCGAGGGCGGCGGCGGTCTGGCGGACGATGCGGGTGGTCCGCGCCAGGCCGAGGCGGCCCTCGGCGCGCAGGAGCGCCGCCAGGTCGGTGCCCTCGACGTACTGCATGACCAGATAGAGCAGGTCGCCCCGCTCGCCGGTGTGGTGGATCGGGATGACGTTCGGGTGGCCGAGCCGCGCGGCCATGCGCACCTCGCGGCCGAACCGCTCGCGGAAACTCGGATCGTCGCACAGCGCCGGGTTGAGGACCTTCAACGCGACCAGGCGGTCGCCGAGGTCCACCTCCTCCGCCAGGTACACCTCGCTCATGGGCGTCTGGGACAGCCGCCGGACCAGCCGGAACCCGGGCAGCAGCCGCCCCAGCTCGGGCCGCGTGGGAAACGTGCCGTCCGTCGAGTCGTCCAATCCCCACCTCCTACGGTCCCGCGCGAGCGCCGGCGTCCGGAGAACCGCACGGATCAAGGACGCCGCCCTCAGGCTAAACCGTGGGGCCGGGCGAAGGCCCGGGAATCCCGGGTACGCAGCGAAAGCGCACCGTCGCTCACCGCCCCGCGCGGATCCGGCCACGGGCCCGCGCGCCGCGATGTGGCACTGTCGCGGTAGCCGGGCCCGGGCGGTGTGCCCGGCGCGCGGGTGCAGTGCGGTGCCCGATGCGCGGTACCCGATGCCCGATACGCCGTGTTCGGCGCGCGGATGCGGAGCCCGACACGGTATCCGGCGCGCGGTGCCTGTTGCGCGGGACGCGGTGACCAATGCGCTGTACCGGTGCCCGATGCCTGGCGCGCGGATGCGGTGCCCCATACGCGGTGCGCGGTACCCGATGCCCAATGCGCGGTGCGGTGCGGAAGGGGGGCACCCCGAGTCAGTCGAGGAGTTTGTCAGGGGTGATGGGCAGGTCGCGGACGCGCCTGCCGGTGGCGTTGTGGACGGCGTTGGCGATGGCTGCGGCGGAGCCGACGCAGCCGAGTTCGGCGAGGCCGCGCACGCCGGTGGGGGTGAAGTTGGTGTCGGGCCGGCCGAGGAAGTGCACGTCCATGGCGGGCATGTCGGCGCAGACGGGGATCAGGTAGCCGGCCAGGTCGGCGTTGGCGATGCGGCCGGTGTCCGGCTCCAGTTCGGTGGCTTCCAGCAGCGCCTGGCCGAGGCCCATCACGATCGCGCCCATGACCTGGCTGCGGGCGGTCTTCTCGTTGACGATCGTGCCGGCATCGATCACCGCGGTCATGCGGGACGGGCGCGCCTCGCCGGTCCAGCGGTTCACCCTGACCTCGGCGAAGTACGCCGCGTACGACGCGTAGGCGTGGCCCTTGTCGTCGCCGCCTTGGCCGGCCACGTGGCTCGCCTCGATGCCGTCGGAGCCGGTGACGGTCAGCAGTTCGCCGAAGCCGACGGCGAACTCGGTGCAGGTCACGCGGCCGTTGACGTACCGGACCCGGGCGGGGTCCATGCCGTGGAACGGCGAGCGGGGATGCTCGACGGCGTGCGCGAGCAGGGCCGCGATGACCTGGGCGGACGCGCCGGCGATGGCGGCGGTCATGTTGGCCGTGGCCGACGAGGCCACCGCGCCCATCATCGAGGTCAGGTCCGCCGGGTTGGCCGGCAGGGTGGACTCGCCGAGGGCGGGCCGGACCCGATCCACGGCGATGCCGAGACGTTCTGCGGCGACGACGGCCAGGGTGGTCCACGTGCCCTGGCCCATGTCGGAGTTGGCGGTGGCGGCCTCGGCGGTGCCGTCTGGGCGCAGCCGCACCCGGCCGGCGACCGCCACCCGCTGGCCGTGCAGCACCCCGCCGGCCATGCCCATGCCGATCAGCCACTCGCCGTCGGAGCGGGAGCGCGGCACCGGGTCGCGGCGGGACCAGCCGAACCGCTCGGCGCCCATGCGGTAGCACTCGGCCAGGTGCTTGGCGGAGTACGGCAGCCCCGAGTCGGGCGCGACCGTCAGCTGGTTGCGCAGCCGCAGCTCGATCGGGTCGATGCCGAGCTCGTGGGCGAGCTCGTCCATCGTGCACTCCAGGGCGAAGGACCCCGACTGGTAGCCGGGCGCGCGCATGATGGTCGCCTTGGGGACGTTGAGCGCGACCACGCGCAGGCCGAGGTGCACGTTGGGGACCCGGTAGAACTGCAGCGACGGGGCCGAGGGGTTCTCCATCACCAGCTCGGTGACCGAGTCGTGCTTCAGCGCGGTGAGGGTGCCGTCGCGGTTCGCGCCGAGCGCGATCTCCTGGTGCGACCGGGTGCGGTGCCCGGTCACCGTGAACTGCTGCTTGCGGGTCGGCACGACCTTCACCGGCCGGCCGAGCGCCCGCGCGGCGGCCGCCGCCAGCAGGGTCGGCGCCCAGGTCACCACCTTGCCGCCGAAGGCGCCGCCCACGTGCGGGCTGATCACGTGGACCTGGTCGCGGTCGAGGCCGAACGCCTCGGCGATCTCCAGCGAGTGCAGGGCCGGGCCCTGGGTGCCGCTGTGCACGATCAGCCGGTCGTCCTCCCACCACGCGACGGCGGCGTGCGGCTCCAGCGGGCTGTGCTGCTCGGCCGGCTGGCCGAACGTGCCGCGCACGACGATCTCGCTCGCCGCCAGCGCCGCGTCGATGTCGGCGACGCCGTCGGCGAGGATGTCGACCGGCTGGCCGAACGGCGGGGGCGGCTGCACGGCCGACGGGAGCGCGGCGGCGAAGTCGGCGCGCGGCGGTTCGGCGTCGTAGGCGACCTCGATCAGGGACGCCGCGTCGCGGGCCTGCTCGAACGTCTCGGCCACGACCAGGCCGATGATCTGCCCGTGGTAGTGCACGTCGTGGTCCTGCAGCGGCCGGCGCCGCTCGCCGATGACCTGGATGATCGGCGTGCGGGGCGGGGCCAGCGGCAGCGGGTCGTCGGGCGTGAAGACGGCCAGGACGCCGGGGGCGTCCCGCGCGGCCCGCACGTCCATGGCGCGGACCGTGCCCCGGGCGATCGTGCTGGTCACCAGGTGGCCGTACGCGGTGCCTTCGGGCGTGTTGTCGGCGGCGAACCTCGCGGCTCCGGTGATCTTGGGACGGCCGTCGATCCGGTCGATCGGCTTGCCGAGCGGCGATGCGAGCATGTCAGCCTGCCAAAGTCATCAGGGCACGGACGATGGTGCGTGGGAGCAGGGCCGTCTTGAACCCGTTGTGCGACAGCGGCCGCGCCCCCTCGGCGGCGAGGGCCGCCGCCGACTCGAACGTCTCCACGGCCGGCCGCCGGCCCGCCAGGGCCTCCTCCACCGCGGGCAGCCGCCACGGCCGGGTGCCCACCCCGCCGACGGCGACCCGCGCCGCCCGGATCACGTCGCCGGCGACGTCCAGGGCCACGGCGGCCGAGGTCAGCGCGAACTCGTAGGACTGCCGGTCGCGCACCTTCACGTACGCCGAGCGGCGGGCCCACTCCAGCGCCGGCACCGACACCCCGGCGATCAGCTCTCCGGGCCGCAGCTCGTTCTCCACGTGGGGGGTGGTGCCGGGCAGCCGGTAGAAGCCGGTCAGCGGCACCTGCCGCTCCCCCTCGCGGCCGATCAGGTGCACCGAGGCGTCCAGCGCGACCAGGGCCACCGCCAGATCGCTCGGGTGCGCGGCCACGCAGGCGTCGCTCGTGCCCAAGATGGCGTGCCCCCGGTTGGCGCCCTCGATCGCCGGGCAGCCCGAGCCCGGCAGCCGTTTGTTGCACGGGGTGGCGGTGTCGCGGAAGTAGCCGCACCGGGTGCGCTGCAGCAGATTGCCGCCGATCGTCGCCATGTGCCGGATCTGCGGGGAGGCGCTCTGCGTCAACGCCTGCGCCAGCACCGGGTACGGCCCGGAAACGAGCTCGTGCGCGGCTACGTCGCTCATCCGCTCCAGCGCGCCCACGTACAGGCCGCCGTCGTCGCCGGCGCGGATGCCGCGCAGCGGCAGCCCGGCGATGTCCAGCACCTGCTGAGGGGTCACGACCTCCAGCTTCATCAGGTCGACGAGCGTGGTCCCCCCGGCCAGGTACGCCGCCCCGTCGCCGTACCGCTCCAGCGCCTCGCGCACGTTGCCCGGCGCGGCGAAGGTGAAGGCGCGCATCAGGGGGCCTCCTCACCCTGCTCCGCGGCGGCGGCCGCCCGCACGGCTTGCGTGATGTGCGGGTACGCCCCGCATCGGCACAGATTGCCGGACATGAACTCGCGGATCTCGTCGTCCGAACCGGCGTGCCCCTCGGCGATGAGCGCCACGGCCGACATGACCTGGCCGGGCGTGCAGTAGCCGCACTGCAGGCCGTCATGGTCGAGGAACGCCCGCTGCACCGGATGCAGCCGGTCGCCGTCCGCCAGCCCTTCGATCGTCGTCACCGCCTTACCGGACGCCTGGGCGGCGAGGGTGAGGCAGGCCAGCACCCGGCGCCCATCGACGTGCACGGTGCAGGCACCACACTGGCCGTGATCGCAGCCCTTCTTGGTGCCGGTGAGGCCGAGCCGCTCGCGCAGTGCGTCCAGCAGGGTCACCCGGGGATCCAGCACAAGCCGCGCCGCCCCGCCATTGACCCTGAGCACCACCTCGACGACATCCGAGCCGACACCGGCGCCCGCATCCTGCCCCGCGCCGTCCGAACCGACCCCGTCCGGAGCCGCGCCGTTCGGAGCCGCGCCGTTCGAGCCGGCCGTGCCGACCTGACCGCCGGGCCACACCGCGACGGTCGCCGCGGGGTACGCCGCCCGTCCCCCTGCGGCCAGCACCCGCGAGCCCGCCCCGGCCCGCGGCGACGCGCCCTCGCCGGACACCTCGCGCCGCACGCCACCGGGAGCCTCCCCCCGACCGTCCGTTTCCTGCCCGGACCCACGCGAATCCGGTTCGAGCGGATGATCCATGACCGCGTCCTAACGCATGTGAATCCTCATCGGCATCCGGGTCCGGCCACCGCGACACAAGGCAACCGACCCGGCCGCCCGGCCGCCCCACCTGGAGCCGCCACAGAGCCTCCCCCGCCCACCCGACCACCGTCAACGCTCCCGACTTTGAACCCCCACAGCCCCGGCGCCCTCTACGCCCGCCCTCCACACCCGCCCTTCGCCGCCCGCCCTCGAAAGCCCTCCTCACCACCGCTCGACCGCCTCCCCCACCGCCGCCCACGGTCGGCCCGCACCCCGTCCCCGCCGCGGCTCTCCGACCGGATCCCATTGCCCGGCCGGCCTGCCGGCCGGCTCACCTGGCTCTCGATGGCCGGCTTGGGTGCCGATACGGCGGGACGTCGGTGTGGCGGGGTTTCGGCACCGGGGAATCACGGCGTGCGACGCGGCCCACCGTTGACAGTGGATCGGCCTGGCGGGTCATAGTGCGTTCGTGCCTGAAGCGGCCGAGATGAGCGGACACGTCCTGGTGCTGAACGTCGGCTCGTCGTCGATCAAGTATGTGTTGCTGGACCTGGCGGGGTCGCGGAGGCGGGCCGCCGGGGCGGTGGAGCGGATCGGCGAGGGGGTCGGTGCGCTGACGCATCGGCCGGCCGGCGGGCCGCCGCTGCGGTGGCGGGCGCCGTACCGTGATCATGGGGCGGCGATGAGCGCCGTCGTGGCGGCGTTCGCCGCGGCCGGTCCCGACCTGGGCGAGGTGCGGCTCGACGCGGTGGGGCATCGGGTGGTGCACGGTGGTGCCCGTTTCACCGAGCCGGTGCGCGTCGACGATGACGTGATCAAGGCGATCGAGGAGCTCGCGCCGCTGGCGCCGCTGCACAATCCGCCGGCGGTCGCCGGTATCCGGGTGGCCCTGGAGCTGTTTCCGGACGTGCCGCAGGTGGCGGTGTTCGACACCGCGTTTCATCAGAGCCTGCCGCCCGAGGCGTACACGTATGCCGTGCCTCGTGCCTGGGCGGACCGGTACGGCGTCCGGCGCTACGGGTTTCACGGCACGTCCTACGCCTACGTGTCGCGTCGCGCGGCGGAGCTGCTGGGCCGTGCCCCGGCCGAGGTGAACCTGATCGCGCTGCATCTGGGCAATGGGGCCAGCGCCGCGGCGATCGCGGGCGGGCGCAGCGTGGACACGTCGATGGGGATGACTCCGCTGGAGGGGCTGGTCATGGGCACCCGCTCGGGTGACGTGGAGCCCGCCTTGACCGCCATCATGTGCCGGCGGGCGGGGCTCGGCGCGGACGAGGTGGACGACGCGCTGACCCGGCGCGGCGGCATGCTGGCGCTGGCCGGGGCGAGCGATCTGCGCGAGGTGTGGGCGATGGCCGATTCGGGCGATGAGGCGGCGCTGCTCGCGCTGGCGGTGTACGCCCGCCGCATCCGCAAGTACGTCGGCGCCTACTACGCGCTGCTCGGCCGGGTGGACGCGATCGTGTTCACCGGCGGGGTGGGCGAGCACGATGCGCGGACGCGGGCCGCGAGCCTGGTCGGGCTGGACCGGCTGGGCGTCCGGGTGGATCCGGGTCGCAACGCCGCCGCCTCCGGCTCGGAACGGGAGATCTCGCCGCCGGGTGCCGAGGTGCCGGTGCTGGTCGTCCCGACCGATGAGGAGCTGGAGATCGGGACCCAGGCGCTCGCCCTGGTGCGGGCAGGGCGCCCGGGGCGGCCGGGGCGGCCGGGGCGGTCCGCCGACCGCTGAGGCCCCCCGGGGTCGCGGGTTCGCCGACTGCAAAGGGGCCTGCGGATTCCCGGGTTCGCCGGGTCCGGAGGAGACCCCGGGTGCCGGGGTTCGTCGGCTCCGGAGGGACCTCGGGTGGCGGGGTTCGCCGGGGCTGGCGGGGTGCCTGGGTGGTTTGCCGGGGCTGGAAGCGGGTTCCATTCGGGGCGGGTCGGTTCATTTCCGCATATGTACGGAACTAGCCGTTGGGTCGGGTGGCGGTTACGTTCTTTTGCATGGCCGCGAACGACGATTTTGCGGGGCGGCTCGGGCGGCTCGGCATTTTTTCCGACCTCACCGAGCCCGAGTTACAGAAGCTGGCGGGCGAGCTCGCCGAGCGGCCTTTTCCCGGGGGGCACTGGATTTTGCGCCGGGGCGAGCCGGGGACGGGCCTTTACGTCATCGTCGAGGGCGAGGTCGGTGTGTTCATCGACGACGAGGAGCTCGCGACGTTGACCACCGGTGGCTTCTTCGGCGAGGTCTCGGTGCTGCTCGGCGAGCCGCCGACGGCGGACGTGTTCACCAGGACGCCGCTGCGCTGCCTGGTCATCGCGCCGGAGCGGGTCGAGGACTTTCTCGTGGCGCATCCGCGGATCATGTTCCGCATGTTCCAGACCGAGGCGAGGCGTCTGCGCACCGCCGACCCCCGGCGTGGCTGAGGAGCGGGGAGCCCACGTTGAGCGACGATGCGAGCGGCGGTCGGCACGACCGTCCGGGAACCGGCCGCGGCCCTGCCGGCGGCGCGGGCCTGCCCGGTTATCTGCCCATCGCCGAGCACGGCGTCATCGGTGATCTGCACACGGTGGCGCTGGTCGGCACCGACGGCACGATCGACTGGTACTGCTGCCCGGCGTTCGATTCTCCCAGCGTGTTCGGGGCGATCCTGGACCGGGAGCGGGGCGGCCACTACCGCATCGCCCCGGCGGGCGGCGACTGGACGCCGAAGCAGCTCTACCTGCCCGACACCAACGTCCTGATCACCCGGTTCCTGACGCCCGACGGGGTCGGCGAGGTGCAGGATTTCATGCCGATCGAGCCGACTCCGGGCGGGGTGCATCGGCATCGGCTGATCCGGCGGGTGCTCGGTGTGCGCGGCCAGATGCGGTTCCGCCTCGACGCGCAGCCGCGGTTCGACTACGCACGGGCCGAGCACGAGATGTTCTTTCACGAGAACGGCGTGCTGTTCCAGGCCCCGGACATTTCGCTGGCGTTGCAGAGCCGGCTGCCGCTGCGGCCGGACGGGCGCGGCGTGACGTGCGAGTTCACGCTGGCTCCGGGGCAGAGCGCGACCTTCGTGCTGGAGCAGGTGCCGGCGAGCTATATTCCCCGCGCCTACTCGGAGGAGGAGACGGGGCGCGCGTCCGAGAACACCATCGCGTACTGGCGCGGCTGGCTGGCGCGGTCGCGTTATCAGGGGCGGTGGCGGGAGATGGTGCACCGTTCGGCGCTGACCCTCAAGCTGCTGACGTACGCCCCGACGGGCGCGATCGTGGCGGCCGCGACGACGAGCCTGCCGGAGATGATGGGCGGCGCGCGCAACTGGGACTATCGCTACACCTGGATCCGCGATGCCGCGTTCTCCCTGTACGCGCTGCTGCGGCTGGGGTTCACCGAGGAGGCGGCCGCGTTCATGGGCTGGCTGACGGGCCGGTTCGAGGAGTCGCGGAGCCTCACCGACCGGCCGTTGCAGGTGGTCTATGACATCCATGGCGGCTCCCAGCTCAAGGAGCAGCTGCTGCCGCACCTGTCGGGCTACCGGGGGTCGGCGCCGGTGCGCATCGGCAACGGCGCGGCCGATCAGCTGCAGCTCGACATCTACGGCGAGCTGATCGATTCGGTCTACCTGTACGACAAGCACGGCTCGCCGATCGACCACGACACCTGGTCGGACCTGTGCCGCACGGTGGAGTGGGTCGCGCGTAACTGGGACCAGGCCGACGAGGGCATCTGGGAGGTGCGGGGCGGCAGCCACGACTTCACGTATTCGCGGGTGATGTCGTGGGTGGCGCTGGAGCGGGCGATCCGGATCGCCACGCGGCGGGGCCTGCCGGCGGACGTGGTGCGCTGGCAGTCGGTGCGCGACACGATCTACCACCAGGTCATGGACCGGGGGTGGCACGCGGGCCGCGAGGCGTTCGTGCAGCATTACGACACCGACGTGCTGGACGCGAGCATCCTGATCATGCCGCTGGTGAGGTACGTGGCGCCCACCGACCGGCGCTGGCTGTCGACGCTGGACGCGATCGGCAGCGAGCTGGTCTCCGACTCGCTGGTCTACCGCTACAACATCAAGGCGTCGCCCGACGGTCTCGACGGCGACGAGGGCACGTTCTCCATCTGCACGTTCTGGTACGTCGAGGCCCTGGCCAGGGCGGGCCGGCTGGACGAGGCGCGCCTGGTGTTCGAGAAGATGCTGACGTACGCCAACCATCTCGGCCTGTACTCCGAGGAGATCGGCCCCACGGGAGAGGCGCTCGGCAACTTCCCGCAGGCGTTCACCCATCTGGCGCTGATCAGCGCCGCCTACTTCCTGGATCGGCAGCTCGGCTGAACCGCCGCCGGAGCGATTTCGGCGGTGCGTGAATAACGCCGTGCCGATGCCGCATTCGAGCCACACATGAATTTCTCACGTGTGCGGAATGAACAATACCCGTGAATGGTACACAAATGGCAGGTCATTAGAATTCTCGTTACCGTCGATGCCATGGCTTCCAAATGGTGGACGCTGGTCGCCGTCGTCGCCGGCGTCTTCATGCTGCTGCTGGACACGACAGTGGTGAACACCGCCCTGCCCAGCATCCAAAGAGCGCTGCACTCGTCCCTGACCGACCTGCAATGGGTCATCGACGCGTACGCCCTCACCCTGGCCGCCGCGTTGCTGATCGGCGGGTCTCTCGCCGACCGCTACGGCCGCCGTCTCCTGTTCACCATCGGAATCGCGATCTTCACGGTGGGCTCGCTGCTGTGCGGCCTGGCCACCACGTCGCTGTTCCTCAATCTGGCCCGCGCCCTGCAGGGTGTCGGCGGGGCGGTCATGTTCGCCACGTCGCTGGCCCTGCTGGGCGCGGCGTACCGGGGCAAGGACCGGGGCACCGCGTTCGGCGTCTACGGCGCGGTCACCGGCCTCGGTGTCGCGGTCGGGCCGCTCACGGGCGGCATCATCACGACCGGCCTGTCCTGGCGCTGGGTGTTCCTCATCAACGTGCCGATCGGCATCATCACCGCCGTCATCACGGCGACCAAGGTGGCCGAGACCCGCGACCCCAACGCCGCGCGGCTGGACTTCTTCGGGTTCGTCACGTTCGGCGCCGGGCTGGCGTGCCTCGTCTACGGGCTGATCAACAGCGCCTCGGGCTGGGACCGGACGGGCGTCGTGGTGACGCTGGCGGCCGCGGCCGTGCTGCTCGTCGCGTTCGTCGTCGGCGAGTTCGTGCAGCGCCGCCCGATGCTCGATCTGACGTTGTTCCGCAAGCCGACGTTCACGGCCGGGCTCATCGCGGCGTTCGGCATCTCGGCCGCGATGTTCTCGATGATCACCTACCTGGTCCTGTATCTGCAGAACCTGCTCGGCTACGACGCCCTCGGCTCGGGGCTGCGCACCCTGTCGATCACGATGGCCGTCTTCGTCACGGCGACGGTCGCCGGGCGGCTCACCACGCGGGTCCCGGCCCGCGCCATGATCCCCACCGGCTTCCTGTTCATCGGCGTCGGGTTCCTGCTCATGCGGGGGCTCACGGCGACGTCGGAGTGGACGCACCTGATCCCCGGCATGATCGCCATCGGCATCGGCGCCGGCCTGGTGACGGTGCCGCTGGCGTCCACCGCGGTCGGGGTGGTCGAGCCGGCCCGGGGCGGCATGGCGTCCGGCATCAACTCGACGTTCCGGCAGATCGGCCTGGCCACCGGCATCGCCCTGTACGGCACGCTGTTCGCCGCCCAGCTGCGCGACGGCATCACCTCGGCGCTGACGGGCACCCCGTACGCCGCGCAGGCCGCCGGCCTGGCCGCCCGCGCGCAGGGGGCCGGCAACGGCACCACGCTGCCGGGCCCGGTCGAGACCGCCGTGCGGGCCGCCTTCACCGGCGCCCTGAACCACATTCTGCTCGTCGCCGCGATCATCGCCCTGGTGGCGAGCGTCCTCACGGTCGTGCTCATCCGCGCCCGTGACTTCATCCCGCTGCCCGTCGTCCCCCAGCAGCCTTCGGCGGTGCCTCAGGGCGCCCAGCGCTGAGACCCGGTACGCGAAAAGCCGCCGCCCGGCCGGGCGGCGGCTTTCCCATGTCGCCAGGTCAGGCGGCGGGCCAGGTCCAGTCGCGGATCTCGGGGGCGTCCTCGCCGTGGTCGCGGGTGTAGCGGTGGGCCCACAGGCGGGCGTCGACCATGCGCTGGCGCAGCCCGGCCGCGGCGACGCCCAGGCCGGGCACCCGGTCGATGACGTCGATGACGAGGTGGTAGCGGTCGAGGTCGTTGAGCATGACCATGTCGAACGGCGTGGTCGTGGTGCCTTCTTCGCGGTAGCCGCGCACGTGCATGTTCTGGTGGTTGTGCCGCCGGTAGGTGAGCCGGTGGATCAGCCAGGGGTAGCCGTGGAAGGCGAACACGACCTGCCGGTCGCGGGTGAACAGGGCGTCGTACTCTGTGTCGGACAGGCCGTGCGGGTGCTCGGTCTCGGTCTGCAGCCGCATGAGGTCGACGACGTTGACGACGCGGACCTTCAGCTGCGGCAGGTGGCGCCGCAGCAGGTCGGCGGCGGCCAGGGTCTCCAGCGTCGGCACGTCGCCGGCGCAGGCGAGCACCACGTCGGGCTCGCCGCCTCGGTCGGTGCCGGCCCACTCCCACACGCCGATGCCGCGCTCGCAGTGGGCGATGGCCTGGTCCATCGACAGCCAGGTCGGGCCGGGGTTCTTGCCGGCGACGATGACGTTGACGAAGTCGCGGCTGCGCAGGCAGTCGTCGGCGACGGCGAGCAGCGTGTTGGCGTCGGGCGGCAGGTAGACCCGGATGATCTCGGCCTTCTTGTTCACCACGTGGTCGATGAACCCGGGGTCCTGGTGGCTGAAGCCGTTGTGGTCCTGCCGCCAGACGTGCGACGACAGCAGGTAGTTGAGCGACGCGATGGGGCTGCGCCAGGGGATGCCCCGCGTCACCTTCAGCCATTTGGCGTGCTGGTTGAACATCGAGTCGACGATGTGGATGAACGCCTCGTAGCAGTTGAACAGCCCGTGCCGCCCGGTCAGCAGGTAGCCCTCCAGCCAGCCCTGGCACAGGTGCTCGCTGAGCACCTCCATGACCCGGCCGGTCGGCGCGAGGTCGGTGTCGCCGGGCTCGGGGGCGGCGTTCCAGGTGCGGTCGGTGACCTCGAAGACGGCCGAGAGCCGGTTGGAGGCCGTCTCGTCGGGCCCGAACAGCCGGAACGTCTCCTGGTTGGCGGCGACCACGTCGCGCAGCCAGCGCCCCAGCACACGCGTGGGTTCGCTCGCCACCGCGCCGGGCGCCGTCACCTCGACCCGGTAGTCGCGGAAGTCGGGCAGCCGCAGGTCGCGCAGCAGCAGCCCGCCGTTGGCGTGCGGGCTGGCGCTCATCCGCCGCGCGCCGCGGGGCGGCAGCTCGGCGAGGTCGTCGACCAGCGCCCCGGTCGCGTCGAACAGCTCCTCGGGCCGGTAGGAGCGCAGCCACCGCTCCAGCTCGGCCAGGTGCTCGGGGTTGGTGCGCACCTCGGGCAGCGGCACCTGGTGGGACCGCCAGCTGCCCTCGACCCGCTCCCCGTCGACCTCTTTCGGCCCGGTCCAGCCTTTCGGCGTGCGCAGCACGATCATCGGCCAGGTCGGCCGGCCGCGCAGCCGGCGCTGCCGGGCCTGCCACTGGATCGTGGCGATCTGCTTGTACGCCGCCTCCAGCGCCGCCGCGAGCTGCCGGTGCACGTCGGCCGGGTCGTCGCCGGACACGATGTACGGGCGGTGCCCGTAGCCTTCCAGCAGGCTGACCAGCTCATGCTCGGGGATCCGGGCCAGCACCGTCGGATTGGCGATCTTGTAGCCGTTCAGGTGCAGGATCGGCAGCACCGCGCCGTCGCGGGCCGGGTCGAGGAACTTGTTGGAGTGCCAGCTCGCGGCCAGCGGCCCGGTCTCGGCCTCGCCGTCGCCGACGACGCAGCACACGAGCAGGTCGGGGTTGTCGAAGGCGGCGCCGTACGCGTGGACGAGGGCGTAGCCGAGCTCGCCGCCCTCGTGGACGGAGCCGGGCACCTCGGGGGCCACGTGGCTCGGTATCCCGCCCGGGAACGAGAACTCCCGGAACAGGATGCGCATCCCGTCCTCGCTCTGGTCGATGTGGTGGTAGACCTCGCCGTAGGTGCCTTCGAGGTAGGCGTTCGCGACGAGGCCCGGGCCGCCGTGGCCCGGGCCGGTGATGAAGATGGCGTTCAGGTCGTGCGCCCGGATGAGCCGGTTCATGTGGGCGTAGATCAGGTTCAGCCCGGGTGTGGTGCCCCAGTGGCCGAGCTGGCGGGGTTTGATGTGCTCGGGCCGTAACGGCTCGCGCAGCAGCGGGTTGTCGAGCAGGTAGATCTGCCCTACCGACAGGTAGTTGGCCGCGCGCCAGTAGGCGTCGATCAGCCCGACGTCGGCCTCGGTGAGGACATTGGTGGTGGGTTCGGTCGTGGTCATCGCCGCGCCTTCCTCTGTTGGTGACGAACCCGGAACGTTGTGGTCAAAGGCGGTAGGAGATGCGGGCCGTCACGACGGCGTCGGCCAGCTGGGCGTAGAGGTTGGCGTTGTCGATGGCGATGGCCGCCAGCCCGGCGAAGGCCTGGGCCAGCTCGGCGTCGCGCTCGGTGAACCCGTGGTCGCCGTGCTTGTTGATGACCTCGACCACGCCGATCGGGCGGTCTTTGGCGAACAGCGGCACGGCCAGGATGGTGCGGGTCTCGAAGTCGATCGACACGCCGACCTCCATGAAGTGGCGTGGGTCGGTGGTCACGTCGTCGACGATGGCGACCTGGTGGTTGGCGAGCGCCCAGCCGGCGATGCCGGCCCCGCGCGGGACGCGCTGCCGCACGGCCTTGCGCCCGGAGTCGCCGGTCGCCACCTCGATGACGAGCTCGCCGGTGTCCTCGTCGAGGAGCATCAGCGAGCTGGTCTCGGCGTCGAGCAGCTCGGCCGCCGACGTCATGATGAACTGCAGCAGCTTCTTGCCGTCGAGCGTGGAGTTGAGCGTGACGGCCACGTCCACCAGCCGCTTGCGGGCCGCCACCTCCTCCTTCAGCAGCTCCTCCAGTGCCGCGGCCCGCGCCACCGGCTCCTGGGGGGCGGACCCGAGCGTTGTCGAGATCATCGGGGCTTCCTTCCTCGTGTCAGACAGGCCATGCCGCTCGCAGGGGACTCCTGTGGCGCTCTGCCGGCCCTCCCACCGCCCCCGGCGGGCTCATCCCGCCATGTGGCGGTCGATGAAGTCGGTGTAGAAATCGCCCGAGCGGAACACCGGGTGAGCGAGGACCCGCTGGTGGAACCCGATCGTGGTCCGCATGCCCGGCCCCTCGATGCGGAACTCCGACAGCGCGCGGGCCATCCGGTCCAGGGCCTCGCCCCGGTCGGGCGCCCACACGATCAGCTTGGCGATGAGCGAGTCGTAGTAGGGGCTGACCGTCCAGCCCTGGTGACAGTGCGAGTCGACGCGGGTCCAGGGGCCGCCCGGCGGGTCGTACTCGGCGAGGCGGCCGGCGGCCGGGGCGAAGCCGCGATCGGGGTCCTCGGCGTTGACGCGGCACTCGATCGCGTGGCCGGTGAGCCGCACCTCGTCCTGCGTGTACGACAGCGGCGCGCCCTCGGCGACCCGGATCTGCTCCTTGATCAGGTCGATGCCGGTGACCATCTCGCTCACCGGGTGCTCGACCTGGATCCGGGTGTTCATCTCCATGAACCAGAACCGGCCCTCGTCGTCGAGCAGGAACTCCATCGTGCCCGCCCCGGTGTAGCCGACCGACAGCGCGCCCTTCACCGCGATCGAGCCCATGGTGTCGCGCAGCTCGGGCGTGAGGTGGATCGACGGCGCCTCCTCGATGAGCTTCTGGTGGCGGCGCTGCACCGAGCAGTCGCGCTCGCCGAGGTGGATGCCGTTGCCGTGCTCGTCGCACACGATCTGGATCTCGGTGTGCCGTGCGGTGCGCAGGTAGCGTTCGATGTAGACGGCGCTGTCCTTGAACACGGCCTGCGCCTGCGCCCGCGTCGTCTGGTACGCGCGGCGCAGGTCGTCGCGCCGCGACACCACCGTCATGCCCCGGCCGCCGCCCCCGGCCGCGGCCTTGATGATGACCGGGTAGCCGATCTCGTCGGCCACGGCCTGCGCCTCGTCGGCGGTGGCGACCGGCTCGATGGTGCCCGGCAGCAGGGGCAGGCCGGCCTCCGTCATCAGCTGCCGCGCGCTCGCCTTGTTGCCCATCCGCTCCATGACCTCGGGGCGCGGGCCGATGAACGTGATGCCGTGCTCGGCGCAGATCTCGGCGAAGTAGGGATCCTCGGAGAGAAACCCGTACCCCGGGTGGATGGCGTCGGCCCCGGTCTTGAGGGCGGCGCCGATGATGCTCGGAATGTGCAGGTAGCTGCGCGCGGCGGCCGGCGGCCCGATACGGACCGCCTCGTCGGCGAAGCGGACCACCGCCGAGTCGGCGTCGGCGGCGGAATAGACGGCCACGCAGGCGATGCCGAGCTCGCGGCAGGCCCGGGCGACGCGCAGCGCGATCTCGCCGCGGTTGGCGATCAGGACCTTCTCCACCATGGCGGCCTCGTCACTCCGGGTCTACGGGCTCGATGAGCATCAGCTCCTGGCCGAACTCGACGAGCTCGCCGTCGCTGGGCAGGATCTTGACGACGCGACCGGCGTGGTCGGCCTCGATCCGGTTCATGATCTTCATGGCCTCGACGATCGCGAGTTCCTGGCCGACCTCCACGACGTCGCCTTCGCTCACGAACGGCGGCGCCCCCGGCTCCGGGGAGCGGTAGAAGGTGCCGACCAGCGGGGCCGCCACGACGTGGCCCGCGAACCGCTCGGCCGGCTCCGGCTCCGCCGCCGCGACCGTCCCGGCGGCCGATGCCGCGGCCGATGCGGCGGCGGGCGCGGCGGCCGGGGCCGCGTACGCACCGGGGGCGGCGTCGCCGGCGTGCCACTCGGCCTCCACCCGGTGGTCCCCGGCCGTGACGGTCAGCCGGCTCAGCCCGCCGGGCAGCGAGGCGGCCAGGGCGCGGGCGTGCCTGGACAGGGCGTCCAGGGGGTGCTCGCCGGTTCCGGGCGTCGCCGTGCCGTTCGTCGCGTCACCGTTCGTCGCGCCGCTCGTCGTGCTCGTCGTGCTCGTCGTCGTGTCGCTCATCGTCTCGCTCATCGGTCGGGCTCCCCCAGGACAGGCTGCCTGCCCGGCGTGCCGAACAGCCGGAACCGCTGGTAGCGGGCCTCCAGCAGGGCGTCCGCCGGGAGCGGCAGCAGTTCGTTCAGGCAGGTCACCAGCGCCTCCTTGAGGTTCGCCGCGGCGGCCACCGGGTCGGTGTGCGCGCCGCCCTCCGGTTCCGGCACGACCGCGTCCATGATCCGGAGCCGGAGCAGTTCGCTCGCCCGGACGCGCAGGGCCTCGGCCGCTTTGGCCGCCTCGGCGGCGTTGCGCCAGAGGATCACCGAGCAGCCCTCGGGGCTGATCACCGAGTAGTAGGCGTTCTCCATCATCAGCACGCGGTCGCCGACCGCGAGCGCGAGGGCGCCGCCGCTGCCGCCCTCGCCGGTCACGACCGTCACGATGGGCACCGGCAGCCGGGCCATCTCCATGATGCTCTGCGCGATGGCCACGGCCTGGCCGCGCTCCTCCGCGCCGAGCCCCGGGTACGCCCCCGGCGTGTCGACCAGGGTCACGACCGGGATGCCGAACCGCGCGGCGTACGCCATCAGGCGCATGGCCTTGCGGTAGCCCTCCGGCTCGGGCATGCCGAAGTTGCGGGCCACCAGGTCGGCGGTGCTGTGGCCCTTCTGGTGGCCGATGAGCATGACCGTGCGGCCGGCCAGGGTGCCGAGGCCGCCGACGATGGAGGAGTTCTCGCCGTACAGCCGGTCGCCCTGCAGCTCCAGGAAGTCGTCGCAGATGAGGGCGGCGTACTCCAGGGTGGTGGGCCGGCCGAGGTCGCGGGCGAGCCGCACCACGTCCCAGGCGTCGCGCAGCGGCAGGGCGGCGGGGTCGGTGACGACGGGGGCGCCCTCGCCCTGCGGGAGCCGGTCGGGCCGGCTCGCCGCGTGCATGCGCAGCAGCTTGGTGAGCGTCTGGCGGAGGTTCTCGCGGGGCGCGACCAGGTCGAGCATGCCGTGTTCCAGCAGGAACTCCGCGGTCTGGAAGCCCTCCGGCAGCTGCTGCCTGATGGTCTGCTCGATCACCTGGGGCCCGGCGAAGCCGATCAGCGCACCGGGCTCGGCGATCAGCACGTCGCCGAGCATCGCGTACGAGGCGGTGACGCCGCCGAACGTGGGGTCGGTGAGCAGGCAGACGCACAGCACGCCGGCGTCCTTGAGGCGGGCGAGGGTCTGGCTGGTCTTGGCGAGCTGCATGAGGGAGACGCAGCCCTCCTGCATGCGCGCCCCGCCCGAGGCGGTGATGAGGAGCAGCGGGGTGCGGGTCTCCAGGGCCTCCTCGGCGGCGCGGGTGATGATCTCCCCCACGGCGCCGCCCATGCTGCCGCCCATGAAGCCGAAGTCCATGGCGGCGACGATGACGGGGCAGCCGCCGATGCTGCCGAGCCCGTAGCTGGCGGCGTCGCGCCTGCCGGTCTTGCGGCGGGCCTGCTCCAGCCGGTCGGTGTACGGCTTGGAGTCGACGAAGCCGAGGACGTCGACGGTCTCGACGTCCTGGCCGCGCTCGTCCAGCTCGCCGTCGTCGAGCAGCTGGGCGATGCGGTCGGCGACGGAGAGCCGGAAGTGGTACCGGCACTCCGGGCAGACCCGCAAATTGCGCTCCAGCCGCTTGATGTACAGAAATGCGTCACAAGAAGGACATTTGATCCATTGCACGGTCTCGGTGGGCCGTGCGCCGGACGTGGGTGCCCGCGTGCCGGCGGCGGGCGCGAGTTCCTGCCTCACGTTTCGTTCCTCCCTGAGGCGAGCGCCTCGGCGTGCAGCCTGCGGTGGATGGCGCGCTGCTCCCCCAGGCGGGCCCGGACGTCGGCGACGTCCGGCGGCGGCCGGTCCCCTTCACCGAACAGCCGGGCACTGACGAGGGCCAGCACGTCGGTCGTGAGCCGGTGCCGGTCGAGGGCGGTCGCCGTGATCGCCAGATCCAGCGCGCGCCGCCAGCGCTCCCGCTGGATCTCGGCCTCGATCATGCCGTGGACGAGATAGCCGGCGTGCTCGACGTCGAGCTCGCGCAGCCGCCGATACTCCGCCAGCGACTCGGCGGTGTTGCCCAGCGCCAGATGCAGGTCGGCGAGGTCCAGGCGCGCCAGCACGTCCTCCGGCGCGCGGCGGGCGAGCTCGGCGGCCGCGTCGAGCGCCGCCTGCGGGCGGCCCCGGAGCCGGTGCATCTCGACCAGGCTCCGCAGCGGCGCGATGTCGGTGGGGGCCAGCCGCGCCGCCTCCCACAGCAGCCGGTCGGCCTCCTCGACCGCGCCGCCCAGGTAGGCGATGTGGCCGAGACCGACCCGGGCCGCGGGCTCTCCGGGGTCGAGCCGCAGGGCCGTGCGCAGCGCCTGCTCGGCCCCGTCGGTGTCGGCCGAGCCGAGCAGCGCCATCGCGAGGTCGCGCCACGCCGAGGCGTCGTGCGGCACCTGGGCGACGAGCCTGCCGAGATAGCCGGCCGCGTCGTCGAGGCCGAGCTCCATCGCGGCACGACCGGCGAGCCCGAGCAGCCCGGCGTGCTCCGGGCTGTCGCGCAGCCCGTCGAGGGCCAGGAGATAACTCGCCTGATAGTCCGCCGCGTCGAAGGCATCGCCGGCTCGCTGGGCGAGATCGTCTACATGTACGTCCACGCCAACCTCCGCTAGCACGGATCCGCAGGACAAGCAGGTTCTGCCCGGCTAACGTACGACTCGCCAGGATTTCGGGTCCAAGGTCCCGATTTGAACGCCGGCGCAGCTGCCCGGCGCCCGAGCCAGGCCAGGCCGAGCCGAGCCAGGCCGAGCCAGGCCCGGGCCGGGTGGGGCGCACGCCAGGTAGCGGTCAGCCGGGTGAGGGTCATCCGGGTGGGGTCACCGGGGGTCACAGGCGCGGGTCAGCCGCCCAGGCGCATCATCGTCTTGGTCTCCAGGTAGGCGGCGAGCCCCTCGGGGCCGAGCTCCCGGCCCACCCCGCTGGCCTTGTAGCCGCCGAACGGCACGTTCACGTCCAGCGTGAAGCAGTTCACGCCGTACGTCCCCGCGCGCACCTGCCGCGCCACGTCGAGGCCGTGCCCGGGGTCGGCCGTCCAGACCGAGCCGGCCAGGCCGTAGTCGCTGTCGTTGGCGATGCGGATCGCGTCGGCCTCGTCGTCGTACGGGATCACCGTGAGCACCGGGCCGAAGATCTCCTCGCGCGCGATGCGCATGTCGTTGGTGGCGCCCGCGAACAGGGTCGGGGCGACGTACCAGCCCCGGTCGTGCGGCCGGTCCAGGCCCCCCACGACGATCTTGGCGCCCTCGTCCACGCCGATCCTGATGTAGCCCTCCACCCGCTCGCGCTGCCGCTCGGCGACCAGCGGGCCGATGCCGGTGGCCGGATCCGCCGGGTCGCCGACACGCTGCGCGGTCATCATGCCGGCCACGGCGTCGACGACCTCGTCGTAGCGGGCCCGGGAGGCGAGCACGCGGGTCTGCGCCACGCAGGACTGGCCGTTGTTCATCAGCGACGCGATGGTGAACAGGCCCATCATGTCGGTCAGGTCGGCGTCGTCGAGGATGATCGCCGCCGACTTGCCGCCCAGCTCCAGGCTCACCCGCTTCAGCCGCTCCCCGCAGATCGCCCCCACCCGGCGGCCCGCGGCCGTCGAGCCGGTGAAGGCCACCTTGTCGACGCCCGGATGCGCCACCAGATGCTCGCCCACCTCACGGCCGCCCGCGACGATGTTGAGCACGCCGCCGGGCAGGCCCGCCTCACGGGCCAGCTCGGCGAGCGGATAGGCGTCCAGCGGCGTCTCCGGCGCCGGCTTGAGCACGACCGTGCAGCCCGCCAGCAGCGCCGGCGCGATCTTCGCCACGCTGGAGAACTGCGGCACGTTCCACGGCACGATCGCGGCCACCACGCCGACGGGCTCGCGCCGCACCAGCGACGGGCCGAACATGCCGGGCCGCTGATCCTCCTGCTGGAACGTCGCGCCGAACTCGGCGTAGAACTGCAGCATGGCGGCCGGCTGGCCGGCGGTCAGCCGCGTGAACGCGATCGGCGAACCCACCTCGGCGGTGATCAGCTCGGCCAGCTCGGGCAGCCGGGCGCCGTAAAGACCGGCGAGCCGGCCGAGCACCGCGGCCCGCTCGGCGAACGTCATGCGCGGCCACGGCCCGTGGTCGAATGCCTCACGCGCCGCGGCGACCGCGCGGTCCATGTCGGCCGCGGTGCCCTCGGGCGCCCGGCCGATCGGCTGCTCCGAGTGCGGGGAGACGACGGTGATGGTGCCGGTGCCGGCCGGGCGCACCCATTCGCCGCCGATGAACAGGGTGTCGTAATCGTACTGGTACATGACTCGCCCTCCGCGATTACCGGATTCCTGCCCGGCGAGTCTCATCCCGCGCTCGCACCCGACACAAGCCCGGCCCCACGGTTCACCGCAAAAGCACATCTGGCCTTTTCTCCCGGCTCCGACTTACGCTGCCCGAGGTTCTCCGGAAAAACCGGTGACGCACCCGCGCGAAAATCGGGCGACGGGTGAATGTGACGAGCCGCGGAGGTGTTTATCAATGGCCGCTCAGGTGTTTCCCGGGCGCTACACGGCCCGGCCCGCCGAGCCGTTCGTCGTGTTCCTCATCGGAATGAAGATCAACCGATTCTGGTCCATCCGCAAGTGGAGCATGGGCGCCCGGGCGTTCGTCCGCATGCACAAGACCCTGCTGGCCCACCCCGAGAAGGGATTCCTCGGCGGCCAGCCCATCCTGTACGGACGCGGCATCGGCATGATCCAGTACTGGCGCACGTTCGAGGACCTCGAACGCTTCGCGCGCCACCCCACCGAGCCGCACCTGTCGGCGTGGCGAGAGTACAACCGGATCGTCGGCACCGACGGCACCTTCGGCGTCTGGCACGAGACCTACAAGATCGACCCCCGCGAATGCGAGTCGGTGTACGACAACATGCCCCGCTTCGGCCTCGCGACCGTCATGGAGCACACCCCCGCACTCGGCCGCCGCGAAACCGCCCGCCGCCGCCTCGGCGGCGAAAACGAGCCGGCCGTCCCCTCCCCGCCCCAGCCCTCGATCCCCGCGTCGGCCCGCCAGGGCTCATGACCCCTGACACATCCGCCGCGTTACGCACCGTCGATCCGGGCGCCGCATCCCCGCCGTCGTGCTTCTCGCCGACGCGGCGCCCATATCGGCGCTGGGTGGACGGCGTGACATGGGTGCCGTGGAGCGCGGATATCAGGGAGGGGCACCGTGCAGGTGGGCACCGTGCGGGCACGCACCATGCAGGTAGGCGCCGTGCAGGTAGGCGCCGTGCAGACGGGAGTGCCCCGGCCGCAGCCTCGGCCGGGGCACCAACGCCGCGTTACGCGCCATCGATCCGGGCGCCGCATCCCCGCCGTCGCGCTTCTCGCCGACGCGGCGCCCAAA
>JBIQJI010000005.1:0-137122 GCA_044507605.1 Actinomycetales bacterium | reverse complement strand
GAGGTGGACGCCGTGGCGCATGGATGCCACAGAGGCAGGCGCCGTGCAGGTAGGCGCCGTACAGACGGGAGTGCCCCGGCCCCAGGCTCGGCCCGGGCACCAACGCCGCGTTACGCACCGTCGATCCGGGCGCCGCATCCCCGCCGTCGCGCTTCTCGCCGACGCGGCGCCCAAATCGCCGGCCCTCCGGGCGGACACGGTGAGGTGGACGCCGTGGCGCATGGATGCCACAGAGGCAGGCGCCGTGCAGGTAGGCACTGCGGGTAGGCATCGTGGAGGCGAGCACCGTGCGGGCCCGCACCGTGTAGGCACGCACCATGCAGGCCCGCACCGTGCAGGTAGGTGCCCTGTACACAGGCAGGTGCCCCTGCACAGGTGAGCGCCATGGGGGCGTGCACCGGTGAGTGCCGTGCGGGTGGGGGCGTGGGCGGGGGTAGTGGGCTTCTGAGGGGCGGCGTCCTCATCGGGGACGGGGTGGTGTGGTGGTCGTGGGGGCGTTGGCCATCAGGTGGGTCAGGTCTTCGGCCAAGGCCGTCAGGCCCAGGGCTTGGGCCTCGGTGTGGGCTTCGGCGGCCAGGTGGTGGGCGCGGGAGCGGGCGGACGGGGTGTCGCGGGTGTGCAGGGCCCGGGCCCAGTCGCGGCGGATCAGGGTCGCCCAGCCGGGGGCGCGCAGCGATCGGGTGAGGCGCAGGGCCGCGGCGAAGTGGTGGTCGGCGGCGTCGGGGCGGCCCAGGGTCGTGGCGAGCAGCGCGAGGGGGCGATCGACCGGGCCGAACGAGCCCATGCCGGTGAAGGTGTTGCGGCCCGCGTAGGGCGCGAGACGTTCGTACAGCGCCTCGGCCGCCTCGACGTCGGCGAGGTCGCAGGCCACCGCGGCCAGGTGCAGCATCGTCTCGAACCACAGCAGGTCTCGCGGCACGCCGTTGAACCGGTCGGCCTTCAGCTCGTCCAGCAGGTCCTGCGCGTGCCGCCGCCGTCCGGTGACGCACCACAGGTGTGCCCGCACCACGCGCATGAGCAGCCAGTCGGGCTGCGCGGCCACCAGCCGTTCCACCTCGGGCATCAGCTCGGGCAGGCGGCCCTGCACCTCGCGGACGAGGAAGCGGAACCCGGCGAGCATGGCGTCTCTGACGGTGGCGGGAATGCTGGTCTCCTGTCCTTTCTCCCACATGGCGGTCGCCAGCCGTTCGCCTTCGGCGACCCGTCCCGCCAGCAGCGCCTGCGCGGCGCGCAGCCGGAGGACGTGGAAGGCGTAGATGGGCTGGCGCAGGTCGCGGGCCAGGGCCTCGAAGGCGTCGAGGGCGGCGTCGGCCGCGTCGATGTCGCTCACCGCGACGAGGCTGGCGTAGCAGGCCATGTGGCCGGCCAGCCTGGTCTCGGGGTCGTCGAGCAACTCCCCCAGCGTCACCATTTCGCGGGCGACGGCGAGGCTCTCTTCGATGGTGTCGGGGCCGGCGATGGCCGCGTGGTGGCTCGCGAGCACCGCGGCCAGGACCATGGGATCGTTCAGCCTGCGGGCCATCGCCACCGCCTCGCCGCTGAACCGCGCCGCCGACTCCGGCCGCATGCGCGTGTGGGCGGCGCCGACGCCGGCCAGCAGCCGTGCCCGGGCCGGGCTGTCGGTGTCGTCGAGCCGTTCCAGCGCCTCCTCCATCAGCGCGACCTCTCGCGCGTTGACCATGGGGTTCGACGGCCCGGCGTGCACGAACAGCAGGGCGGCCCGGGCGATGCGCTCGGCGTCGCCGAGGGCGCGGGCGGCGTCGGCCGCCGCGAACGCGACGCCGCGGAACCGGTCGGCGCCGGCCCGGTACAGCGCCGCCGCCTCGGCCAGGTACAGGTCGCAGGCGAGCTCGGGGTCGGCCTCGCTGGCGAGTTCCAGGGCCTGCCGGGCCCGCGCGTAGTGGGCGGCGCCCTGCTCGAACGCCTGCCTGGCGACGGCCCGGTCGCCCGCCCGGCGGGCGTAGTCGACCGCCCGGTCGGCCTCGCCCACGGCGGCGGCCTCGGCGAAGTGGATCGCCATCTCGTTCAGGCGCTCGCCGTTTCCGGTCTGCCGTTCCAGCGCCAGCCCGACGGCGCGGTGCAGCCAGCGGCGCCTGCTGGTGGGCAGTTCCTCGTAGATGCAGGAGCGCACCAGGGCGTGCCCGAACCGGTAGCGGTCGCCGCGGCCCGGCACGGGCGCGACCAGCCGCGCGGGCTCGGCGGCGTCGAGCGCGTCGACCACGACGCCCATGCCGCCGTCGACGATGGCGGCGAGCAGCTGCACGTCGAAGTGGTGGCCGATCACGGCCGCCTTGGACAGCACGTCACGGGCGGCCCGCGGCAGCCGCGACAGCCGCTGGCCCACCACTTCGCGGACCCCGTCGGGGATGCCGAGCGCCTGGCGGGCCTCGGTCGACGCCCATCGGCCGCCTTCGCGCAGCAGCGCGCCGGTCTCCACGAAGTGCAGCAGCACCTCTTCGACGCAGAAGGGGTGCCCGCCGGTCTCGGCGCGCAGGTGGCGGGCGAACTCGACCTCGTCGGCCGCGAGCTCGCGGGCCGCGGCCGAGGCGACCATCTCGGTGACCTCGTCTTCGTTCAGCCCCGACAGCGGCAGCCGGGTGCCGCGCCCGGCCCGCCGCAGGTCGGGCAGCAGATGCATGAGCTGGTGGTCGCGGCCGATGTCGGTGTCGCGGTAGGTGCCGACGACGAGCAGCCGCATCGGCTCGTTGGAGCGCAGCAGGTGACGCAGGAGCAGCAGGGTCGGGGCGTCGGCCCAGTGCAGGTCGTCGAGGGCGAGCAGCACCGGGGCGGTGGCCGACATCGCGGCGAACAGCTCCACGACGGCCTCGAACAGCCGGTACCGCTCGGTCTCCGGCTCGGCCCGCAGCGGCCCGGCCAGGCCGGGCACGCTCTCGGGCAGGCTGGGCACGAGGGTGGCCAGCTCGCCGCTGAGCGGCCCCATCATGCCGCGGATCTGTTCCTCGCCGCAGGCGGCGACGAAGTCGCCGAGCGCCTCCACGAACGGGTGGTAGGCGGCGCCCATCTCCTCGTCGCACTGCCCGAACAGCACGATCGCGCCGGCCCGGTGCACCTCGGTGGCGACCTCCCGGACGAGCCGGGTCTTGCCGACGCCCGGCTCCCCCGACAGCAGCACGACCCGCCCGCCGCCGCCCTGCGACCGGGCCGCGGTGGCCCGCTTCCACTCGGACATGAGCAGGCCCCGCTCGGCGACCCGGCCGGCGAGCGGCAGCCGGTCGGCGCGCATCAGGCCGGGCGGCAACGGCACGATGGCCTGCCCGGCGCGGGGCCGCCACGCCACTTCGACGGCGTCCAGCGGCTTGGTCAACCCCTTCAGCGTCAGCGCCCCCACCGACGAGAACAGCGGGCCGAGCCGGCCGCCGGTCAGCACCCGCACCAGATCGCTGGCCAGGATCTGCCCGCCTTTGGCGGCGGCGCACAGCCGCGACGCCTCGATCACGGCCGTGCCGAAGCAGTCGTCCTGCTCCCACACGACCTCCCCGACGCTCACGCCGACCCGCAGCTCGATGACGGCGGGCAGGGTGTCCTGGTGGCCGAGCCGGTACACGCCCCGCTGGATGGCCACCGCCGACTCGATGGCCTCCGACGCGCCGGGGAACACCGCCATGGCGCCGTCGCCCAGCCCTTTGACGACGGTGCCCTCGTGCGCCCGGACGGCTTCGTGCACCAGGCGGTCGTGGGTCCGCCGCAGTTCCTCGGCGACCTGCTCGCCGTGCTCGGCCCGTATCGCGGTGGAGCCGACCATATCCGTGAACAGCACCACGGTGAGCGTGGGGCCGCGTGATCTGTCGCTATCGGGCATGGGTCTGCTTCCCGCACACGGCAATCCCCTGAATACGTTGAACGATCTCCACGTGAATACGTTGTGAGGCGGCCATCGCCCGTCCTCCTTCAAAGGCGATGCGGCCCATATTACGAGCAAATATGGACAGCACCGAAGACGGCCGCGCACCCGCCATTGTTTATGTTCTGCGCGTTGCTGCCGACGCCAACTGAAATGTTAGTGTGCCGACCGTGAATGGACAGGAGCGACAACAACCTCGCGAGAGCTCCTATGACGTCGTGGTGATCGGCGGCGGCATCGGCGGGCTCAGCGCGGCGGCCTGCCTGGCGAAGGCCGGCCGCACCGTTCTGGTCGTGGAACAGGGCACCGGAGTCGGTGGCTATGCCCACGCCTTCAAGCGAGGGCCCTACACCTTCGACCCCGCCATGTCGGTCTTCCCGCAGGGGCACGACCACGCCCTTCCGGCCGCGCTGCTCAGCTGGCTCGGCGTGCGCGACCGGTGCCGGTTCGTGCCGCTGGAGTCCAACTACCAGGCCGTCCTGCCGGGCTTCGACCTGCGCACGCCGTTCGGGCTGGAGGAGTTCGTCGAGGTGCACTGCGCCCGGTTCCCCAAGCACGCCCAGCGGCTGCGGGAGTTCTTCCGGCTGTGCGTACGGCTGCACAAGGAGGCGCACGAGCTGCCGCCGCAGCTCGGCCTGGCCGGGCTCGACGACGCCGCGCGCCGGTTCCCCGTGCTGTTCAAGTACCTCAAGGCCACCACCGGCCAGGTGCTCGACGAGTACTTCGACGACCCGCTGGTGAAGTCGGTGGCGAGCGTGTCGTGGCCGTATCTCGGCTCGCCGCCCTCGCGGCTGGACTTCGTGACGTTCTCGACCGTGCTCAGCGTCTACCTGGAGGGCTGCTTCTACCCCGACGGCGGCTTCCAGTCGCTCGCCGACGCCCTGTGCGCCGGCCTGGAGCTGGCCGGCGGCGAGGTCGTGCTGGGCCGGTCGGTGACCCGGGTGCTGGTCGAGCGGGGCCGCGCGGCCGGGGTCGAGCTCGACGACGGCGAGCAGGTCCGGGCCGGGCAGGTCGTCTCGAACGCCGACGCCACGACGACCTTCACCGAGATGGTCGGCGACGAGCATCTGCCGCCGGGGTTCATGAAGCGGCTGCACCGGATGAAGCCGTCGCTGTCGGCCGTGATCGTGTTCGTCGCGACCAGCCTGGACCTGCGGGCGATGGACGCGGTGCACGAGGTGTTCCGGGCGCCGCACGTCGACCACGACGAGTCGTACCGGGACCTGCTGGCGGGCCGGCCGGGCGGCATGTTCGGCACGGTGCCGACGCTCGCGTCCCCCTCGCTCGCGCCCGAGGGCGAGCATCTGCTGGTCGTGCACTCGCTGGCGCCGTACGACATCGGGCGGCCGTGGAAGGGCGAGACCGAGCGCTACACCGACCAGGTGCTGGACGCCTTCGAGCCGGTCTTCCCCGGCCTGCGCGACTCGATCACCTACCTGGAGACGGCGACGCCGAGGGCGCTGGAGCGGCACACCCGCAACCGGCACGGCGCGGCGTACGGGTGGGAGAACCTGCCCACGCAGACCGGCGGCAAGCGCTCGCCGCACGTCACGCCCCTGGACGGGCTGCTGCTGTCGGGGCACTGGACGCAGCCCGGCACCGGCTCGCTGCGCGCCCTGATCTCCGGCATGCACACCGCGCAGCTCGCGCTGCGGCTGGCCGGGCTGCCCGGCCTCGGCTTCGACCACCCTGATTTCCCGCCCGCCGCCTAGCGGGCGTCTCGATAGCGGTTCTCCGCGGGTTCTCCGCGACGTACTTCCACCTGCCGCACGCCTTCCCCGGCCCGCGGGCGGGCCGGCCGCCCCGGCGTGTTCCGCGTTCCCCGGCCGCGACGCACCGGCCGGCCCGGTTCGGCGACGTTCTTCGACGGCGTCCGTCGCGGCGCCCCGGCAAAGAAGGGATCGATTTCGGTGTCTGATGGGTTCGTCCTGGCTCCCGGTGGCGGTGAGCGAATCGGCGCCGGCCTGCTCGGCATCACCTTGAAGGCGGGGGCGCGGCACGGCGCGGCCGGCTCGACCTTCGAGGCCATCGTCGGGCCGGGGTTCGACGTCGGCGCCCACCTGCACCACGGCAGCGAGGAGTTCTTCTTCGTCATCGACGGCGAGCTCGACCTGCTGGCCTTCGAGCCGGCCGTGCGCACCAGCGGCGACTGGCGGGAGTGGGAGTCGCCCGAGGGGCGCAGGGTGATGCGCTGCGGCCCCGGCAGCTTCATGTACGTGCCGGCCGGCTGCCCGCACGCTTTCGCGAACCCGGGCCGCACCCCCACCCGGATGATCTTCCATGCGGCCCCCGCCAGCCACGAGGAGTACCTGCGGGAGCTCTCGGAGCTCATGACCAGCGGCTGGCCGCCCCGCCCGGACGCCATCGCCGAGCTGCGCCGGCGCCACGACATCGAGCAGCTGACCGGCCTCGGCCTGCGCCGCTGAGCCCGGTCGCACGGCCCATCGCCGTACGCCGGCCGCCTCGCGGTCGCGCCCGGCGCCTTCCCACCGACCACGACAGGCACGATCGAGCAGATCAAGGAGATCGATATGGGCACGACCGAGGAGAACAAGGCGATCATCCGCGCGTTCTTCGACCAGGTCTGGAACAAGGGCGACTTCGCCTTCATGGACGACCTCTACACCGACGACTTCCGGCTCAACGCGCTGTGGGAGAACACCTCCCTCGGCCGCTCCGGCACGGCCGACAGGCAGGAGGCCCGGGGCACCATCGCCCGGTGGCTCGACGGGTTCCCCGACATGCACGTCACCGTCGAGGAGCAGATCGCCGAGGGCGACTACGTCGCCTCCCGCCACGTGGCCGTGGGCACGCAGAGCAAGCCCTTCATGGGCATCCCGAACACCGGCAAGCGCGGCGCGGTGTCGGGGATCACGATCAACCGCATCGCCGGCGACAAGGTCGCGGAGACGTGGACCTGCTGGGACGCCGCCGGAATGATGATGCAGCTCGGCATCATCCCGGCCCCGCCCCGCTCCGGCCCGCCCGAGGACACCGAAGCGGCGTGGGCGGCCGTCGCGGCGCTGCCCGAGGGCGGGTCGGCCGAGGAGTCCAAGGCCGTCGTACGGCGCTTCTACCAGGAGCTGTGGTCCGAGGGGCGGCTGGAGGTCGCCGACGAGCTGTTCGCCCCCGAGTTCATCGGCCACGCGCCCGGCAACTCCCTCACCCGCGGCCCCGAAGGCGTGAAGCGCCTGGTCGGCTCGTGGCGGGACGGCGTGCCGGACATGACGCTGGAGATCCACGCCCAGCACGCCGAGGGGTCGCGCTGCGTGACCCGCTTCACCGGCAGGGGCACCCACAAGGGCACCTGGCTCGGCATCCCGGCGACCGGCAAAGAGGTCAGCCTGTCGGGCATCGCGATCACCCGGGTCATCGACGGCAAGGTCGTCTCCGACTGGGGCGAGTTCGACGTGATGGGGCTGCTGCAGCGGCTCGGCGTGGTCAAGCGGCCCGGCGCCCCCGCCCCGGCGGCCACCTGACCGCGCCGGACCCCACCGGCACGAGACCACCCAGAGACGAGACCACCCAGAGATGAGGTGAGCGCGATGGCGCTGGACACGGAACAGGCCACGAAGGCGCTGGTGGCGCGCTGCTTCACCGAGCTGTGGACGATGCGGCGGCCGCAGGTCGCCGGCGAGATCCTCGCCCCCGGCTACGCCGGTCACGCCCCGGGCTTTCGCGACCTGCGCGGCCCGGGGGCGCTGGCGGACCTCGTCCGCGGCTACCACGCCGGCTTTCCCGGGCTGCGCGTCACGGTCCTCGGCCAGATCGGCGAAGGGGACCGCGTGTCGACCGAGTTCACCATGACCGGCGTCCACACCGGCAACTGGCTGGGCGTACGGGCCACGGGCCGCGAGATGGCGGTGGGCTGCGTCGCCATCTCGCTGCTCGCCGACGGGCTGATCGTGGAGCAGTGGTACGAGTGGGAGCGCCGCCGGCTGCTGGAGCAGCTCGGCCTCGTCCCCGTGCTGTCCGGCTGACCACGCCGCCCGGCCGACGATGGAGGAGAGGCCATGACCACCGCCACCCCGCCCGCCGCGCGCGGCGAGCAGGAGCGCAACAAGCAGGTCGTGCTGAGGTTCATGGAGGAGGTGCAGAACTCCCGCGACTACAGCAAGATCCCCGAGTTCTGCGCCCCCGACCAGGTGCTCGACCACCCGGAGATGGCCGCGCCCGTGCGCGGCCTGGCCATCCTGGAACGCAAGATCAACGAGATGGTGAGCGCGTTCCCCGACATGCGCTTCGACCCCGAGGACGTGCTGGCCGAGGGGAACCAGGTCGCGGTGCGGTTCACGCTCACCGGCACCCAGACCGGCCGGCTCGGCCCCGTGGCCGCCACCGGCCGGTCGATCGTCCAGTCGGGCATCGCGGTCTACGACATGCGCGACGGGAAGATCGCGGAGGTGCGCATCCGCGAGGACCTGCTGCAGATGCTCGGCCAGCTCCGCGCGATCCCCGACAACCCGCGCCTGCTGTACTGGCTGAACCGGCTGGGCGTCCTGCGTCTGCTGCAGGCCCTGGGCAAAGTGCCCAAGTGAGGTGCCCCCGTGCGGATCGCCGCCGATGGGACGAGCCGATGGGACGACGGGCTGTGCCGTCGTCCCATCGTCGTTGCGTGCTCGGTGTCGCGTGCCCACTGTCGCGTGCCCACTGTCGCGTGCTCGGGGTTTCGTGCTCGGGGTCTCGTGCCGAGAGGTCACGTGCCGAGAGGTCACGTGCCGAGGAACGGCAGGAGGGCGTCGAGCACCGCGCCGGTGTCCTCCACGTGCATCCCGTGGCCGAGGCCGGGCAGCAGCGTGTGCCGGGCGTCGGGCAGCAGCGCGAGGGCACGGCGCACGTCGGCATCGGTCATGAGGCTGTCCTCGCGGGCGGGGTCGCCCTGCAGGAGCAGCACCGGGCAGCCCACCTTCGGCAGCAGCGCGGCCGGCTCGTAGCGTTCGAGCAGGCGGCCGTCATGGAAGAAGGTCATCACCTCCGGGTCGAGCTGCCGCAGCGACTTGGCGACGGAGCGCAGCGCCAGCGGCAGGTCGGCCAGGTAGGAGATGGCGAGGTCGGGGTCGATGTTCTCGGGGAAGATCGCCGACTCGGCGACGACGACGCCGGTGACGTCGCCCGGACGGGCCGCGGCCGCCTCCAGGGCCGCCCAGCCGCCCAGCGAGTGGCCGTAGACGAACGCCGGCGGGCCCACCAGATCGAGCAGCGCGAGCGCGTCGTCGCGGTAGTCCTCCAGCCGGTAGCGGCCGGGGGTCCGGCCCGAGGTGCCGTGCCCGCGGAAGTCCAGCGCGTAGACCCGCGCCCGGCCGCGCAGCCCGGCGAACATCGGCGCGAAGACCTGCCAGCGTGCGCCGAGGCCGTGCAGCAGCAGCACCGCGGGCCCGTCGCCGGGCATCTCCGCGTAGGTGAGCGGGCCGCCGCCGGGGCCGGTGTCCAGCGTGCGCTCGACCGGGCGCACCGCCCTGGCGGCCATCACGAGCCGAGCGCGGGCACGGCCGCCGCGTCGTCGTCGGCGTACCCGGCCCGGTCCGTGGCCTGCTCGTGCGCGGCCTGTCCGTGCGGAGTCTGCTCGTGGTGGGGCGGGTCCGCCGCGCCGGAGGGCCGGGCGGCCGTCCAGGTGAAGACCATGCCGCCGTACTTCCACTTGCTGGTCTCGATGGCCAGCAGCATCACCACGTCGCCCTCGGAGACGGCGCCGGTGGCCCAGGCGTGGTCCAGCGCGAGGGGCACGGCCGCCGAGCCGGTGGCGCCGACGAGCGCCAGATTCTCGAAGATCTTCGGGCTGAGGGCCAGCCACTCGGGGGTGAGCAGCCCGGCCTCCTCCAGCTCGTCGGTGATGTAGCCGGCGTTCCCCTCCGGGATGACGCACAGGTCCACGTCGCCGGCGGCGACGCCGGCCGCGTCGAGGGTGGCCCGCATCGACTCGGTGATGACGTGCGGCGTGAAACGCCCCGACTCGATGAGGTCGACCTTCAGGTCGATGAGCCGCTTGGCGGCGAGCTGGCGGTGCAGCGGCGCGTGGGTGCCGCCGGCGCCGACGATCTGCATGCCGGGGGCCCGTTCGCCGCCGACGCACGCCACCGCGCCGCCGATGATGCCGCCCGCGAGACCGTCCGCGAGGCCATCGGTGCGGCCGTCCGGCCCGTCGTCCCCGGGCTCCCCGGCCCGCAGCACCAGCGCGCCCGCCCCGTCGCCGAAGTTGTAGGGGTTCATCCGGTCGCGCATGCGGATGCGCGCCGGGTCCTTGCCCCGGAACACCGGCACCAGCAGCGGCGAGATCACCTCGCTGCCGACCACCACGGCCGTCTTCTTCAGGCCCCGCTCCAGGTACAGGCGGGCCACGTCCATCGCCTCCACGAAGCCGGCGCAGCCCGAGCGCAGCTCGATCGACGTGCAGGCGCGCAGGCCGAGCCGTTCCTGCAGGAAGGTCGCCATCGGCGGCAGCAGGTAGTCGGGGCTCGCCGTGGAGGTGACCAGCAGGTCCACCTCCTGCGGCGGCACGTCCGCGCGGTCGAGCGCGATCGCCGCGGCGTGGTGGGCGAGCTCGGAGTTGCTCTCCCGGTGCTCGCCGGTGACCGGGTCGACGACCCAGTGCCGCGTCTTGACCTGCAGGCCCTCCAGCACCTCGCCGGGGAGGGGGCCGACCAGGCGTTCCATGTCGGCGTTGCCGATCGGGGGGCCCGGCAGGTAGGACCCCGTGCTCAGCACGCTCACGCGCCGCGATGTGTTCACCATATCCGTTCCAGGTCCAATCCTTGAGACGCTAGGACGTGGGGCCGATCAGTAGGGCGACGTGCGTGCCGCCGAGGGAGGAGCTGGTGATCAGGACCGGGCCGCTGGTGTGCCCGAGGCGCAGGCTCGTCGCCGCCAGCACGGCGTTCAGCGCGCCGCCCGCGCCCATCGGCTCGCCGAGCAGGCGCTTGGGGGCGAACACCGGCGGCCGGCTGCCGAACACCCGGGCGAGGGCGTCCGCCTCCGGCTCGTCGGCGGCCCGCAGGCCGGCCGCGGCGCACCAGACGCCGGCCACGTCGCCGGGCGCGAGACCGGCCCGCGCCAGCGCCATGCGCACCGCGCGCTCCACGCCGTGGCCCCGCCGGTCCCACCGCCCGGCCCCGCGGCCGTCGGAGGCGACGCCGTGGCCGAGCAGTTCGGCGTACGGGACGGCGCCCCTGGCCGCGGCGTGACCGCGGCGTTCGAGCACCAGGGCGACGCCGCCCTCGGCCAGCGGGAAACCGGTGTGCGGGTCGAGGACGCCGAGGCCGCGGTAGGCCTCGATGACCGTGTCGGTCAGGGTGTCGGCGCCGACGGCCACCAGGGCGTCGGCGTGGTCCAGCGAGAGCAGATCGCCGGCGTAGCTGAGCGCGCCGGCGGACGCGGCGTGGCCCGTCGTCACGGTCGAGGCGCTGCCGACCGCGCCCAGGTGCATGGCGACCTGCCCCCCGGCCGCGTTGTAGACGGTGTTGGGGAACACCGCCGGGCTGGCGGCCCGCGGCCCCTCGGTGAACAGCGGGCGGGCGAAGCGCTCCATCGACTCCATCGGCCCG
Organism: Actinomycetales bacterium; assembly: GCA_044507605.1. Taxonomy (GTDB): domain Bacteria; phylum Actinomycetota; class Actinomycetes; order Streptosporangiales; family Streptosporangiaceae; genus Thermopolyspora. Next base: position 125,722 of record JBIQJI010000005.1, on the reverse strand, counting down.
ACTCCGGTGCCGAAGATCACCCCGACGCGGTCACGGTTGTCGTCGCCGATGTCGAGCCCGGCGTCCGCCAGCGCGAGCCGGGAGGCGATCACCGTGAGCATGCCGAGGCGGTCCATGCGCCTGCGCTGTTTCGCCGGCAGGAACTCCGCGACGTCGACGGCGGCCCGGCCCAGCCGGACGATGCCGCCGCCCGCGTCGCCGGTGTGCTCGGTGGTGAGGTCGCGGCCGTCGGCGAAGGCCTCCCACAGCGCCTCGACGGTCGTGCCGGCCGGGGTGAGCGCGGCCAGCCCGGTGACGACCACCCGGTCCAGGACCGGCATGGGGGGCGCCTCGGCGCGGTCGCGGGTCAGCACGATCGTCGCGTTCGCCCCGCCGAACGCGAAGTTGTTGGAGATCGCCACCGTCATGTCGACCGGCCGGCTCACGTTCGGCACGTAGTCAAGGTCGCACTCGGGGTCCGGCTCGGTGAAGTTGGCCGTCGGCGGCGCGACCTGCTCGGCCAGCGCCTTGACGGTCACGATGCCCTCGACCGCGCCGGCCGCGCCGAGCAGGTGCCCGATCATCGACTTGGTGCTGCTCAGCAGCGCGCCCTTGGCGGCGTCGCCGAGGGCCAGCTTGGTCGCCTTGGTCTCCGCCGGGTCGTTCTTGGCCGTGCCGGTGCCGTGGCTGTTGACGTAGCCGACCTCGTCGGGGCGCACCCCGGCGTGCCGGAGCGCCGCCTGGATGGCCCGCGCCGCGCCCCTGCCCTCGGGGTGCGGCGCCGTCGCGTGGTAGCCGTCGGCGGACAGGCCGTAGCCCGCGACCTCGGCGAGGACGGGCAGGCCGAGCGAGCGGGCCAGGTCCGCGCGCACCAGCAGCATGATGCCGCTGCCCTCGCCGAGCGACAGCCCCAGCCGGTCCCGGGAGTACGGCGCGGCCGGCTCCGGCGACAGCGACTCCAGCGAGTTGAAGCCGGCGATCAGCACGTCGGACAGGGCGTCGGTGCCGCCCGCGAGGACGGCGTCGGCCAGGCCCAGCCGGATCAGGTCGGCGCCGTAGCCGATGGCGTTCGCCCCGGCCGCGCAGGCCGTGTCGACCGAGAGCACCGGCCCGCGGGCGGTGACGTCGCCGGCCAGGGCCTCGGCGAGCGCCTGCGGCGGCACGAAGACCGCGAGCCTCGGGTCGGCCGCGCGGCCGTCCATCCGGGCGCGGTACCAGTGCTCGGCGCTGATCAGGCCGGCGTTGCAGGTGCCCACCACGACGCCGAGACGCTCGGCCACGACGGCGTCGCGCACGACGGGCGCGGCGGCCACCGCCTCCCGGGCGGCCAGCAGCAGGAACTCCACGGCCGGGTCGCGCAGCCCTTCGGGGTAGCCGAACCCCGTCACCGGCGCGACCGGGCCGGGCACCTCGCCGGCGATGCGCGTGCGGAAGCCGTCCATCGGGATCTGCCGCACCGGCCTGATGGCGACGCGGCCATGGCGCGCGCCGTCCCACAGGTCGGCGGCGGTCGGCCCGTGGGCGGTGATCGCGCCGAGACCCGCGACCACGACGCGGGCGTACGGTGCAACGGGTGGCATCTGGCGCTCCTCTCCCTAAGCCGGTCGCAGGGCGAGCACGGCGTTCTGGCCCTCCAGGCCCCTGGCGACCGCCATCGCGCAGCCGATCTCCATGTCCCGCGCCTCCCCCGGCACCCAGTCGAGCTCACAGCCCGGCTGCGGCGTGTCGAGGTTGAGCGTCGGCGGCACCGCCCCGCCGTGCACCGCCAGCGCGGCGACGGCCGCGTTCAGCGCGCCCGCGCCGCCCACCAGGTGCCCTGTGGCGGGCTTGACGCTGCTCGCGGCCGGCGGCCGTGCCGCGCCGGCGAAGACCGCGCGCAAGGCCGCGGCCTCGCTGCGGTCGCCCTGCGGGGTGGCGCTGCCGTGGCTCGCCACGTAGCCGACGTCCTCCGGCGCGCACCGGGCGTCGTCGAGCGCCCGGGTGAGCGCGTGCGCCAGCCCTCGCCCCCCGGGATGCGGGGTGAGCAGCCGGTGGGCGTCGGCGCCGCAGCCGTACCCCGCGACCTCCGCGTAGGCGCGGGCGTCGCGGCGGCGGGCCGCCTCGTACTCCTCCAGCACCAGGAACGCCGTGCCCTCGCCGAGCACCGCGCCGCTCGCGTCCCGGTCGTACGGGCGGAACGCCGCGGCGCCCAGCTCGTTGCGGCCGGTCAGCATGCCGAGCGAGTCGAACGACGACATGGCCCACCACCACACCGGGTCGTCGAAGCCGCCGGCGATGGCCACGTCGGCCTCGCCCCGGCGCACCGCGCGGAAGGCCCGGCCGATCGCGCTCATGCCGGCCTCGCTGGTGCCCGCGAAGTAGGTGTTGGCCCCTTTCAGGGCGAACGCCGCCGAAATGTAGAACAGCGACGCGCCCTGCAGGCCCTCGACGTAGAACAGCGGGTGGAAGCTGGAGACCCGCTCGCCGACCCGCCGCACCTCGAAACGTCCGCCGACCGTGGCCTCGTCGACCGCGTCGACGAGCTTGGCCAGGTCGGAGACCTCCTTGCTGCTGCCCGTGAAGACGGCGGTGCGCTCGCCGTCCAGGGCGCCCGCGCCGTCCAGCCCGGCGTCGCGGACCGCGAGCGTCGCCCCGGCCACCGCCAGCTGCTCGCTGCGGGTCATCTTGCGCAGGGCCCGCCGGTCGACGTACTCGCGCGCGTCGAAGCCGGGGATCTCGGCGGCGAGCCGGGTGCGCAGCGACGACGCGTCGAAGCCGCGCACCGGGCCGATGCCGCTGCGGCCGTCGAGCAGACCGGCCCAGGTGGCCTCGGCGCCGGCGCCCAGCGCGGTGATCACTCCGATGCCCGTGACAAGGACGCGCCTCATGTCGGAACCCTCTCCTGGCCCGCGTCGGGGACCATCACGATCGTCCGGGCGCTGGTCACGGTGCGGCCGTCGACCGTCACATCGGCCCCGAGCACCGCCTCGCCGTCGCGCAGCTCCTTGAGCCGTACGGCGATCCGCAGCTGGTCGCCCGGCCGGACGAAATGCCGGTACCGGACCCGCTCGGCCCCGGCGAGCCGCCAGGACCGGCCGGTCTGCTCGGCCAGCAGCAGGCCCGCCAGCGCGCCGATGCTGCCGAGGACGAGCACGCCCGGCAGCACCGGGCGCAGCGGGAAGTGGGTATCGAAGATCGCGAGCGTCTGCGGCACGTTGCGCAGCGCGACCGCGCCCCTCCCGGGCTCCACGGACACGACGCGGTCGAGGGCGATCAGCGGCGGGGTCATCGCGTGCCTCCCGCGGCGCGCAGCACCAGCGAGCCGTTCGTGCCGCCGAACGCGAAGGCGTTGGCCACGGCCGCGCGCACGCGCGTCCTGCGGGCCTCCCGGGGCACGTAGTCGAGGTCCAGCCTGGGGTCGGGATTGTCCAGGTTGATGGTGGGCGGCACGGTCGAGGTGCGGATGGCCTGCACCGCGACGAGGGCGTTCAGCGCGCCCGACGCCGCGGTCAGGTGACCGGTCATCGACTTGGGCGAGCTGACCGCCACCCGGTAGGCGTCGGGCCCGAACACCTCCCGGATCGCCACGGTCTCGCAGACGTCGTTGCCGGGGGTGGAGGTGCCGTGGGCCACCACGCAGTCCACGTCGGCCGGCGACATGCCGGCGTCGCGCAGCGCCGTGGCCATCGACAGGATGGGGCCGCTGCCGTCGGGCGGCGCGTCCGTGATCCGGTACGCGTTGAGGCTCGACCCGTAGCCGACCAGTTCGGCCAGCACCTCGGCGCCGCGCTCGCGGGCGGCGTCCAGATCCTCCAGCACCAGCGCGACGGCGCCCTCCCCGAGCACGAACCCGACCCGGTCGCGGTCGAAGGGGCGGGAGGCGCGTTCGGGATCGTCGTCGAAGCCGTCGGCGAGCGCGCCGAGCAGGGTGAAACCCAGCACGTCGAGCCAGGTGGTGAGAGAGTCGAAGCCGCCCGCGAGCATCAGCCGGGCGTCGCCGTCCTGGATGTGGCGGAACGCCTCGCCGATGGCGTGGGTGGACGCCGAGCAGGCCGTGCTCACCCCGATCATCGGCCCCTCCAGGCCCCAGCGGCGGGCCATGGCCTCCACGCCGACGTTCTGCTGGCGCATCAGCAGGCTGGTCGGGGCCTGCGGGATCACGTCGTGGCCGCCGGAGCGCCGGTAGGCCGCCATGACCTTGGCCAGCTCCTGCTCCTCGGGCCGCCCGGCGCTCGCGCCCATGGCCACGCCGCGCTCCTCCGGCGCGTACGCCCCGCCGGCGCCGGACTGGCGCATCGCCTGATCGGCCGCGGCGAACCCGAACCCGGCCGCGCGGCTCAGATGCCTGCCGTACCGGGGGTCGGGCAGGTAGGGCCCCAGCTCGAAGCCCTTGACCATCGCGCCGATGCGGATGGGGAACGTGGACACGTCGAACGTGCTGATCCGGCCCACCCCGCTGCGGCCGGCGACCATCGACTTCCAGGTGGTGTCGGCGTCGTTGCCGACCGGGGTGACCGCGCCGAGCCCGGTGATGGCGACCCGTCCGCTCATGACTCCTCCTCCGCCCTGATGAGCTGGCGCTGCAGCCTGGCGGTCTCGTCGAGCTCCTGCAGGTCGCCGGCGTCGATGAGGGCGCACATGATGTCGTTCGCGGCGAGGACCCGCCGGCCGTCGACCGACGCCTCGCCCGACAGCACGGCCATCTCGTCCGACATGGACGTCACCTCGCCCCTCAGCTCCAGCACGTCGCCCGGCCGCACCGCACGGGCCGGGAACGACACCGACCCGATCTGCAGCAGGGCGGCCCGCTTGCGCCGCTCGGTGCTGGCCACGATCAGCCAGGTCGCGGCCTGGCACAGCGACTCCAGCACCAGCGGCGGAGGCATGACGGGCCCCGCCGGCGACGGCTCCCACAGCTCCTCGCTGACCGAGGTCAGCTTGCGGGCCCGTACGGACCGGCGCGGCTCGTAGGCGTCGACACGGTCGATCAGATGGAACCGCACGGGCCGGCCTCCTCACGGCTGGTCGCGTTCACCAGTTGGTCCGTCCGAGCCCGAGCTGCGCGCCCACCCCGCCGTCGACGGGCAGCAGCGAGCCGGTGATCTGGCCGGACCGCGGGCCGGCCAGGAAGGCCACGGCCTGCGCCACGTCGTCGGCGTCGGCGAACCCGCGCAGCGGGATCTGCCGTTTGATGCCCTTGCCGCCGTCCTTGTCGAGCAGCTCGGCGACGAGATCGGTGGGGGAGAAACCGGGCAGCACGGCGTTCACCCTGATGCCGAAGCGCGCCGTCTCGACCGCGCAGCAGCGGGTGAAGGCGTTGATCGCGCCCTTCGACGCGGCGTAGTTGGACTCTCCGGTCCAGCCGCGCTCCCCCATCATCGACGACACGTTGACGATGACACCGTCGCGCTGGGCGGCGAAGTGCGGCAACGCGGCCTTGGTGCAGTTGAAGACGCCGCCGAAGTTGACCGTCATGACGGCCAGCCAGTCGGCGGGCTCCATCGTGAAGATCAGCGCGTCCCTGGCGATGCCCGCGTTGTTGACCAGGACGTGCAGGCCGCCGAGGTCGGCGACCGTCTTGGCCACGATGTCCTGGGCCTGCTCGTAGTCGGAGACGTCGCCCTGGATCGCGACGGCCGTCCCCTGCATCGCCTCGATGTCGCGCACCACGTCCTGCGCCTCGCGCCGGCCGGAGCGGTAGTTGACGCCCACCGCCGCGCCCTCGCGCGCGAGGCGCAGCGCCGTGGCGCGGCCGATCCCGCGCGACGCGCCGGTGACCAGCGCGACGCGGCCCTCGAGGTCCATTCGCGTCTCCTCCCGCCCCATGGCGGTCACACCGCCACGCCGGCCCGCTGGGACACGAGCGTCACCAGGTTCTCGACGGTGAAGTGGCCCATCACGTCCTCGGCCGCGAGCCTGCCGGCGAGCCGGTCGATGTCGAGCTGCGGCATCACCTTCTTCAGCTGCTGCAGCCCCTTCGGCGTGATGATCTCGTTCTCGTCCCCGAACTCCTCGTCGGGGATGCCGCCCTGTACGTAGTCCGACAGGTCCGCCGCCTGGATCTTGATCCCGGTCGAGCGTTCGATCCGGAACAGGATGTCGAGCAGGTCGATCGACTCGGCGCCGAGCTCGTCCATGAGCGTGGAGTCGGGCCGGACCTCGTCCTCGTCCAGGCCGAGCGCCTCCGCCACCGCCGGGTGGACCGCCGCGTAAATTGAATCCTTCGTCATGCTGCGCTCCTGACTCGCCAGACCGGATGAATTGCGGGCCCGTCGAGAATCGCACACCGGGGTCCCCGCACGGCACCGTTCGACGGCCGGTGAAACGGCGGAATGGGGGCGGCGGAATGCAGGCCCGCCCGAATACACTTTTCGGGCGCACGCTTTTCAAGCAGTATGCGGCACGGCCGCCGATCGGCGGCCGTGCCGCATACCGTATTTTTTCTGCCTCAGGCCGTGCCGGCCCGGTCGAGGTCCGGCAGCAGGCTCCGCAGCCGCCGCACCTGGCCGGCGCTGTGCACCGGCAGGTCCGGCACGATCTTCATGCAGAAGCCGCTGAGCGCCCGGCCGGGCCCGGCCTCCACGAACATGTCGTAGCCGTCGCGCGCGAGCAGGCGCACCGTCTCGGTCCACCGCACCGCCCCCGACACCTGGGCGCGCAGCGCCGCCTTCACCTCGGCGGCGGTGGTGACGTAGGCGCCGGTGACATTGGCGACGACCGGCATTCGGGGGTCGGCGAACGTCACCTCGTCGAGGGCGGCGCCGAAGTCGGCGTCGAGCACGTCCATCAGGCCGCAGTGGAACGGCGCGCCCACCCGCAGCCGCACGATGCGCGCCCCGGCACGCGCGGCCAGGCCGGCGGCGTGCTCGACGGCCGTGTCGGCCCCGGAGACGACCGTCTGCTCGGGCTCGTTGTAGTTGGCCGGCGACACGACCTCGCCGGTGGCCTCGCGTGCCCGTTCGCACAGGTCCTCGACCTGCTCCGGCGGCAGACCGATGACTGCGGCCATCGTGCCGGGGGTGCGCTCGTTCACCCGCGCCATCAGCTCGCCGCGCCGCCTCACCAGGCGCAGCGCGTCGGCGAAGCCGATGGCGCCGGCGCACACCAGCGCGGCGTACTCCCCCAGGCTGTGCCCGGCCGCCGCGTCGGGCCGCAGCCCCGCCGAACAGAGCACATCCATGATCGCCAGACTCGTCACGAAGATCGCCGGCTGGGTGTTCTCGGTACGCCGCAGCTCGTCTTCGGGGCCTTCGAAGCACAGGCGGGTGAGCGGCATGCCGAGAATGTCGTCGGCCGCGTCGAACCAGCGCTCGCGCAGCCCCGGAAAGCGCTCGACGAAGTCACGCCCCATGCCCACCTTCTGGGACCCCTGCCCCGGAAAGAGGAAGGCCGTTCGGGTCATCACCCACCTGCTCTCGTCTCGTCACGCCGGTCGGCCCGGCACGGGTGGCCGCCGTCATGCCATGTCCTGGCGGCGCCGGTCGAGCTCCCGGGCGAACTCGTGCCACTCGTCGCCGCACGAGTGCGCCACGCTCGCGAGGACGTCGACCCAGTGCGGGGGCACCGCCTCGATGATCTTGCGCCACTCCCCCTCGCCCGGAATCCGCGTGTCGAGCCAGCGCAGCAGCGCGCGGCCCGACTCGGTGTAGCGCACCGTGGGGTCATCGCTGAGCTTCGGCCGGATCGCGGCCCAGGTCGGCCCGCCGGGATGCCGGCGCCGGAACGACACCAGCCGCGAGCCGCAGTCCGGCTCGGCCCGCCGCCGGCCGGCGCACTGCCGCTCCGGCACCGGGCTCTGGCCCTGGCGCATCCGTTCGCGCACGTCGTAGACCGTGCCGAGCGACAGCCCCGACATCCTGGCGACCTCGCGCAGCGAGGTCTCGGGACGGTCGCTGAGGATCTCGCTCGCCCGCTGCCGGGCGTCGGCGGTGCTCAGCGGGCGGACCCTGCCATCGCGGCCGACCCTCGCGTTCAACCGCACGGATTGCGCACTTGAACGCCGACGTATCTCGCCCACCGTGTTGGGGGCCAGGCCGACGTAGCCGGCGATGGCCCGGTCGGACCACTCGGGATGCCACTCGATGATGCGCCGTGCCGCCGCCTCCCGGTCGGCCAGCGACAGGGGCAGGCCGTGTTCGATGTTCGCCTTGACGGCCAGCAGGAACGCCTCCTGCGGCGTGGCGTCGACGTACCGCACCTTGATCGTGGTGTGGCCGGCCAGCAGCGCCGCGCGCAGCCGGTGCATCCCGTCGATGACGCGCATGGTGCGCCGGTTGACGAGGATCGGCGGGAACGTCGCCAGCTTCTCGCCGAGCGAGCGGGCATGACCGAGGTCCTCCCCGGACAGGCGGGGCGAGTCGGCGGGCAGCAGTGAGTCGATCGGCGCCACCTCGGCCCGCTCGTCCACCGGCGGAGCGTCCGCGGACGCCGGCGCGTCCGCCGGAGGCGGCTCCAGGGCCTGCGCCGAAGGGTCGAATGGATGCCGCACGAAAGACCACCCCCTTCCCCGTTGGGAGATCCCGGGCCCGGATCGGCCGGGGAATCACGGCACTGCCTCAACCAGGCTGACCCGGACCGCAGCGGGCCGGGTAGAGCATGAGTCATGTGTGCGACATGAAAATCTCACGTCGACTTCATGAACTTATCGGCTGGCAATTCTGGCGAACTCACTCAAGAATCAACGGCGTGATGAACACCTGACACTACGGTTAGGGAAGGATCGCACAATGGCTAACACAATGCTGTGCGACACCGAGCTGGAAATCGTCGAGTTCGACGAGCTCGCGACCATTCGATTCGACCTGGCCCGGTTCAGCCAGATCTGCTGGCAGGACGGCCCGCACGCGGAGGACACGTGAGGCGTCGCCCCGATGCCGACCGTGCTGGGGTGGAGACGGTACCTGCGGCCGGTCGTGCTGGCCGGACAAGGCGCCTATCTGTTCGGGGAGCACGGTATGACCGCCCTGCGGGGCAGGTACGCCGAGGCCCTGGTCCCGTTGCTCGACGGGACCAGGAGCCGGGCCGAGGTGGTCTCCGAGGCCCCCGGCGGCGCCCCCGCCGCGCAGGTGTCGGGCCTGTTGGCCAGGCTGGCCGCGGCCGATCTGGTGGCCGAATATCCGCCGGAGATCGTCGATCCGGGTGACGTGGCGTACTGGGAGGCAGCAGGAATGGAAGGCGCCGCCGCAGCCGAGCGGGCGACGCGGGCGCGGGTGCGCCTGGTGACGGCCGGCTCGATCGACCCGGCGCTCGCGCGCGAGGCGTGCCACGCGGCCGGCCTGGCCGTCGCCGGCGACACGGCCGGCGACACGGACCCGGCATACCTGGCAGACCTGTCGGACCCGGCGGACCCGTCGGACCTGACGGTCGTGCTGTGCGACGACTACCTGAACGCCGCGCTGCCCGAGATCGCCCGGGCGCACCGCGCCGCCGGCCGCGCCTGGCTGCTCGCCAAGCCCACCGGGACGACGGTCTGGATCGGCCCGGTGTTCGAACCCGGCGACGGCCCCTGCTGGGCGTGCCTGGCCCACCGCCTGTGGGCCAACCGATGGGCGGAGGCGCAGGTGCAGCGCGCCCGGGGCGAGACCGGCCCCGCGCCCCGCCCGCAGGTGCGCATCGCGGCGAGCGTCACCGTGGGCCTGCAGATCGCGCTGCTGCACGCGGCGCACTGGGCCGCCGGGCACCGCCCCGAGGAGCGGCACGACATCCTCACCCTCGACACGCTCACGATGACATCGGACCGTCACCGGCTGCGTCGCCGCCCCCAATGCGAAGAGTGCGGCGATCCCACCCTGGGGCGGGGCCGTGCGTGGCGGCCGCCGCGGCTCGTCTCCCGGCCGAAGACGGCCGCCGGCGGCGGGCACGCCGAGCCGCCGCGGCGAGTGTACGAACGGTACCGGCACCTGATCAGCCCCATCACCGGCCTGGTCACCGCCATCCAGCGCGACCCGCGCACCCCCGAGCCGCTGCACTCGTACGTGGCGAGCGAAAGCCCCACCGGCCCCGCGTCCCGGCCGGGCACCATGGCCCCGAGCCCGCCCTGGGTGAACGGCGGCAAAGGCGTCACCGCCCTCGACGCCGAGGTCAGCGCGCTGTGCGAGGCCCTGGAGCGGCGCTCGGGCACCTTCCAGGGCGACGAGACCATGGTGGTGGCGAGCTACGCCGACGTGCGCGACCGTGCCGTGCACCCCGACGAATGCCAGCTCTACCATCCCCGGCAGTTCGCCGACCGGGCGCAGTGGAACCGGGCCGGCTGCCCCGCCGCCTACGTGTGCGCGCCCTTCGACGAGACGGTGCCGATCGCCTGGACCCCCGTCTGGTCGCTCACCCGCGACACGCACCGCCTGCTGCCGACCGGGCTGCTCTACTATGGCACCCCGGCCGAGCTGAGCCGCGGCTTCGTCCGGGCCGACTCCAACGGGTCCGCCGCCGGCGCCAGCCTGGAGGACGCTCTGGTGCAGGGCTTCCTCGAACTGGTCGAACGCGACGCGGTGGCGCTGTGGTGGTACAACCGCACCCGGCAGCCCGCCGTGGACGTGGCGGCGTTCCACGATCACTGGGCGGACCGCATCCGCGACGTGTACGCCGAGCTCGGCCGCGAGCTGTGGGTGCTCGACGTCACCTCCGACCTCGGCGTCCCGGCCATGGCCGCGATCTCCCGGCGCACCGGCGCGGGACCCGAGAACATCACGTTCGGGTTCGGCGCGCACTTCGACCCGCGGGTGGCGCTGCGCCGCGCGCTCACCGAGATGAACCAGCTCCTCCCGGCCGTCCTCGACGCCGACCGGCCAGGCGGACACGGCACCCGCGACCCCGGCGCGTCGCGCTGGTGGCGCGAGGCCACCGTCGCCGGCCACCCGTGCCTGCTGCCCGACCGGGCGCAGCCGGCCACGGCTCCGGGCGACCGCTCGTGGCCGTGGCGGCCCGACCTGCTGGACGACATCACGGCGATCCGCGACCTGCTCGCGGCCAAGGGCATGGAACTGCTGATGCTCGACCAGACCAGGCCCGACATCGAACTGCCCGTCGTCAAGGTCATCGTGCCGGGGCTGCGGCCGTTCTGGCCGAGATTCGCCCCCGGGCGGCTCTACGACGTGCCGGTGCGGCTCGGCAGGCTCGACGCTCCGACAGCGTACGAGGACCTCAACGACCCGCCCCCGTTCGTCTAGCCGGCCCCTCTCCGCACCAACCTCTCCACTGGCTGTCATGCGCCGTCATCGGTTAAGCTTCGATCATCACCTCCACGGGTGGGGAGGGCCGCCACGTGGTCGGCAGTGACACCGGTTCGAGGCAGCGGCCGGTAGGGGGCAGACAGATCCGGCTGGCCCCCCGGCTCGCCAAGGCCATGGTCGCGATCGTCATCACCGGCTTCGGGGTGATCAACGCGGTCAAGTTCCTCGGCGAGCACCACTCCCCGGTGCCCCTCGTCATCGGCATCGTCGACACGGCCCTCATCCTGGTCATGCAGGTCGCCTACTTCGGCAGCGCCGAACGGCGCACCGGCCCGCTGCGCATTCCGATGCTGATCACGCAGGCGGTGCTCGTCTACGCCCCCGCGCCGTGGCTCGGCGAGGGCTGGCTCGGCATGCCGAGTTTCCTCGCCAGCAGCTGCCTGCTGGTCCTGTCGCCGGCGCCGGCGTGGATCGCCTTCACCGTCATCGTCGTCGGCAACCTGGGCCACTTCGCAGTGGTCGGCGACACCGGGGTGTTCTCCCTCGCCTACATCTTCATCGCCTCGGTCAACACCGCGCTCGTCGTGTACGGCCTGATCAGGATGTCCGAGCTGGTCGTCGAGGTGGACCAGTCGCGGGCCGCGCTCGCCCAGGTCGCCGTGGAGAAAGAACGCACCAGGTTCGCCCGCGACCTGCACGACCTGCTCGGCTACAGCCTCTCCACCGTCGCGCACAAGGTCGAGCTGACGCTGCGGCTGGGCATGGACAACTGGACCTCGACGAGCCGCGAGCTGCGCGAGGTCCTGCGCATCACCCGGCAGGCGCTCGCCGACGTGCGCATGGTGTCGAGCGGCTACCGCAACATGTCGCTGGAGTCGGAGCTGCGGTCGGTGCGGGCGATCCTCCGCGTGGCCGGCGTCGACACCCAGGTCGACGTCCATCTCGACATCTCCGCCCTCTCGCAGCAGACCAGCACCGTGCTGTCGACCGTGCTGCGCGAGGGCGTCACCAACATGCTCCGCCACAGCGACCCCGACCGCTGCGAGATCAACGTCGACCGCGCCGGCGACCGGGTGCGGCTGTGCATGGTCAACGACGGCATCACCGCCGTGCCCGACGAGCAGTGCGTGGGCAGCGGCATCCGCAACCTCACCCTGCGCGTGGAGTCCCTGGGCGGGCGCCTCCAGGCCGGAGTCCGGCCCGACGGCCGGTTCCAGCTCCACGCCGAGGTGCACGACCGCCCCGACTCCGCCACGGCGGTCGCCAAAGCCCGCCGCAAGTGGCGCGCCCGAAGTCCGTGGGCGAAGAAAGACGGTTCCCCCGAACAGCACACCTCGGAAAAAGAGGACAACCCGATAAAAGAGGGCGCTCCGGCGGAACCGGGCGGTCTGACGGAACAGGACGCCTCGGCGGAACCGGGCGGTCCGACGGAATACGACATCCCTGCGGAACCGGGCGACCCGGCGGAACAGGACGCCTCGGTGAAACGGCACGGCTCAGCGGAGCAGGACGCCTCGGTGAAACAGGACGGCTCCCCCACGAGCTGAAGCCATGGGCCGAAGCCGCGCAGGGCATTACCCCGGGTGGCGCCGTCGGTGCCCGCCCGACCGAGGTGCCCGCCCGACCGGGCCGGCTCCGCCGAGCCGCCCACCGGGCGGGCGGGTTCGGCGGGGGCGGCTTCACAGCCAGCCCATCTCCTCGGCGATGCGCACGGCGTCGATCTTGTTGCGGGCCTTGAGCTTGGTGATGCAGGCGGTGAGATAGTTGCGCACGGTGCCGGCCGACAGGTAGAGACGCCGCGAGATCTCCTCGGGGCTCGCTCCGCCGGCGGTCATGCGCAGCACCTCCACCTCGCGGATCGACAGCGGGTTCTCCCCGCTGTCCCACGCCATGAGGGCGAGCTGCGGGTCGAACACGCGGCGGCCCCGCGCGACGTCGCGGATGGCCTGGGCGAGCTGGTCGGTGGGCCGGTCCTTCAACATGAACCCATAGACGTGGGCGTCGAGCACCTTGCGCAAAATGCCCGGCTTGCCAAGGTTGGTGAGGATCAGCACCCGGACGTCCGGCACGTGATCGCGCAGCAGCTCCGCGGCGGACAGCCCGTCCATGACCGGCATGTCGATGTCGATCACCGCGACCTGGGGCCGGTGGCGGCGCGCCTCCTCCAGGATGCGGTCGCCGGTGTCGACCTCCGAGACGACGCGGATGTCGGGCTCCAGGTTGAGCAGCGAGACCACGGCATGCCGGAGCATGACGAGATCCTCTGCCATCAGCACGTCGATGACCTCTTCATCTCCAGCCCGCATGGCTAGCCCACCGTAAACCCGCAGTCGTCCCGAAATTCCATACTAAAAGGCTATGGTAAACGGCCGACAAATCGTTACGGAACACGAAAAGTAACATCGGAAAAACGTTATGTTACCGCAGGTGGCGTGTGACATGACATAATTTGGACCCGGGAAATAACCTGTTCCAGCAGGTCCAGGCCCCGAATAGGCGCCCACCGCACGCGCTCCGGGGCGCAGTTCGTGACACACGGGGGTCTCCATGTCCGCAGCCGATGCCGCAGCACGGGCCATGGCATCGGCGGAGGGGTCCGGAGCGGGACCGGTGGAGGGGGTGGCGGCATGAGCCCGCCGCGGGGAGAGGCCCTGGTGCTGTACGGCATCGCCGGAGACCTCGCCAAAAAGATGATCATTCCGGCGCTGTACGGGCTCACCGCGCGCGGCGCGCTCGATCTGCCCGTCATCGGGGTCGACCGCGGCGGCCTCGACGCCGACCGGCTGCGCGCGCACGTGCACGACAGTGTCACGGCGGCGTACGGGCGGGTCGACGAGAAGGTGTTCGGCGCGCTCGCCGACCGGCTGGTCCCGGTCGCCGGCGACGTGACCGGCCCGGACGTCTACGGCGACATCGCGCGGCGCCTTCCCGAAAGGGCGTTCGCCGTCCACTACCTGGCCGTGCCGCCCGCCCTGTTCGGGCCGATCGCCGAGGGCCTCGGCGCCGCCGGCCTCAACGCCCGGTCGCGGCTCGTGGTGGAGAAGCCGTTCGGCCACGACCTCGCGTCGGCGCGGCGGCTCACCGCCGAGCTGCACCGGTACTTCCCGGAGCAGCGGCTGCTGCGCGTCGACCACTTCCTCGGCAAGGAGCCGGTGCAGAACCTCATGATGTTCCGCTTCGCCAACAGCCTGCTGGAACCCGTGTGGAACCGCGCGCACATCGCCGACGTGCAGATCACGATGGCCGAGGCGTTCGACGTCGCGGACCGGGGATCGTTCTACGACGCGGTCGGCGCGATCCGCGACGTCGTGCAGAACCATCTGCTCCAGGTCCTCGCCTACCTGGCCATGGACCCGCCCTCCGACGACGGCGCCGAGAGCGAGCGCGACGAGAAGCACCGGCTGCTGCGCGCGATCCGGCCGATCGACGCCGCCGACGTCGTACGCGGCCAGTACGCCGGGTATCGCGAGACCCCCGGCGTCCGCGCCGAGTCGGGCACCGAGACCTACGCGGCGGTGCGGCTGTGGGTCGACAACTGGCGCTGGGCCGATGTGCCGTTCCTGATCCGGACCGGCAAGGCGCTCCCGGTCACCGCCACGGAGGTCGCGGTGCGGTTCCGGCGGCCGCCGCGCATGCTGTTCCTGTCGCCTGGCGCCGGCCGTCCGAGGTCGAACGTCGTGCGGTTCCGGCTGCAGCCCGATCCGTCGGTCACGTTCGACCTGTTCGCCAAGGAGCCCGGCGCGGCCGAGGCGATCCGGCCGGTCGCGCTGTCGGTCGACTTCACGGCGGGGCCCGGCCGGGCCGAGAGCGCCTACGAGCGGATCCTCACCGACGCGATCGCGGGCGAGGCACGCCACTTCGCCCGCCAGGACACGGTGGAGGAGGCGTGGCGCATCGTCGATCCCGTCCTGGACGTCAAGGCCCCGCCCATTCCGTACGATCGCGGCGGCTGGGGGCCCGCCGAGAGCGACCGTCTCGCCCCCGAGGGGTGGCTCCCGCCGCGGTGACCCGCCGGCAGGGCGGGACAATGACCACATGCAGAATTGGGCCGAAACCCTCACCTACTCGGCAGCGGACATCGTGCGGCCCCGCACGGTCGACGAGCTGAGCCGCGTCGTCACGGCACATCCCCAGGTCAAGGCGCTGGGGTCGCGGCACTCCTTCAGTTCCTGCGGCGACACGACCGGCGTGCTGATCGACACCCGCGACCTGGCGGCGGGCATCGAACTCGACCGCGACGCCGGCACGGTGCGGGTGGGCGCGGGCACGACGTACGCCGAGCTGGCCGTCGAACTCGAACGGGCCGGCCGCGCCCTGCCCAACCTCGCCTCCCTCCCCCACATCAGCGTGGCCGGGGCCGTGCAGACCGGCACCCACGGGTCGGGCCCGGCCAACCCCTCGCTGGCGTCGTCGGTCACGGCGTTCGACATCGTGCGCGCCGACGGCCGGCTGGAGACGCTGACGGCGGGCCATCCGGAATTCGAGGCGTCGGTCGTCGGCATCGGGGCGCTCGGAATCGTCACCTCCCTGACGCTCGCCACCGTGCCGACCTTCACCGTCGAGCAGGCCGTCTACGAGGGCATCCCCTGGGAGGCGGTGACCGCGCACTGGGACGCCCTCGTCTCCAGCGCCTACAGCGTCAGCGTCTTCACCACGTTCACCGGGCCGCGCATCGCCCAGCTGTGGTCGAAACACCGGACGGGCGACCCCGCCGGCCTCGACCCGGCCGATCTCGGCGGCCGGGAGTCGCAGGTGCCGCTGCATCCCCTCCCCGGCACCCCCGCCACCAACGTGACCCAGCAGCTGCGGCGGCCCGGACCCTGGCACGAGCGGCTGCCCCACTTCGACGCCGCCTTCAAGCCGGGCCGCGGCGACGAGATCCAGTCGGAGTACCTGCTGCCGGCGGCCGCCGCCGTGGACGCCATCGAGGCGCTGCGCGGCATCGGGCACCGCATCGCCCCCGTGCTGCACATGGCGGAGATTCGCACCGTCGCCCCCGACCGCGCCTGGCTGAGCCCGAGCCACGGCCGCGCGAGCGTCGCCTTCCACTTCACCTGGCAGCGCCGCCCCGGCGACGTACTCGCCGTCCTGCCCCTGGTGGAGAAGGCGCTCGCGCCGTTCGCGCCACGGCCGCACTGGGGCAAGGTCTTCACCATGGACGCGGAGGCGCTGCGCGTGGCCTACCCCCGCCTCGACGACTTCGCCGCCATCGCCCACCGGCACGACCCCGTCGGACGCTTCGGCAACTCCTTCCTCCGCGACGTCCTCGCCCCCTCCCGAGGCGCGGCCACCCCTTGATCGCGCCGGCGTCGGCCCGCCGTCGATGATCGCGGCGGCGTCGATGTCGGCGGGGATCGACCGGAACGCCGTGCGCATCAGCAGGACGTTCAGCGGCGCGATCGCCGTCGGCAGGGCGACGCCGACCGGCGAATCGGCGAAGCCGAGGCCGCGCACGATGACGAACCGGGAAATGATCGTGACCTCGGCCGGCACCACGAGCGTGGCCACGAACAGCCCGAACACCGCTTTGACGCCGCGGAACCGCAGCTCGGCCAGGGCGTATCCCGCCAGGGTCGCGCCAACCCACGTTGCCGCCCACCACCATCGCGGCCACGATCAGCGAGTGGGCGGCGTACGACCGGACCGGCACCGTGTGCGCCACCTCGCCGTAGTCGGCGAGCGTGAACTCGCGGGGAAGAAGCTCGGCCTCCGCGTGTAGATGTCCTCGGTGATGCTCTTCAGCGACGTCGACAGCCGCCACAGGAACGGGCCGATCGTCAGCACCAGCACGAGCAGCAGCAGCGCGTGCCGCACGGCCTTCTCGGCCGGTGAAACGGCGCCGGACACATGGCCGGGCCGCTTGCCGAGCCTCCGGCCCGACCACCGGCCGGAACACGACCGCGGACACCGGCCCGATCACGGACACCCGCCCGGCCACGGACACCGGCTCAACGACGAGCGGGCGGGCGAACACGAGCGGGTTCATGGGAGTGGGTGCGAGTCGCTGCTCGGTCTGCTCGATGGCAGGCCGCTGTCACGGGACGTTCTCGATCGTCGGCTCGCCGCCCTGCGGGCGGGGCCGCGGGCATCGGCGCTGCCGGTGCCCGGAACCGCCGAGGATCGTCAGCTCGTTCGCTGGGTCGCCCACGTGGTGCTCACCGAGGTGCTGTGCGAGGCGGAGGCCGACGAGCGCGGGCTGGACGTACGTACTGCACCGCCGGCGCGTCTCGATCAGCGGGCGGCGGTCGAGCTCGGCTCGATCAACGCCGCCGCGTTCGAGGGCAGCGCCGCCGTGCGCGCGGTGTACGAGGCGGTCACGGCCGATGTGACGGTGCCTTGGGAACAGGTGGCGGCCTACACGGCGGCGACGGCCCGGCCGCCCGTCACCGAGTGGCGGCTGTCCACGCCGGACGGCGAGTTCGACGCGGCCCCGCACACCTTGCCGGGGCGGCTCGTGGCCGCTTTGGCGGCGGCGGGCCCCGGCAGGGCGGTCACCGTCGATGGTTTCACCGCCGCTCTTGTCGACGTCCGCTCCGCTTCCCGGCCCTCCTCCGGGCCGGGCGACGGGATCAACCGGGTGGACGGCCCGGTGTCCGAGCGGTCTCCCAGCCGCTATGTCGTCGACGCGGCACGCCGCCTGGCCTTCGTCCGCTGGCTCGATCGCACCCGCGCCCGCCGCCTCCGCCTGGTGCCGGGCTTGGAGCACCCCGGCGACCCGGCTCAGCCCGACAACCACCATCGCCACTGACGGCCCCGCCGGCTCTGGCGCCACTGAGGCTCTGCCGCGGCTCGAACGGCCTCCGCCGGCTTTGACACCACTGACGGTCGCCACCGGCCCTGACCCACTGAGGGCCTCACCGGCTCTAACGGTCCTCGCCGGCTCTGACACCCCACCGGCTCTGACGCTACTGACGGCCCGTGACTCGAACGGCCTCCGCCGGCTCTGACACCGCCGAACGGCCCCGCCCGCTCTGACGGCCCGCGGGTTCCGACGGCCCGCATGGTCTGTCGGCGGACCTGGCCGCCGGTGGTCTCGTGATGCGTGGCGGTGCGGGTCAGGTGCCGGGGCGGCGGGGTTTGCCGTTCTGCTGTACGGATTCGGAGACCGCTGTGATGAGGCCGAAGAGCAGGCCGCCGAGGGTGGGGGTGCGGCGGCGGGCGGCCTTGGGGTGGTCGCACCAGGATGGGGGTTGCGAGCGGCCGGGTGAGATGTCGCCGAGGAGGCGGCGGATGTCGGCTCGGTTCGCTGGGCCGCGGCTGTGGTCGCCTGAGGGCATGGCAGTCACATACGTACCTTAGACAATGGGGTGCGGCACAGATCGCTGAAGCCGCACATCGCCACCTCCGGGGCGGTTTCTCGTTGGGAATCGCCGGGTCGGGCCCGTCGTGCGCGCCGACCGCGCATAGAGTCGTCCGGTGCCCGTCCGCTTTGATGATCGGAGGATGTGATGTCGACCGTGCCGCTTCGTGACCGCGCGTCGTGGAAGGCTCTGGAGCAGCACCGCGCCGAGGCCGGGGCCTGGTCTCTGCGCGACCTGTTCGCCGGCGACCCGGGGCGTGGTGAGCGCCTGCACCTGGAGGCCACCGGCCTCTATCTGGACTATTCGAAGAATCTGGTCACCGACGAGACGCTGCGGCTGCTGTTCGATCTCGCCCGGGAGTCGGGGGTGGAGCAACGCAGGGACATGATGTTCCGGGGCGAGCCGATCAATACCTCGGAGCATCGCCCGGTGCTGCATGTCGCTCTGCGGATGCCGAAGGGCAGCACGCTCACCGTCGATGGCCGCGATGTCGTGGCCGATGTGCACGAGGTGCTCGACCGGATGGCGGATCTGGCGCGCCGGGTCCGTTCCGGCGAGTGGAAGGGCCACACCGGCAAGCCGATCAAGAACATCGTCAATGTCGGCATCGGCGGTTCCGATCTCGGGCCGGTCATGGCGTACGAGGCGCTGCGCTACTACAGCCGCCGCGATCTGACGTTCCGGTTCGTCTCGAACATCGACTCGACCGATCTGGTCGAGGCGACGCGTGACCTGGCGGCCGACGAGACGCTGTTCATCATCTGCTCGAAGACGTTCGGGACGTTGGAGACGCTCACCAACGCCCGGTCGGCGCGCGACTGGGTGATCTCGGAGCTGGGCGACGAGGAGGCCGTCTCGCGGCACTTCGTCGCGGTTTCGACCGATGCCCGGCGCGTCGCCGAGTTCGGCATCGACCCGCGGAACATGTTCGGCTTCTGGGACTGGGTGGGCGGCCGTTACTCCATGGACTCCGCCATCGGGCTGTCCACGATGATCGCCATCGGCCCGGAGGGGTTCGCGGAGCTGCTCGCCGGCTTCCACGAGATGGACGAGCATTTCCGGACGACCCCGCTGGAGGGCAATCTGCCGGTCCTGATGGCGATGCTCACCGTGTGGTACGTCAACTTCTTCGGGGTGCAGAGCATCGGCGTCATGCCGTACGAGCAGTATCTGAAGCGCTTCCCCGCCTACCTGCAGCAGCTCACCATGGAGTCGAACGGCAAGCATGTGACGTGGGACGGCCGCCCCGTCGACTACGACACGGGCCCGATCTACTGGGGCGAGCCGGGCACCAACGGCCAGCACAGCTTCTACCAGCTGATCCACCAGGGTACGCGGCTCATCCCGGTCGACCTGATCGGTTTCGCGCAGGACCTCAACCCGTTGCGGAACCACCATGACCTGTTGTCGGCGAACGTGTTCGCGCAGGCGCAGGCTCTGGCGTTCGGCCGCACCGAGGAGGAGGTGCGGGCCGAGGGCACCGCGCCCGAGGTGGTGCCGCACCGCGTGATGCAGGGTGACCGGCCGACCAACGTGCTGCTCGCCGAGCGGCTCACCCCGCACCGGCTGGGCACCCTCATCGCGCTCTACGAGCACATCGTGTTCACCCAGGGCGTCGTGTGGGGCATCGACTCTTTCGACCAGTGGGGTGTCGAGCTCGGCAAGGTGCTGGCGGGGCGGATCGCGCCCGAGCTGGAGGCCGAGGCGGAGCCTGAGCTCGCCCACGACTCGTCGACGAACGCCCTCATCCGCCACTACCGCCGGCTGCGGGGCAAGGGCTGACGCAGGCGCGGCCGGCCCCGCGGCGCCGGCGGGTCGTGTCGCCCGGCGGGTCGTCAGTGCTCTGACAGCTCGGCGGCCTGGCGCAGGGCGACGACCATGCTCTGGGGGTCGGCCTTGCCGGTGCCGGCGATGTCGAAGGCGGTGCCATGGTCGACGGAGGTGCGGATCACGGGCAGGCCGACGGTGACGTTGGTGCCGGCCTGGATGCCGAGCACCTTGACCGGGGCGTGCCCCTGATCGTGGTACATGGCGACGATGAGGTCGTAGTCGCCGCGGGAGGCGAGGAAGAACGCCGTGTCGGCCGCCAGTGGTCCCCGCGCGTCGATGCCGTCCTGCCGGACGCGCGTGATCGCGGGGACGATCTTCTCCTCTTCCTCGCCGCGGCCGAACAGGCCGTGCTCGCCGGCGTGGGGGTTGATCGAGCAGACGCCGATGCGGGGGGCGGCGAGGCCGGCGCGGCGCAGCGCGGTCCAGCCGCGGCGGATGGTCCGCTCGACCAGGCCGGGCTCGATGCGGGCGACGGCGTCGAGGAGGCCGATGTGGGTGGTGACGTGGATGACGCGCAGCCGGGGTGTCGTGAGCATCATCGACACCTCGTCGGTGCCGGTGAGGTGGGCGAGCAGTTCGGTGTGGCCGGGGAAGACGTGGCCGCCGAGGTGCAGCGCCTCCTTGTTGAGCGGGGCGGTGCAGATGGCCTGGACGGCGCCCGACATGGCGAGTTCGGCGGCGACCCGCACGTAGTGGTAGGCCGCGTCGCCCGCCACGGCCGCCACCCGGCCCCAGGGCAGGTCGGGCGGCAGCAGGCCGAGGTCGATGACGTTGATCCGGCCCGGCGCGAAGACCGCCTCGCCGGGCGAGCCGACGGGGACGATCTCGGCGCGGCGGCCCACGATGCGGGCGGCCGCGCGCAGCCGGGCGGCGTCGCCGATCAGGAGGGGCCGGCAGACCGCCAGCACACTGTCGTCGAGGCAGCCGGCCACGCAGACCTCGGGCCCGACGCCGGCGCCGTCGCCCATGGTCACGGCGATCAGCGGCAGTCGCGGTGGTGTGGTCATTCGCCCTCCCTCATGCCCTCGCGGAGGGCGGCGACGATGTCGACGAGGCTGTCGGCCGAGCCGAAACTACCAGGGCGCGTCACCACGGCCGTGCCCCCGGGGGCGAGGCTCAGCACGGTGCCCTCGGCCAGTTCGGTGATGGGGCGCAGCGTCCTGATCCGCAGCGCGTCGAGGACGCGGCGGGCGGTTTCGCCGCCGGTGAGCACGAGGTGGGCGCCGTCACGGCCCACGGCCTGCGGCAGCGCGGCGGCGAGGTCCGCGACCGACGTACGCCCCCATGCGGCCCGGCGCGACAGGCTGACAACCGCGACGTCGCCGCCGAGGGCACGCCAGACGCGCGTGGTGGTTTCGCGCAGGGCGGCCGGGCCGGCCAGGTCTTCGGGCCGCAGCTCGACCCAACGCGCGCCCGCCGCCGTCAGCCTCCGCACCTGCTCGGCGGCGCCGGGCGAGCCGGTGCCGACGACGACCAGCACGCCGGCGCGGCCGAGCTCGGGGGCCGGGGTGACGTCGGCGGCCGTGGGCCGCAGGCGGCGGCCGAGGGCGCGGGCGAGGGCGCCGGTGCCGACGAGGGCGAGCCGGTGGCGGGGCCGCAGCGTCAGGGCCGCGGCGACGATCCGGTCGAGGTCGGTCTGGTCTTCGGCGTCGCAGATGGGCGTGATGCCGTTGGCGAGGATGACGTTCAGCTCCTCGGCCAGGTGGCCGGACCGCACCAGCGCCAGCGGCACGATCCGGCCGGGCGGGTCGTTGACGACGGCGGTCACCGAGTGGGGCGGGCGGGCGCGTTCGAGCGCCCAGGCGTCGGTCTCGTGCAGCGGCACGCCGTGCAGGCGCACGACACCGCCGACGACGGTGCGGCCGAGCGACGGCAGCGCGAACGACGCGATGACCTGGCGGCCGGCCCGGCGCAGCTCGGCGATCTCGTCGGCGATTTCGCCGCGCAGCAGGCTGTCGGCCTTTTTCAGCACCAGGGCGGCCGAGGGGCGCGCGGCGAGCGCCTGGCGCAGGCGTTCGCGGGCCTGTTCGATGGCCAGGTAGCGCGAGTCGGTGTCGATGACGAGCGCGGTGGTGTCGTGGCCGGTCGCCTCGACCGGGCCGAGCCGCAGCTCGCAGGACGTCGGCGACCACGAGGTCATGGCCGCGGCGGCCTCCGCCGCGCCGGTGACGTCGTCGGCCACGATGAGGACGTCGCGCGGGGTGAGCACGGGGTCGAGGACCTCTATGGGACGCAGGGGTGGCATCATCGTGCCCGGTTTCGCCGCCATCACGCCTACTTGATCGCCATCGCGTTGGCCGGTGAGCCGGCGCCGCCGATCACGTTGAGCGGTTTGGCGCTGAGGAAGAACTCGTAGACGCCGTCGGCCGCGCAGTCGGCGGCGAGCTCCTCCAGGGCCCACATCTCGCCGAGGGCGAGGCCGAGCAGCGGGATGAGCGGCCGGTGCAGTCCGCCGTTGTGGTCGACGCCCTTGTCCGGTTTCGGCTGGCCGGGCAGCGTGATGTCGTTGTCCGGGGTGTACGGGAACGCCTCGATGCCGAGGTTGTCGGCGGCGACCAGCGAGAAGTGGTGGTCCCACAGCCAGGCGACGACGGCGCGGGTCGAGTCGAGGCCGGGCACCTTCATGCCGTGCTTGAACGCCTCGCGTGCCGTGTTGTCCATGCGGGTGCGGCAGTAGTCGGCCCAGCCGGTGCGCAGCAGCAGGATGTCGCCGTCCTCGAACGTCACGCCCTGGGCGGCGGCGGTGGCTTCGAGGTCGTCGACGGTGATGTAGGTCGTCGTGGTCTGGTCGATGGGCCGCCCGGCCGCGGCGAGGTGGCGTTCGACGTCGAGCAGCACGCCCCGGCCGACGATGCCGCCGTGCTCGGCCCAGCGCTGGACGCCGAGCGTGGGACTGCCGGGCCGGATCTCGTCCCGGTCCCGGCCGCCGTAGAAGCCGGCTCCGGGCAGCCCGATGTGGCGCAGGGCGTCGATCTGGGTGGTCGACTGCAGGTAGAACGAGTCGAGCCAGTCGTCGAAGTGCCACGGGTTGTTGGAGAACAGGTGGTGCCTGCTCGGGGGGCGCGTGCCGGACGGGAACGGCTCGAAGTCCGACAGGGCGTAGTCGAGGTTGAAGATGCGCCCGGTGCGGATCAGGGACGCGGCGCGTTTGCGCCGGTCGGGGGTGAGGAAGTTGATGGTGCCGAGTTCGTCTCCGGGGCCGAACACGTGCCACGCGGAGCCGGGCGGGTCGCCATGTTCTTCCAGCTCCGCGTAGGACGGCCAGCACGCCGCGTCTTTCCGCACGTCGGTCCCGTCGCCGTTCCCGTTGCCGATGCCGTTGCCGTTGCCGAAGTCGTGCTCAACAGCGGTCACGCCGTCGCCCCTCCACTCTGGCCCGGCACCGCCACGATCCGCTGTGCGGCGGGGCGCCACCAGGCCGTCACGTCGTCGCCGATCCCGAACTCCGACTGCCGCGCCGCGACCCGGGCGCGTCCCGGCGTGTTGTTCGCGCCGAGGTCCAGCAGGAGCGTGCGGTACGACCCCATGTACTCGATGTCGCGTACGTGGGCCCGCACGGCGTTGGCCCCCTCGGGGACGTCGCCGGGTCCGTGCGCGATGTCGACGTCCTCGGGCCGGACGACGACCGCGGCGCCGGCTCCGGCGTCGCGTGCCCGCCGCGCGACGGTCTCCGCCTCGACGGCCCACGTCTCGCCCTCCCACCGGACGGCCGACCTGCCGTCGCCGATGCCTTCGGGGAGCGGGAAGACGTTCGAGTCGCCGAGGAACGTCGCGGCGAACAGGGTCTCCGGGGTGCGGTACAGGTCCTCGGGCGTGCCGACCTGCTCGATCTTGCCTTCGTTGAACAGCGCGATGCGGTCGGAGAGGTTCATCGCCTCCTCCTGGTCGTGGGTCACGAACACGAAGGTCGCGCCCACCTCCCGGTGGATGCGCCGGATCTCCTGCTGCAGCGCGCCGCGCAGGTTCCGGTCGAGCGCGCCGAGCGGCTCGTCGAGCAGCAGGGCGCGCGGGTTGAAGACGATGGCGCGGGCGAGCGCGACACGCTGCTGCTGGCCGCCGGAGAGCTGGGCGGGGCGGTGGTCGTCCCGGCCCAGCAGATGCACCAGTTCGAGGACCCGCTTCACCCGTTCGGCGATCTCCGCCTTCGGCACGCGGCGCTCGCGCAGCGGGTAGGCGATGTTCTGCGCCACCGTCATGTGCGGGAACAGCGCGTAGTTCTGGAACAGCATGCCCAGGTTGCGCTTGTGCGGCGGCACCTTCGACACGTCGGTGGAGTCGAGGGTGATGGTGCCGGAGGTCAGGGTCTCGAAGCCGGCGATGAGGTTGAGCGTGGTGGTCTTGCCGGATCCGCTCGGCCCGAGCAGGGTCATGAACTCGCCGGGTTCGATGGTCAGTGACACGTCGTCGACCGCCGGCTTCGCCAGGCCGAAGTCCTTGACGATGTGGTCGAGGCGGATCCGCGTTCCCTTCGTGGACACGTCGTGCTTCGACGCCTTCCGGGTGCGCGACGTACTGATCGTCATCGGAAGTTCTCCTATCGACGGCGCTTCAGGCCGAAAAGCTGGGGCAGCAGGAACACGAGCGTCACCACGACGACGATGAGGCTGGCCGCGGCCGACAGGGTGGGGTTGATCTCGACGGTCACGCTGTTGAACATCAGCACGGGCAGAGTCTGGAACTCCGGCGAGCGGATGAACAGCGCGATCACGACGTCGTCGAACGACGTCACGAACGCCAGGATGGCCCCGGCGACGATGCCCCGGCTGATCAGCGGCACGGTCACGTTGAGGAAGGACCGCCAGGGCGGGGCGCCCAGCGACGAAGCGGCCCGCAGCAGGCGGGCGTCGAAGGTGCCGAGCGAGGCGGTCACCGAGACGAGCACGAACGGCAGTGCGATCGCGGTGTGCGCGAGCACGTACCCCTGGAGGCTGCCGACGAGGCGCCACTGCAGGTACATCATGTAGATGTCGACCGCGAGGACGATCGACGGCGTCACGAGCGGCAGCATGAGCAGGGCCCTGGCGAGCCTGCTCAACCGGCCGTTGAGCCGGTGGAGCCCGAGCGCGGCGGCGGTGCCCAGCACGGTCGCGAGCAGGGCCGACAGCGCGGCGACCAGGAACGAGTTGCCGAGAGAGCCGAGCCAGTCGGTCGAAGGGCTCTCGCTGGGGGTGAAGAAGTTCTCGTACAGCCGCATGGTGAACCCCACCGGGGGGAACACGAACGTGCTCGCCTCGCTGAAGCTCATCGGGATGACGAACAGCGTCGGCAGGATGAAGTACAGCGCGACGATCGTCGTGACGACGCGCAGCCAGATCGGCACGCGGTCCTGGCTGCGCCGTGCGGCCCGCCGCCGGGCCCTGGGCGAGGGTGGCGGCGGTGGCGGCGGCGCGACGGTCGCGGTGGTCGCGCCGGTCTCGGGGGGCGTCGTGTCGGTCATGAGGACTGCCTAACGTTCTTGACCTGGGTCGCCGACACCACCTCGATCGCGGAGACGGTGCCGCTCAGCCGGTTCGCCCAGGCGACCAGGACGAGGGTCACGACGAGGATGAGCGTGCCGAGCGCGCCGGCGCCGGCGAAGTCGAGCAGCTCGGTCATCCGCTGGCCGAGCAGCTGCGAGATCTGCGACTGCTGCGGCGAGCCGACGAGCGCCGGGGTCACGTAGAAGCCGAGGCTCAGGGTGTAGACGAGGATGAGCCCGGCGATCACGCCGCCCCGTGACAGCGGCCAGTACACCTTCCAGAACGCCACGATCGGGGAGGAGCCGAGCCCTTGCGCGGCGAGCAGGAGACGCCGGTCGATGCCGCCGAGCGAGCCGAACAGCGGCAGGACCATGAACGGCAGCATCACCTGGTTCATGGCGACGATGACGCCCGGTGTCGTGCCGTAGAGCACCATGTCGTCGATGCCGAAGAGGCCGAAGAACCGCTGCAGCGGGCCCTGGTCCTGCAGGATGATCAGCCAGGCGAAGTTGCGCGCCAGCGACGAGGTCCAGAACGGGATGAGGACGATGGTGAGCAGCAGGCCGCGCATGCGCGGGCCCACCCGGGTCATGGCGTAGGCGTAGGGGTAGCCGAGCAGGAAGGCGACGACCGTCACGACCGCGGCCGTGTACGCGGTCCGGCCCAGCACCTTCAGCGTGATGCCGTCGGTGAAGAGCGCGGTGTAGTTGCCGATCGTCCATGTCGGGTCGGAGATGCTCTGGTAGAAGCTCTCGAGCAGCGGCACGAACAGGACGATGGCGAGGAGGGCGAGCGCCGGCACCAGCAGCAGTGCGTTGGCCCGGGTCCGTGGCCGCGGTCGTGATGTCGTCATGATGTGGTTACCCGTTCAGCCATTGGGTGACGCGGGTGGAGATCTGGTTGTAGTTCTTGCCCCAGTACTCCGCGTCCGCCTGGACGGTGGTGCCGGTGTTGGCCGGGCCGAAGGCGTTGACCTTCTTGCCGTTCTCGCTGTAGGTCGGCTCGGCCTTGAGGTTGACCGGGCCGACACCGGCGAGCGAGGCCATCTTCGCCTGCTGCTCGGCCTGCAGCAGGAAGCCCAGGAACTTCTCCGCTTCCTCCTTGTGCGGGCTGCCCTTGGGGATGGCGAGGCCGTCGATGCTGGTCACCGTCTGGTCCCAGACCGGCACCATGTCGGCGCCGGCGTCGAGCGCCGCCTGGCTGCGGGCCTGCACCAGGATCCACACGTCGACCTGTTTGGAGGTGATCGCCTGCAGCAGGGCGCCCGGGTTCGCCGCGAAGATCGTCTCGGACTTGACGCGGTCCCACACGCCCAGCGCGCGGTCGACGTCGAGCGGGTAGAGGTCGTCGGGCTTGACCCCGTCGGCGAGCAGGGCGGTCTCCAGGAAGCCGTCCTGCACGGTCGGGACGACGCCGCGCTTGCCGGGGAACTTCTTCAGGTCGAAGAAGTCGGCGAGGGTCTTGGGCGCCTTGCTGGGGTCGGTCCACTTCTTCGAGTTGTAGGCGAGCACGAGGGAGTAGCGGAAGTCGGTGACGTAGCAGTCGCCGATCGTGCCGGGGGCGAACTCGCTCTCGTCCACGCCGGGGATGTTCAGGTGCTCGTAGAGGGTGCCGCAGTTCTGGGCGGCGAGGTAGGGGGCGGTGGTCACGATGTCCCACTTCACCTGCCCGCTGAGCACCTGCGCCTTGACCTGGGCCGGGTCGGGCGGAGAGGTGTTGGAGAAGGTCACGTTGGGGTTGGCCGCGGTGTACGGCTTCTGCCAGGCGTCGATCTGGGCCTGCTGGCCGGTGCCGCCGTAGGAGACGTAGGTCAGGTTGACCTTGCCGTCGGGGTCGGTGGCGCTGGTGGTCTCGGGCTCGCTGGAGCAGGCGGTGAGTGCGGCGGCGGCGGCGAGCGCGGCCGTGAGCGCGAGCCATCTGTTACGGGGGTTGTGCATGTTCTTGCTTTCGATCGGCTCAGGTCGTTGACATCGCGGGCGGGAGGTGGGATTCGGGGGTGAGCGTCGGGGACGGTGGACTGGGGTCGCCGGCGGTCAGGCGCCGACGAGTTTGCTGAGGCTCTCGGCCGCGGCCCGGAGCATCTCCACCAGCTCCTTGGACCGGTCCGACCGAGGCAACATCTTGTCGGTGCCGAGCAGCGCCATGGCGGCCTGGATGTCGCGGCTGCCGAAGATGGGCGCGGCGACCGCGGCCAGGCCGAGGTGGCCGAGGTCCCCCCAGCCCACGCGCTCGCGACGTACGCGGGCGAGTTCGGCCTGCTCCTGCGCCACCTCCTCTTCGGGCAGGGCCGCGTGGTAGCGGGCCACCACGGCGGGATCGGCCTGGAACGCCAGCAGGACGCGGGACTGTGCGGCCTTGACCTCCAGGATGGTGCCGGGGCGCACCGTGAGCACGATGGTGCCGACCGCGGCCTCCTCTATGAGCGTGACGACGGTGCCGGTGCGGCCGAGCAGGCTGAGCACGACCGTCATGCCCGTGCAGTCGGACAGGCGGCGCATGACCGGGGGCGCGAGGTTGAGCACCCTGCGGTGTCCCGAGATGAAGGACGACAGCTGGTCGAGCAGCGGGCCCGGCCCGTTCTTCGGGCTGAGGAACCCCGAGCTCTGCAGCGATTGCAGGTAGCGGTGGGTCGTGGTGCGGTTGAGCCCGAGCCGCTCCGAGACTGTCGCGACGGAGAGATTCGTGGTGTCCTGGTCGAAGAGCGCCAGCACGTGCGCTGCGCGCTCGATGGACTGGATCGCTCCTTTCGGGACCTCGGGCGTGGTGCCGGGCGCCGAGCCTCGCTCGGCACCGCCGACGTGACCGGCTTCGGTGTTCACGGCTTGCGCCTCCCATCGAGGCTCGGCGATCTACGGATGTTCATATTGCAATCACCCGCTTCGGATTACGGACGATAGCTTCGCAGCCGTCGCGACGCAACGCCCTGTCGCAAAACTCTCCGTAACGATTGGTGCCGACCTTCCAAGACCCGAAGAATCCCTTGACAGGCAGGGATTTTCCGCGACGAGGGGGAGCGGGCCGGCCGGCGGCGGGCGCCATCGCATCCCTGGACAACGATCTCTTGTGTTCGTAATATACACAACCAGTCCACGATGCGAACGAGAAAGAGGCTCCCTTAATGATCTCCGCCGAAGACGCCCCGCCGGTGACGCCTGCACTGCTGAAGGTGCTCGACGGGACGGTGGACCTGCACTGCCACTCCGGCCCGAGCCCTTTTCCCCGTCGCCTGAACCACGTCGAGGCCGCGTATGACGGTGCGCGCATCAACATGCGCGCGATCCTGGTGAAGTCCCACCACCACAACACCGTCATGGACCTGCTGGCCATGGCCGGCCCGCTCAAGGACGCCCCCACCCCGGTGTACGGCGGCGTCGCGCTGAACTCCGAGACGGGCGGCATCAACCCCTCCGCCGTCGCGATGAGCCTGCAGATGGGCGGACGCTGCGTGTGGGCGCCCACCGTCTCGTCCGGCCAGCACATCAAGGCCCACGCGCACGCGCACGACTCGGGCTTCCCCAGCTCCGGCCTGGACCTGCGCGAGAAAGAGGTGTCGATCTTCGACGAGACGGGCGACGTCTGCGCCGACATGGTCGACATCGTGCGGCAGGTCGCCGACGCCGGCGCGCTGCTCGCCAGCGGCCACCTCGACGGCGCGTCGATGCGGGCCCTGTTCGAGACGGCCAAGGCCAACGGCGTCCGGCGCATGATCCTGCAGCACCCCGACTTCGTCGTCGACGACACCGACGAGGACGTCGAGGCCGCCGTGAACTGCGGCGCGTACGTCGAGCACGAGCTGGCCATGTACCACCCCGACGTGCCGGCGCCGGCGTGGCCGATCGAACGGCTCATCGGCTGGATCGAAAAGGTCGGCCCCGAGCACACGATCATCGACTCCGACCTCGGGCAGAAGGGCAACCCGCTGCCGGTCGACGGTTACATCCTGATCATCGGGAAGCTGCTGGAGCACGGCGTCTCCGAGAAGGACATCCGCACCATGATCTGCCGCAACACCGCATACCTACTCGGCCTGGAGGACGAACGCCCGTGATCAAAGCACCAAAGGTCATCATCAGCACGGCGGTGACGGGCTCGGTCAACGTCCCGTCGCAGAGCGACTACCTTCCCCTCGGTCCCGAACAGGTCGTGGAGGCCGCGGTCGGCGCGGCGAAGGCGGGGTCGGCCATCGTCCACCTGCACGCCCGGCACCCCGACGGGCGTCCCGCGTGGGAGCCGGAGGTCTTCGAAAAGATCATCCCGCCGATCCTCGACCAGGTCTCACCCGTCATCAACATCACGACCGGCGGCTCGTCGGCCATGACCATGGAGCAGCGCCTCGCCGGCGCCACCCGGTTCAGCCCGGAGCTGGCCTCGCTCAACATGGGCTCGATGAACTTCGTCTACTCCGGCATCGCCGACAAGGTGACCCGGTGGAAGTACGACTGGGAGCGGCCGTACGTGCTCAACACCTACAGCCACCCCTTCATCAACTCCTTCGACAAGATCGAGTACACGCTGCGCGAGCTCGGCGAGAAGGGCGGCACCCGCTTCGAGTACGAGTGCTACGACATCGGGCACCTGTACAGCCTCGCCTACTTCGTCGACAAGGGGCTCGCCCGGCCGCCGCTGCTCATCCAGGGCGTCTTCGGCATCCTCGGCGGCATCGGCGCCGACCACGAGAACCTCACCCACATGGTGACGATCGCCGACAAGCTGTTCGGCTCCGACTACCACTTCTCCGCCTTCGCCGCGGGCCGCAACCAGTTCTCGTTCGCCACCCACAGCGCCCTGCTGGGCGGCCACGTGCGGGTGGGGCTGGAGGACAGCCTGTGGATCCGCAAGGGCGAGCTCGCCACCAGCAACGCCCAGCAGGTCGAGAAGATCCGCGCCGTCGTCGAGAGCCTCGGCCTGGAGATCGCCACACCCGAAGAGGCCCGTTCCATGCTCGCCCTCAAGGGCGCCGACAAGATCACCCTCTAGCCCGTCCCCCAGACCCCAGCCCTCGATCCCCGGCCCTTTCCGGGCCGTACGACAAGGGAGTGACGCCGACATGGCGATGTACGCCAAGGACGACATCCGCTCGCAGCTGCCCGGCCAGCAGACCGCCGCTGCGGTAGACCCGTCGACCCCCATCAAGAAGGCACAGCGGATCGAGTTCCACAAGCTGCCGCCCACCGAGACCACCGAAAAGGGCAGCAAGACGTGGATCTCCCGCACGTCGAACGCGATCATCATCTGGACCGACGCCAAGGCCGGCGACGTGTTCCCGCGCACCGGACAGGTCGACGAGTACGCCGTGCTCATGTACTCCGAGAGCGCGCCGATCAAGGTGACCGCCGGCGAGGAGAGCGCCGAGGTGCGGGAAGAGGCCTTCGTGGTGATCCCGCCCGGCGACAGCGTGATCGAGGCGCTCGGCGACGGGCCGATCATCCGGGTCCTGTCGGTCCTGTCGACGGACCTGGTCGAGGCGTCCCTCAACAAGGACGCCTACGCCGAGCCCGACGTGCGCCATCTGCCCCTGGTGCCCTGGCCCGACCCCGTCGGCGGGTTCAAGCTGCGCGTCTACCCGCTCGCCAAGACCCCCATCGTGCCCGACCGCTTCGGGCGGATCTACCGCACCACGACCCTGATGGTGAACTTCCTGGCCGAGGAGCCCGGGCCGCGCAACGTCCACAAACTGTCCCCGCACGTGCACGAAGACTTCGAGCAGATCTCGATGGCCGTCAAGGGCGACTTCAAGCACCACATCCGCTACCCGTGGGGCCCCGACTCCACCCAGTGGCGCGAAGACGAGCACGGCCAGGTCGACACGCCGTCCATCACGATCATCCCGCCGCCGACCGTCCACACCACGCAGGGCGTCGGCCGCCACCAGCAGCTGCTCGACATCTTCTCGCCGCCGCGCATCGACTTCAGCCAGAAAGGCTGGGTGCTCAACTCGGACGACTACCCCGCGCCCGAGCACGTGACGGCCGGCGGCGGCGCATGAGCGGCGTCCGGCACAGCCTGTTCCGGGCCGCCCTGGCCCGCACCGAGGGCCCTGCGCTCGGCATGTGGGTCAAGCTGCCGTCGATGGAGACCGTCGAGCTGATCGCGGCCGCCGGGTTCGACTTCATCGTGATCGACCTCGAACACTCCCCCCTCGACCTGGAGACGGCCTCCCGGCACATCGCCACCGCCCTGCACCTCGGGGTCTCCCCCATCGTGCGGGTGCCGGGCCTGGCCGGCGGCTGGGTGCAGCGCATCCTCGACGCCGGCGCCGAAGGCATCATGCTGCCGCACGTCGACACGGTCGCGGACGCCGAGGCCGCCGTGCGGGCCACCCGGTTCGAGCCGTGGGGCACCCGCGGCGTCGGCGCGACCAGCCGCGCCGGCGCCTGGGGCGCCCTGCCGCGCGAGGAGTACATCCGCTTCGGTCAGGAGGAAGTCGTCCTCATGCCGCAGATCGAAAGCGCCGAAGCCGCCCGCAACGCCGCCGACATCGCGGCGCTGCCGGGCGTCGACGCGCTGTTCATCGGCACGAACGACATGGCCGCCAACGTCGGCAAGCCGCAGAGCGACCCCGAGATGACCGAGCTCGTCGCCACCGTCATCAAAGCGGCGAAAGCCGCCGGCAAACCGGTCGGCAACCCCGCCGGCACCACCGCCGAATCGGTGCAGGCCGCGGTCGACGAAGGCTACACGTTCTCGGTCATGGGCAACGACGCCACGCTGTTCGGCGCGGCGGCCGCCCGCACGCTCAAGGCGGGGCGCGGTGTCCGCTTCGCCGGCTGAACCGCTCGGCACCTGGATCCAGCTGCGCTGGGCCGACACCGACGCCTACGGGCACGTCAACAACGTGACGTGGGTGCGGTACCTGGAGGAGGCCCGGATCCGGCTCTACGGCCTGCCCGACCACCCGGGCACGGCCGACCCGGAGCACCCGCCGGTGCTCCGGGCGCTCGATCCGGGCTGCTTCACCGTCACCGCCGCCCAGCGCCTGGAATACGTCCGGGAGCTGACCTACCACGGGCAGTCGATCTGGGTGGAGGCGTGGATATCCCGGCTCGGGTCGAGCAGCCTGGACCTGAGCTTCCGCGCCCTCGACGAGCATCGCCGCGACGTGCACCTGCTCGCCGAGACCACCCAGGTCGTGCGCGACCGGGCGACGCGCGGGCCGCACCGGTTCACCGAGCGCGAGGTGGCGGCCCTGTCGCCGTACCTCGCGCCGCCCAACACGTTCCGCTGAGGGAGGATCGCTTGACCGACGAACGACCCCGCGTGGCGGTGGTCGGCTCCGGCTACATGGGCGGCGGCATCGCCCAGGTGCTGGCCCAGGCCGGCGCCGATGTCGTACTCGCCGACGCCGACGCCGAAAGCGCGGCGCGGGCGCACGCGCGGCTGGTGGACCAGGCGGCCGAGTTCGAGCGCGGCGGCCTGTTCGCCGCCGGGGCCGCCGAACGCATCCGCGCCGGGCTGTCCCACGCCGCGTCCATCGCCGACGCGGTGGCCGGCGCCGGTTACATCACCGAGGCGGTGCCCGAAGTGCCCGACCTCAAGCTGGGCGTGCTGCGGGAGATCTCGGCCGCCGCCCCGCCGGAGGCCGTCATCGGCAGCAACACCTCCGCGATCCCCATCCGCCGGCTCGCCGGCTCGGTCGACCGGCCCGGACGCTTCCTCGGGGTCCACTGGATGAACCCCGCGCCGTTCGTGCCGGGCGTCGAGCTGATCCCCGGGCCCGCGACCGACGACGCGGCGGTCACCCGGGTGGAGGACCTGCTGCGCGCCGCCGGCAAGGTGCCGGTGCGCGTCGCCGACTCGCCCGGGTTCGTCGCGAACCGGCTGCAGTTCGCGCTGTTCAAAGAGGCGGTGCGGATGGTCGAGGAAGGACTGGTGACGCCCGACCAGGTCGACCACGTGGTCTCCAACGCCTTCGGTTTCCGGCTGGCGTTCTTCGGGCCGTTCGCCATCGCCGACATGGCCGGCCTCGACGTCTACGCCGGGGCCTACGCCTCGCTGGCGGCCGAGTACGGCGACCGGCTCGCCGCGCCCGAACCCCTCACCCGGCTCGTCGCCGACGGCCGGTTCGGGGTGAAGTCGGGCGCCGGGTTCCTCGGCATCGACCCGGGCGACGCGGCCGCCCTGGCCGAATACCGGGACAAGGCGTACGCCGCGTTGAGCCGGTTGCGCGCCGAGCTCGGGCCTGCGCCCGGGCTCCCCGCACCGGCCGCGGCACCCGCCGGCGACGACGGAGCCGGCGCATGACGCGGGTGAAGCCGCGGGCGGCGGGCTGGGAGGGGGCCCTGCCGCCCGCTCACCCCGTACCCGCGGCGGCGGTGCGCGAGCACCTCGCCGGCGCCCGGCGGCTGGTGGTGCTCGACGACGACCCGACGGGCACCCAGACCGTGCACGACGTGCCGGTGCTGACACGCTGGCGGCTCGACGACATCCGCTGGGCGCTGCGGCAACCGGCCCCCGGCTTCTTCGTGCTCACCAACACGCGCAGCCTCACCCCCGGCGACGCCGCCGCGCGCAACCGCGAGGTCGCCGAAACCTGCCACGCCGCCGCGCGGGAGGAAGGGGTCGCGCTGGCGTTCGCCAGCCGCAGCGACTCCACCCTGCGCGGCCACTTCCCGCTCGAAACGGACGTGCTCGCCGACGTGATCGCGCGGCACGGCCCGGCCGCCGACATGGTGCTGCTGTCCCCCGCGTACATCGACGCCGGCCGGGTGACCGTCGACGGCGTCCACTGGGTGCGCACCGGCGCCACCCTCACCCCGGTGGCCGACGGGGAGTTCGCCCGCGACGCCACCTTCGGCTACCGCTCCTCGCGGCTCGCCGAATGGGTCGAGGAGAAAGGCGGCGGCCGCATCCGGGCCGGCCAGGTCACCACGATCGGCCTGGACGTGATCCGCTCCGGCGACGCCGCCGCGCTCGACGCGGCCCTGCGCCCCGGCCACGTCCCCCCGGCCGCGGACGCACACGGCTCCACGCCGCCTCCGGCGTCCCCCGTCCGCCCGGACGACGCGCCGGAAACGGCCCCCCGACCGGAGCGGTCCCCCCGGGTCGTCGTCGCCGACGCCGTGACCGACGACGACCTGCGCGCCACCGCGCTCGCCGTGCTCCGCGCCGAGGCCGCCGGCGCCCGGCCCATCTACCGCGTCGGCCCGTCCTTCGTCCGGGCCCGCCTCGGCCAGGACGCGAGCCCACCCCTCGACGACGCGCGGCTGCGCGCCCTCACCGGCCGATCCGCCGCGCACGGCCTCATCGTCGCCGGATCCCATGTGAACCTCACCACCCGCCAGCTCACCCGCCTGCGCGAAACCCGCCCCGTCACCGACATCGAACTCGACGTCGAGACGATCCTCGACCGGACCCGCGCCGAACGCCACCTGCGCGACGTGGCCGCCCGGGCCGCCGCCGCCCTCACCGAGCGGCCCGTCGTGCTGAGCACCAGCCGCAGGCTGATCACCGGGGCCGACGCCGACGAAAGCCTGGCCATCGCCCGCCGCGTCAGCGCCGCCCTCACCCGGGCGACCGGCGAGATCGTCGCCGCGCGGCGGCCCGCGTACGTCGTCGCCAAAGGCGGCATCACCTCGTCCGACATCGCGACCGGCGCGCTCGGCATCGACCGCGCCTGGGCCCGCGGCTCCCTGCTCCCCGGCATGGTCTCCCTGTGGGAGGCCGCCTCCGGCCCGGCGCAGGGGCTGGCCTACGTCGTGTTCGCCGGAAACGTCGGCGACGACGATTCGCTCGCCACCGTAGTGGAAAGGCTGGAGTACCGATGAGAACCGTCGCCGCCCTCGGGCTCGGCGCCATGGGCCTGCCCATGGCGAAACGGCTGGCGTCGGGCGGCTTCACCGTGCGCGGCTACGACCCCTGGCCCGCCCGGCGGCGGCTCGCCGAGGCCGAAGGCGTCGCCACCATGGCGTCCCCGGCCGACACCGTGGCCGGCGCCGACGTGGTGCTGCTCGCCGTACGCGACGGAGCGCAGGCCGCCCAGGCCCTCTTCGGCGACCCCGGCACGGCACCGGCGGACCAGGCGAGCGGCGCCGCCGATGCGCCGGCGGACGAGACAGGACGCGCCGCCGATGCGCCGACGGGCGGCGCGGGCGGCGCCGCCGATGCGCTGGCGGACGGGGCGGTGGTCGTGCTCACCAGCACGATCGGCGCCGACGCCGCCATCGCGCTCTCCCGGCGCCTGACCCCCGCCGGAGCCGCGATGGTCGACGCACCGGTCAGCGGAGGCGCGGCCCGCGCGGAAGCCGGCGACCTGCTGGTCCTGGCCGCGGGAACCGACCCCGCGCTGGAGCGCGCCCGTCCCGTGCTCGAACACGTGGCGTCGACCCTCACCGTGGTCGGTCCGCGGGTCGGCGACGGGCAGCTCGTCAAGGTCATCAACCAGCTGCTGGCCGGGGTGCACATCGCCGCCGCCGCCGAGGCGATCGCGCTCGCCAAGGCCGCCGGGCTGGACCCGGCGATCGTCGTCGACGTCCTGTCCGCCGGAGCCGCCGGCTCGTTCATGCTGACCGACCGCGGGCCCCGCATGCTCCAGGCGCTCGGCGGCGACCCGGAGGTCAAGTCCCGCGTCGACATCTTCGTCAAGGACATGGGCCTCGTCGCGGACCTCGCCGGGTCGGCGGCCGTGCCGACACCGGTGGCGTCGGCGGCGCGGCAGCTCTACCTGCTCGCGGCACGGGCGGGTCTCGGCGCCCTCGACGACTCCAGCATCGTCAGGCTGCTCGCCGTTCCAGAGGACGCCCGATGAAGATCGTCATCACCGGCGGCGCCGGTTTCCTGGGCACGCTGCTCGCCCGCCGGCTGCTGGCCGAGCCGGTGGCGGTGGGCGGCCACGCCCTCCGACCCGTCACCGAGCTGGTGCTCGCCGACCTGATGCCGCCACCGCCGGACCTCGCCGCCGACCCGCGGGTGCGTGCGCTCACCGGGGAACTCCGGGACCTGCTGCCCCGCCTCGGCGACGCCGGCTGCGTCCTCCACCTGGCAGGTGTCGTGAGCGGCGCGGCCGAGGCCGACTTCGACCTCGGCATGCGGACCAACATCGACGGCACGATGGCCCTGCTGGAGTGGTGCCGGGCCCGGCCCGTGCCGCCGGTCCTGGTGTTCTCCAGCTCCCTCGCCGTCTACGGCGCCGACCCGGCCATCGGCCCGGTCGGAGTCGTCGGCGACGACACACTGCCGCGGCCCCAGTCCAGCTACGGCATCCAGAAGTTCATCGGCGAGCAGCTCGTCGCCGACTACACCCGCAAGGGGTTCGTGCGCGGGCGCAGCGTCCGGCTCATGACCGTCGTCGTACGGCCCGGCACCCCGAACGCGGCGGCGTCGAGCTTCATGTCGGGCATCATCAGGGAGCCGCTCGCCGGGCGGCGCGCGGTGTGCCCCGTGCCGCCCGACACCGAACTCGCGCTCTCGTCACCCGGCCGCACACTGGAGGGCATCCTGCGCGCCCTGGCCGTGGACGACGCGACATGGGGCAGCCGCACGGCCATGAACCTCCCCGCCCTGACGACCACGCCGAGAGCGATGGCCGACGCGCTGGACCGCGTCACCGGCGAGCGGACCAGCGACCTCATCACGTGGCGCCACGACCCCGCGATCGCCGCCATCGTCGGCAGCTGGCCCGCCAGGTTCGAAACCCGCCGGGCCCACGCCCTCGGGCTCCACCCCGACCCGTCCTTCGACGCCATCGTCCGCGCCTACCTCGACGAACACCACTGACCGGCCCACCGCCCGACCGCACCGACCGGCCGCATGACCCGGCCGCATGGACCGGGCCACATGGACCCGGCCACATGGACCCGGCCGCATGGACCGGGCCGCATGGACCGGCCACCCCGACCAGCAGGACCGACCAACGGGGCCGACCAGCGGGGCGGAAGCGTGGGCCGACCGGCCGAGCCGCGTGGCCGCACGGGCACCTCTCCCCCGGAACGACGCCGGGGGCTCCGGAAACGACGTCGGGGCCGGAACCGTTCGATCCGGTCCCGGCCCCGCGTCGTCGCCCAAGACGTGCGTGCGACTCGCTCATGATGTGCGTGCGCGTCGCCCAAGGCGTAAGGCGTAGGGCGTGCGTCGTGCCGGCCACTCGGCTCCGGCGTCAGCCGCTCAGCCACTTGGTGAGGATCGGCTGGAGCTTGTTGTAGTTCTGCGCGTACCAGGCGGCGTCCTGCAGGACGGTCTCCCCCGTGTTGGCCTCACCGTAGGGGTCGACGAGCTTGCCGTGCTCGCTCAGTTGCGGCTTGCTCTTGAGGTTGATCGCGGTGACGCCGCCGAGCTCGGCCTCCCTGGCCGACGGCTCCGGCTGCACGACGTACTGCAGGAACTTCTCCGCCTCGGCCAGGTTCTTCGATCCCTTGGGCACGGCGAAGGCGTTGGCGGCGGCCAGGGTCTTGTCCCAGACCGGCCGGACGTCGACGCCGCCGTCGAGCAGCGCCAGCTGCCGGGAGGTGACCAGGATCCACATGCTCACCTGACCCGACGCGACGGCCTGCTGCAGGGCGCCCACATTAGGCGCGAAGATCGTGTCGTCGCGAATCGTCTCCCACTTGTCGAGCGCCTTGTTGATGTCGATCGGATAGAGGTTCTGCAGATCCTTGCCCTCGGCGAACATCGGATACTCCAGCATTCCGTCCTGGAGTGTCGCGACGATTCCGCGCTTACCGGGGAACTTCTTCGTGTCGAAGAAGTCGGCGACGGACTTGGGCGCGGTCGCCTCATCCGGCCACACCTTTCCGTCATAGGCGAGGACCGGTGCGTTGATGAAATTGTCGACATAGCACTCGCCGATCGCCCCCGCGGGGAAATCCTGCCGGTCGAGTTCCGACAGGTCCAGCTTCTCGAAGAGGGTGCCGCAGTTCTGCTCGGCGGCGTACGGCGCAACCGAGACGATGTCCCACTGGATGACGCCGGACAGCACCTGCGCCTTGACCTGGGCGACGTCCGACGGCGAGGTGTTGACGAAGGTCACCTCGGGGTGCAGCTTGGTGTACGGATCCTGCCACGCCTCCTTCATGGCCTTCTGCCCGGCACCGCCATAGGCCACGAACGTGAGCCGGGTCGGGCCGCCGTCTTTCGCCGTCGCGCCGGTCGATCCGCCGGTGGACCCGTCACCGTTTCCACCGCAGGCCGCCAGCAGGCCCACGAACGCGATCACGCTGCCGCAGCGGGCGATTGTTTTTGCAGGGGGCATCATTGCCATAACTCCCATCCTGGTGCCGTCGTGTCCGTCGTCCGCTTTCCCTGGGCACGACGGCGAACAGCCCATCAGGACCTCCGAGCCACACGCCTGTTCGGTCCCATCGATCGCGTTCGGTCGATTTATCGACACGATTCCGGCGACCTTGTTGTGGACCGTACGACGCGCTTCGGACCAGGGGCAATAACGGTTCGTGCCCGATTTCTCGCAGTTAAAGATCCGTTCGCCAAGCGGTCCCCGGCCGCCCCGGGATTCCCGCAATGCGGGCACCGGCCCGGCCGCCACGCCCCCGCGGGACGTGGCCCCGCAGCGCTTCCGGTCAGGAGTTTCCTCCCAAGGCGCCACATGGCCGGCTCATAACTCGCCGGAGGAGTGCGTCCGGCCGCTACCGGCAGCGCGCGCCGCTGTGCCAAGCGGATTTCCCCGACCCTTGTACGGGGCGGATGTCACTCATCGGCACCGATGCCGTTACCCATTGCTACGGAGGCGACGAGTCCGGCACGTTGTACCGGCCGCCGCGTGGCCGTCTGCGGCCCATATGAGGGCGCGGCATGGACGCGTAGGAGAGGGAGTCATGCCGAAACCCAACCCGAGCGGCGATGAGCCGCTCTCGCACGACCCCGCAGCAGACGACCGAGCACGTCACCGGCCCACGCGCCGGCAGCCTCTTCGGCATCCGACACACCACAATCCCCCGCCGGCCCGCCCTCCTTTCCGGAGTCCTCGCCTCCTTCCACCGCAGGCGGGACGGCGGCGTCCAGGGTCCCCGCCCGGCCTCCCGCGCCTGTCGGCCGACCGGCCGGCGGTTCGCGGACGGCGCGGATCCGGGTCGTGACCGGACGCCGGCGAGCGTTCCTGTCCGGTGGGACCGGTCTCGCCATCGTGGCGCTGGCGGCCGGGCTGTTGCCGCTGACGTCCTCGTGCTCCGACTCTGACGGGGCGGAGGCCGCTCGCCGGAACCTCCGGCCGTTCAGGGAAGCCGTCGACGCCCTTGCCGATGCCCCTGGCCTGCGCTACAAGGACACTCCGGCTTACGGCATCACCGTAAATGAGATCACCGTCACCGCCGCGGGCAGCCAGTTCGGCAGCACATACTCCGGGCAACCTCGCCAAGCAGGCGAGGTCGGAGCGGTACGCCGTGACCTGCGCCAAGCGGCACAGCGTCTCACGCCCGCCTGCGACCGCACCGGCAGCGGCCTGCACGACCACCATGTGATGGATGAAGACAGCCCTCGGGAAACGACCAGGTGGGAAGAAGCCGACCTTCGTCCTCGACGCAGGACGCCTGAGTGGCGTGCCGGTCGCAACCGGGCCGGGTCCCATGGCCCGCTTGCGCTTCGTCCGTTCGCATCATTAGTGTACGGAACGGTTCCGTTCAGTTCTGCGGCATGCGCGGCGTGGACGTGTGGTGGGGCGCAGGCGCCGGCGCCCGGGCGATGGCAAGGAGACCGTCATGTGGCAGACCATCCTGCTGGCCTTTCTGGGTGGCGTGATGGGCGGCAACGCCTTCCCGCACTTCGTTCGGGGGATCACCAGGCGGTCCTACCCCAGCGTCCTCGGCAACGGGCCCATCCCCAATCTGGTCGCCGGTTGGAGCGGTCTCATCCTGGCGGTCCTGCTTCTGCGCCGGGCCGACCCGGCCGCCCGCCCTGCGTGGGCCTTCGCCGCTGCGGCCCTGGGCGTCCTGCTCATCGGGCTCTTCCACGCCGGGCCCGGCGCCTTCGGGCGCAAGGAGACTCCGGCCCCGGAGGCGGCCGAGGGCTAGGTCCGGGCGTTCGCTCGGCCTTTCAGGTCGAGGACGCCGGTCGGCCGCGCCTCGGCCATGGGGGTTCAGGTGGCGGTGCCGAGTTCGGTGGAGAGGGCGCGGGTGGTTTTCAGGAGGGCTTCGGCGGCTTCGCGGTGGGAGGTGTCGGTGAGGGAGACCATGGTGGCCATGACGGACATGGCGGCGACGACCTGGCCGCCTTCGAAGACGGGGGCGGCGAGAACGCGGACGCCGGTCTCGGCCGGGGAGTTCTCGGCGATGCCGGTTTCGCGGATCTCGGCGAGCAGGGCACGCAGCTCCGGGGAGCTTTTGAGGCGGCGGGCGAGGCCGGGCACCTCGGCGACGGGGAGGTGGGCGCAGAAGACGCGGCCCTCGGCCGAGCGCAGCAGGTCGAGCTGGGAGCCGGTGCGCACGCTGAGCTGAACGGCGCCGGAGGTGGTGTCGGCGCAACCGACCACGACGGCGCTCTCGCCGTTCCAGACGCTCAGCACGGCGGTCTGGTCGATCTGGCGGACCAGCGCCTCCAGGTGGGGCTGGGCGGTGGCGGCGATGGGCAGGGCGGCGCGGGCGGCGGCTTCGAGGGCGAGCACCTGGGGGCCGAGGGTGTAGGTGGCCTGCTCGGGGTCGTAGCGGAGCAGGTTGGCGGCGCGCAGGGCCCGTGCGTAGCGGTGGGCGGTGGCTTTGCTGGTGCCGAGGCACTGGGTGATCTCGTTGAGGCTGAGCCGGGGGCGCTCCACGGTGAACGCGCTGAGGATCGTCGCCGCGCGGCGCACCGTCTGGATCGCCGGGGCGTCGGGCACGGCGTCGGCCTCGACGGCGGTGGTGAGGTCGCGCAT
This sequence comes from Actinomycetales bacterium, assembly GCA_044507605.1. GTDB lineage: Bacteria > Actinomycetota > Actinomycetes > Streptosporangiales > Streptosporangiaceae > Thermopolyspora. The sequence goes on along the minus strand of JBIQJI010000005.1, from coordinate 84,216 downwards.
ACCGTCTCCCGGGTCGGCTCCTGTCGGGTCGGACACTCTATCCACCGGCGCCGCCGGCGCGCAGCATGTCGCTCGAACCGGGGATCGCCGGACTTACCCCTAGCACCGGCATCTACCAGGACGAATGTGGATCAGCGGACCTTTTTCAAGGTAATGCAAAGGAGTGTATTTGATCGAGATACGAGATGCCGTCTCGGATAAAGTGAGGGCCAGTCAGGCAGCGGCAGTCCCCCCGCACCCCCGGGCCCAGCGTGGAGCAATCAAGATCATGGCGATAGACATCTTGCGGCATCTTCAGCAAACCGCCGCCACCGCCATCGACGGCGAGTGCGTCATCGACGCCCTCCACCTGCTGACCCACGGCCGCACGCCGCGCGGCCACGAACGTCCCACCGCCGATCGGCTGGCCGCCTGGGCGCAGCAGCGCTGGCCCGCCATCTCCTGGCGGGTCGAACCCCTCTCTCCCACGGCCGCCAACCTGACCGCCACCAGCGCGCGGGTCGAAGGCCGCGACGGCGACGGCGGTCCGGTGCCGGGCGAGGCCGGTGAGCTGCTGTTCTGCTCGCACCTCGACACCTCGCTCTCGGGCGATCCGTGGCGGGACCGGTGGGTGACCGGGAACGGTGCCCCCCTCCGGCGGTTCGAGGTCGATCGGGCGGCCGGGCTGGTGACGGGCTTCGGGCTCGGTGCCGCGCGGGGACCGGCGGCGGCGGCCCTGGTCGGGTTCGCCGCGGCCGCACAGACACTCGACGAGGCCGGAGTGCGGCATCGGCTGTCGCTGCTGCTCGCCGCCTCCGGCACCCACCGCTCGCCGTTCGCTGCCGACGACGACTGCACCGGCCCCGACGGCGCCGGGACGATCGGGGCCGAGGCGTATCTTCGCGCCCATGGGCTGCCGGCAGCGGCCGTGGTGGCCAGGGGCGGGCCCGCCGGCGTGCTGTACGAGGAGCCGGGTGCCCTGTTCGTGCGGGTGAGTCTGCACAGCGGCTTCCTGCCGGTGCCGTCGCGGCACCTGGCCGCTCCCCCCGGCGGCCTGCTGGGCGGGCTGGGCACGGTCATCGCGGCCCTGGAGCGCTGGCGCGACGAGCATCTCGCGGTGCGGCCCGCCGTCGGGCAGATCGCGGCCGAGGTGGGGCTGGGCGCGGTGCGCGGCGGCCTGGCGGCCCGGCCCGACCTGCTGCCCGGCCTGGCCGAGCTGCACCTGTACGTGGTCACGCTGCCCAGCGACGATCCGGGCGAGATCGTGGCCGCCATCACCGACCGGCTCACCCACGACCTGGCCGGCACGCCGCTCGCCGACTGCCGGCTGTCGGTCGACGTACGGCTGGCCCACCAGGCGGGCCGCACGCCCGCGGACGCCGACGTGGTCCGGCACGCCGTGGCCGCCTGGGAACGCGAGCATCTCGCCGAGGCGCCGGTCATCTCGGGCTGGAAGGGTTCGACGGACGGAGTCGTGCTGCGCGGCCACGGCGTGCCGACGGCCAGGCTCGGGCCGGAGGCGCGTCCCGACCCGGCCGACCCCCGCAGGGACGTGTTCGACCTGTCGGCCCTGCTCGCGTACGCCCGCGTCTACGCCGACATCGCCCTCCGGCATGCCGTCGCGCCCGCGACGGCCCCCTGAGCGAGGGGACGAGGCGACGCGCCGGCGGGACGGAGTGGCCGCGGCCACAGGACGGCCGGCAGGTCGCCGAACCGGGCGAGCCGCCGGGTGTGCCCTGGCACGAACGGCACGGACCGGCCCGTACGGGCGCAGGGCGAGACCACCCGATCGCCGTCGGGCACCGGCCCGTAGTGCCCCGGCCCGGAGCGGGCCGGGCCGCACGGGCGGCGGGCGAGACAGAGCCGTGACCGAGATCGGCCGCCTCCGGCGGCCGGGGCTGAGAGGATCCGCGCACAGCGGCTTGCCGGACGTGTCGGCGACGGGTGCGTATGCGGCGTGGCACGATATCGTCTGCAGGTCGCAACGTGATCGTCCTTTTGCGGTGAGCTTCATCCCTTGCTGGAAGGAACCGATATGGGCGACGAGACGCCGCCTTCTCCCTCGCGCAACGGGAACAGGCGGGCGGCCCCGGCCATCCAGACCGTGCAGCGCGCGGCGATGATCCTCAGCGCGTTCACGGTGAGCCGTCCACAGCTGAGCCTCAACGAGCTGACGGCGAGCCTGGGCACCAGCAAGGCGACCGCGCACCGCTACACGAAGGCGCTGCGAGAGAGCGACCTGCTGCGCTACGACGAGCGCGAGGCGCTGTACTCGCTGGGCCCGCAGATCCTCACCCTGTCCGCCGCCGCGCGGGCCGGCATGCCGGTGATCGGGGCCGCCGGGCCGCACATGCAGCGCCTCGTGCGGGAGATCGACGAGACCGTGGTGCTCAGCGTCTGGGACGGCGACTGCGCCGTGGTGGTGCGGGTCGACGACAACACCGACCGGGTGATCCGGATCAGCGTGCGCACGGGCACCCGGCTGCCGAGCACCGGCTCGGCGCAGGGCAGGGTCTTCTGCGCGTTCCTGCCCGAGCAGGAGGTGCCCGGCCTGACCGCCGCGCTGGCCGCCGACCCGGGCCTGTGCGACGAGCTGGAGCACATCCGCCGCGCCGGCATCTCGGCCAACACACCGTCGGTCAACGGCGTGCGCACCATCGCCGCCCCGGTGTTCCGGGGCAAGGTGCCGGCCGCGGCCATGGCCGTGATCGCGACGTCGGCGTCGTTGCCGGAGGGCGGCGAGGGCCCGGTGGCCGAGGCCCTGCTGCGCACCACAGCGACGGTCGGCGACGAGCTCGGCCGGGAACCCGCCGACGCCGGCTGAACCCCCGCCGATGCCAACCCCTGCCGGTGGAACCGCCGCCGGTACGTACCCCTGCCGGTCGAGGCGCGGGCGGCGGCGCATGTTGTCTCTGCCTCACCGCCGGGCCGGTCTCCGGGCGCCCGCGTTCCCGCCGGGCCGCGATAATACGAACGGAACCGTTTCGTTCACAACCGGGGAGGTGGCGGTGAAGGGTGACGGCGCTCCCGCTGGGCGCGGGGAGGCGCGCGAGGAGGCGATCCTCGGCGCGGCGCTGGAACTGCTGGCCGAGGTCGGCTACGACCGCATGAGCATGGACGCCATCGCGGTTCGCGCCCGCGCCGGCAAGGCCACGATGTACCGCCGCTGGTCGGGCAAGGCGGAACTGGTCGTGGCCGCCGTCGAGCGGCGCGCCGGGCAGCGGATGGCGGAGCGGCCCGACCCCGGCGATCTCCGGGAGGACCTGCTGGGCGCCCTGCGCGCGATGCGCGACGCGCTGACCGGGCACGACGCCGGGCTGCTGCTCGGCCTGATGACGGCGATGCACCACGACGAGGAACTGGCCAGGGCCGTGCGCGCGCGGATGATCGACGATAAGCGGGAGGCCTTCGAGCCGGTGCTCGAGCGGGCGGCGGCCCGGGGCGAGCTGCCCGCCACGGCCCCCCGGGACCTGCTCGCGGAGGTCGCCTCGGCGATGCTGTTCTCCCGCGCGTTCGTCACCGGCCGGCCGCTCGACGACGCCTTCCTGGCCGAGCTCGTCGACCGGGTGCTGCTGCCGCTGCTCGGCCGCCGGGCGGGCGCGGCCTGATGGCGGGTGACGGTCCTGACGCCGGCGACGGTCCTGCCGGTCCCGCCGGCGTCGCCGGCCCGGTTTCGTGCCGGTGACGGGCCGGCCTGATTCCACGCTCGGCGGCACCGCGGGGGACGACCCGGCCCCGGCCGGGTCTTCCTCGTCGTGCCGGGTGGCCGCACCCGGCACGACTCGGTACGTGAAGGCGGGGGACGGCGGCCGGGAGGCTAGAGGGTGGGCGGGCCCTGTTCGACGCGGCGCAGCACCGGGGCGAGGCGGTCGAGGTCGGGGCCGTCGATGGGCTGGCGCTCGTCCCACCAGGTGGCGCCGGCGTCGGCGAGGGGGCCCAGCAGGTCGCGGGCCCGGGCGGGGTCGGCCGGGCTGACGCCGCCCGTCACGATCTCGAAGGGCTCGCCGTGCCGCGCGGGGTCGCGGTGGCGGTGCACGTACGCGGCGAGGTCGGCGACCTCCTCCGGGGCCGGCGCGTAGCCGTGGCCGGTCGACTCGAACATCGGCGCCACGCCGTCGAAGCGGGCGGCGCGGCGCATGGGGCGCCGGTGCGGCCAGACGCCGGCGATCCAGATCGGCGGGCGGGGCCGTTGCACGGGGGCCGGCAGCAGCGTCACGTCGTCGACGTGGTAGTGGCGGCCGTGGTGGGTCACCGGTTCGCCGGACCAGTAGCGGCCGAGCAGTTCCAGCCCTTCGTCGAGGCGCTGGGCCACCACGACGGGGTCGGCCGGCTCGCCGAAGCTCGCGTACTCGTCCGCGAGCGGGGAGCCGAGCCCTGCCCCGAAGATCACCCTGCCGCCGCTCAGCGCGTCCAGGGTGGCCACCTGCCGGGCCAGCTGGTGCGGCCGCCGCCGCGCCACCGGGGTGACCAGGGTGCCGAGCCTGATGCGGCCGGTCGCGAGGGCCGCGGCCGTCAGCAGCATCCACGGATCGCCGAACGCCTTCCCCTGGCTTTTGCGCCGCAGCAGGTGATCCCAGATGAGCAACGCGTCCCAGCCCGCCTGCTCGGCCGCCGCCGCCACGGCGGCCACCGTCCTGGCGTCGGCGAAGTCGCCGAAGTTCGGAATGTTGATCGAGAAACGCACCAGGCCATGGTCCTCTCGCCGCACGTCAACGGCAACCGGAGCACCGGGAGCGTCCTGCTTTCCCGCACGTCGTCGGCGGTAGCGGTCGTACCGCGCTGGGGGGATTCGCCCGCCGGGTGAACGGGCTAGGGTGCCCTGCGTGAGCAGGTTGCCGCTGATCGCGGCCGCGGCGGCGGTCGTGGTGATCACCAGTGTCATGGCTCAGGCGAACCAGCCGTCCGCCCGGCCGCTCGACGTGCTCGGTCACGTCCTGCTCGCGGGGTGCGTGCTCGGCCTCGGCCTGGTTCGTGCCCGCCCCGGCGCGGCCCTGGCGGTCTGCTCGGGGTGCGCCGCGATCTACTTCTCGCTCGGGTACGCCTACGCCCTGTGGCCCGCGCCCGCCCTGGTGGCCCTGTTCACGGTGCTCGCGGCGGGGCGACGGGCGGTGGGGTGGGCCGGGGCGGGGTTCCTGGTCGGGGTCCCGGCGGTCGCCGTGCTCGTCGACGGGACGGTGGAGAACGTGGCCGCGCTGTTCATCTGGGTGCTGGTGGTCGCGGTCGTCACCCAGCTCGCCGAGGCCTCGCGGGCGAGGCGCGCCTACACGGCGGAGGTGGAGCGGCGCGCCGCCGAGGCGGAGCGCACTCGTGAGGAGGTGGCGCGCAGAAGGGCCGGCGAGGAGCGGATGAAGGTGATGAGCGAGCTGCACGACGTCACCTCGCACACGGTCTCGGTGATCGCGCTGCACGCCGCCGTCGCCGCCGAGGCCGTCGAGCGGGAGGGCGGGCCCGAGGAGGCCCGCGCCGCGTTGGCGGTGATTCGCCGCGCGAGCCGTGAGGCGCTGGCCGAGCTGAAGGGGATCCTCGACATTCTGCGCGCCGGAGACGATCCGGAGCGGGCGCCCGCGCAGGGGGCGGGCGGGCTGAGGAGGCTGGCCTCGACGGCCGGGCTGCCCGTGGAGCTGACCGTGCTGGGCGCGGAGCGTCCGCTGCCCCCGGCCGTGGACCTGACCGTCTACCGCGTCGCGCAGGAGGCGCTGACCAACACCCTGCGTCACGCCCGGGCGACCAGGGCCCGGGTTACGCTGCGCTTCGAGACCGAAGGTGTGGAGGTGCACGTGGACGACGACGGCCGTGGCCGGGCGGGCGGCGGATCCGCGGGCGGGCACGGGCTCGCCGGGATGGCCGCGCGGGTCGCGGCGGTGGGCGGCCGGCTCAGCGTGGGCGACGCGCCGGACGGCGGTTTCCAGGTGATGGCGTGGCTGCCGACCGGGCCGGCGTGATCACGGTCCTGCTGGCGGACGACCAGCCCTTGGTCAGGGCGGGCATCCGCGCGCTGCTCGAACCCGAGCCCGATCTCGGCGTCGTGGGTGAGGCGGCCGACGGGTGGGAGGCGGTGCGGCTCGCCGGTGAGTTGCGGCCCGACGTCGTGCTCATGGACATTCGCATGCCCGGCCTCGACGGTTTGGAGGCGACCCGCCGCCTGACCGCGCGCGGAATCCGGGTCATCGTCGTCACGACGTTCGACCTCGACGAGTACGTGTACGAGGCGCTGCGTTCCGGGGCCGGCGGGTTCCTCGTCAAGGACGCCGAGCCGGCCGAGCTGCGGCACGCCGTACGGGTGGTGGCCCGGGGCGACGCCCTGCTGTCGCCCGGGGTGACCCGCCGGCTGATCGCGGAATTCGCGGCGCGGCCCGCCGCCGAGCCCAGCACCCGGGCGCTCGCGCCGCTGACCGATCGGGAGCGCGAGGTGCTGACCAAGGTCGCCGAAGGGCTGAGCAACGACCAGATCGCCCAGCGTCTCCGGCTCAGCCCGGCGACGGTGAAGACGCACGTCAACCGGGTGATGGCCAAGCTGGCGGTGCACGACCGGGCCCAGCTGGTCGTCATCGGCTACGAGACCGGGCTGGTCCGGCCGGGCTGGACCTGACCCCGTACCGCACCGGGTGTAGCGAGCGACCCGCCGCGGGTGGACGACGGCGAGCGGGCGGCGTTCCTAGCGTCGTCGCTCATGAGTCCACTGCATGTCCTCGCCCGCTTCTGCCTCCGGCATCGGGCGGCGGTCGCGCTGGCCTGGGCGGTCGTCACGGCCGCGCTGATCGGCGCGGCGGTCGCCGCTCCCGGCCCGGCGTACGACGATTTCACCCTGCCCGCCTCCGAGAGCGGGCGGGCCGCGGCGCTGCTCGGCGACCGGGCCGCCGCCGAGCCTTCGGGAACCCTGGTGGTGTCCGCGCCCGGCGGGGTGCGCGGCGCGGGGGTGCTGCGCGAGGTCGGCGCCCTGATCGACCGGATGAACGCCGTGCCGGGAGTCCACGCCGCCTCGACGTACGCCGATGTGTCGCCCGACGGCACGATCGCGACCCTGCCCTTGGAGCACGACGGCCCGGAGGCGGCCGCCGCGCTGAAGAGGCTGCGCGACGCCTTCCACGCGCGCGGCGTCGCCGTGGAACTGGCCGGCGGCGACTTCGCCGACGCGGCGCCCGGCGGCCTCACCGAAGGCATCGGATTGCTCGCCGCCGCGGCGATCCTGCTCGTGGCGTTCCGTTCGCCGATCGCGGCCGCCCTGCCCCTGCTGGTCGGCGTGGCCGGGGTGGTGTGCGGCGTCTGCCTGCTCACCCTCCTGCAGAACGTCGTCCCCGTGCCGGGTTTCGCCGTCTACCTCACGATCATGCTCGGCCTGGGCGTGGGCATCGACTACGCGCTGCTCGTCGTCACCCGCTTCCGGACATCGCTCGCGGCCGGGCGCGATCCCGGCGACGCCGTCGTGACGGCCATGGGCACCGCCGGCACGTCCGTGCTGTTCGCCGGGGCCATCGTCATCCTCACCGGCGCCGGCATCTGCTTCCTCGGCCCCTCGCTCGGCGGCGGCATCGCGCTGGCCTCCGGCTGCGGCGTGCTTCTGGTGATGCTGGCCGCGCTCACCCTGTTGCCGGTCCTGCTGAGCCGGATCGGCCACCGGATCGACAGGTACGGTCTGCCCCGCCTGCCGCGCCGCCGTCCCGGCCGCCGGCCGCCGTCGTACCGGTGGAGCCGGTTCGTGCAGCGCCGGCCGCTGCCGATCGGGCTGGCCGCGCTCGGCCTGCTCCTGCTCCTCGCGGCGCCGGCGGCCGGCCTGCGGGCCAGCTGGTCGGACGCCGGTGACCGGCCGCCGACCGACACGACACGCCGTGCCCACGACCTGCTCGTGCAGGGTTTCGGGCCGGGCACGCTGTCGCCCGTGCTGCTCGTCTCGTCCGCGCCGCTGGGCGACGCGGTCGCGACGGCGGCCGCCGTCGAGGGAGTCGAGCGCGCCACGCCGCTCGGCCCCCGGACGGCGCTGGTGGTGCCCGAGACGGGCCCGCGGGACGCGCGGACGACCGAGCTGATCCACCGGCTGCGGACCGAGCTGCCCCCGCCGGTGCTGGTCGCGGGGGCGGCGGCGGCCGCGGCCGACTTCGCCGAGCACTCCGTCGACCGGCTGCCTTGGACGGCCGGGGCCGTGCTGCTCGCGTCGTTCGTCCTGCTCGCCGTGCTCTTCCGCAGTTTGGTCGTGCCGCTCAAGGCGATCGCGGTCAACCTGCTGTCGGTCGGCGCGGCGTACGGGGTGATCGTCGTGGTGTTCCAGTGGGACGTGCTGGGACGTGGCGGCCCGATCGACGCCTGGGTGCCGATCACGTTGTTCGTGATCGTGTTCGGGCTGTCCATGGACTACGAGGTGTTCCTGCTGTCACGAGTGCAGGAGGAGTACGTCCGCACGGGCGACAACGGCCGGGCCGTGGCCGAGGGCCTGGCCGCCACCGCCCGCGTCATCACCGCCGGGGCGGCCATCATGTTCTGCGTCTTCGCCGCGTTCGGGACGTTCGACGACAGGGCGCTGCGCACCATGGGCGTGGGCCTGGCCGGGGCGGTGTTCATCGATGCCACGCTGGTCCGGCTCGGCCTCGTGCCGGCCACGATGGAGCTCCTCGGCGACCGCAACTGGTGGTTTCCCCGCCGCCGGCGGTCCTGATCCGGGCCGGGCGCCGCCGCCGAAGGCGGTCGCAGCGTACGGGACGACGATGCCGCCGCCTCGGCGGCCGGCCCACCGGGGTCACCCGGTGGTTCGTGCCCGGCCGCCGAGGCGGTGCGTGGTCAGGCCTCGGTGCGGGTCCACTGCTGGTTGTGGCCGCTGCCGCAGGTGTACTGGATGATGTCGGCGCCGTCGGCGGTGGAGACGCCGGAGACGTCGAGGCACTTGCCGCTGTGGCGGGCCCGCAGCTGGTGGTAGCCGTCGATGGAGACCCACTGCCACTGCTGGTTGGTGCCGCTGCTGCAGGTGTACTGGATGATGTTCGCGCCGTCGGCGGTGGAGGCGCTCGCCACGTCGAGGCACTTGCCGCTGTTCTGGCTCACCAGCCGGTAGTAGCCGCCGCCGACGTCCTCGAACCGCCACTTCTGGTTGGCGCCGCCGTTCCACGAGTACTGCTTCACCTCGGCGTTGTTGGCGGTGGACGCGCCGACGACGTCCATCACCTTGCCGCTGTGCCGGGCGGTGAGGCGGTAGTACGTGGCCGGCGGGGTGGTCGGGCCGCCGCCGTCGAGGCCCCACGAGTACCGGAGCTGGTCGCGGCCGGAGGCGTTCGTGGTGGACAGGGAGATGTTGGTGCCGCTGCCGTTGATGGTCTGCAGGCGGTACCAGTCGTCGGGCCGGACCCCGGGCCAGTAGACGGTGCCCAGGTTGAGCGCGCGCGCCTCGGCCGCCACGCCCCGGATGAACGCCACGAAGCTGTCGCCGTTGGCGGGCGCGTTGTAGTCGCGGCCGTCGGTCATGGGCGCGCCCCACTCGGTGATGACGACCCGGTCGGCGTAGCTTCCGACGCTGTTGTGGACCAGGGACCGCCACGCCTCCTCGGTGGTGCGGCCGGTGTCGAAGAACTGGTAGGCGTGGAGTGAGATCAGGGTGCCGTTGAGACGGCTGTCGCTGCCGATGGTGGTGAGCCGCTGGTTGAAGCCGGCGCCGCTGACGATGACCCTGCCCCGCGGCACGTTCGAGTAGTTGTCGAGCCACTGCACGGCCAGGTTCTTCCAGTCGGCGTCGCTGTAGCCGTGCGGCTCGTTCATCGGCTCGAAGTAGACCAGGCTGGTTCCTGCGTACTTGTCGACGATGGTCTGCCACATCGACCAGAACTGGCCGAGGTTGTCCACGTAGCCGTCGCGGGAGCTGCTGCCCTCCCAGTAGCTGAGGATGACCTTCATGCCTTTGGCGACCGCCTCGTCGATGACGCCGGTGTAGGAGTTCCAGTACGAACCGGACACGGTCGCGTAGTTGACGGGGAGGCGGACGGTGTTGGCGCCGAGGTTGTCCTGGAAGCCGGACAGGACGCGGTCGGCCTTGGCCCGGGTGGTGTTGTAGTCGTCGGAGGTGCTCAGGCCGCCGAGGACGAGCACGCCGTCGACGAAGTTGTCGCGTTGGTCGGCCCAGTTGACGCCACGGAAGTCGTTGGTCGCGGCGCTGGCCGGGGTGGTGCCGGTCACGCTCCAGGCGATGGCCGCGACGGCGACGAGTAACGCGACGCAGGCAGGCCGGAGCCGTTCGATCCGCATGGTCGATCGCCCTTTCGTGGGGGGACGGGGGCAAAGACGTGGACGGGCGATGTCAGAAGGCGGTCACGGGGCCTCTCGGGGGAGGCGCCGCCGCGGTGGCAGGGTCCGCGGCCGGGCGCATGCCCGCGAGGAGAATGTTTGCGCAAACATTCTCCGCCACGGGGTGCTCCGCGACTCCATGGCCCGGCGATCGGCCGAACGAGCCGATCGGGCAGGCGCACGTTCCTGACGGGTTCAGGCCGAGTGTTAACGCTCTCACAAAAGATGTCAAGGGCCGGCCGCCCATGGACCGGCGGCCGGCCGGGGGTGCGCCGGGCGGTCAGCCCATCTTGTTCGTCACGATGCGCACCGGGTGCAGGACGACGAGCGAGCGCGTCTCACCCGGCCCGTCGTGCACGCGGAAATCGGCGTTGTACTTGGCGCTCACGCGCGCGCACCAGGCGAAGTCGGGGTCGGGCAGGATCTCGGCCTCGGCACGGATCTCCAGGGTGCGGTAAGGGTTCTCCGGATCCAGGATGAAGAACGTGGTCTTGGGGTCGCGCCGCAGGTTCTTCAGCTTCTGCCGGGTCTCGTTCAGCGAGATTTTTATCAGGCCGTCGGCGGGGTCGTAGAGGAACGCGATCGCCGTGACCTGGGGCAGCCCGTTCGCGCCGTTGGTGGCGAGAATGGCGGTGCCCGTGTCGAGCAGGTCCCTGAAGTCGTCGGGGACAACGGGTGCGTTAGCCATGAGACGACGCTACCTCGTACGCTCACCCGCCCTCGCCGGCGGTTCCGCCGGTTGAAAAGCGGACCGTCGCCCTGAAACTTTCGGAGCCGGGAAAGCGCCTTCCCACGTATGCGCGTGCCGGGGCCGCCGCGCGTTGACGCGCCCGGACGGGTCCGGCACCGTCCCGGTTGCCAACGATGACAACTCTGGTCGCCGCGGGCCGGAGCGGTTGTCCCGTTCCCTTCCTGGAGGTATCAGATGCGCCATCGACGACTGCGCGCGTGCCTGGCCGCCGTGGCCGCGGCCGCCTGCCTGGCCGGTGCCGGGCCGGCGATCACGGCACACGCCGCAACGGCCGGCTGTCAGGTCGCCTACACCGTCGGCTCCCAGTGGCCCGGCGGCTTCAGCGCCAACGTCACGATCAAGAACCTCGGCGATCCGATCGACGGCTGGACCCTGCGCTGGACCTTCGGCGCCGGCCAGACGATCGGTCAGGGCTGGAACGCCGAGCTGACGCAGAGCGGCAGCGCCGTGACCGCCACCCACGTGAGCTGGAACGCGATGCTGCCGACGGGAGGCAGCACGTCGTTCGGCTTCAACGGCACGTGGAACGGCTCCAGCAACCCCGCGCCGACCGGCTTCACGCTCAACGGCGTCGCCTGCGACGGAACGACCACCTCGCCGAGCACGACCCCCTCCCCCACCCCGACCCCGGCGACGTCGCCGTCGACATCGCCGTCGACGGGCACCCCGCCCGCGGGCACGGTGCGGGTGTTCTGGCTCAAGCCGTCCGACGTGCCGTACGACCGGCGGTACCCCGACGGCATCGCCTCGGTCATGCGTGAGGCGCAGCGGTTCTTCAAGCAGGAGCTGGGCAAGACGTTCACCCTGAACGACCCGGTCGTCGAGGTCGTGAACGGCGACCGGCCGCGCAGCTGGTACGAGAACACGCCGAGGTGCGGTGACAAGTACTGGTGGGCGGTGTGCAACATGCAGGAGGAGCTGCGCCGCAAGTTCGGCCTGGGCGCGCCGGACAGCCGCTGGATCAACGTCGGCGAGGTCAGCGCCGAAGGCGACGGCGCCGGTGGCGGCGGCGGCAACGGCTGGGTGATCCTCAGCGGTCACGACGCCGACGGCGCCGCGGGGATCAACGGCCCGATGAACCGCTGGTACGGCGGCATGGTGCACGAGCTGGGCCACGCCTTCGGCCTGCCCGACGCCACGTCCACCGACGGCACGTGCATGTCGGCGTCGCTCTACGCCTACCCGAACTGCCATTTCAGCCAGGCCCAGAAGGACGCCATCCGCAACGGCCCCTACGGCGCCTTCCTGTCGTGACGGGGGCCGGTCCGGCCTAGCCGCACACGCCGGTGCGGCCCGGGGTAGGCCCGGGGATCCGCCTCCGCACCGCTCGATCACGTCACGGGTCCGCGCATCTGGCACCGGCGTCGCAGGGCAGGTGCGCCGGATCATGGCGGACCCGTGACGGGCCGATGGCCGCCGTCCGCGGGGCGGCGGCCATCGGCGTGTCCGCACTCACGAGCCGTACGCGCCCGCATGGGGCGGACAGGGCTGGCAAAATACTCTAGGGGGGTATAGTATCGACGAGGATCAGGGACCGAGTCGAAGCAAGGAGACAGCTGATGTCCTCCGTCCTCGATGACGGGCAGAGCGCGGTCGAGCTCTCCATCGGCGGCATGACCTGCGCGTCCTGCGCCAACCGGATCGAGCGCAAGCTCAACAAGCTCGACGGTGTGACGGCCACGGTCAACTACGCCACGGAGAAGGCGAAGGTCACCTTCCCCGTGGACATCGACGCGCAGCGGCTCATCGCGGAGGTCGAGAAGGCCGGCTACACCGCGACCCTGCCCGCCCCGCCGGAGCCCGAGCGGGAGCCGGAGGAGCGGGCGCCCGGTGACGAGCTGCGGGCGCTGCGCCAGCGGCTGATCACCGCGGTGGTGCTGGCCGTTCCGGTGATCGCGATGGCCATGATCCCGCCGCTGCAGTTCACCAACTGGCAGTGGCTGTCGCTGGTGCTGGCGGCGCCCGTGGTGGTGTACGCCGGGTGGCCGTTCCACCGGGCCACCTGGACGAACCTGCGGCACGGCACGGCGACCATGGACACCCTGATCTCCGTGGGCACCCTCGCCGCGTTCGGCTGGTCGCTGTGGGCGCTGTTCTTCGGCACGGCCGGGATGCCGGGCATGACGCACCCGTTCGAGTTCACGATCGAACGCACCGACGCGTCGGGCACCATCTACCTGGAGGCCGCGGCGGGGGTGACGGCGTTCATCCTGGCCGGGCGCTACTTCGAGGCGCGCTCCAAGCGCCGGGCCGGTGCGGCGCTCCGCGCGCTGCTCGACCTCGGCGCCAAGGACGTGGCCGTGCTTCGCGACGGCGTCGAGACCCGCGTGCCCGCCGACCGGCTCGCGGTGGGCGACCGGTTCGTGGTCCGGCCGGGCGAGAAGATCGCGACCGACGGTGTGGTGGTGGCCGGGTCGTCCGCGGTCGACGCCTCCATGCTGACCGGCGAGTCGGTGCCGGTCGAGGTGCGGCCGGGCGACACGGTGACGGGGGCCACCGTGAACGCCGGCGGCCGGATCACCGTTCAGGCGACCCGGGTCGGCGCCGACACGCGGCTCGCGCAGATGGCCCGGCTGGTCGAGGAGGCCCAGACGGGCAAGGCCGCCGTGCAGCGGCTCGCCGACCGCATCTCCGGCGTCTTCGTGCCGATCGTGATCGCGCTGGCCGCCGGCACCCTCGTCGTCTGGCTGCTCGCCGGCGCGGGCGCGGGGGCGGCGTTCACGGCCGCCGTGGCGGTGCTGATCATCGCCTGTCCGTGCGCGCTCGGCCTGGCCACCCCCACGGCGCTGCTCGTCGGCACCGGGCGGGGCGCCCAGCTCGGCATCCTGATCAAGGGCCCGGAGGTGCTGGAGTCGACCCGCGCGATCGACACCGTGGTGCTGGACAAGACCGGCACGGTCACCCAGGGCACGATGACCCTGACCGGCGTCCATCTGGCCGAGGGCGAGGACGAAACCGAGGTGCTGCGCCTGGCGGGGGCGCTGGAGCACGCCTCGGAGCACCCGATCGCGCAGGCCGTCGCGAAGGGCGCGGCCGATCGGGTGGGCGCGCTGCCCACGCCCGACGACTTCGCCAACGTCGAGGGGCTCGGCGTGCGGGGCGTGGTCGACGGGCACGCGGTGCTGGTGGGCCGGCCGGCGCTGCTCGCCGAGTGGTCCCAGCATCTCGACGCCGGTCTCGACCGCGCCCTGCGTGCCGCCCACGACTCCGGTCGCACCGCGATCGCGGTCGGCTGGGACGGCAGGGCCCGCGCCGTGCTGGTGGTCGCCGACGTCGTCAAGCCGACCAGCGCGGAGGCGGTGCGGCGGCTTCGCGCCCTGGGTCTCACCCCGGTGCTGCTGACCGGGGACAACGAGGCCGTCGCCCGCACGGTCGCGGCCGAGGTCGGCATCGACGAGGTGATCGCCGGGGTGCTGCCGACCGGCAAGGTGGACGTGATCAAGCGCCTGCAGGCCGAGGGCCGCGTGGTGGCCATGGTCGGCGACGGGGTCAACGACGCCGCCGCGCTCGCCCAGGCCGACCTCGGCCTGGCCATGGGCACCGGCACCGACGCCGCCATCGAGGCCTCCGACCTCACCCTGGTGCGCGGCGACCTGCGCGTGGCGGCCGACGCCATCCGGCTGTCCCGCCGCACCCTCGGCACCATCAAGGGCAACCTGTTCTGGGCGTTCGCCTACAACGTGGCCGCCCTCCCCCTGGCCGCGCTGGGCCTGCTCAACCCCATGATCGCGGGGGCCGCGATGGCGTTCTCCAGCGTCTTCGTGGTCGGCAACAGCCTCCGCCTGCGCCGCTTCACCTGACCGACCCCGGCCGGCCGCCCGCGCCGCGCGGTCCTGAAGCGGTCCTGACATCGTCGGACAAGGCGCCTGGCCGTGACCACGGTGGGCCCCATGGACCAGGACGACATGTGGGACGCCGAGACCGCGCGGCGCTATGACACGCCCGGCACCGGGATGTTCGCACCGGAGGTCGTGGGGCCGGCCGTGAACCGCCTCGCGGCGCTCGCGGGAGACGGGCCGGCGCTGGAGTTCGCGATCGGCACCGGCCGGATGGCGGTGCCGCTCGCCGAGCGGGGCGTTCCCACGTCTCCGGCTACCGGCTTTATCGGCCATAACTCTGAATGTTTCATAATTTCCGGCACACCTTGACGTAACATGGCTTGCGGTTCATAGTAGGCGCATCAACCCCACACACCCACCTCCCGGAGGCCTATAGGCACCACAATTGTTAACGTTAACAATGCGCCCCCTACCG
Organism: Actinomycetales bacterium; assembly: GCA_044507605.1. Classification (GTDB taxonomy): domain Bacteria; phylum Actinomycetota; class Actinomycetes; order Streptosporangiales; family Streptosporangiaceae; genus Thermopolyspora. The sequence goes on along the minus strand of JBIQJI010000005.1, from coordinate 68,972 downwards.
CATCCCTGTCCGCGATGTCGCAGGTCGGCGGGGTATTGGCCGCGGTCACTCGCGCGGCGATTTACCACACCCTTCGGCAGGGGTGTCCCGCCCGCAAAATCCTTGGCATTCGCGCTGTCCCCCCATGCCGTCCCCCATGTGAAAGCAGAGGTTGCGCATGTTCTCCGCGTCCAGATTTCGGCACCTGAAAAGAACACTGTTGTCCGCGGGTGCGACCGTCGCGCTCGCGGCCGGCCTGGTGGCCGGTGTCTCCACCCCCTCACAGGCCGCGACGGGTCCGTGTGACATCTACGCCTCGGGCGGCACGCCGTGCGTGGCCGCCCACAGCACGACCCGCGCCCTGTACGCGTCGTACAACGGCCCGCTCTACCAGGTGCGCCGCACCTCCGACAACGCCACCCGCGACATCGGCGTGCTGAGCACGGGCGGCTACGCCAACGCCGCCGCGCAGGATTCGTTCTGCTCCGGCACGACCTGCCTCATCAGCAAGATCTACGACCAGTCGGGGCGGGGCAACCACCTCACCCAGGCGCCGCCCGGCGGATTCTCCGGCCCCGCCCCGGGCGGATACGACAACCTCGCGGTCGCCACCGCGGCGCCCATCACCATCAACGGCCACAAGGCCTACGGCGTCTACGTCTCCCCCGGCACCGGCTACCGCAACAACAACACCAACGGCATCGCCACAGGCGACCAGCCCGAAGGCATGTACGCCATCTTCGACGGCACGCACTACAACGGCGGCTGCTGCTTCGACTACGGCAACGCCGAGACCAACAGCCGCGACAACGGCAACGGCACGATGGAGGCCATCTACTTCGGCAACATCAAGGTCTGGGGCTACGGCAGCGGCAACGGCCCGTGGATCATGGCCGACCTGGAGAACGGCCTGTTCTCCGGCGTCAACCAGCACTACAACGCCAATGACCCCAGCATCAGCCACCGGTTCCTGACGGCCATCATCAAGGGTGAGCCGAACCACTGGGCCATCCGCGGCGGCAACGCCCAGTCGGGCGGCCTGTCCACCTTCTACGACGGGCCCCGCCCGAACGTGCCGGGCTACAACCCGATGAAGAAGGAAGGCGCCATCATCCTCGGCATCGGCGGCGACAACAGCGTCGGCGCCGCCGGCACCTTCTACGAGGGCGTCATGACCTCCGGCTACCCCTCCAACTCCACCGAGAACGCCGTGCAGGCCAACATCGTCGCCGCGGGCTACGCGACGTCGGGCGGCGATTCCTCCCACGACGGCACCCTCACGCCCGGCGCGGCCATCTCGCTGCGCGCGACCACGCCCTGCTGCACCGACCGCTACATCCGCCACTACAACGACGAGGCCATCACCTCGGTGATCAACTCGTCGAGCGGCTCGACCGACAAGAGCGACGCCACGTGGATCGTGCACCCCGGCCTGGCCAACAGCTCGTGCGTGTCGTTCGAGTCCCGCAACTACCCGGGTGACTACCTGCGGCACCAGAACTACCACGTCTACCGGCAGCGCGACGACGGCAGCTCGCTGTTCGCCGCCGACGCGACGTTCTGCCCGCAGCCCGGCAAGAACGGCCAGGGCACCTCGTTCGCCTCGTACAACTACCCCGACCGGTATCTGCGCCACTACGCGAACGTCGTCTACATCGCCAGCAACGGCGGCTCGCACGACTTCGACAACTCCTCCTACTGGTCCGACGACGTGAGCTGGATCGTCGGACAGCCCTGGGTCTGACCGCCCACGGCGCCCCGGAGCCGCTCCCTCGTCCCGGGGGAGCGGCTCCCCGTCGTTCTGCGGCGGCCGGGGCGGCGAAACGGTCAGGAACGGAGAAGCGGGCCAGGCCGCCGACGTCCTACGGTGAGCGACATGATGATCACACTTCAGCACTGCCACATCACCGTCGACGACCTGGACGCCTCGCTCGCCTTCTACCGCGACGCGCTGGGCCTCGAAGTCCGCAACGACGTCGGGGCCGGCGAGTTCCGCTGGGTCACCCTGGTCGGCCCGGCCCAGCCGGACCTGGAGTTCGTGCTCTCCCCGCCGCACGCCGGCCGGTCCCGGGCCGACGGCGACGCCCTGCGGGAGCTGCTCGTCAAGGGCGCGCTGCCGATGATCGTCTTCGGCACCGACGATGTCGACTCGGCGTTCGAGCGGGTGCGCGAGTCGGGCGCCGAGGTCCTGCAGGAGCCCATCGACCGGCCGTGGGGCGTACGCGACTCGGCGTTCCGCGACCCTTCGGGCAACACCGTGCGGCTGCAGCAGCGGATCGCGGGCTGACGCGGACGGCCCGACGCGGACGGGCCGACGGCTGCGGCGGCCCGACGCGGACCGCCCGCCTCACGTCTCCGGTGTGTCGTGCTCGGCTTCGAGCCAGCGGACGATCTCGGTGTGGTCGGCGGTCGGCGGCAGCCGGTCGGCCGCCTCGGCCCAGAGCTCGGCGGCGGCCTCGCCCAGCCTCGACGGGCGGCCCACGGCCCGGGCGAGGCCGACCGCGATGCGCATGTCCTTCAGCATCAGCCGCAGGCCGAAGCCCGAGTCGAAGCCGCGGGTGAGCATGAAGCGGGGCCACTTGGTCTCGGAGGAGCCGCTGCGGCCGCTGGAGCCGTTGATCGCCTCCAGCATGACCGCCGGGTCGAGGCCGAACTCCTGCCCGGCGAGCATCGCCTCGGAGGTGACCAGCAGGTGCGTCGCCGAGAGCAGGTTGTTGAGGGCCTTGAGGGCGTGACCGGCGCCGACCGGGCCGACGTGCAGGATCTTCCGGCCGAGGACACCGAGAAGGCCGCGCACGGTCTCGACCGGCTCGGCGTCTCCCCCGGCCATGATGGTGAGGGTGCCGGCCTTGGCGCCCGCGACCCCGCCGGAGACCGGGGCGTCGACCATCGCGACGCCGCGCGAGGCGGCGCGGGCGGCCAGGTCGCGGGTGCGCATCGGCTCCGAGGAGCCCATGTCGACCAGGATCGTGCCCGGCGCCAGGCGGTCCAGCAGGCCGTCGCCGACGAGCACGGCGTCGACGACAGGCGAGCTCGGCAGCATCAGCACGACCACGGTCGCGCCGCCGGCCGCCTCGGCCGGCGTCTCGGCCGCGACCGCTCCGGTCGCCTTCGCGAACCGCTCCCGCGCCGCCGGGTCGATGTCGAATCCGCGCACGAGGTAGCCGGCCTCGGCGAGCCGGCCGGCCATCGGGAAGCCCATGTTGCCCAGGCCGACGAAACCGACGACGGTGCCGGGGCCGATACCGGAGCCGGTGGCGGTGCCGCCGGCGGCGGCGTCAGTCATGCCCGCGGACCTCCTTCAGGGTCTGCTCGGCGACCCGGAACGACTCCAGCGCCGCGGGCGCGCCGCAGTAGACCATGGTCTGCAGCAGGGTCTCCTGGATCTCCTCCTCGGTGCACCCGTTGTTGATGGCGCCTCGCACGTGCACGGCGAACTCGTGCATGCGGTTGAGCGCGGTGAGCATGGCCAGGTTCAACAGGCTGCGGGTCCTGCGGTCGAGCCCTTGGCGGGTCCAGACCGCACCCCAGACGTTCTCGGTGACGAGCTCCTGGGCGGGCCGGCTGAAGTCGGACACCTGTGACAGTGAGCGGTCCACGTGCGCGGAGCCCAGCACCTCGCGGCGCACTTCAAGACCGCGTGCGAAGCGTTCGCCGGTCTGCTGAACGGTCATACTCCTACCCCAATCCTCGTTCGCGGAAAGCCGTGGCGGGCCGCCCCCGGCCGGGTCACGCCACCCTGCCGGCGGCGCCGTACTCGTCGTCGCCGACCGGTCCGTGCCACTCGGTCGTGCCGAGCGACACGGCCAGATGGAGCAGGAAACCGTCGGCGCTCGCGCCGTGCCAGTGCATCTCGCCCGGCGGCACCCACACGGTGTCGCCGACGCCGAGCCGCTGCTGCTCCTCGCCCTGTGCGCACACGAACCCGCTGCCCGCGGTGACGTGCAGGATCTGGCCGCGCTCGTGCCGGTGCCAGTTGGTGCGGGCGCAGGGCGGGAAGAACACGTTGTTGATCGTCACGTCGTCGGTGCGCGGCAGGACGGGGTCTCCCCAGACGACGCCGGTGAAGGTGTCCGACCGCTGCTCCGCCACGCCGCCAGGGGCACGGCCACGAATGATCTTCATATCTCGCCTTTCGCTTGGATCACCGCTCGTCGTACAGGCGCACGCCGCCCGCGACGTCGCCGATGGCGTCGACGACACGGTTGCTGATGAGGCCGACGTACCCGGTGCTGTTGGCCAGGCCGAAGCTGGCCATCGGGCCGGCGGCGTTGAGGGTGGGGACGCCGAGCTCGTGCAGATGGTCGACGTACAAGATCACGTCCTTCATCATCAGGGCGCCGGTGAGGCCGCCCTCCAGGTAGTCGCCCTCGATGATGTGCGGGAAGCGGTTGAGCGTCGCGAAGTTGACGCCGCTGCTCGCGTTGAGCACGTCGAGCAGGGTCTTCAGGTCCAGCCCGGCCTTGCGGGCGGCCACCATGACCTCGGCGGTCGCCGACAGGCTGACGGCGTTGAGGAAGTTGTTGAGCAGCTTGGCCGTGTGGCCGGCGCCGCTTTCGCCCATGAAGAACACCTTGGCGGCGAAGGTGGCGAACAGCCAGCCGAGGCCCTCCAGCACCGTGGCCGAGCCGCCCGCCATGATGGTGAGCGTGCCCTTCTCCGCGGCGGCGGCGCCGCCGGAGATGCCGGCGTCGAGGTAGTCCACGCCGCGCTCGGCGAGGGCCGCGTGCAGCTTCCTGGTGGAGCTGGGGGCCGCGGTGCTGAGGTCCACCACGACCTGCCCGGCCCGGGCGGTGGCCAGGATGCCGGAGTCGCCGAGGACGACCGACTCGACCGCCTTGCTGTCGGGGAGGGAGAGCAGCACGATGTCGCTTTCGGCGACGACCTGCGTGATCGTGGCCGCGGCGGTGGCACCGGCGGCGGGGGCCCGGGTGGCGTCCAGGTCGAAGCCGAGCACCGGGTGCCCGCCGTCGACGATGCGTCTGGTGATGCGGCCGCCCATGTTCCCGAGCCCGATGAATCCGACGCGCCGTCCGCTCATTGGCGATCCGCTCCTCCCCAACTCCACGTATGATTGTCATACAATATCACGCACGTTTTACCCCGCCGACGCGGACCGCGAGACCCGCGTCGACGCCTTCGAGCGCCGGGAACCGCCGCATCACCTCCGGGTCGTGGCCGGCCACGATGACGCGACCCGGCTCCGCGGCGATCTCCTTCAGCAGATCGAAGGCGCGGTACATCGCCTCCAGGTCCGCGACGTACGCGAACGGCCGGTCGCGCTCGATCTCCTCGTAGTAGTGCGCCGAGTCGGAGGCGAGCACCGTCTGACCCTCCGGGGTGGCGACCAGCACGATGGCCTGCCCCGGAGTGTGCCCGCCGACCGGCACCACCTCGATGCCGGGCGCCACCTGGTACGGCGCGTCGACGAGCGTCATGCGGCCCTGCTCGCGGATCTCGCACAGGTGCGCGGTCTCGCTCTCCTCCGCCGACCAGGCGAACTGCGGCCGCCGCGCCATCGGGCCGGTCCAGAACGCGAACTCGCGCCGCGTCATGATCACCTCGGCCGCCGGGAAGCCCGCCAGGTTGCCGATGTGGTCGTAGTGGCCGTGCGTGACCACCACCTGCGGCACCGTCGCCGCCTCCACGCCGATCCGGGCCAGCGCCTCCAGCGGCGGGACCAGCGTGGTCCGCCGCCTGCGGGCGCCGCCCACCGGCCCGAAGCCGGTGTCGATGACGACCGTGCGCTCGGCGTTGCGGGCCACCCAGCAGTAGTAGTCCATCCCGAGCGGCTGATTCGGCTCGCCGTAGATGTGGTAGTTGAGGTAGATCTCCGCCTTGTCCCCCATGCGGGTCCCGTACCGGAGCGCGATCACCTCGTACGTCGCGTCGCTCATCGACTACCTCCTGGACGCGAATCGCACATGACTGTTTCCTTTCCGCCACCGGCGGGCGATGGCCGGGCGCGATGGGATCATGCGTAGGGGCCCGGTTCAGGCGGAGGGCCGGTTCTCGGGGTTCGCGGCCTCTTCGGCCAGGATCGGGGCGCACGCGGTGACGGCGTGGATGCCGAGCACGCTGGCGATCTCCATGACCTCCAGGATCTCCTGCGCGGTGGCGCCGTAGCCGATGGCGTTCTCGATGTGCAGTTTGAGGCCCTTGACGTAGAGGTGGGTCGCCGCGGTGTCGAACGCGATGTAGATGAACTCCTTGACCTTCGGCTCCAGCGTGCCGGTGCGCCACGGCACGGAGGAGAAGTCGGTGTAGGCCGCGAACAGCTCGGGGTCGAGCTCCAGCATCTCGTCCCAGAACGCGTGCCAGTAGCCGCGGGTCTTGGTGAACTCCGCCTTGAGCCGCTCCTGACGCTCGTCGAGCGGCGCCGGGCCGGTGCGCAGGCCCTTCTCCTCCAGCACCTCGACCAGGATCGGCACGCCGATGTTCATGGCGTGGATGCCGAGGGTCGCGCTGAGCTCCAGCACCTCCATGATCTCCTGGGGGGTCGCGCCGAGCTTGAGGGCGGCCCTGATGTGCTGGCGTACCCCGGGGAGGTACATGTGCGTCGCGTTGGCGTCGATGGCGATGTAGACGAACTCCTTGACCTTGTCGTCGAGGTGGCTCTTCCGCCAGGGGACGGCCGAGAAGTCCAGGTACGCCGCGAGGAACTCCGCGTCGAGCTCCAGGATCGACTGCCAGGTGTCGTTCCAGACTCCGCGGACCCGGATGAACTCCGCTTTGATCTCTTCCTGCCGGGCGGTGAGCGCCATAGGTGACTCCTTAGAGGTCGTGGAACCGTGCCCGGGCCCGCGGTCACGCGTCCTCGTGGAGGAACGTCTGGACGACCTGCGATCCGCCTGCGCCCGCGCCGGACATGACAACCCCCTCTGTACGTGACGAGACGGTCGAGGGTGTACCCGGCGTCGGGTCCCCCGTGTCGACTCATTGACCTGCCGTCTGACCATACGATTGTCGGACAGGACGGCGCAAGAGGAGAACCGGCCTGGGGCCCGGCGGCGAGCGGCCTCTCACCCGGGCATCACCCCCACGACCCCCCACCCCGTTCGCATGGCAGTGCCGGCTTTCGCATGGCGAACGGAACCTTCACCCCCGGGGCGCACAGGGGCGACAATAGCGCTGGGAGATCATAGACACCCGCCAGACTGGTCCGTATGATGAACATCTCGTTCATATTCCGCACCATCGGGAGGCTTATCTATGTCGCACGACACATCCGCGCGCACGACCCGTGGGCTGCTCGCCGGCAAGGTCGTGCTCGTGGTCGGTGGGAGCACCGGCATCGGGGCCGACTCCGCGCGGATCTTCGCCGAGGAGGGCGCCGCCGTGATGCTCGCCGCCCGGTCGCGCGACGCGCTCGCCGCGCTCACCGAGGAGCTCACCGGGAAGGGTCACGACGTCGCGTACACCGCGGGTGACGTCAGCGTCGCCGCCGACGTGGCACGGTTCGTCGACGAGACGCTCGCGCGGTTCGGCCGTCTCGACTGCGCGTTCAACAACGCGGGCATCAACCAGTACGGCCGGCTCGACCAAGTGCCGGAGGAGGACTTCGACCGGGTCATGGCGGTGAACGTCAAGGGGACGTGGCTGTGCCTGCGCGAGGAGATCCGGGCGATGGAAGAGCGGGGCGGCTCGATCGTCAACACCAGCAGCGTGGGCGGATTCCGCGGCAACACGGGGCTCGGCGCCTACCAGGCGACCAAGCACGCGGTCATCGGCCTCACCCGCACTGCGGCCCACGACTTCGGCCCGCTGGGCATCCGGGTCAACGCCATCGCCCCGGGGCCCATCGAGACCCCGATGCTCGTCAAGTGGCGGCAGGACGACCCCGAGGGCGTCGCCCGCCGCATCGCGGCGGTGCCGCTGCGCAAGGCCGGCACGACGACCGAGGTGGGCGACACAGCCGCGTGGCTGCTGAGCGACCGGGCGAGCCAGATCAGCGGTGTCGTGCTGCCCGTCGACGGCGGATACAGCGCCTAGCGCGACCCTGAACGGCCCACCCGGCCGGAACACCCCCGAGCGTGCCGCCACCCGCTGACGGCACGCTTTCCGTGTGCCCACGTGCCCGTGTGCCCACGTGCCCGTGTGCCTGCGTGCCCGCGCCCTCGCGAGTCCGCGTCCCCGCGAGTCCGCATCCTCCGGGTGCGCGCGTCCCCCCGCGTGCGCGCGCGTCCCGCGCGACCGCGATGCGTGTGCTCGCGGCGGCCGGTTGCTCGCATCGTGGAACCCACCGCGCGATTCGCGCATGCGGAGATCGCAGAAACGATCTCGGAAAGGGCTCTGTACCTGGCCGCCGATATTGAGTACCGTGTTCGCATTACGGGGTTGTGAACTCATATAGCGAACAAACCCTTGGTCGCCACTCCCGGCAGACCCCTGACGAGAGGTGAGACGATGGTCTCTCGATCGAGAACAGTCTTCGCGAGCGCCGGCGTCCTCGTGGCCGCGCTCGCGCTCGCCGGCTGCGGATCCGGTGACGACGAAGCCGGCGCGAGCGCGTCCGGCGGGCCGGAGAAGCTCACCTACGTCTCCTATGGCGGGTCGGGCCAGGACGCGCAGATCGAGGCGTTCCAGAAGCCCTACACGGCCGCGCACCCCGGCGTCACCTTCGCCAACACCTCACCGGCCGACGTCGCCCAGGTGAAGGCCCAGGTGACGTCCGGCCAGGTGCGGTGGGACGTCGTCTCGGTGGCACCCGCCGCGGCGATGCAGAACTGCGGCAAGCTCTTCGAGAAGCTGAGCCTGCCCGGGGTGAACACCGCCGACCTCATCCCCAAGGCCATCGGCGACTGCTACGTCGGCAACTTCGCCAACGCCACGCCCTTCGCCTACAACGCCGACACGTATCCGGACCCGGAGAAGGCGCCCAAGACGATCGAGGACTTCTTCGACACGGCGAAGTTCCCGGGCAAGCGGGGCGTCATCACCAACCTGCAGAACGGCATCCTGGAGTACGGCCTGCTCGCCGACGGCGTGGCACCCGACCGGCTGTACCCGCTGGACGTGGAGCGCTCCCTGAAGAAGTGGGAGACCATCCGCAAGGACACCATCTTCGCGCCGAACGTGGGCGCGCTGCAGCAGGCGGCCAGCTCCGGCCAGGTCGACCTGTTCCTGCTGTCCGACTCGCGGCTGATCGCGCTGCTGAACGACAAGCTGAACATCAAGATCGTCTGGGACAAGACGGTGGTGTCGGTCAACGCGCTCGCGGTGCCGCTCGGCTCGAAGCACAAGGCGACCGCGGAGGACTTCTTGCAGTCGGTGGTGCGGCCCGAGCCCTCCGCGAAGATCACCGAGCTGGTCGGCACGGCGCCGGTCAACCTCAAGGCCGAGCCGCAGCTGACCGAGAACGGCAAGCTCGTGCAGGCCTACGGGCCGGTGAACACCGGACAGACCGTGGTCCAGGACATCGACTGGTACGCCCAGCACTGGGACGACGTCACGACCCGGCTCACCAACTGGCTCGTCCGATGAAGCGTCGCGCACACGCTCCCCAACTGCGGCAATTTAGTTCTCTATTTGAACTAGAGTTCAGCCATGGCGAACATTGATTCGGGTAATGAGGCCTCCGGCTCCGACATTCAGGCGGTCCAGCGGGTCGGTCAGATCTGCTCGCTCTTCGGCCCGCACACGATCGAGTTGACCGCCGCCGACGTGGCCGAGCGGCTGGGCCTCAACCGCACCACGGCGTACCGCTACTGCGTCTCGCTCGTCACCGCCGGAATACTCGAGCGGGGACGCCGCCGCGGCACGTTCGTGCTGGGCGGGCTGATGGTGCAGCTGGGCATCCACGCACTGGGACGGCGGCGCGTCGTCGACATCGCGCCGCCGTACCTGACCAAGCTCAGCGCGGCGGTCCGCATGACCAGCGTGCTCGGCCTCTGGGGCGCGCGCGGGCCCGTCGTGGCGCTCGTCAACGAGGACCTCAGCCGCACCCTCGTCCTGACGGTCCACGCCGGCTCGCAGCTCGGCCTGGACTCCGCGCAGCTGAGGGTCTTCCTGGCCAACAAGGACGAGCACGCGTTCGACCGGGCCACGGAGGGGATCTCGGACGCCAGGCGGGCCGAGCTGGAGGCGCAGGTCTTCATGGCCCGGCGCAACGGCTACAGCATCACCAGCCATCCCGACGGCCTGTTCTCCGCCGCCGCGCCCGTGTTCGACGAATACGGCATCTGCGCCACCATCGCGGTGCTCGGAGCCGACCAGATGGCCGACCTGTCCCCGGGATCGACGGCCCTGACCAAACTCGTGGAGACCGCGGCCGAACTCAGCGACCAGCTGGGCGGCGGAGCACAAGAAAGGACACCTGTTGCCGACTTATGACGAGCTCGCCAACGCGGAGATCGCCGGTTCGAGCTGGGATGTCTTCGGGCACGACGACCAGCTGGGCACCGTCAACTTCCTCACCCCGGAGCGCGTCGTCGCGGCGTCCCGGCTGATCCGCTCCGGACGCCGGTTCAACCTCGACTACCCGATCAACGCGTTCGAGCCGTACCCCACCGGCACCAGGTACCCGGCACAGCACCACATCTTCGCCAACAACGAGTTCCATCGCGATGACTGGCTCGACTCGTTCTACCTGCAGTCCACGTCGCAGCTCGACGCGCTGCGGCACATCGGGCATCCGCTGCACGGGTTCTACGGCGGGCTGCCGGCCGCCGACAACAACGCGGACTCCACGGCCCTCGGCATCCACAACTGGGCGCAGTCGGGCATCGCCGGGCGCGGCGTCCTGCTCGACGTCCCCCGCTTCTTCGCCCGGGAGGGCCGCCCGTACGACTGCGAGCGGACGATCGCGCTCGACGACGTGACGCTCGACGCGATGGCGGAGTCGCAGGGCGTCTCCTGGCAGGGCGGCGACATGCTGCTGCTGCGCACCGGGTGGGCCGAGAACTACGTGCGCAAGTCGGTCGAGGAACGCATCGAGTTCAACCGGCGCAACAGGTCCCCCGGGCTGGCCCAGCGCGAGTCGATCGTGCGCTGGCTGTGGGACCACGAGATCGCGCTCGTCGCGAGCGACACCCCGGGCGTGGAGGCCGACCCCGTGCTCGAATCCGACTTCCGCTACGAGGGCGAGCGGCCCCCCGAGCGGGGCGTGGACCACAGCGGCATGCTGCACCGTCCGCTCATCGCGCTGCTCGGCATGGCCATGGGCGAGCTCTGGAAGCTCGACGACCTGGCCGCCGACTGCGCCGCGGACGGGAGCTACGAGTTCTTCCTGACCTGTAAGCCGCTCAACCTCATCGGCGGCGTGGGCTCGCCCCCCAACGCGCTCGCCGTCAAGTAGCGGCCGATCAACGGCGGTCGCCGCGCACGCCGCGGCGCCGCCACCGCACCAGCAGGAGGACCATGAAGTACGTCACCGCCGGAACCCTCCGGCTTCCCCCGCGCGTTCACTTCGGCTACGGGTCGCGGGCGCAGCTGAGCGAGGTGCTGCGCCTCAGCGGCACCCGGGTGCTCGCGATCGCCGACCCGTTCCTGATCGGCACGCCCCTGTTCAGCGAGATCACCGCGCGGCTGCGGGCCGACGGCCTCGACGTGGCCGTGCACTCCGACATCAGGCCGGAGCTGCCGATCGCGTCGCTGGACGACGCGGCCGAGTTCGCCCGGGATTACGGGCCCGATGTCATTCTCGCCGTGGGCGGCGGCAGCGCGCTGGACGCCGGGAAGGCGGTCGGGCTGCTCGTCACGCACGGCGGCCCGCTGAGCCGCTACTACGGGGAGAATTCGGTGCCGGGGCCGTCGCTGCCCCTGGTCGCCATGCCCACGACCGCCGGCACCGGGTCGGAGGTGACTCCGGTCGCCGTGGTAACCGACCCGGACCGCGAGATGAAGGTGGGGATCTCCAGCCCGTACCTGGTGCCCACCGCCGCGATCGTCGATCCGGAGCTCACCCTCGGCGCGCCGCGCGGGGTCACCGCGTTCGCCGGCATCGACGCCCTCGTGCACGCGGTCGAGTCGTACACCGCGGCCCGGCTCGCCCCGCCGTGGGACGCCCCGCTGCCCGTCTTCACCGGCCGGAACGCGTTCACCGACGCCATCGCGCTGCGCGCCGCGGAGCATCTCGGCGCCTCGCTGCGGGTGGCGGTCGACGATCCCGGCGACCGCCAGGCGAGGGAGAACGTCGCCTACGGCAGCCTGCTCGCCGGGGTGGCGTTCGGCGCCACCGGCACGCACCTCTCGCACGCCCTGCAGTACCCCATCGGCGCGGCCACCAAGACGCCGCACGGGCTCGGCACCGGGCTGCTGCTCCCGTACGTGATGGAGGCGTGCCTCGCCGACCCCCATGCCGCCGAGCGGATCGCCGAGGTCGGCGTCGCGCTGGGGTCCACGGCGGCCACCGCCGGGGCGCGGGCCCGCGACGCCATCTCGTCCGTCGCCGCGCTCAACCGCGCGATCGGCGTGCCGGCGTCGCTGCGGGAGATCGGGATCACGCGGCCGCAGCTGCCGCGGCTCGCCGAGCTCGCGGCGCAGGCCGAGCGGCTGGTCTCGATCGCGCCGATCCCGGCGCCGACCGCCACGCTGCTCGACATCCTCGAACACGCCTACACCGGAAAACTCACGGAAGGATCCGACTGATGACCTATCTCGCCGACCTCTTCATCGACGGCGTCTGGCGCCCGGGCGGGGGCGGCGAGCGGTTCGACGTGATCGACCCCGCCGACCTGAGCGTGCTCGCCACGTTCGCCGTCGCCACCGAGGACGACTGCATGGCCGCCGTCGACGCGGCCGCGAACGCGCAGGAGAGCTGGGCGGCCACCCCGCCACGGGAGCGCGGCGAGCTGCTGCGCTCGGCGTACGAGGTGCTCACCGACGAGGTCGAGCGGTTCGCCGAGATCATCGTGCGCGAGAACGGCAAGTCGTGGGCCGACGCGATCGGCGAGGCGAACTACGCGAAGGAGTTCTTCCGCTGGTTCGCCGAGGAGGCCGTGCGGATCCCCGGCGACTACCGGCTGTCGCCGGCGGGCGACAAGCGCATCGTCGTCGACCGGCAGCCCATCGGCGTCTCCCTGCTGATCACCCCCTGGAACTTCCCGGCCGCCATGGCGACGCGCAAGCTCGCCCCCGCCCTGGCCGCCGGCTGCACGACGATCCTCAAGCCGGCGCGGGAGACGCCGCTGACGGCGGCGTACATGGTCGAGGTGCTGCGACGCGTCGGGGTCCCCAGCGGTGTCGTGAACCTGGTGACGCCGGTGCCGACCGGGCCGCTCGTGGCCAAGATGCTCGACCGGCCGGAGGTGCGCAAGCTGTCGTTCACCGGGTCGACCGAGGTCGGGCGCACCCTGCTCCACGCCTGCGCCGACACCGTGGTGAGCGCCTCCATGGAGCTCGGCGGGAACGCGCCGCTCATCGTGCTGCCCAGCGCCGACATGGACGTCACCATCGAGGGGACGATGGTCGCGAAGATGCGCAACGGCGGCGCCGCGTGCACCGCCGCCAACCGCGTCTACGTCCACTCCTCCCGCCACGACGAGTTCGTCGAGCGGATGACCGCCGAGCTGGCCAAGCTCTCCGTCGGCCCCGGCCTCGACCGCTCGCAGCAGGTCGGCGCGCTCGTCTCGGTCGCCGAACGCGACAAGGTCGCCGCCCTCGTCGACGCCGCCGTCGCCGAGGGGGCGACGCTGGTGCACGGCGGCGGCTCCTCCGAGCGCGGCGCGTTCTACGACGCCACGCTGCTGACCGGCGTGCGGCACGGGTCGCGCATCACCACGACCGAGATCTTCGGCCCGGTCGTGACCGTCATCGAGTACGACGACGTCGACGAGGCGGTGCGCATGGCGAACGACACCATCTACGGCCTGATGGCCTACGTGTTCGGCGAGGAACGCGAGGCCATGAGCGTCGCCCGCCGCCTGGAGGCCGGCATGGTCGCGGTCAACCGGGGCGTCGTGAGCGACCCCGCGGCGCCCTTCGGCGGCGTGAAGCAGAGCGGCCTCGGCCGGGAGGGCGCCTCGGACGGCATCCTCGAGTTCCTCGAGGAGAAGTACATCGCGCTGACCGCGCACCCGTAACGCCCCCGCCTCTCGCCCGCACGGCGCGGCGAGCGGACCGGGCCGCCGGGCCGGCGTCGCCGCCGAGGTGACGACGCCGGCCCGCGAGATCAGCGGGCCGCGACGCCGCCGGTCCTGCCGAAGCGGCGCTCGAACGCGCGGAAGGCGGCCTCCTGCCGCCACTGCAGCGCGGCCTTGGGGCTGGTGCGCAGGAACGCCGCGCACGCGGGCGCGGGGTGGGCGGCGCCGAGCGGGCCGGTCGCGCAGGCGGCGACCGGGTGGTGGTCATCAGGGGCCCGCCACAGGTCGGCCCCCTGCACGAAGGCGTGCTCCAGGGACGCGCGCGCCAGGGTCTTCAGCGCGGCGTACGACAGGTGGAAGGTGCGCACGGCGCGGATGTACTCGTGGGTGAGGTCGGTGTGCTCGACGCCCTGGTCGTCGGTGGACAGGGTGACGGGCACGCCGGCGCGGACATAGCGCGGGAACGGGTGGGCGGCCCCGCAGACGCGCAGGATCTGGCAGTTGCTGGTGAGGTTGATCTCGACCAGGACATGCCGCCGGGCCATGGTGCGCAGGGTGTCACCGGAGAGGTCCTCGCCGGCGATGTCGACTCCGTGCCCGATGCGCTCGGCGCCGGCGACCAGCACCGCCTGGCGGATGTGCGACCGCAGGGCGTCCCGGTCGGCCCACCGCGAGGTGAGCTCGCCCGCGTGCAGGGTGACGTGGGCGGCCCGGTAGACGCGGCGCAGATAACCGATCATGCGCATCTGGCGGGAGTACTCGCTGATCGCCTTCGGGTCGTCCTCGGGTTGCACCAGGTTGACGCCCACCACGTCGCGGTCGCGCTCGGCGAGGGCGAACCCGACCAGCAGGTTCGTGAACACGAGTGCGGGATCGCCGATGCGGCCCACCTGGTGGTCGATCCGGATGGTCACCCGGCAGCCGGGGTCGGCGGCCGGGGTGCCGCAGCGCAGCAGTTCGCGCATGCGCGCCAGGTCGGCGTCGGACTCGGCGCCGGCGGCGGCCACGATGCGCTCGAACTCCGGCCGCCCCGTGACGCGGGCCCGCATCTCGGCCAGGTCGTCGGTCCAGGTCAGTTGCGCGGCCAGCGCGCGGATCGCGTCGCCCTGGTGGCTGATCAGCGGCTCCAGGTAGAAGATGTGCTCGGCCGCCGCCTGCGACGCGATGGCCGCCAGCATCTCCGGCGTGTGCCACGAGGCCGGGCCGAACTTGCCGAAGGTCGCGAAGAAATGGTCGTGGCCCGACTGGCCGTCCTCGGCGAAGCCCTTCATGGACCAGGCCCGGATGATGCGGTCGCGGAAGGCGGGATCGGTGCGGGCGTCCGTGGCGGGCCGCTGCCCGGGGCCGCACGGCGGGGCCGCGGCCACGTACTGGTCGTTCAGGCACAGCCCGTCGGCGATCGCCAGCTTCAGCAGGTCGGCCGTGGAGACGGCCCCCGACAGGTGGGTGTGCAGGTCGCCGCCTTTGGGCAGCTCGGTCAGGAACTCCGACAGCCGGCCGGGATCGTCGCGCACCTGGTTCAGGTAGGCCTCGACCCGCGCCCGTGTGCCGGCCTCGGGCGTGGGCGCGGTGAGCGCGGCGGCGGGAGCGGCGGCCTGGCCACCGGCGATGAGGATCACGGCGGCGGCGGTGGCCACCCGCGCCGGCGTGCGCCTGCCTGCGGGACGCTTCATCGGACTCCTTGTCTCGATCGGCGGCCGCGTGGCCGAGCCGGCCGAGACACGACCGCTACCTCAGAGCGAACGATCTGTGACGCAGAGTAGTCGAAGGGAGGCGTGACCGTCCGGCAGGCACGCCCGGCCGCCCGGGAGCGATGATCTCGGGCGGCCGGGCGCACCAGGTCGTGATGCCTCCCCCGGGGCGACGGCCCCGTGGGTTCGCACCGCCGACGCTCAGGCGGGGGCGGCGGGCGTGTTCATCGCCAGGCGGAGCCGGTCCAGCCAGGGCAGGGAGTCCATGATCGCTTCGGGGGCCACCCCGAAGTCGATCAGGGCGGCGATCTCGTCCACCCCGGCCGCCTCGAAGCGGCGGGCCAGGGCCAGGCACTTGTCGACCGAGCCGAACAGCGCCGCGGTCTGGAAATACCGTTCGAAGGCGTACGAGATGAGGCGTTCCCGGTCGGCCTCGCGGTCCAGCCGGTCGAACTGGGGCCAGTTCCCCTTCCACAGGTCGACGGAGGAGCGCAAATACTCCAGGAACGCGGGCCGGACCCGTTCGCGCACCTCGTCGTCGGTCTGCCCGACGTGCGTGTGCACCATGAGCGTCACCCGCAAGCGGTCCGGATCGTGGCCGTGCCGCTCCGCCGTCTGCCGGTAGAGGCGGATATTGTCGGCGATGCTGTCAACGCTCTGGAAGAGCAGCGCGGTGAGCACGTTCAGGCCCTGCGCCCCGGCATCGGCGAACGATTTCCGGCTCGACGCGCAGGTGAACCAGAAATCGATGCCGTCCTGCACCGGCCGGGGATACGTGCGCACCGACACCTCCTCGCCCGCGCCGTTGACCCGGCTCACCGGTTTTCCCGCCCACAGCTCGCGGAGCGTGGCGATCGTGTCCAGTGTGAAGCGGCGCCGGGTGGCGTACCGGTCGGGCTGCAGCACGAAATCGTTCACGTTCCAGCCGGTCGCGAGGGCGATGTCGACCCGGCCGCCGGACAGGTTGTCGACGAAGGCCCAGTCTTCGGCCACGCGCAGCGGATCGTGCAGGGGCAGCACGACGCTGCCCGCCCGCAGGCGGATGCGGCGGGTCACGGCGGCGAGCGCCGCCGCCGTCAGGGCGGGGTTGGGGTGCCCGCCGCCGAAGGGGTGGAAATGCCGCTCGGGCACCCACACGGCGGTGAAGTCGTGCTCGTCGGCGAAACGTGCCGCCCGGATCAGCAGATCGTATTCCTCGGGTGAGTTATCGGCGGATCTATTTGCAAAGGAGAGCAGGCTCAGCTGCATGCAGGCGTCACCTCCGAAGACCGCGCTCGCCGTTCCCTGCCGACCTGGAGCACGTGTCTGTAAAATGCCACCGAGGCGGCGGCAATTGGTTATCAGAATTTCATGCAAAACCCCTGACCGGCCGAAAAATTACCGGTTAACCTAACGTATTGTCAACGGCCTCGGCCGCGGCTTCGGCGGGCCTGCGGTAAGGTGCCCGGGGAGGTGGCGATGCGGGAGGCGACGGCCGAGCTGAACGCGGTGCGCAATAACGCCGAGTGGTGCGCGGCCATGTGCCGGGCCCACGGCCGGCCGGGCACCTTCACCGCGCGGGCCTGGACCACTCCGCGCCGCGCGCCGATGTTCTATCCGGACGCCGTCACGCTGACGCCCGACGCGACCGCCCGCGACGTTCTCGGCGGAATCGATGACGGGCCGGGCGCGGCGGTCAAAGACAGCTTCGCCCGGCTGGACCTGCCGGGTTTCGAGGTGCTGTTCGAGGCGCGCTGGATCCATCGGCCGCCGGGCCGCCCACCGGCCCGGCCCCGTGGGCCGGCCGGTGAGCCGGTGACGTGGGACGTCGTCACCGACGCGGCCGGGCTGCGCGCCTGGGAGACGAGCCTGCACGGCGGGCACGACCACGGCCTGTTCCCCGCCGCGCTGCTCGCCGACGACTCGGTCCGGATCCTGCGCGGCGGTATCGGCGCCGGGCCCGAGATCGTGTGCGGCGCGGTCCTGAACCTCGCCGCCGGGGTCGCCGGGGTGTCCAACGTCTTCGCCTCCGGATGCGACCTCGACACCGCCTGGGCGGGCGTGGTGGCGGCCGCGGCCCGGCTGTTCCCGGGCGTCCCGCTGGAAGGGTACGAGCACGACGAGGATCTGCCGCCGGCGATCCGTCAGGGCTTCACCGCGGGCGGCCCGCTGCGGGTGCTGCACCGCCGCTGAGGCCCGGCGGCCGGTCAGAAGCCGGCGACCAGCCCGCCGTCGACCCGGATCTGTGCGCCCGTCACGTACGAGGCGCGCTCGCCGCACAGGAACGCCGCCATGCTCGCGAACTCCTCGGGGGTGCCGTACCGGCCGGCGGGGATCGCCGCCTCTTGCCGGCGGCGCACCTCCTCGGGGTCGACGCCGAGCCGCTCGGCCTGGGCGGTGTCCAGCGCGGTGAGGCGGTCGGTCATGATGCGCCCGGGCAGCACCATGTTGACGGTGACGCCGTCGCGGGCCACCTCGTTGGCGAGCGTCTTGAGGTACGCCGCGAGCGACGCCCTGCCCACGTTGGACCGGGCCAGGTGCGGGATGGGCTGCTGGACGCTGCTCGACCCGACCGCCACGATGCGGCCCCAGCCCCGTTCGCGCATGGCCGGCAGCGTCATCGACACCAGCTCGATCTGTGCCAGCAGCAGGGTGCGCATCGACTCGGCCACGTCCGCCACGGTCAGGTCGGCGGCGGGGCCCGGCGGGGGGCCTCCGCCGTTCAGCACCAGCACGTCGATGGGGCCGAACTCCGCGCGCGTGCGCTCCACGGCGTCGGCCACGCTGATCGGATCGGTCAGGTCGAGCGCCACGCCGATGGCGGAGGGCAGTTCGGCCGCCCGCTCCTCCGCGATCGCGACGCGTCGCCCGCACAGGGCGACGTTCGCCTGCTCCCGGCCGAGCGCCTGCGCGATGGCGAGCCCGAGGCCGGACGTCGCGCCCGCGACCAGGGCGGTGCGTCCCCGGAGACCCAGGTCCATCACTGCACCCCCCGGCCGCTCGGCGGCGCGAGCCGCGCGTCGGGCGACGGCCCGGCCGGTGCCCTCCGCCGGTCCCGGATGAGTGGTGCGATGTGTCGCATGTTCTGCCTTTCTCACATGTGCCGGTCGGCACGACCGGACATGACCAGAAGTATGCAGGCGCGGCCGCGGCCCGATCACACCGCCTCCGCACCCGCCGCCGGAGGGGGAAGACCGGCGGCGGCGCGGGCGTGCGAGGGCCGCCGGTGGATCTCCCGTGGGGAGCGGGAGATGCCGTAGTTTGACGAGTGCCGGGGCGGGGACGGCCCGGCCCCAGCCGCACTTCAGGACCGCGAGGACACGCATGGCCGCCGCTTTGCCCGTAACGTTCGACGACGTCCGCGATGCCGCCGCACGCCTCGACGGCGTCGCCCGCCGCACGCCCGTGCTCACCTCCCGCACCCTCGACGCGCTCGTCGGCGCCGAGGTGTTCGTCAAGGCCGAGAACTTCCAGCGGGCCGGCGCCTTCAAGTTCCGCGGCGCCTACAACGCCGTCTCGCGGCTCTCCCCCGACCGGCTGGCCAAGGGCGTCGCCGCCTACTCCTCCGGCAACCACGCCCAGGCGACCGCGCTGGCGGCCCGCGAGCTGGGCACCGGCGCGGTCATCTTGATGCCCGAGGACGCCCCCCGCTCCAAGCGGGAGGCCACCGCGGGGTACGGCGCCGAGATCGTCACCTACGACCGCTACACCCAGGACCGCACCGCCCTCGGCCGGGCCCTCGCCGACGATCGCGGCCTGGCCCTCATCCCGCCCTACGACCACCCCCACGTCATCGCCGGGCAGGGCACCGCCGCCCTCGAACTCCTCGACGAGACCGGGGAGCTCGACGCCCTCGTCGTGCCCGTCGGGGGCGGCGGCCTCCTCGCGGGCAGCGCCATCGCCGCCAAGGCGCTCCACCCCGCGATCCGGGTCATCGGCGTCGAGCCGGAAAGCGGCGACGACACCAAGCGCTCCCTGGAGAGCGGCGAACGCGTCACGATCCCCGTCCCCCGCACCATCGCCGACGGCCAGGCCGTGCCGGCCCCCGGCGAGATCACCTTCGCCGTCAACCGCCGCCTCGTCGAGGGCATCGCCCTCGTCGGTGACGACGAGATCGTGCGCGCCATGCGGTTCGCCTTCGAACGCCTGAAGGTCGTGCTGGAGCCGAGCGGCGCGAGCGCCCTGGCCGCCCTCATGGCCGGCCGTGTCGACGACCCGCCGCGCCGCATCGGCGTCATCGCCTCGGGCGGCAACATCGACACCGAGCGGTTCACCGCGCTCGCCGGCGGCCGGCCCGGCGCGGCGACGGTTCCGGCCGCGCCGGCCACGCCGGCCAGGTGCCTCGACGTGCAGGGCTGAGCACCCCGTACATGTGCGCCGCCGGGCGGTTACCGGGACCCGGGCCTGCCCCCGGCCCGATCAGGTGATGCGGGCCACCTGGGTCTCGACGCCCGGCAGAGCCGGGAAGCGCCGCATCACCTCCGGATCGTGCCCGGCGACGATGGTGCGGCCCGGCTCGGCCTGGAGTTCGCGCAGCAGCGCGTAGGCGTCGTACACCCCTCTCAGGTCGGTCAGGTAGGTGAAGGGACGGTCGAGTTCGAACTCCTCGTAGTAGTGGGCGGCGTCGGACGTGAGCACGGCCTGGCCGCTCGGGACGTCGACCAGGACGATCAGCTGGCCGGGGGTGTGGCCGCCGACCGGGATCACGTCGATGCCGGGGGCGACCGTGGTCTGCCGGTCGACGAACGTGGCCCGGCCCTGGTCGCGGATCGCCACCAGGTGGGCCAGGTCGGTGGGCTCGGTCGTGTAGGCGAACTGACGCCGGCTCGCGTACGGGCCCGTCCAGAAGTCGAACTCCTCCCGGGCCAGCACGACCTCCGAGCGGGGGAAGGCCGGCAGGTTGCCGATGTGGTCGTAGTGGGCGTGGGTGGCGATGATCTGCGGGGCCTGCTCCGGCCGCACGCCCAGCTCGGCCAGCGCGGCGAGCGGATCGGCCAGCTCGACCCGGGGCGCCCGGCCCCCATGGCCGCGGGCGGCGGCGCCGTAGCCCGTGTCGATCAGGACGGTGCGCTCGTCGTTGCGCGCGACCCACAGGTAAAAGTCCATGTCGAGCGGGCTGTCGGGCTCGCCGTAGACGTGGTGGTTGAGGTACAGCCTGGCACGGGACGTCTCACGGGTGGAAAAGCGGACCGCCAGCACCTCATAGCGGGCCGCACCCGGGGCCGGGGCGCTCACGGGAACAACAGCCCGCCCGCGTTGGCGCCGATCATCCGGCGCAGGTCGCCCTCGGCCACCCCCGCGTCCAGCAGGCCGCGCGCGCCGCGCCGGAACAGCGTCACCGGCAGCGGGTTTTCGCGCTGGCCGGAGTCGGACGACAGGATGGTGCGCTCCGGGCCGACCGCCTCGATGAACGCCAGCAGCTCGCCCAGCTCGCGGCGGCGCTCGGGACGGCCGAAGTACATCACCAGGCAGTGCTCGATGTGGGCGCCCTGGCGGGCCCACTCCGCGGCCTGCTCCACCGACGCCCCGACCACGAAGCACGGATGGTTGACCACGATGCGGTCGACGCCCTCCTCCCGGGCCGCCGCGATCAGCTTCGTCGTCTCCTCCGGCCCGAGGTGGCCGCACGTCAGCACGGCGCGCTCGGCCGCGATGATCGACAGGATGTCGCGCACCTCGGGCAGCACCTCGCCGTCGTCACCGACGATGGTGATGACCTCGTTGGGGCGCAGCTCCACGACTTCGGTCGGGAAACCGGTGTCGTGGTGGTGCTTGTGGTATTCGACGTGCGCCGACGACGACAGGGTGGGGAACCACACGACGCGGCCGCCCATCTTCAGGGCCAGCTCGACGGCGTACGGGTTCAGGCCGCCCACCTGGCGGTTCAGCGCGATGCCGCCGCGCACCTGCACGTTCAGGTCGTCGAGGCCGGCCGGGCCGAGGGCCAGGATGTCGGTGACCATGCTGTGGTGGTGCGACTTGGCCACGAGCGCCCTGAAGCCGACGCTGTCGGCGTCCCGCGCGGCGTCCAGGATGGACATGCGCCGGGGGAACGGGCTCGGCCCGGGGTGCTGGTGCAGGTCCACGGCGCCCACGAGGAACGCGTCGGCCTCCGGGTCGGGGGTGTTGCGGTCGGCGTCCAGCTCCGGGTCGATCGGGTCGACGGTCGTCTGAGTCACATCGTCTCCTTCTGGTAAAAGGACGTCCCAGGTCACCGGACGTCCCTGGTCACGAGAACCTGGTGGGCGGGCCGCCAGTGGGCGATCACCGAGCTGCCCGGGCGCACCTCCTCCAGGCCGTCGGGGGGAAGCACCGCGCAGCCGGTGGCGCCGGCGCCGTAGTCGAGTTCGAGGCGCTGATGGGTGCCCTGGAACGACACCGCGGTCACGGTGGCCGTGACGCGGTTGGCTCCCGGCGGCACGTCGGCGTCCGCGACCGCGACGCCGAGCCGTTCGGGGCGCACGACGAGGTCACGGTCACCCTGGCCGCCCTGGCCGCCCTCGGCGCCCGGGACCGCCCACGTGTGGCCGGACCACTCATAGACGCCGCCCGGCCGCAGGTGGCCGGGGAACAGGTTGGACTCGCCGAGGAACCGGGCCACGAAGCGGGTGCCGGGGTCGCGGTAGAGGTCGGCGGGGGTGCCCAGGCGTTCGACCCGGCCGGTGTTGAAGACCGCCTCGGCGGGGCTGACGTTGACGAACGTGGTGCCGGTGGCGGCGGTGAAGGGCTTTTGCAGCGCGTTCTTCTCGTCCTCCTGGAACTGACCGCCGGTGCTGGCCCAGGTCAATGTCTTCTCCGCCGTCTCCGACGTGCCGCCCTGGCCTCCACAGGCCGCGGTGGCCACGAGGAGCGCTCCGGCGGCCAGCAGGGCGCGAAAGTGGATGTGCCTCATAGTGTTGCCTTTCTTGCGCGAAGGACCGCGGGCGTCTCCCAGCGACGCCCCACGGTCCCGGTCCGCCCCCGAACCGCCTTCCGGCCGGGGCCGCCCCGGCCGGTGCGGCACTACTCGCTCCCGCTGTCCGGCGAAGCGCGTAACGCCTGGTTGATCTCTCGTGCGCCGTCGCGCAGGGCCATCACGACGTCGCTGTCTTCGGCATCCGGCACGAGCCGGCTGACGCCCACGACCGCCATAGCCGCGACGACGAGGTCGTTGGCGTCCCAGATCGGCACGGCCACGGCCCGCATGCCCTCTGCGGCGCTGGACCGGATGGCCACGCCGGTGCGGCGGACGGTTTCCAGGTCGGCGTCGGTCACCTCGCCGTTCACCGCGTCGCCGCGAAACCTGTCGCCCCGGAACCTGTGGTCGTCACGGAACCTGTAGAAGGACTGCCTCTGGAACGCCCGGAACACGCAGTCCTGCGCCGTGCCCCGCCGCAGCACGCTGCCCTGGCGGATCGACACGTAGGTGGTGCGGCTGGTGTCCTCGTGCACGTGGGCCACCACCGGCGCCCGGCCGTTCCAGATCGTGAGCACGACGGTGTGGCGTACCTGTGTGCTGATGCGCTCCATCACCGGACGGGCCAGGTCGACGACGCCGAGACGTGACAGCGCCATCGTGCCGAGCTCGGCGAGCAGCGCGCCGAACTCGTAGTGGTTGCGGCCCCTGCGCTGGAGCATGCCGTGGTTCTCCATCGAGGCCAGGTAGCGGTGGGCCGTGGACCTGCCGACCCCGAGCTCCCGCGCCGCGGTGACCAGATCGATGCCGCCGGCCTCGCCGAGCAGCCGCAGCAGCTGCACGAGGCGGGCGATCACCCTGATGTCGCCGCTCATTATTTCCAGGCCCTCACGTGGGGGCCCGTGCTCCACTGGGGATGCCACGGGTCGGGTCCTCTCCTCGATGACCGTCGAGTGGCGTAGTCCCGTATCGCGGGGTCCTGGTTCACTCATCCGGTACGCCGGACTGTATGACATTCCCCTCGGACCACGTCAAGGTCTATGGGCGATTTCTCCTAGTTAGAGACCTTCAGACGGACGACTTCCTGGGCGACTCTTGACGCAAATCATCATACAAGCCTACGGTCATCACATCCCAAAGAACAGGATTCCCATCCCGTACAACAGAACGGACGCCGGAGTGCTCACGAGCCTCCCCGGCCACCCGGGCCACGACGGCGGGGATCAGTGAACGATCGACCGGAGGGACGTCCATGCGCATGCTCGACAGGGTTCGAGGCGCCGACCGGTGCCTCATCGGCACCTGGGTCAAGATTCCGGCCCTGGAGACCGTCGAACTGCTGGCCCGGGCCCGGTTCGACTTCATCGTGGTCGACATGGAGCACAGCCCGATGACCCTCGAATCCGCCTACCGGGCGATCACCGTCGCCCAGGGCTTCGGCATGCACGCGCTCGTGCGGGTGCCCGACGCCTCCGGCAGCCATCTGCAGCGGATCCTCGACACCGGCGCCGACGGCGTCCTCGTGCCGCACGTCACCTCGCCCGCCGACGCCGAGCGCATGATGCGCGGCATGCTCTTCCCGCCGCTCGGCGACCGCGGCCTCGGCACCACGTCACGGGCCGGCGCGTGGGGGCTCGACGGCACGCCCGAGTACGTCCGGCGCGGCAACGAGGAGACCCTGCGCGTTCCGCAGCTGGAGGACCTCGGCGCCCTGGAGCAGGTCGAGGAGATCCTCGACACCCCCGGCCTCAACGGCGTGTTCGTCGGCTTGGGCGACCTGGCCCTGTCGAGCGGCCGGCCCGCCGACGACCCGGAGATCCAGGGGCACGTCGACCGCCTGCTGGCCGCCGCCAAGGCCCGCGGCATCCCGTGCGGCGCGCCGGCCCGCGACGGGGCCGCCGCCCGCGCCGCCGCGGAACGCGGTTTCTCCTTCGTCATGACCAGCAACGACGCGAGCATCTTCGGCGCGGCGGCGGCCGAGGCACGCCGCGCCTCCGGGCCGCTCGACCCGCCCGCCGGCGGCTGAGGCACGAAGACCCGTACCCTCCCCCGAACCCTTCCGAGGAACCAGGAGTACCGCCATGCCCTACGACCCGTCGGACGCGCGCTCCAAGCTGCCGGGCGCCGGCGCCACGTCCGGCACGTCCAGCGCCGCCACCCCCATCGCCGCCGCGGACTACCTCAAGTTCTACGAGCTGCCGCCGAGCGTCACCGATGGCGACACGCGCACCTGGTACGGCCGCACCCAGCACCTGGTGATCGGCTACACCGACCTGGCCGGTGAGACCACGTTCGAGGCGCCCACCGGGCACCCCGACGAGTGCGGCCTGCTGCTGCCCGACTCCACCACCTCCGCGAAGATCACGATCGGGGCGGAGACGACCGAGGTGTCCGGAGGCACGCTCACGTTCGTTCCGCCGGGCCCGGCCACGATACGGGTCAGCGGGACGGGCCGCGTCGTCACCCTGTTCACCGTCCGCGCCGCCGGCTCGTCGATCACCCCGGTGAACGCCGAGTCGTACCGCGAGCCGCACCCCCGGGTCGCCCCGCTGGTGTCGTGGCCCGACCCGGTCGGCGGCTTCCGGCTGCGCACCTACGACGTGAACGTCCCCGGGCTGTCCGAGCCGCCGTTCCGCATCTTCAGGTGCTCGTCGTTCATGGTGAACTACACCCACCCCCGCGTCGGCCCCCGCGACACCACCAAGATGTCGCCGCACGTGCACGACGACTTCGAGCAGTGCTCGCTGATCATCGACGGTGAGTACGTCCACCACCTGCGCTGGCCCTGGACCACCGACCTGAGCCAGTGGCGCGACGACGACCACGAGCGCACCGGCAGCCCGTCGGTGACCGTCATCCCGCCCGGGTCGGTGCACACCAGCCAGGCCATCGCCGAAGGGAGCAACCACCTGATCGACATCTTCTCCCCGCCCAGGCTCGACTTCTCCCAGATGGACGGCTGGGTGCTGAACGCCGCGGACTATCCGATGCCCGGCGAGGCCTGATGCCACGCCTGCGCAAGTTCGAGGTCGACGAGCTCACCCCGCGGCAACGGCAGATCTACGACCGGCTGGTCAACGGCCGCCGCGCCACCTCGCGCACCTTCCCCCTCACCGACGAGGCCGGCCGCCTGGAGGGGCCGTGCAACGCCTGGCTGCTCAGCCCGCCGCTCGGCGACGCGTTCGAACTGTTCGGCGCGACCATCCGGTTCGACCTGTCGCTGACGCCCCGGTGCCGCGAGATCGCGATCCTGGCGGTCGCGCATCATCGCGACAGCCCCTACGAGCTGTACGCCCACCGGCTCGCCGGCGGCGCCGCCGGGCTGTCGCAGGCCGAGGTCGCGGATCTGTGCGCGGGCCGCGACCCCGGCCTCAGCGACCCGGCCGAACGCGCCACGTACGCCGTCGCCACGGCCCTGCTGCGCGACGGCGGCCTCGACGACGCGGCGTACGACTCCGCGGTGGCCGCGCTCGGGGAGACCGGCCTGTTCGAGGTGACCGCGGTCGTCGGCTTCTACCAGCTCACGGCGAACCTGCTCGCCGTGTTCGACGTGACCCCGCCGGAGGACCCGCCGGCGGACGGCGCGGCGGCGGACACGGGCGCGAACAAGGGCGCGGACACGGGTGGCGGCGCGGCCGAGGCCACGGCCCAGGACACGAGCGAGGACACGACGGGGACCCCAGAGGGGCACGCGGCGCGCGGCTGAGCGAGAGACGAGCATAGGGAAGGCCAGGTCATGCCTGGAGACAGAGCGGTGCCCGGCGGCGTCGCGATCATCGGCGGCGGCTTCGGCGGCATCGCCGCCGCGGTGAAGTTGCTGAAGGCCGGCATCCGCGACTTCACCATCTTCGAGCAGTCGCCGGGGCCCGGCGGCACGTGGTGGGACAACCGGTATCCCGGGTGCGAGGTGGACATCCCCTCGCACGCCTACTCGTTCTCCTTCATGCCGTACGACTGGCCGCGCACCCACGCCACCCAGCCGGAGCTGCAGGCCTACGCCGAGGCGGTGGTCGACCGCTTCGGGCTGCGGCCCAGGTTCCGCTTCGGCGTCCGCGTCGAGACGGTGGCCTGGGACGACCGGACGAGCCGCTACACGGTGCGCACGAACGACGGCGCCGAGCGGACGTTCCGGTTCGTGATCAGCGCGGTCGGGCTGCTCAACGTGCCGCGCTACCCGGACTGGCCGGGCCTGGACCGATTCGCCGGCACGATGTTCCACACCGCCCGCTGGGACGAGAACGTCGACCTCACCGGCAAACGGGTCGCCATCGTCGGCACGGGGTCCACGGCGGTGCAGATCGTGCCGGCGATCGCCGAGCGCACCGCGCAGCTGGAGGTGTTCCAGCGCCAGCCCGGCTGGGTCGAGCCCAAGGGCGAACGCGCCTTCACCCCCGCCGAACGGGCCAGGTTCCGGCGGTTTCCCGCGCTGCGCAGGCTCTACCGGCTGAAGCTGTTCTACACCTCGATGCGCCGCTTCAAGGGGTACGACGTGTCGAGCCGGGAGCAGCGCCGGATGCGCGACCTGTGCCTGCGGTACATCAACGAGTCGATCCGCGATCCCGAGGTGCGCAAGGCGGTCACGCCCACCTACCCGTGGGGCTGCAAACGCCCGATCTACGCCAGCGCCTTCTATCCGGCGCTCAACCGGCCCAACGTGCGGCTGGTGCCGCACGCCGTCACTGCGGTCACCGAGAAAGGGGTGATCGACGCCCGCGGGGTCGAGCACGAGATCGACGTGCTGATCCTCAGCACCGGCTTCCAGCCGACCAGGTTCCTGGCGTCGTTCACCGTGACCGGCCGGGGCGGCCGCGATCTGCAGGACACGTGGGGCGACCGGCCCCGCGCCTTCCTCGGCGTCACCGTGCCCGATTTCCCCAACTTCTTCATCCTGTACGGCCCCAACACCAACGGCGGCTTCTCGATCATCGCCCAGCTGGAGCGGCAGGCCGAGGTGGCCGTCGGCGCCATCAGGCGCGTGCTGCGCGGCCGCGCCACCCTGGTCGACACCCGGCCCGCCGCGCTCGACCGGTACGTGCGGTGGCTGGACCGGCAGCTGCGGGTGCACGCGTCGGCCATGGACTCACCGCAGTGCCACAACTACTACCACTCCCCGTCGGGGGCGAACGTCACCCAGTGGCCCCGCACCCACATCGTCTACTACCTGCTGTGCCGCATCCTGCCCAGGTTCGGGCTGGTGCGCCGATGAGCGCCCGCACGCGAGGGGCACCGGCACACATCGCAAGCGACAGGAGGCACACGTGAGCGGCAGATTCGACGGCGCGGTCGCCGTGGTGACGGGCGCCGGCTCGGGCATCGGGGCGGCCACCGCGCGGCGGCTCTCGCAGGAGGGCGCGTCGGTGGTCGTCGTCGACGTCGTCGAGGAGTCGGCGCGGCGGGTCGCGGACGACCTGCCCGGCCCGGCCCTCGCGGTGCGGGCCGACGTGTCCCGCGACGACGACACCGAGGCGTACCTGGCGGCGGCCGAGCGGTTCGGCCGGGTCGACCTGCACCACCTGAACGCCGGCATGCTCGGCCCCGCCACCCGCATCCCCGACATGAGGACCGAGGACTTCGACCGGGTGATCGCGGTGAACCTGCGCGGCGTCTTCCTCGGCGTGCGCGGCGCCTTCCGCCAGTACGGCAGGCAGGGCAGCGGCGGCGCCATCGTGATCACGGCGTCCATCGGCAGCATGCGCGCCGGCAACAACCTGCTGGCGTACGAGTCGTCCAAGCACGGCGTGCTCGGCATCATGCGCAGCGCGGCCATGTACGGCGGCCCGCAGGGCGTGCGGGTGAACGCGGTCGCGCCGGGCCTCATCCCGACCGGCCTGTTCGCGGCGGCCGGTCGCACGGACAGCGACGACGACCTGCGGCGGCGCGGCTCGACCGTGCCGCAGCGGCGCGTCGGCAGCCCCGAGGAGGTCGCCGCCGCCGTGGCCTTCCTGCTCAGCGACGACGCCTCCTACGTGAACGGCGAGGTGCTGTCGGTCGACGGCGGCTCCGCCTGGGTCAGCACGGTCAGCGCCAACGGTGGCGCGGGAGCCTGGGACCCCGCTCCCCTCGACGAGGCCGCCCGCATCATCCGCCCCGCGTAGGCGCCCGCCCGGCGAAACCGGGCACGTGGACCGGATCACGCTGACCGGATCACGCTGACCGGGCCATGCCGACCGGGCCATGCCGACCGGGCCATGCCGACCGGACCGCAGGGACCGAGACGGTTCGGACAGGGTCCAGGCCGTCCCGGTCCCCGGAGGATCAGTCGAGGCAGAACTCGTTGCCCTCGGGGTCGGCCATCACGATGAAGCCGGCGCTCATCGGCGGGGCCGGGTCGGAGCGGCGCAGCCGTGTCGCGCCCAGCGCGACGAGCCGCTCGCACTCGGCCTCAAGGGCCGCCATCCGCTCCTCTCCGCGCAGCCCGGGGGCCGCGCGGACGTCGAGGTGGACGCGGTTCTTGGCGACCTTGTCCTCCGGCACCTGCTGGAAGAACACCCGAGGGCCTGCCCCCGTGGGGTCCTCGATGGCCGAGTTCGAGTTGCGCCGCTCCTCCGGCACCCCGGCGCGGGCGAGGAATTCGTCCCAGGCGGCCAGCGGGTCCGCGCCTTCGGGCAGGTCCACGCCGGGCGGGGCCGGGTGGACGTAGCCGAGCACGTCGCGCCAGAAGCACGACAGCGCGCGCGGGTCGCGGGCGTCGAAGGTGACCTGGATATGGCGGCTCATCGTGCGGCTCCGCTGGTGACGGCACGTCCGTGCCGGTGTTCGGCGCAGGGGTCTCGCGAGTCGAGTCCGTGTCTGTCCATGGAGCCACCTTTACCCCGATTGCGGACAGAAGCAGTCCGCAATCGGGCTCAGGCCTTGAAGGCGCCGTCCATGATCCCGGCCACCAGGCGCCGCCCGACGAACACGAACAGCACCAGCAGCGGGAGGGTGGCGAGGAACGAGCCCGACATGGCGAGGCCGAGGTCGATGGCGAAGCTGTTCTGCAACGCCTTGATCGCGATCTGCGCGGTGAACATCTCGGGCGACTTCAGCACCACGAACGGCCACAGGAAGTCGTTCCAGGCGGTGACGACGCCGAGCAGGCCGAGCACGAACGCGCCCGGGCGCACCAGCGGGAAGGCGATGCGCCAGAAGATCTGCCAGGTGCCGGCTCCGTCGATGCGGGCCGCCTGCAGGATCTCGTCGCTGAGGGCCGACGACAGGTGCTGGCGCATCCAGAAGATCCCGAAGGCGTTGGCCAGGCCCGGCACGATCAGCGCCTGCAGCGTGTCGACCCAGTCCAACTCCGAGATGATCATGTACTGCGGGATGATGGCGAGCTGGGTGGGCACCGTCATGGTGAGGATGACGATGAGAAAGAGCGTGTTGCGGCCGCGGAAGCGCAGCTTGGCGAACGCGAAGCCTGCCATCGAGCACAGCAGCGCCTGGCCCACCCCGATCGAGCCGGCCACGATGAGGCTGTTGATGATGGAGCGGATGAACGGCACGGTCGACAGGACCAGGCCGGCCAGGTGGAAGAAGTTGCCGCCCGGCAGCATCGCCGGAGGCATCTGCCGCGCCGTCGCGTTGTCGGTGGTGGCGACCACGAACATCCAGTACAGCGGGAACACGCAGGCGATCACGGCAAGGATCAGCAGCGCGTAGATCCACCACCGGACGCGGTCGCCGCCTCGGGTCGTGCTCATGCCTTCTCCGCCCTCACTCGAGTGGACAGCAGGTAGTTCAGCGCCGCCAGCGCGACGACCATGATGAACAGGGCCACGCCGATGGCCGCGCCGTAGCCGAAGTGGAACCGGCCGAAGGCCTGCTCGTACAGGAAGAGGGTCAGCGTCTGGCACTGCCGGCCCGTGCCGCACGTCATCGGAGTGGTCCGGGAGACGAGCAGCGGCTCGGTGAAGACCTGCAGCCCGCCGATCGTGGAGACGACGATCGTGAACACGATGATCGGCCGCAGCGACGGCAGGGAGATGTGCCGGAACTGCTTCCAGTTGCCGGCGCCGTCGACGGACGCCGCCTCGTAGATGCTGCGCGGCACCGCCTGCAGGGCGGCCAGGTAGAGCAGGGTGTTGTAGCCGGTCCAGCGCCAAAGGACCATCACCGCGACCATCACGTGGCTGCCCAGCACCGATTGCAGGAAGTCGATGTGCTCGAAGCCGAGCAGGCCGATCAGCCAGTTGAGCAGGCCGTAGTCGCGGTCGAACATCTGCGAGAACACGATGGCGGTCGCGGCGACCGACGTGATGTACGGCACCAGCATCGACATGCGGAACAGCAGCGCGAAGCGCAGCCGGACGTGGTTGAGCAGGTGCGCCAGCCCGAGCGCGATCAGCAGCTGCGGCACCGTCGACAGCAGCCAGATGCTGATGGTGTTGCGCGTGGCGTTCCAGAACCGCACGTCCTCGAACAGCCGGCTGAAGTTGTCGAATCCGACGAACACGTGCTCGCCGATGGGATTCCAGTCGAACAGCGCCACGTAGAACGTGAACAGCAGCGGGATGAGGCCGAACACCGCGAAGATCAGGAAGAACGGCGCGATGTACGCGTACGGGGCGAGCCGCTCGGCCAGGCTCCGGCGGACCGAGGCGGTGAGCGGTGGCGGCGATACGGCCGCCCGAGGGGAACTGAGGCTCGTCGTCACACTGGTGTCGCTTCCTCGCCGCCGCCGGGGCGTCCGGGACCCGGCGGCGGCGTTCGGGGGACTCGTCGTGCGGACCCCGGGAATCCCCGGAATCCGGGGGGAATCATCCGGTCAGGAGCCGATCGCGGTCTTGATGTTGGCGATCGCGGTGTCCCACGCCTTGGCCGGGTCGGCCTCGCCGGAGTCGACGGCGGTGATGGCGTTGAGGAACTCCTGCCCGATGGCGGCGCTGTCCGGGCCGATCAGGAAGGGCTTGAGGTTGACCAGCGAGTCGGTGTAGATCTTCCCGACCGGCGCGTCGGAGAAGAACGGGTCCTTCATCGCCAGCAGCTTCGGGTCGTCGTACACCGACGGCGTGGTCGGCAGCGCGCCCGCTTCGAGGAAGTGCTCCAGCTGGCCCTCCGGCGACTGCATCGTGGCGATGTAGTCCCAGGCGGCCTTGGGGTGCTTGGCGTTCTTCGGGATCGCCAGGAAGCTGCCGCCCCAGTTACCCGAGCCACCCGGGATGGCGGCGATGTCCCACTTGCCCTTGGTGTCCGGCGCGTTGTTCTTGATCTGGTTGAGCATCCACGACGGCGCGCACGCGACGGCGAAGTCGCCCTTCTTGATGCCCGCGCTCCAGGCGTCGGAGAACGACTCCTGCCTGGCCGTGATGCCGGCCTGGGCCGTCTTGATCGCGTAGTCGAAAGCGGACCGGACCTCCGGGTTGGTGTCGTACACCGGCTTGCCGGACGGGTCGTAGTACTTCATCGAGCCCTGGTTGACGGCCTGGAAGAAGACGCTCGTCGCCGCGTTGTCGACGAACGCCTTACCGGTCGCGGCGGTGTACTTCTTGCCGGTCTCGATGAAGGCGTCCCAGGTGGGCCACAGCTTGCTCACCTCGTCCCGGTCGGTCGGCAACCCCGCCTCCTTGAACAGGTCGGTGCGGTACGCCACGGCCATGCCGCCCACGTCGGTCGGGATGCCGATGATCGAGCCGTCCTTGGCGGTGGGCTGGCGGATCACCCAGTCCAGGTAGTCGTCCTTCATCTTGTCGGCGCCGAAGGTGCGCAGATCGATGAAGTTCTGCGGCTGCTGGACGAACTTCGGCAGGTCGTCGCCCTGGATGAGCACGAGGTCGGGCACCTTGCCCCCGGCGAGGGCCGTGGTGAGCGCCTGCGCCGTCTCGACCGAGCTGCCCACCTCGGTGAGTTTCACCGTCACGTCCGGCTTTTTCTTCTTGTAGTCGTCGACGGACTTCTGCTGGTCGATGCCGGTGAACGACCAGAACTCGAAGTACTTGCCGTCGTCGCCCCCGCTCGAGCCTCCGGAATCGCCGGAGCAGCTCGCGGCGCTGATCGCGACACCCAGGGCGAGCACGACCGCTGACAGTCTATGGATCTTCACGACGACCTCTTACTCCCGGAGGTTGGTGATGGCGCGTCGAAGCCGGGTCGCATCCCGCTGGGGGAATCGTGGTCCGTTCCGGTCACGTGGCCCCTCCTCGGCACGCTCCTGCTAGCGCTAACATCAACCGCGGCCCCTAGGGGATGCGATCAGGCATGATCAGGGCACGGCGCCGGCAGGCACCGAACGATAACGATCTTCGGCATGTTTCCGACGCCCCGCGGATTGTTAACCCGAAACCCTAGGGGCAAGCACGCGAGAGCGTCAATAAACGTTTCGTCACCTGGCCGAAACATTCAGGCCACCAGGGGGGCGGATCCGGGCGGTTTCGGGCCGGGGCGGACCGTCGATTCCGCCGCCCGACGCGGGGTCGCCGCTGGGGCGCGGGGCGCTCCGTTGCCCTTGGCCAGGCAGGTTCCCATGGCGATCCGGGGCGCCGTGAGACCGCTCGTCGCCGAGCATACGACGGGCCGGAGCGGATAGTTTCGGAACGTTTCGCCGAAACTATCCGCCCCGGCCCGCGTCTTTCCACCACACGCCGTCTGCGCCGCCGGCCCTAGGGCACCTCCAGCCCGTCGCGTTCGGGCCCGCTGGGCGGGCGCTGGTAGCCGTGCTCCGTCATGCGGGTCCGCGGGGCCCGCTCGCACGGCACGCAGTCGGGCCAGAAACGTTCCGGCGTCCGGCCGCTGACGGGATTGCGGTAGTGGAACCACATCGGCAGGATGGCGGGCCACCGCAGCGGCGTGCCCGGCCCGCCGCGGAACCCCTCCTGGCGCCGGCCCAGGTCGGTCAGCGGGATGTCCGGCGGGTAGACGCTCAGCAGGCGGCTCGGCGGCGGGGGCGGCTCGCCCTCCGCCCGGTCGGTCGCGGCCGCCCAGCCGCCCTTCCAGTCGGGCGTCTCGAAGTAGTGCTCGTCGATGGTGACGCTCCACAGCCGCCACACGCCGTCTTCGAGCACGGCCTGGTCGTTCGGGTACATCCCCGAGTGCAGGCCGCCCATGTAGAAGCTCCGCGGGCTGCTGCCGGGGTCCTTCGACGTGCGCGGCTGGAACAGCCGGGTGCGCAGGTTCGCCGAGCGGCCGTCGTGCGACACGTGGATCACGGGCTGGGTGCGCCAGTGGTACGAGACCGCGGCGCGCAGCTCGCGAGGCGGCCCCCAGTTCGCGCCGGCCGCGCCCATGATCCGGTCGCGGCCGATGTAGTAGCCCGCGAAGGGCGACTGCTTGTGCCCGTCGACCGCGAAGATCGCCGCCATCTCGGTCCACTCGAAGTCGTCGAGATAGTAGCCGTAGGCCGACGAGACGTTCTCCGCCCCGTCGTACGCCCGGGAGCGGGCGAGCCGCCGGGCGAGATCCGCGATGTCGGCGGGCTCACCCGGGGTGGTCCCACCAGAGGCGGGCCCGCCCGGGGCCGGGCCGTCCGGGGGCGGGCCGGCCGGGGGCGTGGCGCCGGCAGGAGCACGGCCGCGCGTCACGTCGATGAACTCCGGCACGACGGGCTCGGCCGTGCCGCCGCCGGGCGAGGCGATGCCGCCGTGGCCCCAGCCATCGGCGTAGCCGGCCCGCAGCAGGGGTGTGAGCGACACCTCCCGCAACTTCCACAGCCCGTCGTCCTTGACGAAGCGGCTGCGGAAGACGCAGAACTCCCAGCGGCCTTCGCGCCGGGTCGCGTCGCCCAGCAGGCCCAGCTCGATCCCCCGGCCCACCGCCTCGCGGCCTCCGGGCAGCACCTCGACGACGAGGTCGAAGATCGGGCGATCGTTGAGCACGCCGTGGGTGAGGCCCTCGGGCCCCATGCGTTCCATGGCCTGCCGCACGCCCGCGCGTCCGGTGTAACGGGAGCCGCCCACGCCGTTGATCGTGATGACCGCGTCGCCGGTGAACAGGTCCACCACGTCGCTCCACATGCGCCGATCGACGTAGTAGCCGTAGGCGTGCTGGAGGTTGCGGACCGCGTCCTCGTCGTTCAGCCGCTGGATCCGGCCGGACAGCTCGCCGACGGTCGCGCCGCTGGGCGGCGGGTCGCCGAGCGGCGCCGGGATCGGGACGCCGGTCTCGTCGACGGTGAAGTGCTTCGGCACGACCGCCAGGTCACGGCCGCCGGCGTTGGTCCAGCCGTCGCGGTAGTCGCCCTCGAACCGGGGGTGGTAGCGCATGGCGGCGATGAGCCACCGCCCGCCTGCGAGGACGTAGTCGTTTTCGTAGATGCCTCCTTCGATGCGGGCCGTTCCCCGGCCGTCGCCGAGGAACCGCATGCTCATCCAGCGGCCCTGGGCGGTGCGGCCGTCGGCGGAGAGGTTCACCAGCGGCTCGTCGATGATCTCGGTGTGCAGGGAGCCCGGCGCGCGGCCGTTCATGGCCCCGGCGCGGGCCTCCAGCCAGGCCTCGATCGCCGCGCGGCCGGTCACGGTCTCGTCGCCCCACCGCAGCGTGGCGTCGCCGGTGAACAGCGCCGCCATCTCGGCCCACCGCCCGACCTGACCGAACTGCGCGTAGCCGCGCTGCACGTCCTTGACGGCGCGCAGCGACTCGACCCGCGCGACGTCCCGCGCGAGCGCATCGATCGCCCGCTGCTGTGCGTCCATGTCTCACTCCGGAACGAAGCTGCTGTGGGCGATGTGCCGCACTCCCCCGTTGGCCTGTACGGGGTCGTCACGACGGTTGAAGTAGTAGATCGCGCCGATTCTGCCCGGCTCGGCCTCGAAGGCGTTCGGGTAGCCGAGGTCCCAGCTGCCGCCGTCGTCGCGGACGATCAGCTCGGGGCCCCAGCTCCTGCCTTCGTCCTCGCTCACCACGGCGCGGATGCCGTAGGGCCGGACACGGTACCCGTAGACGACGACCAGCCGCCCGTCGGCCATGGCGACCAGGCTGCCGGGCGCCCCGAAATCGTTGACCCGCGACAGGAACTCCCACGTCAGGCCGCCGTCGTCGCTGCGGTACACCTCGGTCCACATGACGCCCGTGGGGTCGCGCTGGCAGCGCAGCGTGCACAGGATGCGGCCGCTCGGCAGCAGCACCCCGCGCGGATAGAACCAGCGGTGGCCGCCGAAGCGGTACGTGCTGCGCCAGTCGCCGTCCGCCGCCGCGAAGGGGTCGCGCTCGGGGGTGATGAACGACAGGAAGTGGAACTCGGTGCCGTCGTCGGTGCTCGCGTACACCAGCGGCCGGCGGTTCCACCCGTCCTCGCTGATCAGGGTCAGGAACAGCAGGCAGCGGCCGTCGGGCCGCACGGTCGCCGAGTTGATCGCCGACAGCGAGTGCAGGCCGTCGAGCGGCAGCTCGGCCGCCGGCGTCCAGGTGTGGCCGGCGTCCACCGACACGCGGACGAAGGACCGGCTCTCCGGCTTGCCGAAGTCGGTGCTGCTGTTGCCCACCAGCACGTCGCGGTTCAGGAAGTCGAACGGCCCCCACGCCGACAGGTCGGCCGGGCCGTCGCCGGCCGGGCGCGAGTAGACGTCGAACACCGGGTCGCTCCACGTGCGCCCGCGGTCGGCCGACCTGACGGTGACCAGCCTGCTCCCCCGCCCGCCACGCTCGCCGAGCCGGTCGTGGCTGAGGCCGGCGGGGTCGCGGTAGTCGGCGTCCATCGACAGGAAGTTGGCGACCAGCTCGCCCGACGCCGTCTCCCAGAAGCCCATCGTGTAGGGCCACCCGCAGAACTCGCCGGCGCGCCGGTAGACGACCGTGTGGGTCAGGTCCTTGGCGGCGCGAGGCCGGCCGAACCTCCGCATCATCGACACTCCTTCACCTGGCCGCTTCACTTGACCATCGAGTAGACGCGGGCGGCGTTGTCGTGCAGGAACCCCCGCGCTTCCTCCTCCGTCAGGAAGGCGGCGGCCTCCCGCGCCATGGCCGTCTTCTCGGCGTAGCTCCACAGCGTGCTCT
Organism: Actinomycetales bacterium; assembly: GCA_044507605.1. Classification (GTDB taxonomy): domain Bacteria; phylum Actinomycetota; class Actinomycetes; order Streptosporangiales; family Streptosporangiaceae; genus Thermopolyspora. The sequence continues at coordinate 32,502 of JBIQJI010000005.1, read as the reverse complement.
GGCCCACGTCAGAGCCCCACATGACGCGGCCGGGGCCGAACGAGTCGACCATCCGCCGCACGATGTGGGCCGGCCGCACGTTCGCCGCGGCCAGCCGCTCCATGTTGATTTCGGTGATCTTGAAGTGGACGTTGGGCACGTCCTCGAAGATGGCGATCGTCCGGTCGATGCCGAAGTGCGGCGGCCCGGGCAGCCGCACCTCCTCACCGGCCTCCTGCGCCAGCCGCACCTCGTACTGGGTCATCCCGAACGGCATGCCGCCGTGGTCGAGCAGGATCGGCAGCTCGGGGTACCGCTGGGCGATCAGCTTGATGAGCGGCAGCAGGTACGGCAGCTGCTTCATGAACAGGATCAGGGCCATCGGCGTGCCGAGGTCGGCGCACGCCTCCCACACCTCCATCGCCTGCGGCGAGCAGAGCCACGCGGTGTCGAGGTGCCACGGCCGCGTGTTCGACATGCGGAAGCCGCGCACGTGGTCGCTTTTCACCAGCTCCCGGTAGCGTCCGGGCGTCGCCGGGTCCTGCTGGTCGAGGATCACCACCGGATGCAGCCGCCCGGGGTACTTGCGCGCCGCATCGAGGATGTAGCTGTTGTCGTGACCGTAGAGATGACCACGCTGCACGAGGCACGCCTCGGCGACCCCGTGTTCGTCCATCATCGCGATCAGCGACTCGGCCGTCACGGTGTAGTCGGTGCGCCGCGGGGTCGGCAGGTCGGCCCGGATCGCCCGCGGTGGATACGTCTCCCAGTCGTCGGAGATGAGATGTGCGTGGGTGTCGAAGAGTGGCGGGGCCATACTGCTCCGTTTCGCTTGGTGCCGATCCGCTGACAGGGGTGTGCCGGTCTCACCGCTTCGGCGTCATCGTGAGCCAGGGTTTGCGCTCCGGCGGCGCCTCCCGCGCGTCCTGTCCCTGCCAGCGCACGGTGCTGATCGTCGAGTAGGCGCCGTCGAACCACGCCAGCGGGGCGAAGAACATCAGTTCCTCGGCCCGGGCCTGCAGCTGCTTGAGCGCCTCGCCGCGCGCGGCCTTGGCACTGGAGTCGAGCGCGGCCGCGCTCGCGGCGTCGATCTTCTTGTCGCAGATGCCGGACGGGTTGGCCGCCACCGTCTTCTTGTCGTTGCATTCGTACCAGCGGGTGATGCCGAGGCTGGGGTCGGGCCCGAGGTTGGTCCGCAGGAAGGCGAGGTCGAAGTCGGAGTCCTTGTACATCTTCTCGTTGAACACCGCGCCCGAGCTGCCGACGAGCTTGGTCTGGATGCCGACCTCCGCCAGCATCGACTGCGCCATCTGCGCCGCCTTGGCGACCGCGCTCAGCGGGGTGATGTAGCGCACCTTCAGGGTGAACCTCGTGCCGTCGGCCTTGCGCTTGAAGCCGGCGTCGTCGAGCGCCTTGTTGATCGCGTCGAGGTCGTGCGGGAAGTCCTTGTCGAAGTCGACGTCCGGGTTGACCGCCCAGTCGAGCGTGTCCGGCAAGAACCCGGTCGCGGGCTCGGCCACCCCCGACAGCGCCGTCTTGGCGATGGCCGCGCGGTCGAGCGCCGCGAACACCGCGGCGCGCACCGCGGGGTCCGACAGCTGAGGGCTGCGCGCGTTCATCATGATGACGACGGCCTGGGCGAACATGCCGTGGTCGAGCAGCTTGGTGTCCGGGTCGGCGGAGACCCGGGCCTGCTGCGACGGGTCCAGCACGGCTTCGTCGATCTCACCGGCGAACAGCGCCTCCGCCCGGCTGTTGGGGTCGGGCATGACGGTGAAGACGGCGCGGTCGACCCGCACCTTCCCGCCCCAGTAGCCGGGGTTCTTCACCAGCACGACCTGCTCGCCCGGCGTGTAGGTGCCGAACTTCATCGGGCCGGTGCCGATGGGCTTCTTGTTGGCCTCGTTGGTGACGTAGTCGGTGCCCTGGTAGATGTGCTCGGGCAGCATGAACTGCTGGGAGACGGTCTCCAGCAGCGGCCCGAACGGCTCCTTCAGATGCACCACCACGGTGTACTCGCCGGTGATCTCGACCGACTCGATCCGCTTGGCGAGCACCGCGCCGTAGTTCTGCAGCGGCACGATCTCGTCGAAGTTGAACTTCACGTCCTGGGCCGTGAACGGCTTGCCGTCATGCCACTTCACGCCCTGCCGCAACTCCAGCGTCAGGTCCAGCCCATCGGGGCTGACCTCCCACTTCGTCGCCAGGCCGGGCGACAGCCGGTAGTCGTCCGAGAGCCGGATCAAGGGCTCCAGGATCTGCGAGCTGAACAGCTGCGAGATCGGGGCGCTGACGAACTGCGCGTTCAGCCCCAGCGTCATGGGGTCGCCGCCGACCGCCTGCACGTACGACGTCTCGGCGCCCTCGGCGCTCTGCCCGCCGCACGCGCTCAACGCGAGCGCGCCCGCCACCACGGCGGCCAGTAATCCGCCGCGTCGCACCGCTTTCGTCCGCATGGTCTTCCGCCTCTTTCGTCTTCCGCCTCGGCGTGCCGCTCACTGGGCCGGCGTCATCGTCGACCAGGGCAGCCGCTCGGCCATCACCCGCGGCCCGTCCAGCCCTTGCCAGCGCGCGGTGCTGATCGTCGGGAACGCGCCGTTGAACCAGGCGAGCGGCACGTAGAACATCAGCTCCTCGGCCCGGGCCTGCAGCTTCTTCAGCGCCTCGCCCCGCTTGGCCTTGTCGTTGGTGTCGAGCGCGGCGGCCGCGGCGGCGTCGATCTCGGCGTCGCAGACGCCCGTGGGGTTGTTGCCCGGCTCCCGCTTCTTGTTGCACGTGTACCAGTGGGCGATGCCGAGGCTGGGGTCGGGCCCGATGCTCGACCGCACGAAGGCGAGATCGTAGGCGCCCTGACCGTACAGCTTGTCGCTGTACACCGTGCCGCCCGTCAGCTCGACCTCGATGCCGATGCCGATCTCCTTGAGCATCGACTGGGCCATCTCGATGGTCGAGACGACCTCGGTCAGCGAGCGGATCGACAGCACGTGCAGGGTGAACCGCATGCCGTCGGCTCCGCGCTTGAACCCGGCGTCATCGAGGGCCTTGTTGATGGCGTCGAGGTCGCGGGGGAAGTCCTTGTCGAAGTCGACGTCCGGGTTGACGGCCCAGTCGATCTCCGGCGGGACGAACCCGGTCGCGGGCCGGCCGATCCCCGACATCGCCGTCTTCGCGAACGCCTGCCGATCGAGCGCCGCGAAGATGGCCTTGCGGACGACGGGGTCCTTGACGTACTTGTGCTCGGTGTTGAACATCATCGTGACCATCTGCGGGAACATGCCGTGGTCGAGCAGCTCGGTGTGCGGGTCGGAGGAGACCCGGGCCTGCTGCGACGGGTCGAGCACGCCCCCGTCGATCTCACCGGCGAACAGCGCCTCCGCGCGGGCGTTCGGGTCGGCCATCACCGTGTAGACGGCGCGGTCCACCTGCGACTTGTCGCCCCAGTAGCCGGGGTTCTTGACGAGCACGACCTCCTGGCCGGAGGTGTAGGAGCCGTACTTCATCGGGCCGGTGCCGATGGGCTTCTTGTTGGCCTCGTTGGTGACGTAGTCGGTGCCCTGGTAGATGTGCTCGGGCAGCATGAACTGCTGGGAGACGGTCTCCAGCAGCGGCCCGAACGGCTCCTTCAGATGCACCACCACGGTGTACTCGCCGGTGATCTCGACCGACTCGATCCGCTTGGCGAGCACCGCGCCGTAGTTCTGCAGCGGCACGATCTCGTCGAAGTTGAACTTCACGTCCTGGGCCGTGAACGGCTTGCCGTCATGCCACTTCACGCCCTGCCGCAACTCCAGCGTCAGGTCCAGCCCATCGGGGCTGACCTCCCACTTCGTCGCCAGGCCGGGCGAGAACTTGTAGTCGTCGGACAGGAAGATCAGCGGTTCGAGGATCTGCGAGCTGAACAGGATGGGGTACGTGCCGCCGACGAACTGCGCGTTCAGCCCGCCGAGCATCGGGTCGCCGTTGACGGCGTACACGAACACCCGGTCGGAGCTCGCGCCGCCCCCTCCGCCACATGCGGTCAGGGCGAGCACGCCCGCCATCAGGGCGGCGAGCACACCACCGCGTCTTGCTCTCTTCGTTCTCACGGTCTCTCCGCCTTTCCGCACACGTCTCGCGTGCCGATGGATCTGGTCGTGGCCCGGGGGCGCCTACCGCAGCACCGGTGCGGCCGCCAGCAAGGTCCGGGTGTAGGGGTGCGCAGGCCGGGCGAAGATGGTCTCCTTGGGGCCCTCTTCGACGATCTCGCCTGATCGCATGACGTAAACGTGATCGGCGACCTTCCGCACGACGGGCAGGTCGTGGGTGATGAACACGTAGCCGACGCCGAGCCGGTCCTTCAGGTCGGCCATGACCCGCAGCACGCCGGCCTTCACCGAGGCGTCGAGCGCGGAGACGGCCTCGTCGGCCACGATGATCTCGGGGTTCAGGGCGATCGCCCTGGCGATGAGCACGCGCTGGCGCTGGCCGCCGCTGAGCTCGTGGGGGAAACGGTCCAGGTAGACCTCGGCGGGGTTCATGCCGACCAGGTGCAGCGCCTCGCTGATCTTCTCCCGCACCTGCTCGCGGGTCGTCGCGATGCGGTGCAGCCGGATCACCTCGCCGATGGTCCGCTCGACGCGCTTGCGGGGGTTCAGCGAACCCGCGGGGTCCTGCAGCACCGCCTGCACCCGGCGCCGGTACCGCGCCCGCTCCTTCCCGCTCATCCGGGAGATCGGCGTGCCGTCGAGTTCGACGCTGCCGGCGCTGGGCGGGATCAGGTCGAGCAGGATGCGCGCCAGCGTGCTCTTGCCGCTGCCGCTCTCCCCCACGATCGCCACGAACCGGCCGGGCTCGGCGCGCAGCGTGGCGTCGCGGACCGCGTGGACGGGCGCCGTCCCGCGGCCCGACCGGAAGGTCTTCGAAACGTTCTTGGCCTCAAGAAGCATCGGCCGCCTCCTCGGCGAGCTCACGCCGCAGCTCGGGCGGGATGGAGTAGAGCTCCACCCCGTCGTCGGTGAGGCTGCGCACACTGCGCAGCAGGGCTTGGGTGTAGGCGTGCCGCGGTTCGTGCAGCACCTGCTCGGTGGGCCCCTCCTCGACGATGCGCCCGCCGTACATCACGTAGATGCGGTCGGTCATGCCGGCGACGACGGCGAGGTCGTGCGAGATGAGCATCAGGGAGGTGCCCAGGTCGGAGACCGTGGTGTCGAGGGTCCTGAGCACGTGCTGCTGGACGGTGGCGTCGAGCGCGGTCGTCGGCTCGTCGGCGATGATCAGCCGGGGCAGCTTGGCGATCGCGATGGCGATCAGCACCCGCTGCCGCATCCCGCCGCTCAGCTCGTGCGGGAACTTCATGGCGACCTCGGCGGGCCGTTCCAGGCCGGCCTGTTCGAGGAACCGGTGCACCGCGCGGGTGCGGGCGGAGGAGTCCTCCTCCCGGCTCGGGGGGATCGACTCGGCGACCTGCTTGCCGACGCGCATGGTGGGGTTCAGGTAGGTCAGCGGGTCCTGGAAGATCATGCCGACGCGGTCGCGGCGGATCTCGTCCCACGCCGTGCGCGGCGCGCCGATCATCTCCTTGCCGGAGAAGCGGATCGACCCCTCCACCCGGACCCTCGGCGACGTCGGCAGCAGCCCGGCGATGGCCCGGCCGGTGACCGACTTGCCCGATCCGGACTCCCCGACGACGCCGACCCGCTCGCCGTCCCCGATCACCAGGTCGACGCGGCGGACCGCCTCGACCTCGCTGCGTTCCCCTGTCGGAAGCACGACGTGCAGCCCGGCCACCTCGACGAGCGGCGCGTCGTCGCGCGGGGCTTGCGTCGGACCGCTCACTTGACCCTCCCGATCGTCGGGTTGAACGCGTCGTTGAGGGCGTCGCCGAGCATGTTCACGGCGAGCACGACGAGGAAGATGCAGGATCCGGGGAGGACGGCGAGCCACCAGCTGTCGCGCATGTAGGACTGCGCGTCGTTCAGCAGCGAGCCCCAGCTCGGGTTGCTCGGGTCGCCGACCCCGATGTACGACAGGCCCGACTCGATGAGGATGGCGCGGCCCACGGTCATGGTCGTGGCGACGAGCACGGGCGGCATGGCGTTCGGGATCACGTCGGACCACAGGATGCGCAGGCCGCGGAACCCCGCCGCCCGCTGCGACTCGACGTACCCCAGCTTGGAGATGCGCATCGCCTCGGCCCGCACGATGCGGCCGACGCCGGGCCACATCGTGATCGCGAGGATCAGCCCGACGACGACGACGTTCGAGCCGAGCAGCGCCGCCGCGACCAGCGCGAGCACGAGCCCGGGCAGCACCTGGAAGAACTCGGCGATCTTGACCATGGCGGCGTCGATCCAGCCGCCGTAGTATCCGGCGAGCCCGCCGACGACCAGGCCGAACGTCATGCACAGCACGGCGACGCTGAAGCCCACCAGCAGCGAGATCTGCCCGCCGTGCACGACCCGTGCGAGGTAGTCGCGGCCCAGCATGTCGGTGCCGAACGGGTGCTCCGCGCTGGGCGGGAGCAGCTTCGCGTAGCCGGTCGCGAGCGGGTCGCCGACGAAGAACGGGCCGATCACCGCGACGAGCACGAAGGCGAGCACGAGCGTGAGGTAGAACTGCGTCGACCGTCTGCGGAGGAACGCGCGCCAGGCGGCGCCCTGTCCGCTGCGGCCCCGGCGCGGCCTGGCCGACGGGCCGGTGGCCGGCGGGCCGGTGCGCGCCTCCGGCGCCGGCGTGGCCGCGCTCGTCGTGAGCGTCTCCGGCGACGTTCCCTGCCCCGTCATGACGTCACCTCCTGTTTCGGCGCGAACTGTTTCGGCGCGAATTGGGCACGCAGCCGGGGATCGACGAGCCCGTAGATCACATCGGTGATGATGTTGACGATGATGATCGTGATGGTGAGCACGATGACGACGCCGAGCACGACCATGTTGTTCTTGCGTTCGATGGCGTCGACGAACAGCAGCCCCATGCCCGGCCAGCCGAACACCCGCTCGACGAGCACCGAGCCGGCCAGGATGAATCCCAGGCTGTAGCCCGAGACGGTGACCATCGGCAGCAGCCCGTTCGGCAGCGCGTGCCGCCACAGCACCCGCCGCGACGACAGCCCCTTCGACCGTGCCGTGTCGATGAAGTCCTGCCCCAGCGCCTCGATCACCGCCGACCGCGCGATCCGGGCCTTGTAGGCCAGCTCGGTGGTGGCCATGGTGATCACCGGCAGCACCATGTACTCCAGGTGGATGCCGGGCAGCCCGTACGGGCTCTTGCCGTGGGTGGGCAGCCAGCCGAGGCTGATCGAGAAGATCATGATCAGCACCATGCCGAACCAGAAGTTCGGCACGGAGAACAGGCCGACGGCGACGCCCGAGATGCCGCCGTCGAGCCAGCGCTTGCGCGTGCGCGCGGCGATCGATCCCAGCACGAGCCCGCCCAGGGTGGACAGGACGAAGGAGGGCACCGCGATGGCGAGCGTGTTGCCCATGCGGCCGAGGATGATGTCCCGGACCGGTTCGGCGTTGGTGGCGAAGGAGTAGCCGAGGTCGCCCTGGAGCACGTTGCCCAGGTAGATCAGGTACCGCTCCCAGACCGGCTTGTCGAGACCGTAGGCCGCCCTGATCTGGTCGCGGAACGCGTCGGTGAGCGGCACATCGCCCACAAGGGCCTGCACCGGGTCGCCGGGCGCGAGTTCGAGCAGGAAGAACAGCACGGTGACGACGACGACGAAGAGGATGAACGATGACAGCAGCAACCTGCAGTAATGCAGCAGCCGTGCCTTCATCGGTGCCTCCCTGTGCTCTCGTGCCTTTGCCGCACCAAAGCACCATAATGTTCGTTTTGCGATACACATGTGCGGAATCCGAACGGTAAATCAGGCCCCGGATCATCGTCAAGAACTCTTCCGCATGGCGGATGTACCTCCCATCGCGCCCACCTGACCACGGATAAAGGCCCACGCCAGAGGCGGGGCCGGCCACCGCACCTACGACACGAGGATGGACAACACCAGGCAATCTTCGTACAGTGAACGATTGGTTGCGTATGCCGAACATCATGCGGAGCCGCTAAAACCGGTTGAACGAGTGATCACTCGCTCATACGATGCTCCGCATGCCCAGAAGGCGAAGAGCACCGGCCATGGCGCCCGAAGAACGCCGTGCCGCGGTCATCGCGGCCACCATCCCCCTGCTGCGCCGGCACGGCACGGGCGTGCGCACCCGTCAGATCGCCGAGGCCGCCGGAGTGGCCGAAGGCACGATCTTCGGCGTCTTTCCCGACAAGGCCGCACTGATGACCGCGGCGCTGATGACGGCGTTCGACCCGCGGCAGGCGATCGACGCGCTCGCGGCCATCGGCACCGGCACCGAACTGCGCGCGCGGCTGCGGGAGGCGGTCGCGATCCTGCGCAAGCACATGAGCGACGACCTCGGCCTCATCCTCCCCCACCCCGGTTTGGTGGGCACCGACCCCGAACTCTGCGCCCACATGAGGCGAAGCCGGGAGCGGATCGTCGCCGCCGTCGCCGCCCTGATCGAGCCCGACCGTCACCGGCTGCGCCGTTCCCCCCACGACACGGCGCAGCTGCTGCTCATGCTGATCGCGGTGAGTCTGCGCAGCGGCTTCACCCCGTCCGGCGAGTCCGCGCAGCCGCCCGACGAAGAGATCGTCGGCGTTCTGCTCGACGGGCTGCTCGTGCGGCCCGCCCCCCGTCCATCGACAGAAAGCCCTGCCTGATGTTGCTGCGCCTGCTACGGGCCCACCTCGGCCCGTACCGGAAAGAGATCACGCTCGTCGTCCTCTTCCAGTTCGTCCAGACGCTGGCCACGCTCTATCTCCCCACGCTCAACGCCGACATCATCGACGACGGAGTCGTCAAGGGCGACACCGGCGAGATCATGCGCCTCGGCGTGGTGATGCTCTGCGTGACGCTCGCGCAGATCCTCTGCTCGGTCGTGGCCGTCTACTATGGCGCCCGCACGTCGATGGCCCTCGGCCGCGACCTGCGTGCCGCGATCTTCCACCGGGTGCAGGACTTCTCGGCCCAGGAGGTCAACCGGTTCGGCGCGCCGTCCCTGATCACCCGCACCACCAACGACGTGCAGCAGATCCAGATGCTCGTGCTGATGACCTGCACGATGATGGTGACCGCGCCGATCATGTGCGTCGGCGGCATCGTGCTGGCGCTGCGCCAGGACGTCACGCTGTCGTCGCTGCTCCTCGTCTCGCTGCCCGTGCTGATCATCGTCGTCGCCCTGATCGTGACGCGGATGCGCCCCCTCTTCCGCACCATGCAGGTGCGCATCGACCGCATCAACCAGGTGCTGCGCGAGCAGATCACCGGCATCCGGGTCATCCGGGCGTTCGTCCGCGACGGGCACGAGCGCGAACGTTTCGGCGTCGCCAACACCGAGCTGACCGACGTGTCGCTGCGGGTCGGGCGGCTGATGGCGCTGATGTTCCCCTCGATCATGCTGGTGGTGAACCTGTCCAGCGTCGCGGTGGTGTGGTTCGGCGGTCTGCGCATCGGCGACGGCGACATGCAGGTGGGCGCGCTGACCGCGGTCATCGCCTACCTCATGCAGATCCTCATGTCGGTCATGATGGCGCTGTTCATGTTCATCATGGTGCCCCGGGCCGAGGTGTGCGCCGAGCGCATCGAAGAGGTGCTCGACACCGAGCCCAGTGTCCGCCCGCCCACCAGGCCCGTCGTGCCCGAGCGGCGTATCGGCGAACTGGAGCTGCGCGGCGTCGGCTTCCGCTACCCCGGCGCCGAGGAGCCCGTGCTGTCCGACGTGAGCTTCACCGCGCGGCCCGGCCGCACCACGGCGATCATCGGCGGCACCGGCAGCGGCAAGACGACCCTGCTCAACCTCGTCCCCCGCCTGTTCGACGCCACCTCCGGCACCGTGCTGGTCGACGGCGTCGACGTACGCGACCTCGACCCCGACGTGCTCTCCCGCATCGTCGGCCTGGTGCCGCAGTCGCCCTACCTGTTCTCCGGCACCGTCGCCTCCAACCTCAGGTACGGCAACCCCGACGCCACCGACGCCGAGCTGTGGCACGCCCTGGAGGTGGCGCAGGCCCGCGACTTCGTCGAGCGGATGCCCGGCGGCCTCGACGAGCCGATCGCGCAGGGCGGCACCAACGTCTCCGGCGGGCAGCGCCAGCGCCTGGCCATCGCCAGGGCACTGGTGCACCGGCCCGAGATCTACCTGTTCGACGACTCGTTCTCCGCCCTCGACTACGAAACCGACGCCCGGCTGCGCACCGCGCTCGCCCAGGAGATCGCCGACGCCACGCTCATCATCGTGGCCCAGCGCGTGAACACGATCCGCGACGCCGACCGCATCATCGTGCTCGACGACGGCCGGGCCGTCGGCGCCGGCGACCACGCCGAACTCATGGCCACCTGCCCGACGTACCGCGAAATCGTGCTGTCCCAGCTCACCGAACAGGAGGCGGCGGCATGACGACGCAGGCCCCCGTACGACGCCCCCGGCCGGCCCCGGGCCCCGGCCCGATGATGATGGGCGGGCCCGCCGAGAAACCCCTCGACTTCCGCGGCACGCTCCGCCGCCTGCTGCGGCTGCTGCGGCCCGAGCGCCCGCTGCTGGCCGCCGTGCTGGCCCTCGGGGTGGGCAGCGTCGCGCTCAGCGTCACCGGTCCCAAGATCCTCGGCCGCGCCACCGACCTGATCTTCGCCGGCCTCATCGGGGCCCGGCTGCCCGCCGACGTCACCAAGGAGCAGGTGGTGGCGGGGCTGCGCGCCCGGGGCCAGGACACGTTCGCCGACATGGTGTCGTCGATGAGCGTCGTGCCCGGCCACGGCATCGACTTCACCGGGCTCGCCCACGTGCTCGGCTGGGCGCTGGCGGTCTACCTGCTGGCGGCGCTGCTCGGCATCATGCAGTTCCGGGCCACGACCACCATCGTGCAGCGCACCGCGTCCCGGCTGCGCGAGCGCATCGAGGCCAAGCTGGCGCGGCTGCCGCTGAGCTACTTCGACGGCCAGCCGCGCGGCGAGATCCTCAGCCGCGCCACCAACGACACCGACAACATCGCCCAGACCCTGCAGCAGACCATGAGCCAGATGATCACGGCGGTGCTGACGGTCATCGGGGTGCTCGCGATGATGTTCTGGATCTCGCCGCTGCTGGCCCTGATCGCGCTGGTCACCGTGCCCCTGTCGGTCGTCGTCACCGCGGCCATCGGCAAACGGTCCCAGCCCCAGTTCATCAAGCAGTGGTCGTCGACCGGCAAGCTCAACGGCCACATCGAGGAGATGTACGGCGGGCACGCGCTGGTCAAGGTGTTCGGCAGGCGGCGGGAGGCCGCCGACGTGTTCGCCGAGCACAACGACGCCCTGTTCACCTCCAGCTACCGTGCCCAGTTCGTCTCCGGCATCATGCAGCCGGCGATGATGTTCATCGGCAACCTCAACTACGTGCTGGTCGCCGTGGTGGGCGGGCTGCGGGTGGCGTCGGGCTCGATCTCGCTGGGCGACGTGCAGGCCTTCATCCAGTACTCGCGGCAGTTCAGCCAGCCGCTCGCCCAGGTCGCCGGCATGGCGAACCTGGTGCAGTCGGGCGCCGCCTCGGCCGAACGGGTCTTCGAGCTGCTGGAGGCCGAGGAACAGTCGCCCGAGCCGGAGGAGCCGAAGCGCCCCGAGCGGGTCCGCGGCAGGGTGGCGTTCGAACACGTCTCCTTCCGCTACTCGCCGGACAAGCCGCTGATCGAGGACCTGTCGCTGACCGTGGAGCCCGGCCAGACCGTGGCCATCGTCGGCCCGACCGGGGCGGGCAAGACGACACTGGTCAACCTCATCATGCGCTTCTACGAGGTGACCGGCGGCCGCATCACGCTCGACGGCGTCGACATCGCCGAAATGTCCAGGGAAGAGCTGCGCGCCAACATCGGCATGGTGCTGCAGGACGCCTGGCTGTTCGGCGGCTCCATCGCCGACAACATCGGCTACGGCGCGCAGGGCGCCACCCGCGAGCAGATCGAGGCGGCGGCCGAGGCCGCCCACGTCGACCGCATCGCCCACACGCTGCCCGACGGCTACGACACGGTGATCGACGAGGAGGGCGCGACGGTCAGCGCCGGCGAAAAACAGCTCATCACGATCGCGCGGGCGTTCCTGGCCGAGCCGGCGATCCTCATCCTCGACGAGGCCACCAGCTCGGTCGACACCCGCACCGAGGTGCTGATCCAGCGGGCGATGAGCACGCTGCGCGAAGGCCGCACCAGCTTCGTCATCGCCCACCGGCTGTCCACGATCCGCGACGCCGGCCTGATCCTGGTCATGGAGAACGGCCGCATCGTCGAACAGGGCACCCACGAGTCCCTCCTGGCGGCCGGCGGCGCCTACGCCCGCCTGTACTCCGCCCAGTTCGCCCAGGCCGCGGTGGAGGTGGAGTAGGCCCGGACCGGCACGGCCGGACACCTGTCCCGCCCCGCGGCTATACCCGCGGAACGGGGGAACGACCATGACCGACGGCGAAGAACCCTTCGCGCCGCCCGGCGACGCGATGGCCAACGGGCCGGTGAGCGGGACCTTCGGCCCTGCCCGGGCGGGCCGTCGGCGGCGAGCCTGGAAGCAGCGGAGCCGGGAGGCGGGACATGAGCGGACCGGAAGCGGTCGCGCGCGGGCTCACGTCGGCGGAGGCGGCCGCGCGCCTCGCGCGGCACGGTCCGAACCTGCTGCCGGTCACGCCGCCCGTCCCCGTGTGGTGGCGCGTGGCCGGGCAGCTGCGCGACCCGCTGATCATCGTACTGCTGGTGGCGGCCGTCCTGACCGCGGTCACCGGCGACTGGGCGGACATGACCGTGATCCTGCTGGTGGTCGTGGTCAACACGAGTGTCGGCGTGGCGCAGGAGGTGCGCGCCGAGCGGGCCATCACCGCCCTGACCGAGCTCACCGCCCCCGTCGCCCGGGTCGTCCGGGACGGCGCGCAGCGGGAGACGCCGGCCGCCGAGGTGGTGCTCGGGGATCTGCTGGTACTGGCCGAAGGCGACATCGTCGCCGCCGACGCCCGCGTGGCGGAGGCCGCGGCCCTGCTGGTCGACGAGTCGGCGCTGACCGGCGAATCGGTGCCGGTGGACAAAGGCCCGGGTGACGACGTCTCGGCGGGCACGGTGGTCGTGCGCGGGCGCGGCCGGGCCGAGGTCACGGCCGTCGGCGCCGCCAGCGCGGCCGGGCGCATCGCCGGGCTCATGGTGCGCGGCCCGGGGCCGACCCCGCTGCAGCGGCGCCTGGCGGGCGTCGGGCGGCTGCTGGCCGGGGTGGCCGTGCTGCTGTGCGTGTGCGTGGCAGCGCTCGGCCTGGTGCGCGGCCAGCCCGTCGAGCTGATGGTGATCACCGCGATCAGCCTCGTGGTGGCGGCCGTGCCCGAGTCGCTGCCGGCCGTCGTCACCCTGAGCCTGGCGCTGGGCGCCCGCCGCATGGCCGCGCGCGACGCCCTGGTACGCCGCCTGCACGCCGTCGAGACGCTCGGCTCGATCACCGTGCTGGCCACCGACAAGACCGGCACCCTCACCGAGGGCAGCATGGTCGTCCGCCGCCTGTGGACCCCCGCCGCCCAGGGCACCCTCACCGGCACCGGCTACGACCCCGGCGGGCGGCTCGACGGCGCCCCCGCCCCGGCGTTCACCGACCTGCTGACCGCCGCCGCGCTGTGCAACGACTCCCGCCTCGTCCACGGCGAGGACGGCCGGTGGCGGGCCCTCGGCGACCCGACCGAGGCCGCCCTGCTCACCGCCGCCGCCAAGCTCGGCCTCGACCGCGCCGAGCTGCACCGGCGGTTCCCCCGGCTGGCCGAGCGCCCCTTCGACAGCATGCGCAAACGCATGACCACCGTGCACCGGCTGCCCGGCGGCCGGGCCAGGGTGATCTGCAAGGGTGCGCCGGAGGCGCTGCTGCTCCCGCAGGTGCTCACCGGCGACACCGGCCTGGCGGCCCGGGCCGCCGAGGAGGCCGAACGGCTCGCCCGCGACGGCTACCGGGTGCTGGCCGTCGCCCAGGCCGACCTCCCCGCGGTCCCGGCGGAGGTGCCCGAGAGCGGGCTGACCCTGCTCGGGCTGATCGCCATCCTCGACCCGCCGCGCGCCACCGCCCACGGCACCATCGCCGCCTGCCGCCGCGCCGGAATCCGGCCGGTGCTCATCACCGGCGACCACCCGGGCACCGCCCGCGCCATCGCCACCGAACTCGGCATCATCGCCCCGGGCGACCCGGTCGTCGACTGCCGCACCCGCACACCTCCCGGTCCCCCACCCGACGCCACCCCGGGCCCCGACGCCGCGCCGAGTGCGGGGCGGGACACCGCACCCGATGCCACGTCCCGCGCGGGATCCGACGCGGCGCCCGGTGCGGGGGCGAGCGTCTACGCCCGCGCCACCCCCGAGCAGAAGCTCGACCTGATCGAGGACATGCACGCGGCCGGCGCGGTGGTGGCGATGACCGGGGACGGCGTCAACGACGGGCCCGCCCTGCGCCGTGCCGACATCGGCGTCGCCATGGGCGGGCGCGGCACCGAGGTCGCCCGGCAGGCCGCCGACCTGGTCCTGGCCGACGACAACCTGGACACCGTGGTGGCCGCCGTCGAAGAGGGCCGCCGCGTCTACACCAACATCCGCCGTTTCCTCGTCTACGGCCTGTCCGGCGGGGCCGCCGAGATCGCCGTCATGCTGCTGGGACCGTTCCTCGGTCTGGCGGTGCCGCTGCTGCCCGCCCAGATCCTGTGGATCAACCTGCTCACCCACGGCCTGCCCGGTGTCGCCCTCGGCGGCGAGCCCGCCGACCCCGCCGCGATGACGCACCCGCCACGCCCGCCCGACCAGTCCGTCATCGGGGCCGGCCTGTGGCAGCGGGTCGTCCGCATCGCCATCATCTTGACCATGGTCACCCTCGGCATCGCGGTGTGGGCCCTGCACACCGGCAGACCGTGGCAGACCATGGCCTTCTTCGCCTTGGGCACCACTCAGCTCGGGGTCGCCCTCGGCTCGCGGATCCGCCCCGGCTCGACCGCCAACCCGATGCTTCTGGTCGCCGTCGCCGGGGCGCTCCTGCTGCAGGTGGCCGGCGTGTACGTGCCGCCGCTCGCCGGCCTGCTCGGCACCCGGCCGCTGCCGGTCGCCGACCTGCTCATCGTGTCCGCCCTGTCGGTCCTCGGGTACGTGGCCGCCCGCCTGGACCGCATCCTGCACCGCGAGCCCATCCCCTCCGCCGAGCCGGACAACAGGCGATAAGGACACCTCGCGCCGCCGGGGCCGGCCGCTGCCAGATCTGCTCCGTTACAAGATCTGCTCCGCCCCGGGCACGCCGGAGCGTTCCTCCTGACGTGATTCGGGGACGAGACGCAGGCCGGCCCGGTCGGGGCGGACGTGCGGCCCGGCGATCGCGGCCGGGGGGTCGGCGGCGCGTACGGCGTTGATGTGGTCCTCGTCGACCTGGATGCCGAGGCCCGGCTCGTCGCCGAGCACGATGCCGCCGTCCTCGAACTCCTGGTCGATGGTGAGGCCGATCGGGGCCGACAGGCCCTGCACCTCGAAGGCCAGGTGGTTCGGCACGGCCGTGGCGGCGTGCGCCACCGGGTTGGCGTGGTAGGCGACCGGGCTGACGGGCAGGTCGCGGCTGTGCGCCACCGCCGCCACGCGCAGGAAGTGCGTGATGCCCCACACGTTGCCCACCTGGACGATGTCGAGCGCGTCGGCGTCCAGGAGCGGCCGGTACTGTTCGATGCCGGTGAGGTTCTCTCCGCTCGCGACGGCGGCCCGGATGCCCCGCCGCACCGAGGCCAGCCCGGCGGCGTCCCATCGGCGCACGGGTTCCTCGACCCAGGTGAGGTCGATGCGGCGTTCCAGCGCCGTGACGAACCGCACGGCCTGCGAGCGGTTCCACGACTCGTTGGCGTCGATCATGAGGGCGGGCTGCGCCGAGTTGCGCCGCAGGACGTCGCGCACCGCCTCCAGCCGGCGCAGGTCGTGGTCGACGTACCGGCCGCCCTTGAGCTTGGCGGCGCTGAAGCCCCGGTCGGCGAAGGTCTCGTACAGGCGCACCAGGTCGTCGTCGTCGAGGGCGATGTCCAGGCCGGAGGCGTAGCCGGGGACGAACCGGTCGAGGCCGCCGAGCAACCGCCAGAGCGGCTCGCCGGCCATCTTCGCCTTGAGATCCCACAGGGCCAAATCGATCGCGCCGATCGCGCCGAACGTCGCGCCCGAATGGCCGGTTTTGAAGACCCGGTCCAGCATCCGGTCGTAGAGTGCCGGGACGGCCCGCGGATCCTCGCCTTCGACGGCGCCGAAGACGCGGTCGATGTCGCCGTGCGCCCCGACCCCGACCCCCTCCAGGCCGCTGTCGGTTTCGAGGATCAGCACGTGCACCTCGGTGCGCGGCCCGGGCATGACCCCGTTGGCGTCGCCGATCCGCCGCCCCCAGTCGTGCTCCGTCGTCAGGCTGCGATAGCCGGTGACCTTCACAGTTGCTCCTTGTCGGCGGGTATGCGACTCACTCCTTGGTGCCCCCCGCCGTCATACCGGCGACCAGGAAGCGTTGCGAGAACAGGAAGACGATCAGCACGGGCAGCACCGAGACGACGGTCGCGAGCGCGAGCGTCGGCAGCTGCACGGACTGGGTTCCGGCGGAGCTCGGGTTGAACGCCGGAGTCGAGGCGAGCAGGGAGGTCAGACCGACCTGGATCGGGTATCCGTCGCTCGACGGAAGCATCACGAACGGCAGGAAGAAGTTGGTCCAGTTCTGCACGAAGCTGAAGAACGCCACCAGGGCGACGATCGGCGCGGCCAGCGGCAGGGCGACCCTGGTGAACACCTGGAGCTCACTGCACCCGTCGAGACGCGCCGCCGCGAGCAGGTCGCGCGGAATGCTCGTCGAGAAGTAGATGTACGTGAGGTAGACGCCGAACGGGAAGAACGACATCGGCAGGATCACCGAGAGCGGGTCGCCGATCAGCCCCACCACGTTCAGCTCCAGGAAGACCGGCAGCACGAGCGCGGTGTTCGGGATCAGCATGATGACCAGGGTCAGCACCAGGAGCGGCCGCCGCAGGCGGAAGTCCGTCAGCGCCATCGCGTAGCCGGCCGGGATGCTCGCGACGAGGGTGATGGCGAGGGCGCCGAGCGCGTACAGCGCCGAGTTGCCCACCCACGCGGTCACCGCGCCGTCCTGGAAGTCGAACAGCTGGTGCCAGTTGGCGGCCAGGTCACCGAGGCCGCCCGGCAGGAACGGGTTGTCGACGATGAGTCCGCGTGCCGACTTGGTCGTGGCCAGCAGCAGCCAGACGAGCGGGATGGCGAAGAACAGCACGAAGATCGCGACCACGACGGCGATGATGGTGCGGCCGCTCCAGCCGCTGACTCCGCTCCGTCGTCCGGCGGGCCGGGTCGTATCGGCGGTGGTCATGGGCTCAGCCCTTCTCGAACAGGCCGCCGCGCGTCACGAAGACGGCCGACAGCGCGAGAGCGACGACGAGCAGCATCAGGGAGATGGCGGCGGCCCCGTTGAAGTCGTTCTGCTGGAAGGCGTACTGGTAGGCGAGCTGGTTGAGCGAGTAGTCGTTGGGCACGACCGCGCTGCTCGCCTGTGACAGCAGCTGGGGCTCGACGAACAGCTGTGTGCCGGCGGCGAGGGACATGATCCCCATGTACGAGATCCATTTGCGCAGCAGCGGCAGCTGGATGTGCCACGCGATGCGCGCCGTGCCGGCGCCGTCGATGCGCGCGGCCTCGATCACGTCGGGACTGATGTTGTTCAGCGCGCCGTACATGATGACGATCCAGCCGCCCGCGCCGGTCCAGAAGGCGATGATGGCGAAGATCGGGGGCAGGTTCCCCGGCACGATGACCTGCACGAAGCTCTTGAAGCCCATCAGGTGGAGCAGCCCGCTGACCGGGCCGGCCGCCGGGTCGAGCACGAACAGCCAGAGCAGCACGCTCGACGCGCCGGCCACGGCGCCCGGCAGGTAGAAGACGAGCCGGAGCGTCCGGCTCAGCCAGCGGACGCGGACCGCGTGCACGACGATGGCCAGGAACGTGACCAGCACGACCAGGGCGACCAGCCAGATCACCAGGTAGAGCGCCACGTGCGTGACGGCGGGCAGAAAACGGAAGTCGTCGAGGACCTTGGTGAAGTTGTCGACCCCGGCGAAGGCGCCGGTACCGTCGGTGAAGGCGAGGTAGAGGGCGTAGAGGGCGGGGAGCAGGCCGAACGCGACCGCCAGCACGGCGTACAGGGAGATGAATCCGTAGCTCGTCGCGCTCCGCCCGCCACCGTCGCCCCGCGGCCGTCCACGCGGGACGGCCGCGGGGCGGGTCGCCTCGGCGGTGAGCGTCATGTCACTTGACCGTGTAGCCGTCGACCTGGGCCTGGTTCTTGATCGCGGTCTCCCATTCGGGGAGCATGTCGACCAGGCTCTTGCCGCCGGCGATCGCGGGGGTCATGGTCTTCGCCCAGATGGCCTCCTGGCTGAAGATGCCGGAGCCCCATCCGCTCCAGATCATCGATCCGGCCTTGATCAGCGCCTGCAGGTCGGTGGCGTAGTAGCCGCTCGACTCCTGTGCCTTGATCCACTTGTCGGCGGCGGGGGCGTAGGCCGGGTAGCCGGGGGCGAGCTTCACCTGGTAGTCGTCGGCCGTCGTGACGAACTCGACGAACTTCTCGGCCGCCTTGAGGTTCTTGGAGTGGCTGCTGATGAACCAGGTGCCGCCGCCGACGTTGCCGGTGACGGCCGTGTCGCCCTCCCACGCGAGCGGTTCGGCGACGCCGAGCCGGCCGGGCTCGAGGTTCAGCGACTGGTCGTTGTTGAAGATGGCGCCCGCGTACCAGGCCGGGCCCGGCGTCATGAGCACCTTGCCGGAGTACTTCTGCACGAACTCGGGGGTGAAGACGCTCACGTTGGGCGTGGTGCCGTTCTTGATCAGGACGTCGAGCATGGACGCGGCCCGCTTGCACTGCTCGCTGCCGGTGTCGACGGTGACCGACGTGGGCCCGGTGATGTCGTTCGCCTGGCACTTGGCGCCCCAGAAGTAGACCTCCGGGGTCCACGGGTCGCCGACGGTGCCCACGATGTAACCGGGGTGCTCCTTGGCCAGCTTCTCACCGATCGCCTGGTACTCCTCCCACGTGGTGGGCACGGTGTAGCCGAACTTGTCGAACAGGCTCTTGTCGTACCAGAGCACGACCTGGGCGAGGTCGTTGCGCAGGCAGTAGACCTTGCCGTCCACGGTGCAGGGGTTCAGCGCGCCCTCGGTGAAGTTATCGAGGACCTGCTGCGGGACCAGCCCGTCGTTGAGCACGGCGGCGAACGCCTGCTTGCCGTTGCTCTTCTGGCTCGCCCACGCGGCGTCGTTGTTCTGCGTGGAGAAGACCACGTCGGGCCAGCCGTCGCCCGCCCGGTCGAACAGCTGCATCTTCGTGCGGAACGAGTTGGAGCCGTTCGCCGAGCCGTCGTAGGTGACGACCTTGATCGGCACGTCGGGATGAGCCTTCTTGAAGGCGTCGGCCGCACTCGACCGGTCGGCGTCCACCCACACCGTGATCGGGGCCGTTTCGTCCTGCGCGGCCTGGGGGGCGCCGTCCGTATCGGCGGAGGTTCCGCCCCCGCAGCCCGTCAGCATGAGTGCGGCGGCGAAGGCCCCGGCGCTCATCGCGGTCATCCATCGGCGAGTACGTCCGGCCACTGCGCTATCGACCATAAGCCTGTCCTTATCTGGACGGTCGTGTTGACGAACTGTTCATGGCCGAAAAATATTAAGACCATACGTATGATGTTTGCAAGGGTGCGGAGAGGCTCTGACGGGGCCCGCCGGGTCCGGCCGGCGGTGCCCTACCGCCGCAGGCGCCCGGGGTCGCCGCGACCGGAGCGGCGGACCAGCCACGCCTCCGTGATGTGCGTGAACATCGCCTCGGCCGCCCCCGCCGGATCGTGCGCGGCGATGCGCTCGTAGATGCGCCGATGCCCCTGATTGGACGCCACGCACAGCGCGCGCTCCGTGCGGCCCAGGTAGCGGGCGGTGTTGATGGCCTGGCTCTCCAGCGACCGGACCACTCCCCGGGCGATCCGGTTTCCGGACGTCCGCATGATCGTGTCGTGGAAGGCGCGATCGTGGTCGGCGTACGTGACCGGGTCGTCCACGAGCTCGTCCATGCGGTCGACCAGCGCGGCCAGCCGATCGACGGTCTCCTGATCGGCCAGCCGCGCGGCGACGTTGGCCATGTCGGACTCGAGCATGCGCCGGGTGGCGACGAGGTCGTCGAGGATCGCCAGGCTCTCGTCCTCGGCGATGACCGCCCCGAGGACGAGCTCGTCGAGCATGTCCCAGTGTGTCGGAGAGGTGACGATCGTGCCGAAGCCCTGGCGGACCCGCACCAGCCCCTTCTCCTGGAGGACCTTGACCGCTTCGCGGACGACCGTGCGGCTCACCGAGAAGGTCGTGCACAGATCGGCCTCACGCGGCAGCGCCGTCTCGGGCGGATAGACTCCCCGCACGATGCGTTCCACCAGCTCGGCAGTGACCGCCTTGGCCAGGTTCACGGGGCGCCGGGTCCACTCGGGAGGAGCGGTCGCGCCGACCGTCCCCTGCTGCGCTGCCGTCGAGTCCTCTGCCACGACAGGTAAGTCTACGCGGCGATGTCATACGTCATACGAGACGGCCGCGCCCGGGGCGCCCGGCGAGCGACGGCGAGCAACGGCGGCCGGCCGCGTCGCTCCCGCGGTCAGGCCGGCTGCCGCAGCGACATCACCGCCCACGGCGCGAGCTCGACGTCGAGATCGAGCACCCCGCCGGCGGGCACGGTCAGGGTGAACCTGAGCAGCGAGTCGGCGACCGCGCGCAGATGCTCGGTCTCGGCGCGGGACGGGTTGATGGGAGCCCCGAGCCGGTGCCAGGCCTCGGCGACGTTCCCGTGCTCCCAGTCGATGATCTCGACGAGGACCGTGCTGCCGGGGCGCAGCCCGCCGATCGAGTGGCGGATCCTGCGGC
The DNA here is from genome assembly GCA_044507605.1 of Actinomycetales bacterium. Classification (GTDB taxonomy): domain Bacteria; phylum Actinomycetota; class Actinomycetes; order Streptosporangiales; family Streptosporangiaceae; genus Thermopolyspora. The sequence continues at coordinate 11,550 of JBIQJI010000005.1, read as the reverse complement.
TGGGGCCGCGCTCGGCCAGCGCGCGTGTCGCGGCGTAGGTGTCCTGCAACTCCAGCCCCTTCAGCTCCATGTCGTCGGGGTAGTTGAAGAACACGGCCGACAGCGCCGACGTCCGGCTGTCACGGGTCACGACGCCGTCGGGCGTCGCGAGGAGCAGCCGGTCGCCGAGCCGTGACAGCATCGTGAACGCGTGGAAGGTCGGCTTGTGGATCCCGGACTCGTTCACCAGGCCGAAGCCGCCGTGGAACGGCCCGATGCCGGCGCCGCCCTCCTCGAACACGTCGGTGAAGGTCCAGTAGGAGATCGAGTCGGCGAGGGCCGCGCACTTCAGGTACGCCCGCGTGATGTAGGTCGCCGCGAACACGGTGTCGTGGATGAAGTCGCGGGCCGACGGCGACGTCGACCACTCCGTGATGTGGATCTCCGCGTCGGGGTACGCGCTGTTCTTCAGCAGCTCGCGCAGCAGGGTCAGGTCGTCGAACGTGGCGTCGGCGTACCGGGTGATCGCCACGCCCTTGCCGTCGGCGCCGAACGCGAAGTCGGTGGGGTACAGGTGGGTCGAGACGAAGTCGATCGGCAGCTCGCGCTCCGCGCACCAGGCGAGGAACTCCTCGACCCACACCGGGCGCCAGTCGAGCGCGTCCACGTCGGTGGCGGCGGCCGTCTCGCGCATCGCGGCGCGGTCCTCGACCTCGCCCCGGTAGCGGTCGTCGGGCACGAAGACGCTGGTGGCGGGCCCGCCCACCCGCAGCCCGGGGTCGATCTTCTTGATCGCCCGCACGGTGTGCTCGTAGAGCTCGAAGTACTCGGTCTTCGTGCCGGTCCAGAAGTGCGGCACCAGGTTCGGCTCGTTCCACACCTCGAACCGCCACTCGCGCACCTCGGCGATGCCGTAGCGCTCGATCCAGTGCTCGACCGCCCTGGTGACCAGCTCGACCCAGCGCCCCATGTCCTTGGGCGGGCTGCAGTGGGCACGCCACCAGAACAGCGTGTCGGTCACCGTCGCCAGCTCGCGCGGCATGAAACCCAGCTCGACGAACGGACGGGCGCCGGAGTCCAGAATGAAGTCGAACACCTTGTCCACGTAGCTGAACGTGTACACGGGCTCGGGCAGCGGCGGGTTCGGGCCGAACCCGCCGCCGTAGCTCTCCCGGTAGACGAACATGTCGTCGTGGAACACGCCGTGGAAGCGGACGTACCGGATGCCGAACGTGGTGACGGCTTCGGCGAAATGCCGCTGCCAGTCGGCGCGCAGTGCTTCGTTCGCCCGTCCCGCGCCGATGCACCTGGACCAGATGTGCGGGAGCGCGCTCTCCTCGCACCACCTGCCGTCGATCTGGAACCGGGGTTCGAGCACACCGTCGCTCGTCATGGTCTCACTTTCTGTTGGAGATCGATGGGCGATGCGGATGCGGGCGGCCGCGCGGCCGCCCGGCCGCCTAGCCCTTGATGGCGCCCAGCGACAGGCCCGACTGCCAGTACCGTTGCAGGCCGAGGAACGCGATGATCAACGGGATGATCGTCAGCAGGGCGGACGTGATCACGAGGTTCTGCACGAGGGCGCCGTTTCCGGCCGTCGAGCCGAGCTTGTTCCACTGGTCGATGCCGACGGTCAGCGGATACCAGTCGGGATCCTTGAGCATGATCAACGGCAGGAAGTAGTTGTTCCAGATCGACACGAACGAGAAGAGCAGCACCGTCACACCGGCCGGGGCGAGCATCGGCAGCGCGATCTGGAGAAAGGTGCGGAACTCCCCGGCCCCGTCGATCTTCGCCGCCTCCAGCAGGCCGGTCGGCACGGCCTCGGCGGCGAACACCCACATCAGGTACAGCCCGAACGGGTTGAGGAACGACGGGATGAGGATCGCCCACGGGGTGTTCGTCAGGCCGAGATGCGCGAACAGCAGGAACTGCGGGATCGCCAGGGCGATGCCGGGCACCGAGATCGACCCCAGGATGACGAACAGGAACGTCCGCTTGCCCCGGAAGTCGAGCTTCGCCAGGGCGTACCCGCCGAGGGCGGCGAGGAAGGTCGACACCAGCGCGCCCACGACGACGTAGAGGACGGTGTTCAGCAGCCACCGGGAGAAGATCCCGTCCTGGTAGGTGAACACCTGGACGATGTTGTCCCACAGCGCGAACGAGTGGCCGGGCGCGAGCCCGAACGTCGACACGAAGTCGGGCTGCGACTTGGTCGCGTTGATGATCAGCCACCCGAGCGGCAGCAGGCAGTACAGGGCGAACAGCCCCGTCAGCACGGTGAGGGTCGTGCTCTTCCGCGGATTGTCGATCGTGTAGAGCCGGGGGCCGCGGCCCGCGGGACGGGCCGCCGCATCCGGGGTGCGCGCCGCCTGCCGGCTACTGCTTGGTCGCATTCCTCAACCCTCTGATCTGGACGGCGTAGGCGACGGCGATCGTGATCGCCGCCATCACGAGCGCGAGCGCTGCCGCGTACCCCTGCTGCGACCCGGTGAAGGCCAGGTTGTACGCGTACAGGTTGGGCGTGTAGTAGGTGGTGACGCCGCTGTTGGCCACCATCGACGGCAGGATCTGCGGCTCGTTGAACATCTGGAACGTGCCGATGATCGAGAAGATGATCGCGACGACCAGGGAGCCGCGCAGCGCCGGCAGCTTGATCGCGCGCACGATCTGGAACTCGTTCGCCCCGTCGATCGCGGCCGCCTCGTACAGCTCGCGCGGTACGGCCTTGAGCACGGCGTAGAAGATGAGCATGTTGAACCCCGTGAACGCCCACGTCACCATCACCCCGATGGAGATGAGCGTGGTGCCGGGGGCGAAGGGGTCGAGGGCGGTGCCCAGGGCGTCGTTGAGGCTGCCGAACAGGCCGTACTTGACGCCCAGCAGGAACCCCCACATGAGGGTCGCCACGATCGCCGGCACCGCGTAGGGCAGGAAGATCGTCACCCGCAGGAACCTGGTGCCGTGCAGGCGCAGCGAGTCCAGCGCCAGGGCCAGCGCCATGGCGAGGATCAGCATGATCGGCACCTGGATCAGCGTGAACCGGACGACGCGGCTCACCCCGTCCCAGAACTGGGGATCCTGGAACAGCTTGCCGTAGTTGTCGAGCCCGACGAACGTGTTGCCGCCGATCAGCTTCTGCCGGAAGAAGCTGAGATAGGCGGCGTACCCGATGGGCACGATGAACACGAGCGCGAACAGTGCGCCGAAAGGCGCGATGAAGGCCAGTCCGATGCGTGATCTGCGGCGCCGGCGCGCCGGCTCCGCACCCTGTGCCTCGTCTGGCGACGCCGCGGCCGAGGCGGTGGCGTCGAGCCGGCGAGCCGCATCCATGTCCGTGTTCCTTCCGATCATCTGCCGGCGGGACCGCTAGTCCACCTGGAAGCCCTGCTCGTTGCCGTACTGCACGCAGCGCTGCTTCCACTTGTCGAGGATCTCCGCGAGCGAGCCCTTGCCCGAGGTGTAGTACGGCGTCGCGATGTCGCCGTAGATCGAGCGCGCCCATTCGAAGAACGGCGGGTACTGCCAGCCGGTCCCGACGATCTCCGACGCCTCGGCCAGCGTCTTGCCGACCTTCTGGTCGCCGAAGTACTCGGTGGTCTTGCTCTGGAACTCCTCGCTGTTCAGCACAGAGGTGTTCGGCACGAACGCGCCCGCGTCGACGCGGGTCGCCAGGCCCTCGCCGTGGGCGAAGTACTCGAGGAACTTGAAGGCAGCGGCCTTGTGCTGGGACGCCGCCGGGATGCCGAAGGAGCTGCCGCCGTTCTCCGCGCCGACCTTCTCCCCCTCCGTCCACTGCGGCATCAGGGCGACCCGGAAGTCACCGGAGGCCTTCGGCGCGCGCTCGGGCAGCGTCGAGGTCAGCCAGCCGCCCATGGTCTGGGTGGCGAGGGTGCCGTCGTTGAGCGCCCGGTTCCAGTCGTCGGACCAACCGGTGATCTTGGTGTTGACCAGGCCCTCGTCGAGCATCTTCTGCCAGAACGCCACCGCCTTGGTCGTGCCGGGGTCGGTGAAGTCGATGTGCACCTTGGTGCCGTCGACCTTGAACGGGCGGCCGCCGGCCTGCCAGATCAGCGAGAGCAGGAAGAAGATGTCTCCGGTGTCCTGGGCGATGTAGTAGTCGTCGCCGAGCGCGTGGATCTTCTTGGCGTCCTCGTAGTACTCGTCCCACGTGGCCGGGGGCTCCTTGATGCCGGCCTTCTTCAGGGTGGCCATGTTGTAGAACATCGCCGACGGCCCGTAGTCGGACGGCAGCGCGTACACCTTGCCGTTGACCGTCACGTCGTCCCACGCGGCCTGCACGTAGTCGGACCTGTACTGCTCGGCGCCGAACTCTCCAAGATCGGCCAGCTTGCCGGGAATGGCGAAGTACGGCACTGCGAAGTACTCGAACATCACGAGGTCGGGCACGCCGGAGCCGGCCTGGATGGCGTTGTCGAGCGCCTTGTACTCGTCCTGGGACGAGCCGGCGTTGACCACTTCGACGGTGATGTTCGGGTTCGCGGCCTGAAAGCCCGGAACGGCCTCCTTGACCGTGCCGTCCCAGCTCCAGACCGTGAGCTTCACCTTCTCGCCGCCGCCGTCGGCGGCGGTCGCACCGCTCCCGCCCGAGTCGCCGGAGCCGCCCGAGCAGGCGGTCAGCGCGAGCATCGGCGCGAGCACCGCGGATAGGAGCCTGACCTTCTGGGAGAGCCGCATGAGGCCTCTCCTCTCGTGCTGGGGGTACGAAATTATTTCGCAACTTGTTCGGAGCTGCTTGGACAGTAGGCGCACATCCGGACCGTGTCAACGGGTGAACGAGGACGACATGCCAGGCGGCCACGGGCACAGCGCGGCCATGGTAGGTTCGAAACACTTTCGAAGCCCGAAGGGAGCCCTGATGCGACGAGGCCGTTCCGAGCGCGCCACCTTGGCCGATGTCGCCCGCGTGGCCGGCGTCTCGCCGACGACCGCGTCCAAAGTCCTCAACGGGCGCAGCGATGTGGGGGCGAGCACGCGTGAGCGCGTCCTCGGGGTCATGGCCGAGCTCGGCTACCAGCCGACGACGGCACGCCACGAGCGCACCCGGCACTGGACCCTCGTGACCATCCTCGACATCGTCGAGTCCCGGTACGCCGGCACGGTGCTCCAGGGAATCCTGCTGGCCGCCACCTCGGCCCAGACCGAGCTCCTCCTCCGCCTGCCGCCCGACGGGCCGATCAGCACCAGCCGCGCGGCGGCCCGCACCTGGCTGGCGGAACAGCAGGAGTCGGGTGTCGTCGGCATCATCGCCCTCGCCGTCGCCGTGCCCGACGCGGTGCTCCTCGCCGCCGACGATCTCGGCGTGCACATCGTGGCGATCGACCCGATCGACACGACCGAGTCACGTGTCGTCAGCATCGGATCCACCAACTGGGCGGGCGGCCGCTCGGCCACCGAGCACGTCATCGGGCTCGGCCACCGCCGCATCGCCTGGATCGGCGGCCCGCTCGGCTCCGCCCCCTCCGTGGAACGCTTCCACGGGTACCAGGCCGCGCTCGACTCGGCCGGCCTCACACCGGACCGCGCGCTGATCCGCAACGAGGCGTTCTCCGTCGAGGCCGGGCACCGGCACGGCCACGACCTGCTCACACTCGACGACCGGCCGACCGCGATCGTCGCGGCCAACGACGAGATCGCCGTCGGGGTCCTCGCCGCGGCCCAGGAGCTGCGCATCGCCGTCCCGGACGAGCTGTCGGTCACCGGGTTCGACGACACGCCGCAGACCCAGTGGACCGCGCCGCGGCTCACCTCCGTCCGGCAGCCGCTCGCCGGCATGGGCCGCATGGCCGTCGAGACCGTCCTCGGCATGGCCGGCGGCGTCCAGCCGGCCTCCCGGCACCTCCAGCTGGCGACGACCCTCAGCGTCCGCGACTCGACGGCCCTCGCACCGTCGAGTCGCGGAACGCACCCGGCCTAGCGCTTGAACAGGCGCGGCGCCAGGTCGATCAGGTTCTTCTGCCACACGTCCCAACCGTGCGGCCCCGGGGTCACGCCGTCGAACTCGTACGTGATGCCGAGGTTGTCCAGGGTGGTCAGGGAGCCCATGAACAGGTCGTGGACGAAATCGGTCTTGTCGCCGACGTACAGGCGCAGCAGTTTCGTGCCCTTGTTGATCGCGTCGACGTCGACGTCGGGGCCGCCGGTGAACCAGGCCGAGAACGCCGCCACGTAGGCGAACTCCCCCGGATGCGCCGCCAGCACGGCGAGCGTCTGCACGCCGCCCATCGACAGCCCGGCGAGGGCCTGCTGCGACGGGTCGCTGGAGATGTTGTAGTGCTCGCGCGCCGCCGGGACGATGTTGTCCAGCAGTTCCGTGTCGAAGTCGGGAACGTTGCCGTTGCCCATCACCACCACCATGGGCACCAGATCCCCGTCGAGGAACTCATGGTCGAGGATCTGCTTGGCCCGGCCCATCTCCACCCAGTCGGTGTAGCTCTGGCCGCTGCCGTGCTGGAGGTAGAGGACGGGGTACGGCTCGGCGCGATCGGCGTCGTAGCCGGGCGGGGTCCACACCAGCGCGGTCCGGTCCTCGTTCACCACGCCGCTGTGGTAGGTCAGTCTCTCGACCTTGCCGCCCTGCCCCTCGGGCACGTCCGTGAGCAGCCGCGACCGCTCGCCCGGCACGAGGAACGAACTCCAGGTCGGCTCCGAGGTCACCTTCGTCGGGTTGGAGACGTCCTTCACCGACTGCATGTCCACGATCCACTGGTAGTAGTAGAACCACGGCTCCAGTGGACCGATGGTCACCCGCCAGCGGTCGCCCTGCTTCACCATCGGGACGCGCAGCCAGCTCCCGCCCGGAGCGTCGTTCATCCAGACCGTGACGTGCTTGGCGTCGGCGAAGTCCGTCGTGGTCTCCAGGGTGACGAAGCCGTCGTCGGTCACGAACGGCGTCGGGGTGGTGCCGGGCGCCGGCGGCGTGAACTCGCCCGTCAACGGTCCGTGCCCCTCACTCGGGCCGTGATCGGACACCTCACGGAACAGCCGGGGCACGAAATCGATCAGGTTCTCCTGCCAGGCGGTCCAGTTCCCCCCGCCATCGGGATTCACCCCGTCGAACTCGTACCGGATCCCGGCCCGGTGCAGCGCCTTGGTCAGCCGCACGGTCGCGTTGTACGCCGGGTCGGTCACATTCCCGGTGTACAGCCGCGCCAGCGTGACATGCCGATTGATCGCCCTGGCGTCCGCGTGGCCCGCGCTCTCGGTCAGCAGACCCGAGAACGAGCCGGCGTAGGCGAACCCGCCCGAGGGCCGCAGCGCCGCGCGCAGGGCCAGGGTCCCGCCCTCCGCGACACCGGCGATCGCCTGATGCGCCGGGTCGTGCAGCACGTGATACGTGTGCTCGACCGCTTTCCGCAGATCCCGCAGATCCTCGGGGTCATCGGCGCCATCGGCCATCACGACCACCATCGGCGCCATCTCGCCCTTCGCCCACAGATTGTCCAGAATCTGCCGGGCCCGCCCGAGATCGAGCCAGTCGGTGGCACGGTCACCGTCGCCGGCCTGCAGATACAGCACCGAATAGCCCTCGCACGGGCCATCATGACCACCCGGACCGCCGTGACCCGGGTGCCCCTTGGGCCCTGGGCCGCCAGGCCCACCGGGACCCCCGGGACCGTGGTCACCCGGCTTGCCCGGCCTGCCCGGCTTGGTGCCCTCGGCCGCATACCCCGGCGGGGTCCACACCTGGGCCGTCCGCTCCTGACCCTTCTTCCCGTAGGTCAGGCTCTCGACCGTGCCGCCCTGCCCCTCGGGCACATCGGCCAGCAGGCTCGCCGAGTCGCCCGGCACGAAGAAGGTGCTCCACAGCGGGTGCGACGCCACGCTGGTGTCGTTCGTCGGATCCTTCAGGCTCTTGCTGTCGTCGCCCGTCACCTGGTAGACGTACAGCCCTGGCCGGAGCGGGCCGAGCGCTCCGGTCCAGGTGTCGCCCCAGCGGGTCAGGCCATACTCCGCCCACGCGGACGAGGGGCCGAAGTTCCCCTCGATCATGATCTGCGACACCTGGCCCACTTTGGCCTCGATGTCGCCCGCCGGGATGCTGAACGACACGAACCGATCCTCGGAAACGTTCACCCATGGGGTGTCCGCCGCGGCGGCGGGTCGCGGTGCGACCAGCGCCGTCGCGAGTGCCATGGCTCCGGCGGCGATCAACGCCGAGAACCGGAACACGCCCATGCGAAACGGGCTCCCTTGTTGTAAGGCCATTGCGCTCCTTCACTGGTCGGCAGCGGAGGCGATCCGCCGGTCGGTCCAACCCGGGTGGTGCCGTGGGTCTGCGTGCCTCGCCGCATTCCCGGTGCGCCGTCGCCCGGCCGAGGCGCCCGGTGCGTCGCCGGAGATCGGCCACGCCCGCAGGCCGCCGGACAGCGCCGCCGGACGCCTCGGCACCGGGCGTACCAGGACGGCGCCGGTGCTGTTTCCGTGAATACGCCGTTAACGTTAACCAAGATCATCTGCCCGAACAAGACCTTGCGGCCACTCTCGGGGCATCATGGGCCCGAAATGTATCCATGCATCGAGCGGCCCCGAGGCGACGGCCCGACAGCGTGGGGACGATGCCCGATTCGGCACGTCAGGCGGCATCGCCGGCATGCCCCGACCGGTCGCCCGGGTCGGCGGCGGCCGAGCAGGACCCTCGTTCAGCGGTCTCACCTGCTGAAAATTGTCTGAGATCAACTGAAAATTTCGAAACCCCGCGGTGCGGAGTTCGCCGAGCGGTCCTCCGACCCGCGAACGCCCTTGCCCTCGTCCCGTAGACTCGCTTCATGATCGAGGGGGGTCGCGCAAGAGGCCGCCGCAGACCTCGGCGCGGCGACCTCAGTGTCGCCGCGATCGCCCAGCTCGCCGGGGTGTCGCCGCCGACCGTGTCGAAGGTGCTCCACGGCCGGGCGGGAGTGGGCGACGCCACCCGCAAGCGGGTGGAGGCGCTGCTGCGCGAGCACGGATACCGCAGGCCGTCCTCCAGCAGGTCGATGCACGGCCTGGAAGTGGTGTTCGGCGCGATGCTGGGCTCGATCGCCATCGAGATCATGCGGGGCGTCGAGCAGGTCGCCGCCACCCGCCAGCTGATCGTCGGCTTCACCGACGTGCGTGCGCGCATGACGGCCGGTCTGCCGTGGGTGGAGCCGTTGCTGATGCGCCGGCCCGTGGGGGTGATCGCCGTCGTCTCGGGGGTCACCACCGAGCACCGCGAGTCGTTCGAGACGAGCGGCGTCCCCCTCGTGGCGCTGGACCCCACCGGAGACGTGAATCCCACCCCCTCGGTCGGCTCCACCAACTGGAGCGGCGCGGTCTCGGCCACGCGGCACCTGCTGGACCTGGGGCACCGGCGCGTCGGCCTGATCACCGGACCGGCCGACTTCCTGGCCTCCCGGGCCCGGCTCGACGGATTCCGCGCCGCCCTCGACACCGCCGGGGTCCCGCTCGACACCGGGCTCGTCCGCGCCGGGGAGTTCCTGTTCGATTCGGGCCGCGACCTCGGCACCGAACTGCTGACCCTGCCGGACCCGCCCACCGCCATCGTGTGCGGCAACGATCTGCAGGCGTTCGGCGTCTACGAGGCCGCCCGGCGCATCGGCGCGCGCATCCCCGAGGATCTGAGCGTGGTCGGCTTCGACGACATCGAGCCGTGCCTGTGGGTCACGCCGCCGTTGACCACGGTGCACCAGCCGTTCCGTGAGATCGGCGCCACCGCGGCGCGGATCGTGCTGGCGCTCGCCGACGGCGACACACCGGCCCAGCCGATCATCGAGCTCGGCACCGACCTCGTGGTCCGCGGCAGCACGTCCCCGCCGAAGCCGGCCTGAGCCCGCCTGCGCCGGCCGCCTCACCGGCGTGTGAGGGCGACGGCGGCGCCCCGCATCATCCCGTGCGGAGAAGGGCGGATCGGCCGGTGCCCACGTCACGGAATCGATTCGATCGGACGCTACGCACGGCATGACGACATGGTCAAGCGCGGGAACGGCTCGGGCGCGCTCTCCCGGCTCCTGACGCAGCACGTCGGCAATGACCATCAGCGTGGTCAGGCGGGCCGACGAGCGCGGCGCACTGACCATTGACGTGTGGGACATGTCGGGCTTATGTTCGTCGAACCGATTCGGAGAAATGATTCGGGTTCGGCTGTGAGTCCCGCCAGCGGAGGTCAATCCCATGAGATCAGGATCAACGGGCCTGCACGTGATCGGAGTGAATCTTGCGCTCCTGGCCGTCGCCGGCGGACTGGCGGCCTGCGGCTCCTCGTCCTCGTCGACGTCTTCGTCGGGCGAGGGCGCGGGCGGGTCGTCCGGTGCGCGGGCCACGTACACGATCTGGGATCCGTATCCGCAGTTCGATGATTCTTCGGCCTGGGTTCAGCTGCTGAAGACGTGTGGTTCGGATGCGGGGGTGTCGGTGAAGCGGACGGGGTACGACACCACGGATCTGACGAACAAGGCGCTGCTGGCGGCGCAGCAGGGCAATTCGCCCGATGTGCTGATCGTGGACAATCCGGTGGTGTCGACGCTGGCCGAGGCGGGGGTGCTGACCACGACCGATGAGGTGGAGATGGACACCTCGGCGATTTCGGCGAACCTGCTGGCGGCGGGGCAGACCGGGGGTAAGACGTTCGGGGTGCCGATCGGGGCCAACACGCTGGCGTTGTATTACAACAAGGACGTGGTGGAGCAGGCGGGGGTGGACCCGGAGAAGATCACCGATTGGGCGTCGCTGACGGCGGCGCTGGAGAAGGTGAAGGCGGCGGGTAAGAAGGGGATCACGTTCTCGGCGATCGGCACCGAGGAGGGCAGTTTCCAGTTCCTGCCGTGGTTTTGGGGGGCGGGGGCGGATCTGACGAAGCTGGATTCGCCGCAGGGTGTGTCGGCGGTGGCGTTGTGGGACGGCTGGGTGAAAAAGGGCCTGGCGCCGAATTCGGTGATCAACAATACGCAGACCACGAGCTGGCAGGAGTTCGCCACGGGTGAGTTCGCGTTCTCCGAGAACGGGACCTGGCAGCTGGCCAATGCCAAGAAGACGGGGTTCGAGTACGGGATCATTCCGATTCCGGGCAAGGATGGGGGGACGGCGCCGGCGCCGACGGGCGGGGAGTTCGTGACGGTGCCGGTGCAGGACGAGGCGGGCAGGTATGCGGCGTCGGCGAAGATCGTGTCGTGTCTGACCAGCCCGGACAATCTGTATGCGACGGATACGACGTTGTCGTATATCGCGCCGACGGAGGCGGTGCAGGCCACGCAGGTGGACAAGGCGCCGGAGCTGAAGGTGTGGGTGGAGGCGGTCCGGGCGGCCAAGGGGCGCACCAGTGATGATCTGGGGACCAAGTATCCGAAGATCTCCGAGCCGATGTGGGGTGCGGTGCAGGCCGCGTTGAGCGGGTCCAAGTCGCCGCAGCAGGCGATGGCCGACGCCCAGCAGGCGGCGGCGAGCGCCACCCAGTGACCCGGGCGCGGCAGAGGCCCGGGGCGGGAGAGCACGGTGATATGAGCAAGGTGACGCGGGCTTCGGCGTGGCCGCCGGCGGGCGGCCGTGCCGGGGCGGGCCGTGCCGGGGCGGGCC
>JBIQJI010000129.1:0-6949 GCA_044507605.1 Actinomycetales bacterium | reverse complement strand
CCAGTGGCCTCTACCGTGTCAAGGTAGCGCTCTCCCACTGAGCTAATCGCCCGTTGTCGTAGAGGTGGAGACGGGATTTGAACCCGTGTACGCGGCTTTGCAGGCCGCTGCCTCGCCTCTCGGCCACTCCACCGCGGCATTCTCGCACCATGCGCGGGTTTGCGAGCGGACGACGGGATTCGAACCCGCGACCCTCACCTTGGCAAGGTGATGCTCTACCAACTGAGCCACGTCCGCGTGATGATGGCCGAGAGCCGGGCTCTGGCCTCACGTGAGCACTCTAGCGAATGAAGGGCCAGTCCCCAAACCGGATTGAGGACGAGTGACGCTTCGGCGGGGGTCGAAGGGTGGCGGGGTTAGCGTCGGTGTATGGACGAGTTGGACGGTTCACGGCAGATGGGGCGCGAGGACGCCGATATCAGCGCGGTGGCGGCGCTGCTCGCGGAGCCGTCCCGGGCGGCCATGCTGACGGCGTTGACGGACGGCCGGGCGCTGGCGGCGGGGGAGCTGGCCCGGGTCGGCGGGGTCGGTGCGGCGACGGCGAGCGCGCATCTGGCGAGGCTGCTGAAGGGGGGCCTGGTCACGGTCGTGCGGCAGGGCCGGCACCGCTACTACCGGCTCGCCGACGCCGAGGTGGCCGAGGTGATGGAGGCGCTGGCGCGGATCAGCCCGCGGCCGGCCGTGCGGTCGCTGCGGCAGTCGACACGGGCGAGGCTGCTCGCGGAGGCGCGCACCTGCTATGACCATCTCGCGGGCCGGGCGGGGGTGGAGCTGCTCGGCGCGCTGGTCGAGGGCGGGCATCTGGTGGCGGTCGGCGACGGATATCCGGGTGCGGCGCCCGACGCGTACGTCGTCTCGGCCGCCGGGCGGGTGCGGCTGAAGGAGCTCGGCGTGGACGTGGACGCGGTGCGTGCGGGGCGGCGCAGGTTCGCCCCGGCGTGTCTCGACTGGACGGAGCGCCGGCCGCATCTGGGCGGCGCGCTGGGGGCCGCGGTCACGTCGGCTCTGCTGGAGGCCGGCTGGCTCGTCCGTGGCGCGGCCCGTCGTTCGATCACGGTGACCGACGCCGGCCGGGCCGGCCTGGCGGGGCTGCGGGCGGGCGAGGCGTAGCGCCGCGGGCGCGGCGGCCGGCCGGGGAGCGCCGGCGGACGGGCCGTAAGGAGCTAACATGACCCACAGCGATTACCGCACCGTTGCGAGGAAGTGACCGCCGTGCGCGACAACGACGTCGTCGACGTGGGCCCCGAGCCGCTCCGCTTCGAGGAGGTCGTCCGGGTCGCCCGGCGCGGCGCCCCGGTGCGCCTCACCGCCGCCGCGGCCGACGCGATGGCCGCCGTCCGGTCCCGGGTCGAGAAGCTGGCCGCGGGCGACGACCCGGCGTACGGGATCTCGACCGGGTTCGGGGCCCTCGCCACGCGCCGCATCCCGCCGGGGGAGCGCGCCCGGCTGCAGCGCTCCCTGATCCGGTCGCACGCCGCCGGCACCGGGCCGGAGGTCGAGGACGAGGTGGTGCGCGCCATGATGCTGCTGCGGCTGCGCACGCTCGCCACCGGGCACACCGGTGTGCGGCCGCAGACCGCGGCGACGCTGGCCGGGCTGCTCAACGCCGGCCTCACCCCGATCGTGCACGAGTACGGCAGCCTCGGCTGCTCCGGCGACCTGGCCCCGCTGGCCCATGTGGCGCTCGCGCTGACGGGGGAGGGGGAGGTGCGCGACGCGCGGGGCAGGCGGCGGCAGGCGGCCGAGGCCATGAAGGGGGCCGGTGTCGAGCCGGTGGAGCTCGCCGCCAAGGAGGGCCTGGCCCTGATCAACGGCACCGACGGCATGCTCGGCATGCTGGTCCTGGCGATCCACGACCTGGAACGGCTGCTGACGGCGGCCGACATCGCCGCGGCGATGAGCGTCGAGGCGCTGCTCGGCACCGACCGCGCGTTCGCCGAGGACCTGGTGGCGCTGCGCCCGCATCCCGGGCAGGCCGCGTCGGCGGCGAACCTGCGCGCGCTGCTCGCCGGGTCGGGCATCATGGCGTCGCACCGCGACGCGTCCTGCGCCATCGTCCAGGACGCCTACTCGCTGCGCTGCGCCCCGCAGGTCGCCGGGGCGGCCCGGGACACGCTGGCGCACGCCGCCACGGTCGCCACCCGCGAGCTCGCCGCCGCCATCGACAACCCGGTCGTGCTCGCCGACGGCCGGGTGGAGTCCAACGGCAACTTCCACGGGGCTCCGGTCGGGTACGTCCTGGACTTCCTCGCCATCGCCGTCGCCGACGTCGCCTCGATCGCCGAGCGGCGCACCGACCGGCTGCTCGACGTGGCCCGCTCCCACGGCCTGCCGCCGTTCCTCGCCGACGACCCGGGCGTCGACTCCGGGCACATGATCGCCCAGTACGCGCAGGCGTCGATCGTGGCGGAGCTGAAACGGCTCGCCGTGCCCGCCTCCGCCGACTCGATCCCGAGCTCGGCCATGCAGGAGGACCACGTGTCGATGGGCTGGAACGCCGCCCGCAAGCTGCGCCGTTCCCTCGACGGGCTGACCCGGGTGCTGGCGGTGGAGATCCTCACCGCCGCCCGCGCTCTCGACCTGCGCCGCCCCCTGCGCCCCGCACCCGGCACCGGCGCGGTGCTCGCCGCGCTGCGGAGGGCCGTGCCGGGCCCCGGCCCCGACCGTTTCCTCGCCCCCGAGATCGACGCCGTCACCCGCCTCGTCGCCGACGGCGCGCTGGCCCGCGCGGCCGAGACGGTGACCGGCCCGCTCGCCTGACCACCGGGGCACCCGCCTGAGCCCGTGCGGCGGCAGGCGGGAGAATGGGTGCGTGGATGGACCGTTCGCCTGGGTCGGCGGGCGCCTCGCCACCGATCTGCAGGAGGTCACGACCGACCTCGCCGCCCTCGACGGCACCGGCTGGTGGGCGGTCGTCGCCGGCTACGAGGGCAAGGTGACGTGCGCGCGGTTCGGCGACGTGCGCCCGGCCCCGCTGCCCCGCCCCGACCGGCCCTGGCGCGGCCCCGCCCGCACGGCGTGGCGCAGCTCCCTCGACCGCGCCGCCTACGAGCGCGGCGTGCGCCGCATCCGCCGCTACATCGCCGACGGCGAGGTCTACCAGGCCAACCTGTGCCGCGTGCTGACCGCGCCGCTGCCGCCCGGCGGCCACGACCCGCTCGCCCTGGCCACGCTGCTCGCCGAGGGCAACCCGGCGCCGTACGCCGCCACGATCCGGGTGCCCGGCCTGACCGTCGTGTCGGCCTCGCCCGAGCTGTACCTGTCGCGGGAGGGCGACGTCGTCGAGTCGCGGCCCATCAAGGGCACCGGGCGCACCGCCGCCGACATGCTGGCCAAGGACCACGCCGAGAACATCATGATCGTCGACCTGGTGCGCAACGACCTCGGCAGGGTGGCCGAGGTAGGATCGGTGACGGTACCGTCGCTGTGCGCTGTGGAGGAGCATCCCGGGCTGGTGCACCTGGTGTCGGCCGTGCGGGCGAGGCTCGCGCCCGGCGCCGGCTGGCCCGAGCTGTTCGCCGCGACCTTCCCCCCGGGCTCGGTGACCGGTGCGCCCAAGTCGACGGCGCTGCGCGTCATCGACGAGCTCGAGCCGGTCCAGCGCGGCCCCTACTGCGGCGCCGTCGGCTGGGTCGACGCCGACCGGCGCACCGCGGCGCTCGCCGTCGGCATCCGCACCTTCTGGATCGAGCGGCACGGCGATGGCGAAGTCGTCCGCTTCGGCACCGGGGCGGGCATAACCTGGGGATCCGACCCGAGGCGGGAATGGCTGGAGACGCAGCTGAAGGCGGCACGACTCATCCGCCTCGCCTCGGCCGGCTGAGATCCTTCCCACGACTCCATCTCCGCGAAGGGGAGACGACTGATGAACGCGGTTCCCATCTGGCTGAACGGGGATCTGCTCGACCCCGCCGAGGCCACCGTCTCGGTCTTCGACCATGGCCTCATGGTCGGCGACGGCGTGTTCGAGACGATCAAGTGCACGGAGGGCCGCCCGTTCGCCCTCACCCGGCACCTCGACCGGCTCGCCCTGTCGGCCAGGCGCATGGACCTGCCGGAGCCCGACCTGCGCGGCATCGCCGACGGCGTCCGGGCCTGCCTCGCCGCCGCGCCCTCATGGCCGCTCGGACGCATCCGCGTCACCTACACCAGCGGCCCCGGGCCCCTCGGCTCCGACCGCGGCCGCCAGGGCACCACGACCGTCGTGATCGTGGCCGAGCAGCCGGCGTTCCCGCCCACCGCCGACGTCACCGTCGTGCCGTGGCCGCGCAACGAGCGCGGCGCGCTCGCCGGGGTCAAGAGCACGTCGTACGGCGGCAACGCCAAGGCCCTGGCCTTCGCCAAGGCACGCGGCGGCGGCGAAGCGATCTTCGCGAACCTCGCCGGCAACCTGTGCGAGGGCACCGGCAGCAACGTGTTCCTGGTCACCGGCGGCCGTCTCGTCACCCCGCCGCTCACCGCCGGCTGCCTGGCCGGGGTGACCCGCGCCCTCGTCCTGGAGTGGCTCGGCGCCGAGGAGGCCGACGTGCCGCTGTCGGCGCTCTATGACGCCGACGAGGCGTTCCTCACCTCGACCACCCGCGACGTGCAGCCGATCCGCGCCGTCGACGGCCGCGTGCTGCCCGCCGCGCCGGGCCCGATCACGACCAAGGCCATGGAGGTCTTCGCGGCGCGCTCGGCCGCCGACCTCGACCCGTGATCATTTTTCCGGATACGACACCTGCGTCTGCGCGTTGAGCCGCTCCATCCGCACCTTCCCGGCCGGGTCGGTGCGCGGGTCGTCGATGCGCAGCACGTCCAGGCCCTTCACGATGTCGCTGGAGTAGATGTACCCGTTGTAGTAGTACGCCGACCAGGAGCCGCCCAGCAGATGGTCGCCGAGGGGGCCGCGCTCGAAATAGCCGATCTCCTCCGGGTGGTCCGCGTCGGTGAAGTCGATCACCGAGACGCCGCCCTGGTACCACGCCTGCACCATGATGTCGCGGCCCGGCACCGGGATCAGCGACCCGTTGTGGGCCACGCAGTTCTCCGACGGCGTCTGATCGCGGGGGATCTTGAAGTAGCCGTGGCGCACCAGCCGCCGATCCGGGGTGATCTCGTAGACCGCGTCCGCTCCCTGGGTGCGGGGGGTCCTGGCGTCGCAGGTGGGCGAGACTCCGCTGCCCAGCTCGTCGCCGAAGACCACCTTCGTCGCGTCGTTGCTGAACGTCGCCGAGTGCCAGATGGAGAACGCGGCGGTGTCGGTGACCTCCTGGAGCACCCGGGGCCGTACCGGGTCGGAGATGTCCATCAGCAGCCCGTTGCCCATGCAGGCGGCCGCGGCCAGGTCCTTCTCCGGATACACCGTGATGTCGTGGCAGCCGGTCGTGGCGGCGCGGTCGCCGTCCCCGGCGTACCCGCCGTCGGGAAACAGCACCGGCTCCGCCACCACCCGCGCCGCCGCGGGGTCGCCGAGCGGCACCTCGATGATCGAAATGCTGTCGTGGGGCGGCCGGCAGTGCGCCGCGTCGGCGCTCGGGCCGAACGACGACACGTACACGAACACCTTGTCATCGTCGGCGCCCTTCCCCGGCACCAGCGTGTGGGTGTGCGAGCCGCAGGCGGTGGCGACCGCCCGCACGTACCGGGGGTGGGTGACGTCGCTGATGTCGAAGACGCGGATGCCCTCCCAGCCGGTCTTCTCGTCGCCCCGCCCGCTGCCGCAGGCGGCGTCCGCGCGCGGCTCGTCGACGGACAGGAACAGCAGGTCGCCCAGCACCGAGATGTCGTTCTGCCCCGCCGGGCAGACCACCCGCGCCGTGACCTTCGGCCGCTCCGGGTCGCTGATGTCGTGGACGGTGAAACCCTCATAGTTGCCGACGAAGGCGTAGTCGCCCTGGAACGCCATGTCCGTTCCGATCGTCTCCGGCCCGTCGAACGGCCGGTCGAAGGGGACGTTGGCCACGAAGGTGACGTTCGCGCTGTGCCCGATCTCGTCCCGGCCCAGGCCCTCCCCGTACGTCCCGGCGGCGCCCGGCGTCCCCGCCCCGCCCGAGACCGCGGTGCCCTCCGGCCGCGGCACCGCCGAGGCGCAGCCCGATAGCAGCAGCATGACACCGACAGACACCATGACGCCGCCCCTGCGCCACCATCTCATGCCGCCCCCAACCCGAATGCACGCCTTGCCCCAGTATGGAAGCATGCGGGCGAGGCGAGTGGGTGATGGGGCGATCAGCGCCCTGGTCGCGTTGTCCGTGCTGTCTCTGCTGTCCGTGCTGACGGCCTGCTCCGCCGACACCACCGACCAGGGCACCCCTCTCGTCGCCGGCACCGACGCCCCCCTGATCGTCCCCGGCGGCCCCGGAGACCCCGGCCGCACGGCCGGCCCCGGCGAGACGCTGGGCCGCTCGGAGGCGCGCACCTCCGCCGCCGACGTCGTCTTCGCCGAGGCGATGATCCCGCACCACCGCCAGGCCCTGGAAATGACCGGCCTGGTCGCCGCCCGCACCACCACCCCGGCCGTGCGGGCCGCCGCGGCCCGCATCGCGGCGGCCCAGCGCCCCGAGATCGCGGCCCTGTCCGCGTGGCTCCGCTCGATCGGCCGCCCGCCCGGCGGCCACGAGGATCACCGGGACGGGCGCACCGGCGCGGCGTACGGCATGGCCACCCTCGGCCGGCTGAACGCCCTGCGCGCCGCCAGAGGCGCCACCTTCGACCGGACGTTCCTGCGCCTCATGATCGCCCACCACGAGGGCGCGGTGCGCATGGCGGCCGAGGAACTCCGCGCCGGCACCGACCGCACGATGCGCACAATGGCCCACGACATCTCATCCGGCCAGCGCACGGAGATCGCCCGCATGCGCGCCCTGCTCACGTCCGGCTGAAGCCGCCCGGAGGCGTCCGGCGGCGTCCGGGGGCCTAGGCCCTGTTTCGAAGTCCGCTAACTGGCGGCGTGTCGTGCCCGGACAAG
>JBIQJI010000051.1:0-44653 GCA_044507605.1 Actinomycetales bacterium | reverse complement strand
CCCGGGGAGCCAGAGGCCCGCCCCGCCCCGCGGGCGCGCCCGGGGGGGCCGGCCCGGCCGGGGGGGGGGGGGGGGGGGGCGTCATGCCTCTGCGCGCGCGCCTTCGGGGCGAGGCTCGCGAGGGAGAGAGCACGTGACACGACAAGGCGCATCACCCACCATCGCGGCACCGCCGGCCCGCCCGGCCGCCGAGGTCGTCGGCGAGGTCGTCCGGGCCTGCGGCGGACTCGCCGGGGTCGATCCGAGACGCATCGGCGGCGCCGACCTCGACGAGGCGGTGCGGCAGGCCGCCGCGCTGGTGGCCGCCGAGCCGGCGTACTCGACGGTGGCGAGCCGGCTGCTCGCCACGAAGATCGAGCGGGAGGCCGCCGGGCAGGGCGTCACCACGTTCGGCTCGTCCGCCGCCATCGCCCACGCCGAAGGGCTGCTGAACGACGACACCGCCCGGTTCGCCGCGCGGCACGCGGCGGCGCTCGACGAGATCATCGACCACGGCGCCGACGACCGGTTCAGCTACTTCGGGCTGCGCACCGTCTACGACAGGTACCTGCTGCGCCACCCGCACACCCGGGCCGTCGTCGAGCGCCCCCAGCACTTCTTCATGCGGGTCGCCTGCGGCCTCGCCGACGACGTCGCCGACGCGGCCGAGCTGTACCGGCTGATGAGCGCGCTCGCCTACCTGCCCAGCTCGCCCACCCTGTTCAACTCCGGCGCCCGCCGGCCCCAGCTGTCGTCGTGCTTCCTGCTCGACTCGCCGCGCGACGAACTGGAGGCCATCTACGAGCGGTACGGCCAGGTGGCGCGGCTCAGCAAATACGCCGGCGGCATCGGCATCTCGTTCACCCGGGTACGCTCCCGCGGGTCGCTGATCCGCGGCACCAACGGCCACTCCAACGGCATCGTGCCGTGGCTGCGCACCCTCGACGCCAGCGTCGCCGCCGTCAACCAGGGCGGGCGGCGCAAAGGCGCCGCGTGCGTGTACCTGGAGCCGTGGCACGCCGACGTCGAAGAGTTCCTGGAACTGCGCGACAACACCGGCGAAGACGCCCGCCGCACCCACAACCTCAACCTCGCCAACTGGGTGCCCGACGAGTTCATGCGGCGCGTCGAAGCCGACGCCACCTGGTCGCTGTTCGACCCCCACGAGGTGCCCGAGCTCACCGACCTGTGGGGCGCAGAATTCGACGCCGCCTACCGCGCCGCCGAAGCCGCCGGCCGGTACGTCCGCCAGGTGCCCGCCCGCCGCCTCTACGGCCGCATGATGCGCACCCTCGCCCAGACCGGCAACGGCTGGATGACGTTCAAAGACACCGCCAACCGGGCCTGCAACCAGACCGCCGAACCCGGCAACGTGGTGCACCTGTCGAACCTGTGCACCGAGATCCTCGAAATCACCAGCGACACCGAGACCGCCGTCTGCAACCTCGGCTCCGTCAACCTGGCCGCGCACGTCACCCCCGCCGGAGTCGACTTCGCCCGGCTGCGCGCCACGGTCCGCACCGCCGTGCGGTTCCTCGACCGCACCATCGACCGCGGCTTCTACCCGACCCCCGAAGCCGCCGCCGCGAACGCCCGCTGGCGGCCCATCGGCCTCGGCGTGATGGGCCTCGCCGACGTGTTCTTCACGCTGCGGCTGCCGTTCGACTCGCCCGAGGCGCTGGCCCTGTCGACCCGCATCGCCGAACAGATAGCCCTCGCGGCGTACGGCGAATCGGCCGACCTGGCGAGCCGGCACGGCCGCCACCCGGCGTACGACCAGACCCGGACCGCGCGCGGGGTGCTGCACGTCGACCACTGGCCCGGCACCGCACTCGACCCCGAGTGGGAGTCGCTGCGGCGGCGCATCGCCGAGGTCGGCCTGCGCAACTCGCTGCTGGTCGCGATCGCCCCGACGGCGACCATCGCCGCCATCGCCGGCGCCTACGAGTGCGTGGAGCCGCAGGTGTCCAACGTGTTCAAGCGGGAAACCCTGTCGGGGGAGTTCCTGCAGATCAACACCTATCTGGTCGCCGACCTCAAGGCCCGCGGCCTGTGGACCCCCGAGGTGCGCGACGCCATCAAGCGGGCCGACGGCTCGGTGCGCGACATCGCGCAGATCCCCGACGACCTGCGGCTGCTCTACCGCACCGCCTGGGAGCTGCCGCAAAAGGCGCTCATCGACCTGGCCGCCGCCCGCACGCCGTTCGTCGACCAGGGCCAGTCGCTCAACCTGTTCATGGCCACGCCGACCATCGGCAAGCTGTCGTCGATGTACGCCTACGCCTGGCGGCGCGGCCTCAAGACCACCTACTACCTGCGCTCCCGCCCGGCCACCCGCATCGCCCAGACCACCGTGCCCCAGGAGCCCCAGGACACAGGCACGGCCCGCAGCGACGCCGCCCCGGCGGCCGACGCCGTCACCTGCTCCCTGGAGAACCCCGAGACCTGCGAGGCATGCCAGTGAACCGGCCCACCACCGCCACCGCGAAAGCCGCACTGCTCGACCCGGGCATGGACCTCACCCTGCGCCCGATGCGCTACCCCCACTTCTACGAGCGGTTCCGCGCGGCGATCCGCAACACGTGGACCGTCGAAGAGGTCGACCTGCACAGCGACCTGGCCGACCTCGCCCGGCTCACCCCCGAGGAACTGCACCTGGTCAACCGCCTCGTGGCGTTCTTCGCCACCGGCGACACCATCGTCGCCAACAACCTCGTGCTCAACCTCTACACCCACCTCAACGCGCCCGAGGCCCGCCTCTATCTGTCGCGGCAGCTGTTCGAGGAGGCGGTGCACGTGCAGTTCTACCTGACCCTCCTCGACACCTACCTGCCCGATCCCGACGAGCGGGCCAAGGCCTTCGCGGCCGTGGACAACATCCCGTCCATCCGCGCCAAGGCGGAGTTCTGCTTCCGCTGGATCGACTCCCTCGGCGAGCTGGACAGGCTGCGCAGCAGAGACGACAGGCGGGC
This sequence comes from Actinomycetales bacterium, assembly GCA_044507605.1. Lineage (GTDB taxonomy): Bacteria > Actinomycetota > Actinomycetes > Streptosporangiales > Streptosporangiaceae > Thermopolyspora. Next base: position 41,702 of record JBIQJI010000051.1, on the reverse strand, counting down.
CTTCCTGCTCAACCTCATCTGCTTCGCCGCCTGCATCGAGGGCCTGTTCTTCTACGGCGCGTTCGCCTACGTCTACTGGCTGCGCTCCCGAGGGCTGCTCAACGGCCTCGCCTCCGGCACGAACTGGGTGTTCCGCGACGAAAGCCTGCACATGGAGTTCGCCTTCAGCGTCATCGACACCGTGCGCGGCGAAGAACCCGGCCTGTTCGACGACGAGCTGACCGCCCAGGTGACGGCCATGCTGGAGGAGGCCGTCGCCGCCGAGCTGACCTTCGCCCGCGACCTGTGCGGCGACGGCCTGCCCGGCATGACCGCCGACGACATGCGCCGCTACCTGGAATACGTCGCCGACCAGCGGCTCACCCGCCTCGGCATGCCGCCCAGGTACGGCACGGCCAACCCGTTCGCGTTCATGGAACTGCAGGACGTCCAGGAGCTGTCCAACTTCTTCGAGCGCCGCGTGTCGGCGTACCAGGTGGCGGTGGAGGGCACGGTCACGCTCGACGAGGACTTCTGACGCTATTGTGCCGCTGGGAGGGAGTGCGGACCGGTGGCGACGTTTCGGATCAGTGAGGCCGCGGGCCTGCTCGGGGTCAGCGCCGACACCGTGCGGCGCTGGGTCGACTCCGGCCGTCTCACGGCCCACCGCGACGAGCACGGCCACCGCGTCGTCGAAGGCGCCGACCTGGCGGCCTTCGCCCGCGCCCAGGTCACCGCCGCCGACGGCACCGCCCAGTCGTCGGCCCGCAACCGGCTCAGCGGCATCGTCACCGAAGTGATCAGAGACGCGGTCATGGCCCAGGTGGAGATCGCCGCCGGGCCATACCGCGTGGTCTCCCTGATGAGCCGCCAGGCCGCCGACGAGCTGGGCCTGGAGGCCGGCGTCCGCGCCGTAGCCGTGATCAAGTCGACCAACGTGGTCGTCGAAATCCCCGAGAGCCGCGCCGTCGGCTGACAGCGCCGCGCGCGTCAAAGGGTGAGGCCGGACTCCAGGTGGGACAGGGCTCGGTCCAGGGTGGGCGGGAGGTCGCCGGCAGGGGGGCCGGCCGCGTGCGCCATGGCGGCCAGGGCGACGCCGAGGACGGCGCCCGCGATCATGCGGGCCGTGAAGTCGTCGCGCGGACGGCCGGCGCGGTCGGCGAGGGCGGCGGCGATGGGGGCCAGGGTCTGGGCGACGCGGTCGAGCATGGTGGCCCGCAGCGCGGGTTCGGCCATGACCAGCGACAGGCGCTCGCGCGACTCGCACCGCTGCTCGGCGGAGAGAGCGGCGAAGAACTCGCGCAGCGCAGCGCGGACCGCCGCGACGGGCGGCAGTTCGGGCGGCTGGGCCCGGAGCAACTCGACGACCTGCGGGCCCAGGTCGGTGCGCAGCACCACGTCCTCTTTCGTGGGGAAATAGCGGAAGAACGTCGTCTCGGAGACCTCGGCCGCGTCGATGATCTGCTCGACGGTCGTGGCCTGGTAGCCCTGCTCACGGAACAGCCGCAGGGCGTGTTCCCGGATGGCGGCCCGGGTCCTGGCCTTCTTACGTTCCCGCAGGCCGGGGCGCGGTGCCCCGGTCATGGCTCCGCTGGGAGCGGACGTGCGCGCGGCCATGAGACACCTTCTCCGTCGTGTGCCCGACCTATGCAGTATGTCGCGATTGTCGAATTACTCCCCAGTGTGTGGGAGCCAGGTGGTGACCCAGTAGGCCACGCCGAAGGGGGACGCCTCGTAGCGGGTGTGGGAGGTCCAGGGGGTGGCGGCGCAGGCGGCGGCCATGGTCTGCCAGGCGGCGCGGCCGGCGATGAGGTGGCCGGCGCTGGTGGCGGGGTCCAGGGTCAGGAGGAGGCGGGGGTCGGGCAGGGTCAGGGCCTTGCCGATCAGGGTGTCGGACGCCAGGGCCGCCGGGTCGATGTGGCCCGGGGCCTTCTCGCCGCGCCGGGCGCTGCCGTCGGCCGCCACGATCAGGGCGGTGCGGCCGGGACGCGCGGCCAGGGCGCGGCCCAGCTCGGCGGTCGCGTCGACCGGGGCCCGCTCGTCGACGGCCTGCAGGGTCAGGGGCGGCGGGTCGCCCTCGGCGGCCAGGAGCATGCGGCCGACGGCCAGGGACACCGGCAGAGCCCCGGGCTCGGCCGGGCGGCCGGGGGCGGGCGCGAAGCGGCCCGACGGGTCGGGGGCGTCCACCGGGTGGACGCGGGTGGCGGGCCCGCCGCCGAGCACGACCACCTCGTCGACGCCCTGCCCGATGGCCTCGCGCACGGCGGCGCGGGCGGCGGCCAGCAGCTCCTCGACCTCGGCGACGCGGCCGCCCGTGACGCCGGGCAGCAGCAGCGGGGCCTGCGGCACGCAGGCGATGGCGGCGATCATGCCAGCCCCCTTATCGTGCGGGCGGGTGGTCGCAGGCCGCGGGTGACCGCGACCATGTCGAGCACCTGGCGGGTGGGGGCCACGTTGTGGGCCCGGTAGACCCGGGCGCCCTGCCAGGCGCACAGGGCGGTGACGGCGAGCGTGCCGTACATGCGCTGGTCGACCGGCAGGTCGAGCGACTCGCCGACGAAGTCCTTGTTCGACAGCGACACCAGCACGGGCCAGCCGGTGGCGACCAGCTCGCCCAGCCGGCGGGTCACTTCGAGGGAATGCCAGGTGTTCTTGCCGAAGTCGTGGCCCGGGTCGATCAGGATGCGGCGCGGGTCGACCCCCAGGCGCACGGCCCGCTCGGCGAGGGCGGTGGTGCGGGCGATCACGTCGGCGACGACGTCGGCGTACTCCAGGCGGTGCGGGCGGGTGCGCGGCGGCAGCCCGCCCGCGTCGGTGCACACGAGGCCCACGTCGAATTCGGCGGCCACCTCGGCGAGCCGGGGGTCGGCGCCGCCCCAGGCGTCGTTGAGCAGGTCGGCGCCCGCCCGGCACACCTCCCGGCCCACCTCGTGCCGCCAGGTGTCGACGCTGATGATCAGGTCGGGGTAGCGGGCCCGGACCTCGGCCACGAACGGCGCGGTCCGCTCGATCTCCTCGGCCACGGTGACCTCGGTGCCGGGGGCGGCCTTGACGCCGCCGATGTCGACGATGTCGGCGCCTTCGGCGACCACCTGGTCGACCCGGCGCAGGGCCTGCTCGCGGGCGAAGGTCGCGCCCTTGTCGTAGAACGAGTCGGGGGTGCGGTTGACGATCGCCATCAGCAGCAGGTCGTCGCCGGTCTCCCGTTCGCGGAGGGTCAGCATGATCCGACCGTACGCCGTGCCGGCCGCCTGTAGGCGGGCATCGTGAGTGCGGGGGGCCGCTCGTCGAGCGGCACCTGGCGGTGGGTCCAGCCGGACCCGCGGTCGTACTGGCGCAGCGCGCCCGAAGGCGGCGGCCCGCCGCTGCCCGCCAGTTCGCCGCCGCGGCGGTGCGCGACGGTCATCAGTTCGGCCGCCATGAGCCCGAGGTCGCGCACCGACTGCCGCCGGTGCCCGCGGCTGCCGAGATCGACCTGGGCGAGCGCGTCGAGGCCGTGCCCCCGGTAGGTGTCGAGCAGGGCGGCCAGTTCGACGCCGTATCCGGTGGGCACGCGCAGCGTCTCCATCAGCGAGCGCCGCACCGCCCACTCGCCGGCGAGCGGCTGCACCACCGACGCCAGCTCCGGCCACCACAGGTTGAGCAGGGGCCGCGCCACCAGCTCGGTCACCCGGCCGCCGTCGTCGGTCTCGGTGCCGCCGGCCCCGGACAGCCGCCGGTAGAACCCTTTGACGAGCAGGGTCTCGGGCCGGGCGAGCAGCGGCCCGAGCAGCCCCACCACGAACTGCGGCGACCACACCGTCAGGTCGCCGTCGACGAAGACCAGGACGGTGCCCTCGGCGACGAACTGCGCCTTCCACAGCGCCTCGCCCTTGCCGGGGAAGGACCCGGTCTCGGGGGCGACGTGGGCGGTGCGGTGCACGGTGGCGCCGGCCTCCCGGGCGAGGCGGCCGGTGTCGTCGACGCTGTCGGAGTCCATCACGATCACTTCGTCGACCAGCCCTGCCGAGTCGGCCAGCTCCGTCGCGATCCGCTTGACGATCACGCCGATGGTGGCCGCCTCGTCGCGGGCCGGGATGACGACGCTGACGGTCTCGCCCGAGGCGCGCTTGGCCGCGAGGACGCGCTCGATCGGCCATTCCCCGGCGGCGGACGTCGCGCGCCGGAACCACACGTCGGCCGGATCGTCCACGACCCTGCCCCCCTAGCCTCGTACCTGGTCAGCCTCCAGTTGAGGCTCTGCGTGCACTTTAGTGCGCGTCTTCCGAACGTCGGAACGCGGCCTTCCTCCCGTTGCCGGGCCTGCCGACCGCGGCGCGGCGATAGAGTTGAAGGGCCGTGATCCAAGTTCCTCCGGCGTCGGCAGCCCGAACGAAGGAGAGAGCAGATGAGCTCGGACGACGCCGTGCTCCTCGAAGAGCCGCTACCCGGCGTCCGGTTGATCACTTTGAACCGGCCGCGGGTCCGCAACGCCATGACCGAGGAGCTCACGGCCGGATGGACCGATGCGATCGCCAAGGTGGCCGCCGACCGCGAGGTGCGTGTGCTGGTGGTCACGGGGGCCGGCAGTTCGTTCTGCTCGGGCGCCGACCTGTCGTGGCTGCAGGGCGGGGCGCACGACATCACGCCCGACCGCATGCGCAGCAGCATGCTGCCCTTCTACCGCGCCTGGCTGTCTCCGCGCGACCTGCCGTTCCCGGTGATCGCGGCGATCAACGGGCCGGCGATCGGCGCCGGGCTGTGCGCCGCGCTCGCCTGCGACCTGCGCTATGCCGCCACGACGGCCCGGTTCAGCGCGCCGTTCATCTACCTGGGCACCCACGGCGGCATGGCCGCCACGTGGCTGCTGCAGGAGTCGATCGGCGTGCCGAGGGCCCGCGAGATGCTGTACACCGGGCGTGAGCTGCAGCCCGACGAAGCGGTGACGTGGGGGCTGATCACCGGGGTCGCCGACGACGTGCTCGACCACTCGCTGAAGATCGCCGAGCTGATCGCGACGGCCGCGCCGATCGCGACCCGGCTCACCAAGGCGGGACTGGAGCAGTCGGCGCACGGGCTCGCCGCGTCGTTGCAGTGGGAGGCGCTGGCGCAGCCGGTGACGCTCGACACGGCCGACGTGCACGAGGGCATCCAGGCCCGGCGCGAGCGCCGCCCGCCGCGATTCACCGGCACCTGATCCGCGGTCCGGGCCTGCGGGGCGCCGGCGCGCGATAGATTGGCCCATGCTTTGGGTGACGTGCCGGGGGAACGCGCACGTCCGACGGGGGAAGGAGCACGCGACGTGCCTCCAGGCAACGCACCGGCCGACACGACCGAGATCTTCAAGGCGCTCGCCGACCCCATCAGGTGGAGCATCGTGCGCCAGATCGCGGCCGTCGACGAGCTCGCCTGCAGCACGCTCGAAGACACCCTGCCGGTGTCGAAGCCGACGATCTCCTACCACGCGAAGATCCTCGTGCGGGCGGGCCTGGTCAAGGTGCGCAAGGGCGGCCGCAACTACTACTACACGCTGTGCCGTGACGTGCTGCACGCCCTGACCGACGACATCTGCGCCCTCGCCCCGGCCCCCCTGCCGGAGCCGGCGCCGGGGCGCCGCGTCTCGCCGCCCGCTCCCGGCCCCGATGCGGGCGACCGCGAAGCGGTCCTGCTCACCTGGTGACCGCCGCCGACGCTTTCGACGCGGGGGTGTGATGGCCGGCACTTCGGGGTGGGGGCTGTTCAGCGCGGGGTCGGGGCCGGAGCGGCGGCGGGTCGCCGAGATTCTGCGCAAGGAGACGGTCGGCGGGGGGTTGCTGCTGGTGGCCGTCGTGGCCGCCATGGTGTGGGCGAACTCCCCGTGGGCGCGCGGGTACGAGGAGCTGCGCACGGTCCGGTTCGGGCCCGAGGCGCTGCATCTGCGTCTCGACCTGGCGACGTGGGCGGCCGACGGGCTGCTGGCGATCTTCTTCTTCGTCGCCGGGCTGGAGCTGAAACGCGAGTTCGTCTCCGGCGACCTGCGGCACCCGCTCCGGGCCGTGGTGCCCGTGGCGGCGGCGGTCGGCGGGGTCGTCGTGCCGGCGGCGCTGTATCTGCTGAACGTCGGCTGGGGCCCGGCGGCGAAGGGGTGGGCGATTCCGACGCCCACGGACCTGGCGTTCGCGCTGGGCCTGCTCGCCGTGATCGGCACCCACCTGCCGTCGGCGCTGCGGACCTTCCTGCTCACGCTGGCCGTCGTCGACGACCTCATCGCGATCGTCATCATCGCGTCCTTCTACACCGAGCGCCTGTCGGTGGCGCCGCTGCTGCTCGCGTCGGCGCCGCTGACGGTGTTCACCCTGCTGGTGCAGCGGCGGGTGCGCTCCTGGTGGCTGCTGCTGCCGCCGGCCGTCGCGACCTGGGCGCTGGTGCACGCGTCGGGCGTGCACGCCACGGTGGCGGGGGTGGCGCTGGGGTTCGCCGTGCCGGTGCTGCGCAGCGAGCGGGCCGGTGGGCCGGCGGCCGGGCCGGGGCTCGCCGAGCACTTCGAGCACCGGTTCCGGCCGCTGTCGGCGGGGGTCGCGGTGCCGGTGTTCGCGTTCCTGTCGGCCGGGGTGACGGTCGGGGGGCTCGACGGGCTGGCGACCGCGCTGGGCGACCCGATCTCGCTGGGGGTCGTGTTCGGGCTGGTGCTCGGCAAGCCGGTCGGCATCATGGCCGCGACCTGGCTGGTGGCAAGGTTCACCCGGGCGAGCCTGGGCGAGGGGCTGGCCTGGGTCGACGTGGCCGGTCTGTCGGTGCTCGCCGGCATCGGGTTCACGGTGTCGCTGCTGATCGGGGAGCTGTCGTTCGGCGGGGTCAGGGAGGAGCACGTCAAGGTGGCCGTGCTGACCGGGTCGGTGATCGCGGCCGTGGTGGCCGCGGTGATCCTGCGCCTGCGCAACCGCGTCTACCGCGCCCGGCCCGAGGAAGGGCCGGACGCGGACGACGGTGCCGGCTGACGGTGCCGGCTGACGGGTCAGCAGGAGCGTCTGATCTGGTCCATGCGGTTGCCGAACTTGTGGCCCCAGGAGTAGGCGCGGGAGTAGTCGCCCGGCTGGGCGCGGTGGCCCTCGCGGATGCGGCCGTTGTAGCTGTCGACGAAGCAGGCCTTGGCGTTGGCGATGAACGACCCCACGGAGTCCTTCATGCAGTGCGGCACCGGGCGGGTGCCCTGGGCGGGCCGCCACCGCATGACGCAGCCGCCCCGGAAGTCGTTGTCGCCCCACAGGCAGATCACGCCCTTGGCGCAGATGCCGGCCCTGGTCGCCGCGTGGGCCGTCGTGCCGAGGGCGGCGGATGCGGCCGTCGCCAGGGTGAGGGCGGCGAGGCCGGTGGCCATGAGCGGTTTCGTCCGCATGGTTTCTCCTTGTGTCGACCTGGTTACGGTTCGGCGGCCGGGACCATTCGTAACCGATCGCCCGTGGACCGGTCCGGTGGGACACGCGCGGCATCCGGACCTTGACGCGGTGCCGACGCTCCGCAGGCATCACACGGCATCTGTGATTCGCAATTTGCCGACTGCTATGCTGACGATGACGCCCTGTCAAGACCGTGGAGAGTCAGGGTGACCGACCTTTTCGGCAGCACCATCGCCAAGCGCAGGCTGGCCCGTCGGCTGACGTCCCTGCGCGAGCGCAGCCACTTCACCGCCAACCAGGTGTGCGACAAGCTGAACTGGGGACGCGGCAAACTGGGGCGATTCGAGGCGAACGTCTGGAAGCGGCCGAGCCTGAGCGACATCCGGGACCTCGCCCGCGTCTACGGTCTCGACGCCGAGGGGCAGGCGGAGCTGGAGGAGCTGGCCAAGCTCGCCCGCCGCCCGGTGTGGTGGAGCGACTACCGCGACGTGTTCGGCGACTCGGAGTACCCCGGCTACGAGGCCGACGCCGTGGGCATCCGGCTCTACATGCCGCTGATCCTGCCCGGGCTGCTGCAGACCCCCGCCTACACCGAGCGCATCCTCGCGGTCGGCTGCCGCCCGGCCGGCTGGCGGGAGCGGGCGCTGGAGGCGCGGCTGCGCCGCCAGGAGATTCTGGAGCGGTCCGGCGGCAGCGTGCCCGAGCTGATCGCCGTCATCACCGAGGCGTCCCTGCTGTATCGCTGGGGCACCCCCGCCGAGCGGCACGCCCAGCTCCACCACCTGATCGAGATGAGCCGGCGCCCGCACATCGAACTGCGCGTGCTGCGCCTCGCCGACGGGCTGCACCCGGGGATGAGCAGCCTGATCAGCATCTTCGACTTTCCCGGTGACGAGCCTTCGATGGTCTTCCTGGAGAACGACGCGGGGCTGGAGGAAGTGAGCACGCCGGAGGAAGTGGACGCCTATGTAACGATCTTCGGCCGGATTCGCGACGCCGCACTCGACGCGCCCGCGACGACGGCCCTGCTGAAAGCGATGGCTGAAAAACTGGAGTAAGTAATGATCGACCTGTCTCACGCCGAGTGGCGCAAGGCGAAGCGCAGCAACGGGGCGAACGCAAGCTGCGTGGAGCTCGCCGACCTGGCGGGGGCGGTAGCCGTACGGGACAGCAAACGTCCCAACGCGGGTGCGCACATCGTCAGCGCGGCCACCTTCTCGGCGTTCCTCGCCGACGTGAAGGCCGGCCACTACGACCTGTGACCGGCGTACGGTGACCGACCGATCCCCTGGGCACCCGGAAAGCCCAGGGGATCCGCGGAGGTCTCGGCGACTCGGCTACTTGCTGTAGCCGGCGGTGAGGCCGCTGAGGATCTGGCGGCGGGCTACGGCGTAGAGGACCAGGATCGGCAGCGTGGTGAGCACGACCGAGGCGAGCACCGCCGGCACGTTCACGCTGAACTGGCCCTGGAAGCTCCACAGCGCGAGCGGCAGCACGCGCAGTTCGGGGCTCTGGGTGAGGATCAGGGGCAGCAGGAAGCCGTTCCAGACCGTCAGACCCGTGTAGATCGTGACCGTGACCACGGCCGGCCGTGTCAGCGGGAACGCCAGCCGCCACAGCGTCGCCGTCTCACTGGCGCCGTCGAGCCGCATCGACTCGAACAGCTCCTTCGGCACGTCGCGGATGAAGTTCGCCAGGACGAGCACCGAGAGCGGGATCGAGAAGGCGATCGACGGCAGGATCAGCGCCAGCAGGCTGTCGTACAGGTGCAGCCTGATGATGATCAGATAGACGGGGATGACCGTCGCCTGGAGCGGGATCGCCAGCCCCATCAGGAACGTCCCGTTGACCAGGCGCAGGAAGCGGCTGCGGTCGTTGCGCACGATCGCGAAGGCGGCCATGAACGACACCAGCACGGTGGGAACCACGGTGCCGACCGTGATCAGCACGCTGTTCCAGAAGTACCGGATGAAGTGGTTCTCGACCACCATGTCGTAGTTCGTGAGCGTGAAGTCGCTCGGCGGCACGAGCGGGTTGGTCCCGTAGTAGGAGCTCTGCTCCTTGAAGCTCGTGATGATGATCCAGTAGATCGGCACGATCACGATCACGAGCCAGACCAGCCCACCGAGCCCGGCGAGCCAGTTCGGGCGGGTGGCGACCGCGCGGTCACGGCGGCGGCGATGCGAAGGGGGACGAGTCATGGCTTGGCGGGTGGGGGGAGATGTCACCGTCATTCCCATGTCAGGCCCCTTCCAGCTGGCTGGTACTGGCGCTGCCGCCACCGATCCTCTGCAGGAGCAGGGCCAGACCCAGGCCCAGCAGGACGATGATGGTGGCGATCACGCTGGCCGGACCCATCAGGTTGGCCTGGAAGCCGCGCTTGTACATGTCGAGGGCGAGCACTCGGGTCGCGTCACCCGGGCCACCGGCGGTCATCACGAAGATGAGGTCGAAGAACGTCACCGACCCGACCACCATGAGCGTGGACGACGTGATGATCGTATACTTCAGCTGTGGCAACGTGATGCTGAAGAACTTGCGCACCCGGCCGGCACCGTCGAGCTCGGCGGCTTCGTACATGGACTTCGGGATCTGCCGGACCCCGCCCTGGTAGATCAGCGAGTGGAACGGGATGAACTGCCATGACACCACGAAGATCACTGTGCTGAACGCGAGCACGGGCTCGCCGAGCCAGTCCTGCGAGAGCAGGGAGATGCCGAGCCCGGCGCCGAGCCCGAAGTTGGGGTCCAGCAGTGCCTTGAAGGTGATGGCGATGGCGGCGGAGCTGAGCAGCAGCGGAATGAAGTACAGCACCGACAGCACCGCGCGGTAGCGCTGATGGCCCGCGAGAAAGACCCCGAGCAGGAGGCTGATCGGGGTCTGGACGGCCCACGACACCGCCATCACCAGGAGGGTGATCCAGATGGCGTGCGGCAGGCCGGGATCCTTGAGCGTGGCCTGCCAGCTGTCGAAGCCCGAGAGGTGAATTTCGCCCAGCCCGTCCCAGGTGGTGAAGCTGAGCAGCAAGACCCCGATCAGCGGAATCAGCGCGAAGCAGACGAAAAATACCAGCGCCGGCACGACCATCCACGCGAGGGACCCGTTACGCGGGCCGCCTCGCGTGGCGGGTGCCGGCCTCCGCGGCGCGGAGGTCGCGTAGGAAGTCACTTCCCGATGACCGCATTCATGTTGGACGTGAACTGCTCCGGCGTGATCGACAGCTGGAACAGCTTGGCGATGTTGTCGAGCAGTGTCTCCGCCGCTGTCGGGCTCAGCGCCTGGTCCCAGGACTGACCGAAGGTCTTGGCGCCGTTCGCGACACCGTAGACGAACTTCAGGAACTCGGCGTCCTCGCCGCTCAGCAGGCTGTCACTGCCCTTGACGATCGGCACGCCACCGGTCTTGACCCACTCCTGCTGCTCGGCGTCGGACAGGACCGCGGTCTTGAAGAACTCCTTGGCGATCGTCTTCTGCTCCTCGGTGGCGTTGGAGGCGATCGACAGGTACTGACCGGGGTTGCCCACGGTGTTGGACGGGTCGCCCTTGCCGCCCTCGACCGGCGGGAAGTTCATCCAGCCGAGGCCGCCCGACTTCACGAAGTCGCCGCCCTGTTCCTTCTGGATGCCGTACGACCAGCTGCCGTGCAGCATCATCGCGGCCTTGCCGGTGTACAGCAGGGCCTGGTCGGCGTTGGAGTCGGCGGTGATCGAGGAGAAGCCCTTGATGAAGCCGTTGGCCTTGATCAGCTCCTGCACCTTGGTGAGGGCGTCGATGGCGGCGGGGTTGGACCAGGCGTCCTTCTCGGCGTTGAAGACGGCCTGGAAGATCTCGGGGCCGCCGATGCGGTCGAAGAGGAACTCCAGCCACATCATGTTGGTCCAGCGCGACTGGCCACCGAGGGAGAACGGCGCGATGCCCTTGGCGTTGAACTTGCCGACGAGGTCCATGATGTCGCCCCAGGACTCCGGCGGCTTGACCCCGACCTTGTCGAAGACCTTCTTGTTGTAGAACAGCACGATCGGCTGCACCGTCTCGCACGGCATGGCGTAGATCTTGCCGTCGACGGTGGCGGCGCCGAAGGACGACTGGAACAGGCGGTTCTTCACGTCGGGGTTCTCGTCGAACCACGAGGTGAGGTCGTCGACGGCGTTGGCCTGCACGTAGCTGCGCAGACCGCCACCGCCCCAGCCCCAGATGATGGTGGGGGCCTGGCCGGCGCCGATCGCGGTCTTGATCTTCTGCTTGTAGGCGTCGTTCTGGAAGGTGGTGGCCTTGATCTGGCCGACCTTGCTGGACTCGTTGAACCTCTTCACCGTCGCGGTGCGGATGGCCTCACCGGGAGGGCCGCTGAGGTACCAGTAGGTCGCGGCCTTGCCATCGCCGCCGCCGCTGCTGCTGCCGCTGTCTCCGCCGCTGCCGGTCTGCGAGGGGCCGGAGGTGCCGCAAGCGGCGAGCACCGCGGTGGCGGGAACCCCGACGGCTGCGAGGCTGAGGAATGTGCGGCGATTCGTTGCCTTATCCACGCTGATCTCCGTACTTCCAGTGCCGGGGGGCTGGCCACAGCACATTGATCATCAAGGTTGGGTGGAGGCGTGGACTGCTGGGACGGCTTTCCACTCCTCCTTCAGCCAGTTCGGCGAAAATTTGCGAAATGACCGTGCGGCACGCAATCTAGATTTCGCGAAGTTCGCCTGTCAAGCCCCCCGGGCACTTCACCTGCCCACTCTGCCCAGTCCACCTGTAGGGTACGCTGCGAGACGCTTCTAGCAGGTCATCCGACGCCTCGACGGTCCCCTGGCCGGTTTCTGGCAGGGTGCCGAAATATTTCGAAAAACCAGCTCTGAGGAATCTTGGTTAAGGAGAGCATGTAGATGACGGCTCTAGATCGGAGCCCCGCGGCCGATGGAGTCCTGCGGCCGTGGCAGGACCCGACGCTCCCGGTGGACGACCGGGTCGACGCACTCCTCGCCGAGATGACCTTGGAGGAGAAGGTCGCTCAGCTGGGCAGCCGGTGGGTCGGTAATGTCATGCAGGCTACCCCCGAGCCGGCTCCCGCAGAAGAGCCGGCCACCAGCGACGACGGCACCGGCACCAGGAACGTCGCGCCGATGCAGGACGTGTTCGCCGCGTCCGGCGAGGTCCCGCTGGAGGAGGCGGCCCGCCACGGGCTCGGCCAGCTGACCAGGGTCTTCGGCAGCGCGCCGGTGACCGCGGCCGAGGGCGCCGCCGAGGTGGTGCGGCTCCAGCGGGTGGTCATCGAGCAGTCCCGGCTCGGCATCCCGGCGCTGGTGCACGAGGAGTGCCTGACCGGGTTCACCACGTACGGCGCCACCGTCTACCCCGCCGCCATCGCCTGGGGCGCGACCTTCGACCCCGACCTGGTGGAGCGCATGGCCGCGGCCATCGGCAGCGACATGCGGGCCGTCGGCGCGCACCAGGGCCTGTCGCCGGTGCTCGACGTGGTGCGCGACTACCGCTGGGGCCGGGTCGAGGAGACGATGGGCGAGGACCCGTACCTGGTCGCGATGCTCGGCACGGCGTACGTCCGGGGCCTGGAGAACGCCGGCATCATCGCCACCCTCAAGCATTTCGCCGGCTACTCCGCCTCGCGGGCGGCGCGCAACCACGGCCCGGTGCCGATGGGCCGCCGGGAGCTGATGGACATGATCCTGCCGACGTTCGAGACGGCCATCACCGTCGGCGGCGCGCGGTCGGTCATGTGCTCCTACTCCGACGTCGACGGCGTGCCTGCCGGGTCCGACCGCTGGCTGCTGACCGACCTGCTGCGCGGCGAGTGGGGATTCACCGGCACCGTCGTCTCGGACTACTGGGCGGTGCCGTTCCTCGCCACGATGCACCAGATCGCCGCCGACTTCGACGAGGCCGGCGTGATCGCGCTGACCGCCGGCGTCGACGTCGAACTGCCCGACACCCTCGGCTTCGGCCGGCACCTGGCCGAGCGGGTGCGCCGGGGCGAGCTGGCCGAGGAGGTGATCGACCGCGCGGCGCGCCGCCTGCTGCGCCAGAAGGTGGAGCTGGGGCTGCTCGACCCCGACTGGACGCCCGAGGGCTCGGTGGCCGGCGCCGGCGACGTCGACCTGAACTCTCCCGGCAACCGCGCCCTGGCCCGCGAGCTGGCCGAGCGCTCGATCATCCTGCTCGACGCCGGCACCGCGCTGCCGCTGCTCGGCGAGGGCCGCCAGGCGCCGCGCCGGGTCGCCGTCGTCGGCCCCTGCGCCGACGACCCGCGCACGCTGATGGGCTGCTACGCCTTCCCCAACCACGTCCTGCCCCGCCACCCCGGCCTCGGGCTCGGCATCGAGGCGCCGAGCGTGCTCGCCGCCCTGCGGGCGGAGCTGCCCGACGCCGAGATCCGCTACGAGCGGGGCTGCGACTGGAGGGACGCCGACCGGTCGGGCTTCGCCGCCGCCGCCGAGGCGGCCCGCGAGGCCGACCTGTGCGTCGCGGTCGTGGGCGACCTGGCCGGGCTGTTCGGGCAGGGCACCTCGGGCGAGGGCTGCGACGCGGCCGACCTGCGGCTGCCCGGAGTCCAGGCCGACCTGCTGGCCGAGCTCGCCGCCACCGGCACCCCGGTCGTCGTGGTGGTCGTCTCCGGCCGGCCCTACGCCCTCGGCGAGGTGCACTCCCGCGCCGCCGGGCTCGTGCAGGCGTTCATGCCGGGGCAGGAGGGCGCCGCGGCGATCGCCGGGGTGCTGTCGGGGCGGGTGCAGCCCACCGGGCGGCTGCCCGTGCAGATCCCGCGCGACATCGGCGGGCAGCCGGGCACCTACCTGCAGCCGCCGCTGGGCGCCAACAGCGAAGGCATCAGCAACCTGGACCCCAGCCCGCTGTTCCCGTTCGGCCACGGCATGTCGTACACGACCTTCGAGGTCGGTGACCTGCACATCAGCGACACCGAGGTGCCCACCGACGGCGAGTTCACCGTGTCGGTCACCGTGCGCAACACCGGCGGGCGGGCCGGGGTGGAGGTGGTGCAGCTCTACCTGCACGACGTGGTCGGGCAGGTCACCCGGCCGGTGCGGCAGCTCGCCGGGTTCGCCCAGGTGCCGCTGGAACCCGGCGGCAGCGCCCGCGTGCGGTTCCGGGTGCACGCCGACCGCACCGCGTTCACCGGGCGCGACCTGCGGCGCATCGTCGAGCCGGGCGACATCGAGGTGCTGGTGGGCAGGTCGGCGAGCGACCTGCCGTGCCGGGGGGTGGTGAAGCTGACCGGTCCGCTGCGCGAGGTCGGCGTGGGCCGGACGCTGGTCACCCCGGTGGAAGTGGACGTGCGGGACACGCTCGGCTCCGCGGCCGGCCAGGGGGTGTAGATGCCGCCGGGCTCCAGACGCGCCACGCTGGCCACCGTCGCCGCCTCGGCAGGGGTGTCGGTCGCGACGGTCTCCAAGGTGCTCAACGGGCGCACCGACGTCGCCCCGGCGACCCGGTCGCTGGTGCAGTCGCTGCTGCTCCAGCACGACTACAACATGCCGGTGCCGAGGCGCGGTGCCGTGGCCGGGCCGGCGACGGTCGAGCTGCAGTTCGGCAACGACCTCACGGCGTACTCCACGGAGATCACCAAGGGCGCCGTGGAGGCCGGCGACAAGGTGGGCGCCAGCGTGGCCGTCAGTGTGCGCAAGGGCTGCGAGCGCACCGCGGGCTGGGCCCGCAACCTGGTCGCGGCCGGGCGACGGGCGCTCATCATGGTCAGCGGCGAGCCCACCGCCGGTCAGCTCGCGGCGCTCGCCAAGGCCGGCCTGCCGCTGGTGCTGGTCGACCCGCTGAACCTGCCGCGCGGCCGGGTGGTCAGCATCGGCTCGACCAACTTCGCCGGCGGCATGGCCGCGACCCAGCACCTGCTCTCCCTCGGCCACAAGCGCATCGGCTACATCGGCGGCCCGCCCACGGCGAGCTGTAACCTCGCGCGCATGCACGGCTTCCGGGCGGCGCTGGAGGCCGGTGGGGTGCTGATGGACCCCGCCTACGTGCGCACGGGCCACTTCCAGTACGAGGACGGCGTGACCGCCGGCGGGGAACTGCTGGCCCTGCCGACCCCGCCGACGGCGATCTTCGCGGCGAACGACGAGATGGCCCTCGGCGTCATCGAGGCCGCCCGCATCCGCGGCCTGCGGGTGCCCGAGGACCTGAGCGTCGTCGGCTTCGACGACACCACGATCGCCCAGATGGCCTCGCCGCCGCTGACCACCGTGCGGCAGGCGCTGCGCGAGATGGGCGCCGCCGCCATGGGCACCGCCCTGCGCCTGGCGGCCGGCGGCAGGCCCGACTCCCATCACGTGGAGCTCGCCACCGACCTGGTCGTGCGCCGCTCGACCGCCGAACCGGCGCCCGGCCACTAGCGGCCGGGGTCGCCGGCTCGCGCTCGCGCTCGCGCTCCCGCTCCCGCTAGGAGCAGTTCCAGGTGATGCCCTGGTAGTTGAGGCCGTTGGCCCACTTGTACGTGCGCCAGTGACCGGGCCGCACGATGTAGCACGGGCTGTTCTGACCCACCCGCCGCACCGAGAACGAGACGGTGTAGCGGCAGTTGTTGGTCACCTTCACGGTCTGGGTGACGATGCCGCTGGAGTGGTCGACCCGCGCGCAGCTCGGCCCGCGCAGCTCGGCGGTGGACGCGCTCGCGGCGGGGGCGAGCGTGACCGAGGCGGCGGCGGCGACCAGCGCGAACGGCACGATCCTGGTGAGGGGCCGGGTGAGGGCCGTGGGCATGGTGTGCTCCTCTCTGTAGTGGGTTGATTCCATAGTGTCATGACCCGAGGAGAGGGGCGGTGTGGAAAACGCCGCCGGCGCCCTGGGGATCGCGTCCTTGTCAGGACGGGTGTAAAGCTCTCATGGGCGTCGAATGTTCGCATGCTGCTATAAACCCGCACATTCGGGTTGGGAGCGCTCCCAGGTCGTTGACGATTCTGTGTGATTTGCTGTAAAACCCGGGGAAGATCCAATTAGGGACAACAAGCAATGCCATATGCGGACATCGCAAAGCGTATTTGTCAAGTAGCGTTGGGGTAGCACGAATGCCCGGTTCCTTCTTGACCTGGTAGGACGGGGTACCTAGCCTCCTGTCGTGGGAGCGTTCCCACCGCGCTGAGGGCTCTGCCGCCGCCGTCCGAGGAGAAGACCCCGTTGACCAGGACATCCCTGTCACCGGCCAAGCAGGCCCTGCTGGAGCAGCGACTGCGCGGCCGGGCCGGCAAGATCGGAGTCCCCCGGCGCGCCCCGGGCACCCAGCCGCCCCCTTCGGCGATGCAGGAGAGCCTGTGGTTCCTCGAACAGTTCGCTCCCGGCACCGCCGCCTACACCGTGCCCTTCGCGGTCCGGCTCACCGGCGACCTCGACGAGGACGCGCTGCGCCGGGCGCTGCTGACCCTGACCGAGCGGCACGAAAGCCTGCGGACCACCCTGGTCACCACGCCCGAAGGCCACCCCGAGGTCGTCGTCTCCGACGAGCCGGTCGTGGAGTTCCGCGTCACCACCGACCTCGGCGAGATCGAGACCGAGCTGGCCCGCCCCTTCGACCTGAGCCGCGCCCCGCTGCTGCGCGTCCTGCTGGTGCGCGAAGCGCCCCGCGAGCACGTGCTGGTGCTCACCATGCACCACGCCATCACCGACGGCTGGTCCTGCGACATCCTGTTCCAGGAGCTGCTCGCCCTGCACGCCGGCCGCGACCTGCCCGAGGTGCCGCTGCAGTTCGGCGACTACGCCCACTGGCAGAGCGGCCGCACGTTCGACGACGACCTGCGGTACTGGGCGGCCCGCCTCGACGGCGTGCCCGCGCTGGAACTGCCCACCGACCTGCCCCGGCCGGCCGAGCAGAGCCACGACGGCGCCGCGGTGAACATCCGCCTGGACGCCGAGCTCACCGCCGCGATCGCCCGGGTCGCCAAGGCCCACCACGCCACCCCCTACATGACGCTGCTCGCCGCCTACCAGGTGCTGCTCGGCCGGTACGCCGGGCAGGACGACTTCGCCGTCGGCTCCCCGGTGTCGGGGCGGGAACTGCCCGAGCTGGAGGGGGTCGTCGGGCCGTTCATCAACACCCTGGCCATGCGGGCCGACCTGGCCGGCGACCCGACGTTCGCCGAGCTGCTCGGCCGGGTGCGCGACTCGGCGCTGGACGCCTTCGCCCACCAGGCGCTGCCCTTCGACCGGCTCGTCACCGAGCTGGACGTCGACCGCGACGTCAGCCGCACCCCCGTCTACCAGACCCTGTTCGCGCTGCAGAACTACCGGGCCCGCACGCTCGACGCCGCGGGTCTCGGCCTGCGGCCGTACCCGATCCCGACCGTGGCCAGCAGGTTCGACCTGGCGCTGTACCTGTTCGAGGGCGGCGGCGGGCTGGAGGGGCAGTTCGTCTACAGCACCGCGCTGTTCCGCGAGGACACCGTGCGGCGGCTCGCCGGCTGCCTGGAGACGCTGCTGCGCGCCGCCGTGGCCGACCCGGAGCTGCCCATCTCGCGGCTGCCGCTGCTCACCGGGGCCGAGCGCGCGCACGTGCTGGCCCTCGGCGTCGGCGAGCCGGCCCCCGAGCCGCCGGCGCGCCTGCTCCACGAGGTCATCGACGGCGGCGACCCCGCCGAGCCCGCCGTCGTCGCCGGTGGCACGACGCTGACGTACGCCGAGCTGGACGCCCGGGCGAACCGGCTCGCGCACCGGCTCCGGGCGCTCGGCGCCCGGCCCGGCGAGAAGGTCGCGGTGTGCCTGGGCCAGTCGGCCGACCTGGCGGTGGCGGTGCTCGCCGTGCTCAAGTCCGGCGCGGCCTACCTGCCGCTCGACCCCGACCACCCGGCCGACCGGCTGGCGTACGTGCTCGACGACGCCGGGGTGCGCGTGGCGGTCACCGACGCCGAGTCGCGCGGCAACCTGCCCCCCGACGTGGCCATGGTCGCCCCCGACGCGCCCGACATGCCCGACACTCCGGTGCCGTGCGAGGCGACGCCCGACGACCTGGCGTACGTCATCTACACCTCCGGCACCACCGGCCGGCCCAAGGGCGTGGCCATCCAGCACCACCAGGCGCTCGTCTACCTGGCCGGGCTGCGCGAACGGCTGGAGCTGCGGCCGGGCGGCACGTACGGGCTGCTCCAGTCGCTGGCCTTCGACTTCGGGGTGACCGTCTTCTACGCGTGCCTGATGACCGGCGGCACCCTGCACATCATCCCGTCGCGCACCGCCGGCCCCGAGCTGGCCGAGTACATCCGCGAGCACGGCGTCGACCACCTGAAGATCACCCCCTCGCACCTGGCCGCGCTGCAGGCCGACGTGCTGCCGCGCGAGCTGCTGATCCTCGGCGGCGAGGCGTCGCCGCGCGGGTGGGCCGAGGAGCTGGCCGCCAGCGGCCCCTGCCGGGTGGTGAACCACTACGGCCCCACCGAGGCCACGGTGGGCGTCACCACGTACGCCGTGCCGGCCGCCGCGACCGGCGACGCGGCCACGACGACGCTGCCCATCGGCAGGCCGCTGCCGGGGGCCCGGGCGTACGTCCTGGACGAGCACCTGGAGCCGGTGCCGGTGGGCGTGCCGGGCGAGCTGTACCTGGGCGGCGACCGCCTCGCCCGCTGCTACGTGAACCGTCCCGCCCTGACCGCGGAACGGTTCCTGCCCGACCCGTACGGCGACCCCGGCGCCCGCGTGTACCGCACCGGCGACCTGGCCCGGTGGCTGCCCGACGGGAACCTGGAGTTCCTGGGCCGGCGCGACCTCCAGGTGAAGATCCGCGGCTACCGGGTGGAGCTGGCCGAGGTCGAGTCGGTGCTCGGCCGGTACCCCGGGGTCACGTCCGCGATCACCGACATGCGGGGCGGCCTGCTCGTCGGCTACCTGGTGAGCGAGGCCGCCGAGCGGCCCGCCACCGCGGACGTGCGGGCGTGGCTCGCCGAGCGGCTGCCCGACTACATGATCCCGGCCAGGTACGTCTGGCTGGACGAGCCGCCGCCGCTGAAGTCGCACGGCAAGGTCGACCGGGCCGCGCTGCCCGACCCGGCGGCCGAGACGACCGAGTTCGAGCCGCTCGCCACCCCGGCCGAGGAGACCGTGGCGGCCGTGTGGGCCGACCTGCTCGACGTCGAGCGCATCGGCGCCACCGACGACTTCTTCGACCTCGGCGGGCACTCCCTGCTGGCGATGCGGGTCGTGGCGAAGCTGCGGCAGGTGGCGCCCGAGCGCCCCGTCACCGTGCTCGACCTGTTCAAGCACCGCACGGTGCGGGCCCTCGCCGCGCTGCTGGAGACCGGCGACAGCGGGCCGCGCCGCCTGCTGCACCGGCTCACCCCGGCCCGGCCCGCCACCTCGACCCTGGTCTGCGCGCCGTACGGCGGCGGCAGCGCCGTCATCTACCAGCCGCTGGCCGACGAGCTGCCGGACGACTGGGCGCTGTACTCGATCGCCGTGCCCGGCCACGAGCTGGGCGAGGAGGCCCGGCCGCTGGACGAGGTCGCCGACGGGTGCGTGCGGGAGATCCTGGAGAGCGTCGAGGGCCCGCTGACGCTGTACGGCCACTGCGGGTTCGGCGTCATGCTGACGGCCGAGATCGCGCGGCGGCTGGAGGCCGCCGGGCGGGAGGTCGACGCGGTCTACCTGGGCGGGGTGTTCCCGTTCGCCCGGCCGAAGAGCCGCATGGCCCGCGTGACGAACTTCATGGAACGGATCCGGGGCGACCAGGCCTGGATCAACGACCTGCGCACCGCCGGGCTGGACGTCGACGAGCTCGGCCTCGACCAGCTCAAGCTGATGGTGGCCAACCGGCGCAAGGGCACCCGGCAGGCCGAGGAGTACTTCACCGAGCTGTTCGAACGGTCGGCCGAGCGGCTGCGCGCGCCGGTGATCGCCGTGGCCGGTGAGCGCGACCTGGCCATGGAGTTCTACCAGGAGCGCTACCGCGAGTGGCACGTGCTGTCGGACGTGACGGCGGCGGTCGTGCTGGACGAGGCCGGACACTACTTCCTCAAGTACCGCGCCGAAGAGCTCGCGACGATCCTGACCGGCACCCACCAGGCGATCGCCGGCGGCGACACCGGCCACCTGGCCCGCACCCCGGAGTCGACGTGGTGGCTGGAAGGCGTCTCCGACCGCACCCGGCCGCCGGACGACCGGGCACCGGACGGTCAGGTGCCGGACGCGCCGGCGGCCACGGCCGCGCCGCGCCCGAGCATGGGCCGGTTCTCGATGGTGGCGGCCGGGCAGCTGGTGTCGATCCTCGGGTCGGCGCTCACCGAGTTCGCCGTGCCGCTGTGGATCTACACGACCACCGGCTCGCTGGCGAACTTCGCGCTGTTCTCGGTGCTGGGCCTGCTGCCGGGCATGCTGGTGGCGCCGGTCGCCGGGGCCATCGTCGACCGGTACGACCGGCGCAAGGTCATGCTGGCCGGCGACGTCGCCGCGGGCGGCGTCCAGCTGATGCTGGCCCTGCTGCTGTGGACCGATCGGCTGCAGGTGTGGCACATCTATCCGCTGCTGGTGCTGCTGTCGGTGGCGCTGACGTTCCAGCGGTTCGCCTACACCTCGGCCATCCCGCAGCTGGTGCCCAAGCGGTTCCTCGGCCACGCCAACGGCGTCGTGCAGCTCGTCACCGGCACCGCCCAGGTGGTCGTGCCGCTGATCGCGGTCGGGCTGCTGGCGTTCGCCGGGCTGAAGGGCATCCTGCTGATCGACGTGCTGTCGTACGGGTTCGCCGTCGCGGTGGTGCTGGCGGTGCGGTTCCCCAAGAGCATGGCGTGGCGGCGGCGCGAGACGGTGCTCGCGGAGATCGCCGGCGGCTGGCGGCTCACGTGGGGCAACACGGGCTTCCGCAGCATGCTGATCTTCTTCGCCGTGCTGAACGTGTTCCTGTCGCCACTGTTCCTCATGATCTCGCCGCTGGTGCTGTCGTTCGCGACCCTTCAGGACGTCGGCCGGGTGTCGCTCGCCGGCGGCCTCGGCGTGCTGATCGGCGGGCTGCTGATGGCGCTGTGGGGCGGGCCGGGCGGGGCGCGGCTGCGCATGGTGCTGCTGTCGACGCTGGCGCTGTCGGCGTGCTGCCTGCTCGTGGGCGTCCGCGCGGACCTCGTCGTGATCGGCGTCGGCGCGTTCGGCATGTCGTTCTGCCTGACCCTCGTCAACGGCATCTACGCCACGATCATCCACGTCAAGGTGCCGCAGCGGTTCCACGGCCGGGTCATCGCGCTGAACACGCTGGTCGCCTGGTCGACCCTGCCCATCGGGTTCGGCCTCGTCGCGCCGTACGGGGCGAAGCTGTTCGAGCCGCTGATGACGGCCGACGGCCCGCTCGCCGGCACCGCCGGGGTGCTGCTCGGCACCGGCGACGGCCGCGGCATCGGCCTCATGTACGTGTGCTTCGCCCTGGCCATCGCGGTCGTCGCCGGCGTGTCGCTGCGGATCCGGACGCTGGCGAGGTTCGACACCGACGTTCCCGACGCGCCGCCCGACGACGTGATCGGCGTGCAGACGCTGCGTCGGCGCGCCCTGGAAAGCGAGGCCCGATGATCGTTCCCGACCTGCTCGCCAGGCGTGCCGCGCAGGAACCGGACCAGGTCGCGCTGGAGGTCGCCGGCACGGGCACGCTGACGTTCGGTCAGTGGCACGAGCGGTCGCGGGAACTGGCGCGGGCCGTCGCCCGCCGGGGCGTGCGCCCCGGCGACCGGGTGGGCCTGCTGTTCGGCTCGGCCGACTGGCTCGGCTACGCCGTGGCGTACTGCGCCGTGCAGCTCGCGGGCGGGGTGGCCGTGCCGATCTCGGACCGGCTCGCCCCCGCCGAGGTGGCGTACATGCTCGACCACTGCACGGCGTCCGGGGTGCTGCACGCCGCCGGGGCCACGCCGCCGCCGGGGGACCGGTGGGCGGCCGTGCCCGGCGAGCTGGAGCCGGGGGAGCACGAGCCGACGCCGCCCGGGCCCGGCGACACCGCGCAGATCCTCTACACCTCCGGCACCACCGGCCGGCCCAAGGCGGTGGCCGCCACCCACGCCAACCTCACCTACGGCAACGCGCCCAAACCCAACCGGCGCAGGTTCCGCCACTCGCGGCACCTGCTGCACGCGTTCCCGATCGGCACGCAGGCCGGGCAGACCATGCTGATCAACGCCCTGGACGCCCACCCGGCGGTGCTGACCCTCGGCGGGCGGTTCACCCCGGGCAGGTTCGCCCGGCTGATCGAGTCGCGCCGCGTCGGCACGGTGTTCCTCGTGCCGACCATGGCCATGGAGCTGCTGAACTCCGGCGTGCACGAACGGCACGACCTGTCCAGCGTGGTGCTGCTCGGCTCGTCGGCCGCCGCGCTGCCGGCCGCCGTGTGCGCACGGCTCACGAAGGCGTTCCCCAACGCCACCATCACCAACTACTACACCTCCACCGAATCCGCCCCCGCGCAGACCGTCATGATGTACGACCCGGCCCGGCCCGGGGCCCTCGGCCGGCCCGCGCTCGGCAGCGACCTGCGCATCACCGACGCCGACGGCAAGCCGGTGGAGCCGGGCGCCACCGGGGACATCTGGCTGCGCTGCCCCCCGGCCGGCCGCTCCTACTACCGCGACGACCAGCCCCCCGGCACGACCTTCCGCGACGGCTGGGTGCGCATGGGCGACGTCGGCTACCTCGACGACGAGGGCTACCTGTACCTCGTCGACCGGGCCAGCGACGTGGTCAAGTCCGGGGCGTACAAGGTGTCGACCGTGCAGGTCGAGGCCGCTATCCACGAGCACCCGGACGTCGCCGAGGTCGCCGTTGTCGGCGTGCCGCACGAGGTGCTCGGCACCGTGCTGGCCGCCGCCGTGGTGCCCCGCGACCGGCCGCCGGCCGACCTGCGGGCCTTCCTCATGACCCGGCTGGCCCTGCACGAACTACCGGAACGGGTGATCTACGTGGACCGCCTGCCACGTAACCAGTCGGGCAAGGTCGTCAAGAACCAGGTGCGCGACCTTGTGCAACGGGACGTCGAGAAAGAAGGCGAGTGATGACCAGATCGTGGCCTGCATCCCCTGCCCAGCAGGGGATGTGGCTCACCGAACGGGCGGGTGGCGCAGGGGGCGCGTTCCGCATGCCGCTGGCCGTGTGGCTGGACGGCCCGCTCGACGTGGCGGCCCTGCGCGAGGCGTGCGCGGCCGTCGCGGCACGCCACCCCGTGCTCGGCGGCACATTCGCCGAACACGACGGCGAGCTGCGGCTCACCGCCTTACCGGTGCCCGCGCTGACGGAGGGCGCCGACCTGGACCAGGCGCTGGCCGAGCCGCTCGACCTGGCCGAGGGGCCGGCCGCCCGCTTCACCCTGATCCGCGAGGAGCCCAAGCGGCACCTGCTGCTGATCCAGGCCCACCACGCGGTGTTCGACGGGGAGTCCAAGGACGTCCTGCTGCGCGACCTCGCCGCCCTGTACGGCGGCACCGAGCCCGAGCCCCTCTCCTCGACGTACGAGGAGGTGGCGGAGCTGCGCCGGTCCGCTCTCGCGGCCGGGCTGCCGGCCGCCCGTGAATACTGGGCCGGCCGATGGCACGACGAGCGGGAGCTGCGGCTGCCCGGGTTACGCGGCGCGTCACGGGTCGCCGCTCCCGGGGACGCCGTCGACTTCGTCGTCCGTGACCTCGGCCGGCTCGCCGAACGCCTCGAAGTCAGCCGCTTCGAGGCGCTGCTCGCCGCCCTGCTCACGCTGCTGCGTGCGTACGGCAACGCCCGGCCCGTCGTCGGCGTCGACCTGTCCACCCGCGACGAGCGCACCCGGGACCACGTGGGGCCGTTCGTCAACGAGCTGCCCGTCGGGCCTCCCGCGGCGGGGGGCGACACGTTCGCGGCGTTCGCGACCGCCCTGCGGGCCGAGCTGCGCGGCCTGTACCGGCATCGCGACGTGCCCCTGGCCCGGGCCGTCGACGGCATCAGCCCGCGCGCCGCGCTCACCCCGGTGTCGCTCAGCTACCGCGCGCGGACCGCGCCGGGCCCGCTGTTCGCGGGGCTCGGCACGTCGGTCGAGTGGATGATGTTCAACGGCTGGACGCGCGGCACCCTGCACCTGCAGGTCGTGGACGACGAGGCGGGCACGGCGGCCCGCCTGCAGTTCGACCCGGCGGCGCTGGCCCGCGCCGACGCCGAGCTGATCCGCGACCACCTGACCCGCCTGCTCGCGGCCGTGACGGCCGACCCGGCGGCGACCCTCGATGGGCTGCCGCTGCCCGCCGAGGCGTCGGCCGCCACCGTCTCCGCCGTCGCGGCCGACGCCCCCGCCGCCGCGAGCGGGGACGCCGCCGGCGGCGCGCTGCTGGCGGAGGTGCAGGGGATCTTCGCCGATGTGCTGAACCTGGACGCCGTCGACCCCGACGACGACCTGTTCGACCTCGGCGGCCACTCCCTCACCATCACCCAGATCATGGCGATCGCCCACGAACGGTACGGCGTCGAGCTCTCCTTCGAGCTGTTCATCGACGACGCCACCCCGGCGCGCGTCGCCGCCGAGATCGACGGCCTCCGGGAGGACGCATGCTGAGGGAACGCGTGGCCGCGCTGGTCGCCCAGGCCAGCGAAGGCGCCCTCACCGCCGACGAGGTGCTGGCCGCCGACTGCTCGCTGCCCGTGCTCGGCCTCACCTCCCTCGGCTACATCCGGCTGATCGACGCGATCGAGGACGAGTTCGCCATCGACATCGAGGCCGACGGCGACCTCGACACCCTCGACGGCCTCGTCGCCTACCTGCAGGACCGCCTGGCGGTGCGGGGCACGTCGTGACCGACTCGGCCGGTGTGCCGTTCGCCGGGACCAGGGGCGGGCAGGGACCCATGACCTGGGGGCAGCGGTCGATCTGGCGGATCACCGCATGGCTGCCGCCCGGAGACCCCTACTTCAACATGCCGTGGACCCTGCCCGTGCACGGCAAGCCCGACCTGCCCACCGTGCTCGCCGCGCTCGGCCGCATGATCGGCCGGCACGAGAGCCTGCGCACGACCTTCACCGACGGCCCGGCCGGGCTGACCCAGCGGGTCAGGCAGCGGGGCGAGCTGACGGTGCGGCTCGTCGACGCCGGCGACGCCCGGCCGCGGGCCCTCGCCCAGGAGATCGCCGCCGACCTGGCCGCCACCGGGTTCGAATACGCCGCCGAGCCGCCGCTGCGCTGCGCCGTCGTCATGGGCGGCGGCAGGCCCCGCGCCCTGGCCTTCGCGTTCTCCCACCTCGCCGTCGACGCGGGTGCGCTGGACGTGCTCGCCGGCGAGTGGCCGCGCCTGCTCGCCGGCGAGTCGCTGCCCGAGCCGCGCCCGCAGCCGCTCGACCTGGCCGTGGAGGAACTCTCACCCGACGGCCGGGCCCTCGGCGAACGGGCGCTGCGGCACTGGCGGGCCGCGCTCGAACGCACGCCGCGCCCGCTGTTCCCCGCCCCCACGGCCACGCCCGAGGACCCCCGGTTCGTCAAACTGGGCCTGGAGTCGGCCGCGCTCGCCCGCGCCGCCACCACCCTCGCCGAGCGCTGGTCGGTCAGCACCAGCGGCGTGCTGCTCGGCGCGTACGCCATGCTGCTGGCCCGGCACACCGGCCACGACGTCGCCGCGATGCAGGTCATCGTGGGCAACCGGCACGACCCCCGGCTCGCCCCCATGGTGGGCACGCTCGTCCAGGACGGCATCCTCGTCCTCGACGTGGCCGGGCTCGCCCTGGCCGAGGTGGTGCGGGCCGCGAACCGGGGCGTGCTGACGACGTACCGGCGGGCCCGCTACGAGCCGATGGCCCAGCAGGCGCTGATCGCCGAGCTCGGGCCGCCGCCCATGGCGTACTTCAACGACGTGCGCACCACCACCGGGTGGCCCAACACGCCGCAGCGGCCCGGCCCCACCAGGGTCCTCGACGTGGGGGCGTGGCCCGAGGTGGACGCCGAGGTGTTCTTCACCGTCGGCCCCGCCACCCACACCTGCCGCCTGGACCTGCTCGCCGACACCGCCCATCTGCCCCGCGCGACGATCGAGGCGACCCTGCGCGAGATCGAGACGCTACTGGTCAACGAGGAGAAACTGTGAGCGAACAGATGCGGGTCGTGGTGAACCACGAGGAGCAGTACTCCATCTGGGCCGTCGGCCGCGACCTGCCCGCCGGCTGGTCCGACACCGGTTTCACCGGCAGCCGCGAGGAGTGCCTGGCCCACATCGACACCGTGTGGACGGACATGCGGCCCCGCAGCCTGAGAGGGCCGAGTCGTTGACCGCTGCCCGCGAAGACCTGCGCCGCCGCCTGGCCGCCCTCTCGCCGGAACGCCGCGCCGCGCTGCGCCGCTCCCTGCTGGGCGAGGGCCGCCCGGAGCGGACCTGGCCCCTGTCCACCGGGCAGGAACGCCTGTGGTTCCTGCAGCGCTTCGACCCGGGCGACACCTCCTACCACATCACCTGGCCGGTGCGGCTGCGCGGCCCCATCGACGAACCGGCCCTGGCCGCGGCGTTCACCACGATCGCCGCCCGGCACGAGGTGCTGCGCACCCGGTTCGTCGTCAGCGGCGACCTGCCCGGGCAGGCGATCGACCCCCCGCGTCCGGTCGCCCTCGACACCCTGGCCGCGGAACCGGAGGACGGCGAGCCCGGCGGGCTCTCCCGGATCGACCGCGCCATCGCGGCCTACGCCGGGCGGCCCTTCGACCTGGCCGCCGCGCCCGCGTGGCGGGCCGGCCTGCTCCCGCTCGGCCCCGGCGAGGCGATGCTGGTGATCGTCCTGCATCACATCATCGCCGACCACTGGTCGCTCGACGTGCTGATGCGCGAGCTGGCCGAATGCTACGCCGCCCGCCGGGAGGGCCGCGAGCCCGACCTGGCCGAGCCCGCCCTGCAGTACCGCGAGTACGCGGTCGCCGAGCGGCGGCGCGCCGACGAGGAGGGCGGCGCGCACCTGGCGTACTGGACCGAACGGCTCGCCGGCGTCACTCCGCTCGACCTGCCCACCGACCATCCCCGGCCGGCCCACTGGAGCGGCAACGGGGCCAGGCTGTTCGTGGCCGTGCCCGACGAGGACGTGACCCGCCTGGAACAGGTCGCCCGCGCCCGCCGGGCCACCCTCTTCATGGCCCTGCTCGGGGCGTACCAGATCACCCTGGGCGCTGCCGCCGGGCAGGACGACTTCTGCGTCGGGGTGCCGGTGGCCGGCCGCGACCGCACCGAGCTGGCCGGGCTGATCGGCTACTTCTCCACGACGCTCGTCGCCAGGGCCGACCTGTCGGGCGACCCGACCTACAGTGAGCTGCTGCGCCGCATCAGGGTGAGCACGCTGAAGAACCTCGGCCACGCCGGCACGTCGTTCGAACGCATCCTCGGCGCCCTGCGGCTGCCCCGCGACCTGAGCCGCCCCCCGCTGTGCCAGGCCATGTTCAACCTGAGCCACAACCTGCCCAAAGACGACCTGCTGCGCACCGAGATGGCCGACCTCACGCTGGCCGTCCACCCCCCGCCCGACCTCCACCGCGCCCGCGTCGAGGTCTCCCTGGAGGTGTACCGCGGCCCCGAGGGCGTGGGCGGCTGGCTGGAATACGCCACCGACCTGTTCACCGAGAAGACCGCCCGCCATCTGGGCGACGCCTTCGCCCAGGTGGTGAAGAAGGTCGCGGAGAACCCTGACCTGCGGCTCTCCGAACTGTGTCCGGACGGGAGGCGAGGGCGATGAGTGACGGCGTGACGACGACGGCCCTGGGCATGGTGCGGCGGTGGCTCGCCGAGACCCCCGACGAGGTGGCCGTGACCGGGCCCGACGGGAGCCTCACGCATCGGGAGCTGCACCGGCGGGTCGAGGACCTGGCGGCGGTGCTGCGCGGCCGGGGCGTCGGGCCCGAGGTGCCCGTGGGGCTGTGCGTCGAGCGGACCACGGGCATGGTCGTGGCCCTGCTGGCCGTGTGGGCGGCGGGCGGGGCGTACGTGCCGCTGGACCCGGCGTTCCCGGCGGAGCGGCTGCGCATGATGCGCGAGGACGCCGGCATCAAGCTGGTGCTGACCCAGCCGGGCGTCGACCCGGGCCTGCTCGACGGGGTGCCCGACGTGCTCACGCTCACGCCCGGCGGCGAGGCGCCGCAGGCGTCGCAGGCCCCGGCCCGCGACCCGTCCGGCGAGCCGGTCGACGCGGCGGCGGGCGAAGGGCTGGCGTACCTGATGTTCACGTCGGGGTCCACCGGCCGGCCCAAGGGCGTGGCGGTCCCGCGGCGGGCCGTGGCGAACCTGCTGGAGTCGTTCGCCGAGCGGCTGCCGATCGGGCCGGGAGACCGGTGGCTGGCCGTCACCACGCTGTCGTTCGACATCTCGGTGCTGGAACTGCTGCTGCCCCTGGTCACCGGGGCGCGCCTGGTGATCGCGACCACGCGCGAGGTGTCCGACGGCTGGGCGCTGCGCGACCGGGCCATCGCCGAAGGCGTCACCGTGATGCAGGCCACCCCGGCGGGGTGGCGGATCCTCGTCGAGTCGGGCGGGGTGCCCGAGGCGATCAGGCTGCGGCTGTGCGGCGGCGAGGCGCTGCCGCGCGACCTCGCCGACGCGCTGCTGGCCGGCGGCGCCGAGCTGTGGAACGTGTACGGCCCCACCGAGACCACCGTGTGGTCCACCGCCGGGCCGGTGGCGCCATCCCCGGCGCCGGTGCACCTCGGCCGGCCCATCGGCCGCACCACCCTCCACCTGCTGGGCGACGACGGCCTGCCCGTGCCCGACGGCGAAGCGGGCGAGCTGCACATCGGCGGAGCCGGCGTCACCAGGGGCTACCACGGCCTGCCCGGCCAGACCGCGGCCCGCTTCCTGCCCGACCCGTACGCCGCCGAACCCGGCGCACGCATGTACGCCACGGGCGACCTGGCGCGGATCGCCCCCGACGGCTCGCTGGAGTACCTCGGCCGGGCCGACCAGCAGGTCAAAGTGCACGGGTTCCGCATTGAACTGGGCGAGATCGAGACGGCGCTGCGCGCCGCCGACGAGGTCAGGGACGCCGCCGTGGCCGTGCGCGACGACCGCCTGGTGGCGTACCTGGTGCCGCGCACCGGCGCGGTGGACTGGCCCCGGCTGCGCGACCGGCTGCGCGGCGCGCTGCCCGAGTACATGGTGCCGGCCCGCCACGTCACCCTGGAGGCGCTGCCGCTCACTCCCAACGGCAAGCTCGACCGCAAGGCCCTGCCCGCCCCCGCGTCGGCGCGGCCCGGCACGGTGCCCTTCCGGGCCCCCGCCACCTCCGTGGAGTCCGACCTCGCCGGCATCTGGGCCCAGGTGCTCGACATCGGCGAACGGATCGGCGTCGACGACGACTTCTTCGAACTGGGCGGCCACTCGCTGGCCGCCACCCAGATCATCGCCAGAGTGCAGTCCAGGTTCGGCCTGGAGGTGCCCATCGTCGTGCTGTTCGAGCATCC
Source organism: Actinomycetales bacterium (assembly GCA_044507605.1). Lineage (GTDB taxonomy): Bacteria > Actinomycetota > Actinomycetes > Streptosporangiales > Streptosporangiaceae > Thermopolyspora. The sequence goes on along the minus strand of JBIQJI010000051.1, from coordinate 12,035 downwards.
GACCATCGCCGGGTTCGCCGCGCAGCTCGACCGGTTCGACGACGATGACGACCTCGACCTGGCCGACATCGCCGCGCTGCGCGACCGGCTCGACGGCCTCGGCGCCGACGAGCTGCAGGAGTTGTTCGACGGATTGGGAGCCGACAACACATGAAAGCGCCACTTTCCCCCGCGCAGGAGCGCGTCTGGATGCTGCAGCGGCTCGTGCCCGACGACGTCTCCTACACGATGTACCTGGTGCGGCGGCTGCGCGGGCCGCTGGACCGCATGGCGTTCACCAAGGCGCTGCAGGCGGTCGTCGCGAGACACGAAAGCCTGCGCACCGCGTTCGTGGAGGAGGAGGGCACGCCCTGGGCCGTCACCGCGCCGTCCGGCTGGACCCCCGACATCGAATGGCTCGCCGTCGGCGGCGAGGCCGAGGCCGTCGAACTCGTCGGCCGGCGCACCATGACGCCCTTCGACCTGGGCGACGGCGTGCCGCTGCGCATCGCCGTCGTCGAGATCGCGCCCGACGACCATGTGCTCTGCCTGACCCTGCACCACATCCTGGCCGACGGGCACTCCATGGAGGTCCTGCTCGACGACCTGCGGGAACACTACACCGCCGCCCTGGAGGGGCGCCCGCCCCGCCTGCCCGACCTGCCCATCATGCCGAGCGACTACGCCCGCTGGCAGCGCCGCCGGGCCGAGCGGGCGATGCCGTACTGGACGCAGACCCTGGCCGACCCCCCGGCCACCGAGCTGCCGTTCGCCCGGCCCGGCGCCCGCGCCCACGTGCGGGAAGGCGGCTACCACTGGCTGCGCCTCGACGCGGCGTTCGTCGGCGAGCTGGAGCGGGTGGCCCGCGAGCACCGCGCGACCACGTTCATGGTGCTCATGGCGGCCTACCAGGCGCTGCTTTCCCGGCACAGCGGCCAGGACGACCTGCTGGTGGGCACCGTCGTGAACGGGCGCGACCGGGTCGAGCTGGAGCCGATGATCGGCTACCTCGCCCAGACGCTGCCGCTGCGCGGCGACCTGACCGGCGACCCGACGTTCGCCGAACTGCTCGCCCGCACCAGGACCACCGGGCTGGCCGCCATGAGCCGGCCGGCCCCGCTGCTGGAGCGGCTGCGGGCCCCCATCGAGACCCTGATGCCGACCGTGTTCATCATGCAGGACTACGCGGTCGGCGAGGTGAAGGCGTTCGGCAACGTCCAGGTGTCGGAGTTCCCCGGCGGCCACCCCATGATCGTGGTGGATCTGCTGCTGGAGGCGTGGCCCTCGGCCGACGGGCTGGCCATCTCCTTCGGCTACGACGGCACCGTCTTCACCGAGGCCGAGGTCGCGACGATCGCCACCCGCTACCGCACCCTCCTCGAAGGAGCCCTGGCCGCCCCCGACACCCCCCTCTCCCGGCTGCCCGTCTGGACGGCCGCCGACCGCGACGCCATCGCCGCCCTCACGGCCCCCGCCGACCCCGCGCCCGAGGAAGTGCTGGCGGCCATCGCGCACCAGGACCCCGACACGATCGCCGTGCGGTGCGGCGACCAGGCGGTCGCGTACGGCGACCTGTGGAACCGGGCCGGCAAGCTGGCCCTGACGCTGCGCGACGCCGGCGTGCGCGAAGGCGATGTCGTCGCCGTGCGGCTGCCCCCCTCCGCCGACGTGATCGCCGCGCTGCTCGCCGTCTGGCGGGCCGGCGCCGCGTACCTGCCGCTCGACCCCGCCGACCCGCCGGCCCGGCACGACGACGCCATGGCCGCCGCCGGGGCCGCCTGGCTGCTCGCGGACGACGGCGTGACCGGCACCGGCCGACCCCGGACAGGCGGAGCCGGCCCGTCCGCCGCGTACGTGATGACCACCTCCGGCTCCACCGGACGGCCGAAGGCCGTGCTCGTCGAACACGCCGCGGTGGCCGCGCGGGTCGCGTGGATGCGGCGCGAGTACGGCCTGACGCCCGGCGACCACGTGGTGCAGTTCGCGTCGCTCGGCTTCGACACCCACGTGGAGGAGATCTTCCCCGCGCTCGCCTCCGGCGCGACCCTGGTGCTGCTGCCCGACGGCCCGGCCACCCTCCCCGACGTGCTGTCCGGCCCCGACGGCCACCGCATCACCGTGCTCGACCTGCCCACCGCCTACTGGCACCGCCTGGTCGAGTCGATGGCCGAGGTGCCCTGGCCGCCACAGCTGCGCCTGGTGATCCTCGGCGGCTCGCAGGCCGACGCGGCGGCCGTGGCCCGCTGGCGGGCCGAGCGGCCCGGCGTACGGCTCGTCAACACCTACGGCCCCACCGAGACCACGGTGATCGCCACTTACGCCGACCTGGACGGGGCCGACGCCACGGCCCGCCCGCCGATCGGCCGCCCGGTGGCCGGCACCACGGTCCGCGTCGTCGACCCGTGGGGCGATCCGCTGCCGCCCGGCGCGGCGGGCGAACTCGCGATCGGCGGCGCGGGCGTCGCCCGCGGCTACCTGGGCCTGCCCGCCCTCACCGCCGCCAGGTTCGAACCCGACCCCGACGGCGCGCCCGGCGCCCGGCGCTACCTGACCGGCGACCGGGTGCGCCTGCGCTCCGACGGCATGCTGGAGTTCCTGGGCCGCCTCGACGACCAGCTCAAGGTGCGCGGGGTCCGCATCGAACCCGGCGAGGTCGAGGCCGTGCTCCGCGAGCACCCGGCGGCCGGGCAGGTGGTGGTGGCCGCCAAGGGCGAGGACCTGGTCGCGTACTTCACCGGCCCCGCCGACCCGGCGGCCCTGCGCGCCCACGCGGCCGACCGGCTGCCCCGCGGTTTCGTGCCGACCCGCTGGACGCACCTGCCGGAGCTGCCGCTGACCTCGCGCGGCAAGCCCGACCGGGCCGCCCTCCCGGAGCCCGACCGCACCGCCACCACCGAGTACACGGCGCCGCGCAGCGACAGCGAGAGCCTGGTGGCCGGCATCTGGGCCGAGGTGCTGGGCGTCGAGCGGGTGAGCGTCCTGGACGACCTGCGCGACCTCGGCGCTCACTCCCTCATGACCACCCGCGTGGCGGCCCGGCTGCGCGCCACCCTCGACATGGAGGTGCCGCTGCGCACCGTCTTCGGCTGCGACACCGTCGCCGCGCTGGCCGAGGCGGTGGAGGAACTGCTGATCGCGCAGATCGAGGCCATGACCGACGAGGAGGCCGAACACGCCCTGACCACCCCCGCCACCTGACCACGGCGCGGCCGTTCAGGTCAGCGTGAAGGCGTCGTAGACGACGGCGTCCGGGTCCCGGCGGCCGGTGCCGACGGCGAGGGTGCGGCCGAGCCAGGCGTACTGGGGCGCGCCCGTCTCGAAGCGGACGAACACCCGGAAGTAGTAGTCGGCGGGGTCGACCGGGTCGCCGGCCGCGAGTCGCGCCAGGACATCGGGCGGGCCGTGCCGCACGCCCTGGGTCTGGATGTAGACGAGGGCGCCGTCGTGGGTGCGGAGCGTGTACCTGGTGTCGATGCTCGCCATGCCGTCCTCATGGACGATCTGCCAGTCGGCGCCGCCCGGCAGCACCACGCCGGCGAACCTGGCCCCCTCGAAGGACCCGCCGACGATGTTGACGACGCGGCGGTCGCCCCACTGGGTCTGCCCCAGGTGCAGGATCGGGTCGAGTTCGACGCGAAAGGTCGCCAGGTGTTCCAGTTCCACTCCGACCACGACTCCTGTTCGTTGCTGGGGCCCGCCCGACCATCTTGCATCACTTCGGCGAGCAGGCCGAGGGACAGAAGCCGATGTCGGGATGGCGCGCGGACGGCCCGTCGAGAATGGGCCGCCGCTGGGACTTCAGGTGCAGGTCGAGGAAGGCCGCCACGTAGGTGCGGGTGAGCTCGGCGGCGCGGGCCGCGGGCAGGACGCCAGGGGGCGGCTTGATACCGAGGGACGGACGCAGCAGCGGGGCGTCGGTGAAGGACGCGTGCTCGGCCCTCGGCAGGACGAGCCAGCGTTTCCACCCGGTCAGCAGCTTCCAGTCGCGGTCCCACGACTGGTCGCGGCCGCCGGGAACGTGGTCGGCCGACCCCACGAACATGAACGGCCGGGTGAAGCCGCTCTTCGGGATGCGGGCGTAGGTGGTGCCGTCCAGGTCGATCCCGGCCCGCACCCTGGGGTCGTGCACCATCGTCGCCAGGGCGCTCGCCCCGCCGATCGACTGCCCGGCCATGGCGATGCGGGAGCGGTCGATCAGCCGGGCGCCGGGCGAGCCGTTCCGGGTCAGCTCGTCGAGCACGAACGAGACGTCGGCGGCGCGGCTGCGCACCAGCCCGGCGCCGAAACCCGGGTCGGAGTCGCTGTCGCAGGCGATGCACCCGGCGACGCTGCCGCCGGCCAGGGTCGTGGCGTAACTCTCGTAGGTGTGGTCGATGCCGGCGACGACGTACCCGCGGCTCGCCAGATCCTCGGCGAGCGACGTGAGCGTGCTCACCGGCTTGGTGAACCCCGGGGAGAGCACCACCAGCGGCAGCTTTCCGCCGGCGGGCTCGGCGTCCTCGATGGCGTTCGTCCGGATCTTGCTCAGCGTGTCGTCCGGCACCCCGCCGATGCCCGACGCCCGCAGCAGGAGCCGCGACTCCTCGGGCGTCATGTAGGGGGCGCGGGGCCCGTCGCGGCGTTCGGTGGGATACCACAGGGTGACCTTGAGCTGCCTGGCCGGGGCGTCCAGGTTCCAGGGGTCGGGGCGGGAGGTGTCGGTCAGGTGCAGGGCGGTGGTGCCGACCCGGTGCGGGCCGGTGAGGGCCGGCAGGGTGACGGGGCCCGAGGGCGTGCTGGGCGGACCGGCGTCGGCCCTGGGCGGGGCGGGTGCGGAGCAGGCCGTGGCGGCGAGGAGGGCCAGCCCTGCGGCGATGGTCGGGAGGCGTCTCATGGCGGGGTCCTCACTGGTGCAGCAGGGTCAGGGCCGTGGCCAGGGCGGGGTCGCGGCCGGCGGCCACATCCTCGGGGGCGGGGCGGATGCAGTGGTCGGGGGCGACGCCGATGCGGTCGAGGACCTCGTGGCCGGGGCCCAGGTGGTGCTCGGCGGGGAGGCTCAGGACGGTGTTGTCGTTCAGCAGGTAAGGGGCCGCTGGGCCGGAGATCACGCCGGCGGTGCGGGTGCCGATCAGCTGCCCGGCGCGCAGGTCTTTGACGGCGGCGGCGAAGTGCTCGCAGGCCGAGGCGCACCCGCGGTCGGTGAGCACCATCAGCGGCAGGCCGAGCAGGCCGACCGTGTCGTCGGTGCGCATCGGGCGGCAGGCACCGTCGGCGGTGCACTGGTAGGCGGTGACCTTGTCGTGGACGAAGGCGCTCACCAGGCGGATCGCCTCGGTGGCGCTGCCGCCGCCGTTGCCGCGCAGATCCAGCACGACACCCGCCAGTGTGCGGCCGGTGCGCAGCCGGGCGATCGCCTTCAGCGCCCGGTCCGCCGCGTCGGGGGTGAACCCCAGCATCCGGACGTAGGCGACGTCGTCGTCGAGCAGCTTCGACGTCACGACGCGCAGGTCGGCCAGGTTCCGCTGGTAGAGGCCGGGTTTCAGCGTCACCGTCCAGCGGCGGCCGGTCGCCGGGCGCTTCAGCCGCAGCCGCACCGGGCGCGCCTCCGGGTACTGCGGGGCGAGGGCGGCGAGCGCGGGGGTGACGGCCGTGCCGTCGATGAACGGCACCGAGCCGTTGATCGATTCGATGACGTCGCCGGGGCGCAGACCGGCGGCCCGCGCCGCGCCGCCCTCGACGGTGGTGACGAACAGCGGCGGGGCGGCCGCGCCGGGATCGGTGCGCACCTGCGGGGGAGAGATGTTCGTGGCGAAGCCCAGGCCGTAGCCGTCGCCGTCGTAGTAGTCCGGCGGCCGTCGAACGCCATGGGTCCAGCGTGCGTGGTCGTCGCCGAGGGCGGCCACGATGGCCTCAAGGGTGGTGACGGCCAGGGTGTCGCGCAGGTCGGGCACCCGGGCGGTGATCTTCCGGTAGGCGGCCTCGAACGCGGCCCAGTCGGCCTTCCGGTCGCCGGTCAGCGCGGGCATGGTCGCGCCGGGCAGGTCGCGCCCGCGCCGGTCGAGTTCCCGGGTCAGGGCGGCGAACCCGGCCGTCAGCAGCGCCCGGGCGTCGAGGGTGGCGCCGTCGTAGTAGCGGCCGAGGATGCAGAAGTACGCCTGCTCGATGACGTCGATCGTGGTGGCCGTCTCCTTCCCGGGGGCGGCCCGGAGCGGTGGGCAGGCCGGCGTGGTCACCGTGCCCGCCTGGCCGCGCGGCGGCTCCGGAGCCGTGCAGGCCGCCGCCAGCAGCAGGACGAGCACGGCGATGGCCACCCTCGTGACGGTCATGACAGGCGTCTCCTGATCCACCAGAAGGAGAACACCGTGAGGCCGATGCTGAGCAGGGCGTAGATGCCGGTCTCGATCCACTGGAAGGGCCAGAAACGCTCCAGCGGCTGGTAGGTGGCCCGCTGCCGGTAGCCGAGCCGGTTGATCTCCGCGAGGCAGCCGTCCATACCCCCCGCGCCCGGCGCCCGCAGCGCGCACGGCCCCGACGTCGTGGAGACGTCGACGGACCCGAACCGGCCTGCCGGGGCGATCACCCGTCCGGAGGGGTCGAGCAGGTCGCTGGACAGCACCCAGGCGCCCGCATGGCCGGGAACCGCCGAATCCAGGGAGATCTCCGGAGACGCGCCCTCGCGCATGCCGATGCTGTCCACGTTCGCCTTGCCCAGCTCGAAGGTCGCGGTGACCGGGGGCATCAGGTGGGGCCGGACCAGCAGCGGCATGGCGAGCTGCACCGCCACGAAGACCGCCAGCGTGAGGGCCATGGCGGGCAGCGTGCGGCGCACGAGCATGCCCACGGCCACGCCCAGGGCGAAGGCGAAGGCGGCGTACCCCATGGGGACGACACCTCTCGCACTGAAGATCAGCGGGTCCATCTGGGCGAGCCCCGAGGGGGCCGACCGGTCGAGCGGCCCGGACCACCAGGTCACCACAAGGCCGCACAGGCACGCGGCGGCGACGGCGGCGAGGCCGGTGAGCCCGAGCTTGACCGTCAGCCAGCGTCGCCGGGTGACGCTCTGGTTCCACACCAGCAAATGCGTGCCCGCCTCCAGCTCACGGCTGATCATCGGGGCTCCCCAGAACAGCCCGACGAGGGCCGGCAGGAGCAGCACGACGAGGCCGGCGGCCAGGAAGGGGATGTCGTACTCGCCGAAGAAGCCGTCGAAGAACTGGTCGCAGGTGTCGTTCCTGGTGCAGTCGGCGATGCCGGCCGAGTACTCGGAGGCGATGCGGGGCCCGGTCAGGGCCAGGGCGGCGCCGAGCACGACGAGCGCGGCGGCCATCATCAGGGCCGAGCCGCGAAGCTGGCGCCACGTCAGCCAGATCATCCGTGCACCTCCAGGGCGATGCGGTCGTTCTCGGCGGCCTGCTCGTCCATGTAGGCGAGGACGAGGTCCTCCAGGCCGAGCCGGCCGACCATCCAGGCGGGGTCGAGGATCGGGCCGTCGGCGCGGACCACGAACGTGCTCTGCCGGTCGGTGTGACTCGCGGACACCACGTGCTGGCCGGCGGGCATCCGGCCGGGGTCGCGGCGCGGGCCGGTCAGCCGGTGATGGGTGGCCAGCAGTTCGTCGACCTCCCCGGCCACCCGCACGCGCGAGTCGACCAGCACGATCACGTAGTCGCAGACGCGTTCCAGGTCGGAGACCAGGTGGGAGGAGAGCACCACGCTGAACTCGTGCTCGGCGGTGGCCTCCATCAGCCCGCGCATGAACTCCCGGCGGGCGAGCGGGTCGAGCGAGGCGACCGGCTCGTCCAGGATCAGCAGCTCGGGCCGCTTGGCCAGGCCGAGGGTGAGGGCGAGCTGGGCGCGCTGGCCGCCGGACAGCCTGCCCGCCCGCTGCTTCGGGACGAGCCCGAGCCGGGCGATGCGCTCCCGGGCCAGGGCGGCGTCCCAGCGCGGGTTGAGCCGCGCCCCCAGCCGCAGGTGATCTTCGACGCTCAGCCCGGCGTAGACGGGGGTGTCCTGGGCGACGAAGCCCACCTTGGCCAGCTGGGCGCGGCCGTCGACCGGGCGGCCGCCCAGCACGGTCAGGTCGCCGGTCGTGGGCTCCAGCTGGCCGCTGGCCAGCTTCAGCAGCGTGGTCTTGCCGGCGCCGTTGGGGCCCACCAGCCCCACCACGTGACCGGCCGGAACGTCGATGGTGCAGTCGCGCAGCGCCCAGTGCCTGCCGTATCTCTTGCCCAGGCCCTGGGCGTTCAGGACGGATGTCACGCGATGTCCTCCTGAGCGGTGGTCCGGAAGGTGGTCATGAACAGGGCCTCGATGCTCTCCTCGTCGAGCCCGGCCAGGCGGGCCTTGGCCAGCCACCGCTGCAGCTCCATTCGCAGCGGGCCCTGCGCCGCGAGCGAGGCGCCCGCGAGCGTCGCCGTCACGAAGGTCCCCACCCCCGGCCGCGCGGCGACCAGCCCTTCGTGTTCGAGCTCCCGATAGGCCTTGAGCACGGTGTTGGCGTTGATCGCCAGCCGCCCCACGACCTCCTTGACGGTCGGCAGCCGATCGCCCTCACGCAGCAGCCCGAGCCGCAACGCGTGCCGTACCTGCTGCACCAGCTGCAGGTACGGCGAGAGGCCGGACTTCGTATCCAGGTAGAACTCGATCACCGATTACTCCATACATCTAATGTCCTAGCACTATAGGTGTATGGATGTAGGGTAACGGTTAAGAAGAGTGCGCGACGCCCGGGCGGAGGGGCGCGGGTGGAAGAGGGCACGGGTGAGGAGACGGCCGGCCTCGGCCGCGCCGCCGCCTCACCTCGCCCGCGTTGTGGCCTCCGGACCGGTCTCGGAGCCGGCCCGGATCAGACGAGCTGTTCCTGTTCCCGTTCCTGCTCCGGTTCCCGCTTCGGCTCCCGGCCCACGGTGATCTTGCGGTGCGTCGTGAAGCGGACGTCCCTGCCGTGGGCGGCGAACCGGGCCGTGCATTCGAGCGTGTGGTCGTGGCGCGCGGACCGGGGCGGGGTGACGGTGAACGTGACGACCGCCGACATGCCCGGCCGGAGCGTGAGGCGCGGGGCCGGGCCGTGCACCCACCAGCCCTTGGGCGTCCGCAGCCGCACGCGCACATTGCGCCACGTGGTGGCCGAGCCGTTGCTCAGGGTGACCTCAAGGGGGTACGAGCGTCCCCCGGCCATGCGCGAGGCGCCGGTGAGCTTCATGCCGTACGGGCGGCGCTCGTCGGGGCCGACGGAGATGGTCATCAGGCCGTCCAGCTCGGTGACGATCTGCGGATACGCCGCGGCCAGGTCGCGTTTCTCGCCGGGGTCGACGGCCAGGTCGTACAGCTCGAACCGGGTGCCGGTGGGGACGCCGCCGGAGTGCGGCGTGAACCTGATGCACTTCCAGTGGCCCCGGCGCACCGCCTGCGCCTTGCCCGGATAGTTCCAGAAGAGCAGGTCGTGGCCCTTGAAGTGGCCGCCGGTGAGCAGTGTGCGCAGCGACCGGCCGTCGAGGCGATCGGGCACGGGCACCCCGGCCATGTCGGCGAGCGTCGGCAGCACGTCCCAGAACGCCACCGGCTCGCGGACCACGCGGGACGACTCCAGCAGGCCGGGCCCCCACGCGATCATCGGGACGCGGATGCCGCCCTCGTACAGCTCGCGTTTGCCGCCCCGGTACGGGCCGCTGGCCTTGAACAGCCGGGGATGGACCCCCTTCTCGTGGTGCGGCCCGTTGTCGCCGGCGAACAGCACCATCGTCGAATCGGCCACCCCGGCCTCGCGCAGCGTGTGCATGATCTGCCCGACGTGGTCGTCGAGCCGGGTCACCTGCGCCGCGTGCCGCCGGTCGGCCCGCGACCACGGCTCGTCCCGGTAGCGCCCGGCGTCGCCCGGCACCGCGCTCGGCGCGTGCGGCAGCGTCGTGGACAGGTAGAGCAGGAACGGCTCGCCCGCGCGGGCGGCGGCCTCGATGAAGGTCTTGGCGTGGTCGGCGAACAGGTCGGGCGCGTACTTGGTGCCGTCGAGCCGCACCTTGCCGTGGTTGTGCCACAGGTACTCGGGCCAGTACTGGTGCGCGTGCTTGTGCGTGATGTACCCGAAGAACTCGTCGAAGCCGCGGGAGTTCGGATGCGACGCCTGATGGGGCTGCTCCGGGCCGAAACCCCATTTGCCGATGCACGCCGTGCGGTATCCGGCGAGCTTCAGCAGCGAGCCGAACGTGACGTCGGCGGAGGTCAGGGAGTGCTGCGGGTGATGCCTGGGGTTCTCCTGGACGGTGGAGTGCCCTGTGTCGAGGCCGGTGAGCAGCGAGGCACGTGACGGCGCGCAGACCGGCGCGCCCGCGTAGGCGTCGGTGAAGCGGAGCCCTTCGGCGGCCAGCCGGTCCAGGTTCGGCGTCCGGATCTTGGCCTGCCCGTAGCAGCCGAGCTCCCCCCACCCCAGATCGTCGGCGAGGACGATCACGAAGTTGGGCCGGCGGCCGGTGCCGGCCTCGGCCCGGGCGGCCGCGAAGGCCGCGCTCTCGGCGGTGCCCGCGACGGCGCCGCCGACGGCGGCGGTGGTGAGCAGTCCGCCGGCGGCGGCCATGAAGGCACGGCGGGACGGCAATTGCTGGTTCATGGTCTCCGGTCCGGCTCGATGGCTCGCCCGGAGTGTAACGAAAGATCGTTTACGTCGGCTATCGATAGTCCGAAGTTGTGATGACGGAGACCCCGCGAGCCACAGCTGAAACTTTCAGGATCACCTGGACCTGGCATGTCCGTCATGAGGGCGGACGTGCGGAGTCGTGCGGAGCCGTATGCCGCCGCGGCCGGCTCCGTTGACGACGCGCGCAACCTGATCGACGATCCCGGCACATCACCGCACACGTTCGCCCCCCTTCCCAGGCGGATGTGTGTGAACGTTAACAACCCATGGGAAAGCGCTTCCCGCCGATCGCCCAGATCCGCCTACCTCCAGAACGGAGTCCAGATGCACAGTTCGCTCGCGCCCCCCAGACTCACCGTGATCACCGCGCTCACGGCCGCGCTCGCCGTCGCGCTGGCCCTGACGATCGCCCAGGTCCGCCCGGCCGCCGCCGCGACCATCGACACCGGCGCCTGGTATCAGCTGATCAACCGCAACAGCGGCAAAGCCCTCGACGTCAGCGGCGCCTCGACCGATGACGGCGGCGACATCATCCAGTGGACCCCCAGCGGCGGCGCCAACCAGCAGTGGCAGTTCGTGTCCACCGGCGACGGTCACTACCTGCTCAAGGCCCGCCACTCGGGCAAGGTGGCCGACGTGTACGCCAAGTCCACCGACAACGGCGCGGACGTCGTGCAGTGGACCCAGAACAACGGCGCCAACCAGCAGTGGACGGTGTCCGACACCGGCGACGGGTACGTCAAGCTGATCAACCGCAACAGCGGCAAGCTCCTCGACGTCTACCAGAGCCAGACCACGGACGGCGCGAACGTCATCCAGTGGGCCGACAACGGTGGCGCCAACCAGCAGTGGCGGCTCGTCAAGGTCGGCGACTCCACGCCCACCTCGCCGCCTCCCTCCGGATCCGCCCGTCAGGTGGAGGATCTGGATCGGGGTCTGATCAGCGTCCGGTCCGGGAACGGGAACCTGGTGTCGTGGCGGCTGCTGGGCACCGATCCGTCGTCGGTCGCGTTCAACGTGTACCGGGACGGGACGAAGGTCAACTCCACGCCGATCACGGGCTCGACGAACTATCTGGACGCGGGCGCGTCGGCGGGCGCGTCGTACACCGTGCGGCCGGTGATCGGGGGCGCGGAGCAGGCGGCGTCGAAGGCGTCGATCCGGTTCACCGGCGGGGATCATCTGGATGTGCCGATCCAGCGGCCGTCGGGCGGCACCACGCCGGACGGGGTGTCGTACTCCTACACGGCCAACGACGTGAGCGTGGGCGACCTGGACGGGGACGGCCGGTACGAGCTGGTGCTGAAGTGGGATCCGACCAACTCCAAGGACAACTCCCAGTCGGGGTACACCGGGAACGTGCTGGTGGACGCCTACCGGCTGGACGGGTCGCGGCTGTGGCGGATCGACCTGGGCCGCAACATCCGGGCCGGTCAGCACTACACGC
>JBIQJI010000050.1:0-44866 GCA_044507605.1 Actinomycetales bacterium | reverse complement strand
CACCCATCCGAAGCTGGACCAGTTACCCGGCCGAGGTTGCGTGACGGGCCACTAGAAGAGACCGCGCCGCGGGCTCGAAGGTTGTGCCAAAGCTCAAAAAGGCGCAAAGAACTTCGCGTGGTGATCGCTCCGATACGGAAAGTTGAAAAGGATCTTCGCTGGGTCCGATGAGTTCTCCGGTTTCCGAACGTCTTATCGGGAAGGTCACAGCGAACGAAGGAGCACCGATGACCGGAGTACGGGTTCTGGTCGGCACGCGCAAGGGCGCGTTCGTGCTGACATCCGACGGCAGGCGCGACGACTGGCACATCAGCGGCCCCCACTTCCCGGGCTGGGAGATCTACCACATCAAGGGCTCGCCGGCCGATCCGTCGCGCATCTACGCGTCACAGTCGGGCGGCTGGTTCGGCCAGGTGATCCAGCGGTCCGACGACGGCGGCGAGACCTGGCGGCCCATGGGCAACGAGTTCGCCTACGACGGCGTCCCCGGCACCCACCAGTGGTACGACGGCACCCCCCACCCGTGGGAGTTCGCCCGGGTGTGGCACCTGGAGCCGTCCCCGAACGACCCCGACACGGTGTACGCCGGGGTCGAGGACGCCGCCCTGTTCCGCAGCGACGACGGCGCGCAGACCTGGCACGAGCTCGCCGGGCTGCGCGGCCACGGCTCGGGGCCGCACTGGCAGCCGGGCGCCGGCGGCATGTGCCTGCACACGATCCTGCTCGACGCCGGCGACCCCGCCCGGATCTTCGTGGCGATCTCGGCGGCGGGCGCGTTCCGCAGCGACGACTCCGGCAAGACGTGGCGGCCCATCAACCGGGGCCTGCGCAGCCAGGGCATCCCCGACGAGGACGCCGAGGTCGGGCACTGCGTCCACAACATGGCGCGGCACCCGGCGCGGCCCGACACGCTGTTCATGCAGAAGCACTGGGACGTCATGCGCAGCGACGACGGCGGCGACAACTGGCGCGAGGTCAGCGGCGACCTGCCGACCGACTTCGGCTTCCCCATCGGCGTCCACGCCCACGAGCCCGAGACCGTGTACGTCGTGCCGATCAAGAGCGACTCGCAGCACTTCCCGCCCGACGGCCGGCTGCGCGTGTACCGCAGCCGCACCGGAGGCGGAGAGTGGGAGCCGCTCACGCGCGGCCTGCCGCAGCGCGACTGCTACGTCAACGTGCTGCGCGACGCCATGGCGATCGACTCGCTCGACTCGTGCGGGGTGTACTTCGGCACCACGGGCGGCCAGGTCTACGCCTCCGCCGACTCCGGCGACACCTGGTCGCCCATCGTCCGGGACCTGCCGGCCGTGCTGTCGGTCGAGGTCCAGACGCTGTCATGACCGCGGCGTCCGCGCCGCGCCTGGTGCGGGTGGTGCTCCCGGCGCATCTGCGCGCCCTGGCCAAGGTCGACGGCGAGGTGCTGGTGAGCGTGTCCGGGCAGGTGACGCAGGCCGCGGTGCTCGACGCGCTGGAGGCGAGCCTGCCGATGCTGCGCGGCACGATCCGCGATCACGGCACCCGCCGACGCCGGGCCTTCGTCCGGTTCTTCGCCTGCGAGCGGGACCTGTCCCACGAGCCGCCCGACGCGCCCCTTCCCGAACCGGTCGCGGCGGGGGCCGAGCCGTTCATGGTCGTGGGCGCCATGGCGGGCGGCTGACCGGCGGGCGAAGGACGGCGGTCCGCCGGTTCTGGGAGGCACGAGGCCTGCGGCAGGCTGCGATATTTCTCCTGCGCAAAACTGTCGTACCCGCCTCCTAGACTGGCGGACATGCCATCTACCAGCACGAATACGATCTCCGAAGTGGAGTTCGAGGCGCATCGCCGGGAGCTCACCGGCTACTGTTACCGCATGCTCGGCTCCGGCTTCGAGGCCGAAGACGCCGTGCAGGAGACGATGGTGCGGGCGTGGCGCGGCGCCGACGGCTTCGAAGGCCGCTCGGGGGTGCGCTCGTGGCTGTACCGCATCGCCACCAACGTGTGCCTGGACATGCTGCGGGGCGCGCAGCGGCGGGCGCGCCCCATCGACCTCGGGCCGTCGGCCCCGGCGACCTCGGCGCTGGGCGCCGAGCTGCCGGAGGTCACCTGGATCCAGCCCATCGCCGACGACCGGGTGCTGCCCCGCGAGGGCGACCCCGCCGACGTGGCGACGGCCCGTGAGTCGGTGCGGCTCGCGTTCGTGGCGGCGCTCCAGCATCTGCCGCCGCGCCAGCGGGCCGTGCTCATCCTGCGCGAGGTGCTGTGCTGGCGGGCCACCGAGGTGGCGGAGCTGCTCGGCACCACCGTCGCCTCGGTCAACAGCGCGCTGCAGCGCGCCAGGGCCACCCTGTCGACCATCCCCGCCGCCTCCGAGGGGCCGCGCTCACCGCTCACCGACGACGACCGCGACCTGCTCGCGCGGTACGTCGAGGCCTTCGAGCGCTACGACATCGACGCCCTCGTGGCGCTGCTGCGCGACGACGCCGAGTTCACGATGCCGCCGTTCGCGCTCTGGCTGCGCGGCACCGACGACATCGCGCAGTGGTATCTCGGCCAGGGCATCGGCTGCCGCGGCTCCCGGCTGATCGCCACCGCCGCCAACGGCTGCGCCGCCTTCGGGGCGTACAAGCTCGCCGAGCCGGGGCTGCGGCTGCCGTTCGCGCTCCAGGTCATCGAGGTGTCCGACGGGCGCATCAGCGGCCTGCACCACTTCCTCGGGCCGAAGCTGTTCGAGGCGTTCGGCCTGCCCCCGCGCCTGGAGGAGCCCCGCTGACCGGCCGCATCGGCGCGAGGCCTCGCCTGCGACGTGGTCAGGGTGTGGCGGGCGGCCGCGCGGTGGGGCCCACCGACTCCTGCGGGCCCTCCGCCGGCCCGTCCGGCGCCGACCGGCCCGCGCGGTGGCCCGCCCACTGGGCCACCGCGACCAGGGGCCACAGCCGGGTGGCCAGGTTGCGGGTGACGATGCCGGCCTTCGTGGCCGGGATGAGCAGGGAGGCGGCCAGGCCGGCGTTGGCCTGCTTCGGGGCGACCAGCAGGCGGTGACGGGCCTCGTAGGCGGCGAAGGCCGCCGCGTGGTCGTCGGGGCTCGCGGCGATGGCCTCGGCCAGGGTCGCCGCGCCCGCGATCGCCAGTGAGGAGCCCTCGCCGAAGAGGGACACGCACGCGGCGGCGTCGCCGAGGAGGGCCACCCGGCCGCTGCACCAGCTCGGCAGGCGTACCTGACCGACCGAGTCGAAGTAGAGGTCGTCGGTGGCGCGCACCTGGTCGAGCAGCCGGGGCACGACCCAGGACGCGCCGGCGTAGGCCGCGGACAGCAGGTCGCGGTGCTGCCGCATGTCGCGGTGGTCGAAGCCGGGCACGGCGGGGCTGCGGTACATGAACGCCGCGACTGCGCGGCCGTTCGACGGGTGGATGGCGACGGCCCGGCCGGGCCGGTTGTAGATGAGCACCTCGCGGTCGCCGCCGGGCAGGCCGGCCATGGGCTCGTCCAGGGTCAGGCCGCCCACGTACACGCCCATGTGCCGCACGAAACCGGCCTCGGGGCCGAAGGCGATCCGCCGCACCGCCGAGTGCAGGCCGTCGGCGCCGATGACCAGGTCGAACCGGCGGGGCGCGGCGCGGTCGAAGGTGACGTTCACTCCGCAGGGGTCCTGGTCGATGGCGGTGATCGTGTCGTCGAACAGGAACTCGGCGTCGTCGCGCACGGTGCCGGCGAGGATGCGCGCGAGGTCGCCGCGGGGCAGCTCGACCTCGCGGCTGCCGCCGGCGCGGGCGATGGCCGCCAGGTCGACCCGGCCGACGCGCCGGCCCGACCCGTTGAGGAAGGTCAGCGTGGTCACGCGGGTGGCGGCGGCCCGCAGCTCGGGCATGACGCCCATCCGTTCGGCGACGGGTACGGCGGGCCCGCGCACGTCCACGGGACTTCCGCTGGAGCGCAGGCCCTGCGCGCGCTCGACGAGCGTGACGCGGAAACCGTTCCTGATCAGCCAGTAGGCGAGGGTGGGCCCGGCGATGCCGGAGCCGGAGATGAGCACGGTGCGGATGGTCATGGCCGCTCCCTTTCGTCGGTAGCCGCCTTCAACATAGATGCATCGAGTGTATTTTTGCAATGAGTGCATGTATGCGGTGGGTGCGATAGGGTGCCCGTATGCCGCAGGAGTGCTCACTTCGAGAACGCAAGCGACGGCGCACACGCCAAGCGATCATCGACGCTGCGGTGGACCTGTTCGAGCGGCACGGCTACGACGAGACGACCGTGGCCGACATCGCCGCCGCCGCCGAGATCGGCACCCGCACCTTCTTCAACTACTTCGCCAGCAAGGAGGAGCTGCTCTTCCCCGAGGCGGAGGATCGCGTCCGCGCCGCCCTCGCCGCGATCGACGCCAGGCTCCCCGGCGACCGGCCGGCCGACCTGCTGCTGCGGGCCCTCGGCGAGGTCGGCGCCCCCGACCTGGTCGGCCCGATCGCCGGTCTGCGGCTACGGCTGATCGCCACGGTGCCGGCCGTGCGGGGCAGAGGGCTGCAGCTTCAGCTCGACGCCCAGCGCATGATCGCGGCCCGCCTGCACGAGGCGTTTCCCGGCGAGCTCGGCGAGGTCGAGGCCGGCGCCCTGGTCGGCGCCTTCCTGGGCGCCATCAGCGGCGCGCTCCAGACCCTCCTCGCCGACCCCGCCGCCCGCGAGATGGACCCGGAGCTGCTCCGCGACCGCCTGCGGCAGGCGACGCAAACCGTCCTGCGCCCCTGGCTCGCCGCCGATGACCACGCCGAGCACGTCGACGACGCCGGCGGACGAACCCGAACGAATACGTAAGCCCTCCGATGCGCGTCCCCTCGGGCCGACTTACAGTCCTGGCGATCGACGACCGGCCGAGCCGAGGTGACGCTCATGCGCGTGCTGTCCGTTCTGTTATCCGCGTTATTGGTGGCCTCGACGCCGGGGGTGGCGCTCGCGGCGGACGTCCAGGGCGGGCGGCGCCACGAGGCCGGCGTTCCCCAGGTCGCCTACCGGCGGCAGGTGTTCCCGGCCGGCCACCGGGAAGGGGTGCGGGCCGGCCACACCCTGGTGTTCGACCGGGCCATCGGCACCATGGACTACACCGACGCGCTGGGCACCACGACCTACGAGTACGCCCGCTGGACCGGCCCGGAGCACAGGGTGGGCTTCGACGCCACCGAGCTGGTGGCCTCGTGGACCGCCGACACCCCGCCGGGCAGCTGGCTGCAGGTGGAGATGCAGGGACGCAACGCCACGGGCCTGACCAAGTGGTACGTCATGGGCCGCTGGGCGTACGACGACACGACGATCCGGCGCACCTCGGTGCCCCGGCAGGGCGACGACAACGGGTACGTGTCGGTCGATACGTTCGTGGCGGCCGACGGGCGGCCCATCGGCTCCTACCGCCTGCGCGTGACGCTCTACCGCGAGGCCGGCTCGCGGGCCCGGCCGCAGGTGCGGACCCTCGGCGCGATGGCGTCGGCGGTGCCCGACCGGGCCGAGGTGCCGGTGAGCCCCGGCGGCGGCGCCTGGGGCATCGAGCTGAACGTGCCGCGCCGCTCCCAGAACGTCCACGAAGGCCAGTACCCCGAGTACGACGGCGGCGGCGAGGCCTGGTGCAGCCCCACCTCGACCGCGATGGTCCTCGGCTACTGGGGCAGGGGGCCGAGCCCGCGGGAGCTGGCGTGGGTCGACCCGTCGTACGCCGACCCCGAGGTCGACCACGCGGCCAGGTACGTCTACGACTACGCGTACGAGGGCGCCGGCAACTGGCCCTTCAACACCGCCTACGCGGGGCACTACGGCCTCGACGGCTTCGTCACCCGGCTGCGTTCGCTGACCGAGCTGGAGCAGTTCATCAAGGCCGGCATTCCGGTGGTGACCTCGCAGTCGTTCCAGGCCGAGGAGCTGCCCGGCGCCGGCTACAGCACGAACGGCCACCTCATGGTGATCATCGGGTTCACCCGGACCGGCGACGTGATCGCCAACGACCCGGCGTCGCCCGACAACGACGCGGTGCGGCACGTCTATCCCCGGGCGAACTTCGAGAACGTGTGGCTGCGCAGCAGCGGCAGCGGCGGCATCGTGTACATCATGACCCCGCCGGGCCACCGCCTGCCCCGCCACACGCGGGGCCTGACGCCCAACTGGTGAGCCGTCCGGGCGCCGATGCGCGAGCCCGCGCCCGCCGCCGGAACACGCGGGCGACCTTCGTGCCGTGGCCCGTCGGCGTGAGGCCACGGCACGAAGGCCCTTCCGCGCCCCCAGCGCGGGGTCCCTTCCCGGCTCGCCCGCCCGGTGACCGGTGCGTCAGCCCTTGGTGGCGCCGGCCGTCAGGCCGCTGATGAGCTGGCGCTCGGCCACCGCGTAGAAGGCGAGAGCGGGGAGCATCGCGGACACGACGTACGCCAGGATGCGCGCCGTGTCGGTGACGTACTGGCCGGAGAACTGCTGGACCGCCACCGGGATGGTCCACAGGTTCTGGTCGTTGAACACGACCAGCGGGAGCATGAAGTTGTTCCAGCTGCCGACGATGGCGATGACCGACACCGTGGCCAGCGCGGGGCGGGCCATGGGCAGCAGGATCCGCCAGAAGAAGCCGAGCGGGGTGCAGCCGTCGAGCGTGGCGGCCTCCTCGATCTCCTTCGGGATCTCGCGGAAGAACGTGCGCAACACGATGATCGTCACGGGCAGGCCGAACGCCGCCTGCGGCAGGATCACGCCGAGCGGGTTGTCCAGCAGGCCCATCGTGCGCAGCAGGATGAACAGCGGCAGGATCGCCACCGCGAACGGGAACATCAGCCCGATCGTGAAGATCGTGAAGATGAACTCGCGACCGCGGAACGCGAACCGCGCGAAGATGTACGACGCCATCGCCGACACGCCGACCACGAGCAGGGTGGTGAGCAGCGCGATGACCACGCTGTTGAACAGCGGCCGCCAGAACGACCCCGAGCTCAGGATCTCGGAGTAGTTGTCGAAGACCCAGGGCTTCGGCAGGCCGAACGGGTTGCGCGACAGCTGGCCGTTGTCCTTGAAGCCCGACAGCACCCCGTACAGGATGGGCAGCGCGACGATCAGGGCGAGCACGGTGATCACGACGTACAGGACCACCGTGCGCACCCGGCGGGCGGCGCGCGCGGCGTTCGACTGGGCGTAGGACCGGGTGGCGGACGACACGGTCATCGGCGGTCTCCCATGGTGGTGATCGCTCCTTGCGTGTCACGGCGCATCACGAGCCGCTGATAGGCGAGTGCGAAGATCAGGCTGATGACGAACATCGCGACGCTGATGGCGCCCGCGTAGCCGACCTGGAACCGCTTGAAGCCGAACTGGAACATCGTGACGGCCATCGTCTCGGACGAGTGGACGGGCCCGCCGCCCGTGAGCACCCAGACCAGGTCGAACAGCTGGATGGTGCCGATGACCGACAGGAAGACGCTGATGCGGATCGTCGGCCCGAGCAGCGGCAGCGTGACGTGCCGGAACTGCCGCCACGGCGACGCGCCGTCGATGGCGGCGGCCTCCAGCAGCTCCTTGGGGATGCCCTGCCGGCCGGCGAGATAGAGGATCATGTGGAAGCCGAAGTACTTCCAGGTCATGACCAGGAACAGCGAGTACATGACGGTCGACGGGTCGGCCAGCCAGGTGGCGGCCAGATTGTCCAGCCCGACGAGGCTCAGCAGCTCGTTGGCCAGGCCCCGGTTGGGGGAGAAGACCATGGTGAACAGCACACCGGTGATCACCTCCGACAGGACGTACGGGGCGAAGAACACGACCCGGAAGACCGCCCGGCCGCGGAACCGCTGATTGAGCAGCAGCGCGATGCCCAGCGAGATCGGCAACTGGATCACCAGCGACCCGACGATGAGGAACCCCATGTGCTTCAGGTCGCCCAGCACCACCGGGTCGTCGATCATCTTCTGGAAGTTGCCGAGACCGACGAAGTCGTCGGGGAGGCCGCCCAGCCCGTTCCACTTGAACAGGCTGGTGTAGCCGGCGATCAGGATCGGCACCAGCACGAGCAGGCCGAACAGCACGACCGCCGGCAGCAGGAACAGCACGATGGTCAGCCAGCCGCGCAGCGCGCGCTTGCGGAGCGAGGGGCCCGGGGCGGGCCCCTTCGTCCCGGCCGCCGCGCCTTCGCGCCCGGCTTGCTTCGATGTGGGGGCCGGACGGGTCAGCTCGCTGGTCGCGTCGAGGCGACCGCCCACCGGCCCGTCCAGCCCGCTCATGGCGCTCACCCCGCGACTACTCGCTCTTCGCGGCGGTGGTGATGTCCTGCACGACCTGCTCGGGCGTCTTCTGCCCGGCGAGGAGCGCGGCCACGCTGTCGTTCACCTCCGCGCCCACGGCCGGGGCGAAGGCCTGGTCGAGGTAGAGCTGGAACCCGGAGGCGCTCGCCAGCGTGTCGGCCACCGTCTTCAGGTTCGGGTCCGTCAGCCCTTCCTCGGCGCCCTTGACGACGGGCTGCACCGAGCCGGTCGCCACGGCCGCCTTCTGCACCTCGACCGACGAGATGTACTTCAGGAACTCGATCGCGGCCGGAGGCGCGTCCTTGCCGACGGCGAAGCCGTTGCCGCCGCCGAAGGCGTCACCCGGGTTCCCCGCGCCGCCCTCGACCATCGGGAAGGTGAAGAAGCCGAGGTCGTCGCCGATGCCCTTGCCCGAGCTCGCCTTCTGCGTGGTGGGCGCCCACTGGCCCATCAGCTCCATGGCCGCCTCGCCGTTGCCCATCGTGGCGGCCTCGCCGTCAGGGGTGTCGTACTTGGCGCCCTGCCAGCCCTTCTGGAACGGCTCAAGGTCGGCGAGCTGCTTGAGGTCCTGGCCGGCCTTGATGAACGCCGGCGTGTTGAAGTTGTGGTCGACCGCGGCCTGCTTGAGCGCGGGCAGCCCGGCCTCACGCATCGCGAGGTACGCCCAGTAGTAGTGCCCCGGCCACTTGTCGGCGCCCGCCAGGGCGATCGGCGTGATGCCGGCCGACTTCAGCTTCTTGATGTCGTCGAGGTACTGCGCCCAGGTCGTCGGCGGCGCGTCGATGCCGGCCTTCTTGAACAGCGCCTTGTTGTACCAGAAGCCCACCATGCCGACGTCGTACGGGATGCCGTAGGTCTTCCCGTCGATCTGGTAGGCCGCGAGAGAGGCCGGGGTGAAGCCCCAGGAGGACACGTCGTTGGTGATGTCCTTGACCAGGCCGGCGTCGGCCTGCTGCTTCAGCACGCCACCGCCCCAGGTCTGGAAGATGTCGGGAGCCTTGCCGGTCTGGGTGACCGTCGTCAGCTTCGTCTTGAAGGCCTCGTTCTCGAGGACCGTAATGTTGATCTTGACGCCCGGGTGCGAGCCCTCGAACTCCTTCGCCTTCTGCGCCCAGAAGCTGCGCATCGGGTCCTGGTTGGAGATGTGCCACCACTCGACGGTGGTGGTCTTGGCGTCGTTCGAGCCCTGAGATCCCGACGACGTGTCATCCGAGCTGGAACATCCGGTAAGGAGGAGCGTGGCCGCCGTGGGTAGCGCCACCGCCGCCATCACCGCGCTTCGCCGACGAAATGCCATCAGTCGACCTTCCTTGTCTGGCCGTCCGGCGCTCACTCGGCGCCGTTGGGGGAGGACGCGATGTAAGGGTTGGCCAACCCGTACGTCGCCCGTGCCGGCTCCGCCATCCGAAACTTTCGAGTTATGCCCGATAGTTTCTGCCGACGCCGCAGACGCTACAGCGCGTTTTCGGTGCAGGCAACGGCCGTTGCTGAGCTGTTACGGAGCGCGCCGGGCGGCCGAGATCGCAGAGCGCCGCACCGGAAAGCCGCACCTGAAGGCGCCACCTGAAGGCCCCACCTGAAGGCCCCACCTGAAAAAGGGGCCCGGCGCCCACATCGGTGGGTCACCGGGCCCCGGCGGTCGCGCGCCGGCCGTCAGTGGCGCTGCCGCTGCCGCCACTTGTCGGCGAAGCGGCGGAGCTTCTGCTGGTTCTTCGGGTCCTTGGCCATCTCCTTGGCCTTCTGCTGGGCCTTACGGCCCTGCGAGCTCTGCATGAAGCGGCGGACGCGATCGGTAATCGATGGCATGGCGTCGTCCTCCCTTCGCTCCCTGCCATCTACCCGAATTGCCCCAGTTCACCCCGGGCGATGCGACAACCAGGCACCTGTGCTGCACAATCGATGCCGGACCCGAGGAAGAGGCGGAGACAGCACCGTGACGACGTCCATCGACCACGCGATCGGCCAGGCGATCGACGAGCGCATGGCCGAAGAACTCGGTGTGGGCGAGCGGCAGGTACGGGCCGCCGGCGACCGGCTCGACGGAGGGGCCACCGTGCCCTTCATCGCCCGCTACCGCAAAGAGGTCACCGGCGGCCTCGACGACGCCCAGCTGCGCACACTGGAGGAGAGGCTGCGCTACCTGCGCGAGCTGGAGGAGCGCCGCGCCGCGATTCTCGAATCGATCCGCGGCCAGGGCAAGCTCGACGACGCCCTCGAGGCCCAGATCATGGCCGCCGACTCCAAGGCCCGGCTCGAAGACATCTACCTGCCGTACAAGCACAAACGCCGCACCAAGGCCCAGATCGCCCGGGAGGCGGGGCTGGAGCCGCTCGCCGACCGGCTGCTCGCCGACCCCGGCCTCGACCCCGAGGCCACCGCCGCCGGCTTCGTCGACGACGCCAAGGGCGTCGCCGACACCGCCGCGGCGCTCGACGGCGCGCGCGCCATCCTGGTCGAGCGGTTCGCCGAGAACGCCGACCTCATCGGCGAGCTGCGCGAGCGCATGTGGGAACGCGGCCGGCTCGTGGCCCGCGTCAAAGACGAGGCCATGACCAACAAGGCGGAGGCCGCCGCCAAATTCGCCGACTACTTCGACTTCGCCGAGCCGTTCACCAGCCTGCCCTCGCATCGCGTCCTCGCCATGTTCCGCGGCGAGAAAGAGGAAATCCTCACCCTCTCGCTGGAGCCCGACGACGGCACAGGGGCCGACCCCGGGTACGAAGCGCGCATCGCGGCGACGTTCGGCATCGCCGACCAGGGCCGGCCGGGCGACCGCTGGCTCACCGACACCGTGCACTGGGCGTGGCGCACCCGCATCCTCGTCCGGCTCGGGCTCGACCTGCGCATGCGGCTGTGGCAGGCCGCCGAAGACGACGCCGTCCGCGTGTTCGCCACCAACCTGCGCGACCTGCTGCTCGCCGCGCCCGCCGGGGCCCGCGCCACCATGGGCCTCGACCCCGGCCTGCGCACCGGTGTGAAGGTGGCCGTCGTCGACCCCACCGGCAAGGTCGTGGCCACCGACACCATCTACCCCCACGAGCCGCGCCGCCAATGGGACGAGTCGCTGGCCGTCCTCGCCCGCCTCGCCACCGAGCACCGCGTCGAACTGGTCGCCATCGGCAACGGCACGGCCTCACGCGAGACCGACAAGCTGGCCGGCGAGCTGATCCGGCTGGTCCCCGGGCTCACCAAGGTCATGGTCTCCGAGGCCGGGGCCTCGGTCTACTCCGCCTCGGCGTACGCCTCGCAGGAGCTACCGGATCTCGACGTGTCGCTGCGCGGCGCGGTGTCGATCGCCCGCAGGCTGCAGGATCCCCTGGCCGAGCTCGTCAAGATCGACCCCAAGTCGATCGGGGTCGGCCAGTACCAGCACGACGTGTCGGAGCTGAAACTGTCCCGATCGCTCGACGCGGTCGTCGAAGACTGCGTCAACGGCGTGGGCGTCGACGTCAACACCGCGTCCGCGCCCCTGCTGACCCGCGTGTCCGGCATCGGCTCCGGGCTCGCCGACAACATCGTGCGGCACCGCGACCAGCACGGCCCGTTCCGGTCGCGCGCCGCGCTGAAGCAGGTGCCGAGGCTCGGGCCCAAGGCGTTCGAGCAGTGCGCGGGCTTCCTGCGCATCACCGACGGTGACGACCCACTGGACGCCTCGGCCGTGCATCCGGAGGCCTATCCGGTCGTGCACCGTATCCTGGACGCTACGAAGTGTGACATCAAGGGCCTCATCGGTAACACGAAAGTACTCCGTTCTCTGAAACCCGAGCAGTTCGTTTCTGAAACTTTCGGGCTGCCGACCGTCACCGACATCCTGGAGGAGCTCGACAAGCCGGGCCGCGACCCGCGGCCCGCGTTCAAGGCCGCCGTCTTCAAAGAGGGCGTCGACAAGATCACCGACCTGCGCCCGGGCATGCTGCTGGAGGGCGTCGTCACCAACGTCGCCGCCTTCGGCGCCTTCGTCGACGTCGGCGTCCACCAGGACGGCCTGGTGCACGTCTCCGCGATGTCCCGCTCCTTCGTCAAAGACCCCCGCGACGTCGTCAAGCCCGGCGACATCGTCCGCGTCAAAGTCCTCGACGTCGACGTCCCGCGCAAGCGCATCTCCCTCACCCTCCGCCTCGACGACGACACCCGCCCCAAGCGCGAAGGCGCCACCGGCCGCCAAGACGGCCGGCAAGGCCGCCAGAACGGCCGGCAGGGCAGACCCCGGCAGGACGACCGCAGGCGAGGCGGTGCGACCCCGCCGGCGGGTGGCGCCATGGCCGAGGCCCTGCGCCGTGCCGGCCTCGACCCGAACCGCCGAGGCTCCTGACCACGCGGCCGAAGCGTCGATGATCGCGCCGATGGCGGTCCCGGCCGGTCTCCGACACGGAGGATGGGCCCGCCCGACCCGGCCTGCCCGCCTGACCGGCCTGCCGGCCTGGCCGGTCGGCGGCCGGGCGCGCGCCGTGGGCCGCCGGGTCGGCGGCAGGCGTCACCGGAAGGCGGAGAGGCCGGTGACGGCGCGGCCGAGAGTGAGGGCGTGAATGTCCTCGGTGCCCTCGTAGGTCGCGACCGTCTCCAGGTTCACCATGTGGCGCATCACCGGATACTCCAGGGTGATGCCGTTGGCACCGTGGATGCTGCGCGCCGTCGCCGCCACGCGCTGGGCGGCGCGCACGTTGGCCAGCTTGCCGAAGCTGATGTGGGTGTGGTGGGCCTGCCCGGCGTCCTTGAGCCGGCCGATCTGGTGGGCGGTCAGCATGGCGTGGTTGACGTCCACCAGCATGTCGGCGATCTTGCGCTGGGTCAGCTGGAACGACGCGATCGGCCTGCCGAACTGCACGCGGGACGCGGCGTACTCCGTCGCCGCCTCCAGGCAGGTGCGGGCGGCGCCGGCCACACCCCACACGATGCCGTACCGCGCCTCCGACAGGCACGACAGCGGGGCCTTCAAGCCCTCCGCGCCCGGCAGGATCGCGTCGGCGGGCAGCCGCACGCCGTCGAGCACCAGCTCCGACGTGATCGAGGCGCGCAGCGAGAGCTTCTTGCGGATGACCGGGGCGGAGAAGCCCGGGGTGCCGGTCGGCACCAGGAAACCGCGGACGCCTTCATCGGTGCGGGCCCAGACAATGGCCACATCGGCGATCGAGCCGTTGGTGATCCACATTTTGGCGCCGTCGAGCACCCAGTCGGACCCGTCGCGACGGGCCCTCGTGCGCATCGAACCCGGGTCGCTGCCGGCATCGGGCTCGGTGAGGCCGAAGCAGCCGAGGACGTCACCGGCCGCCATGCGCGGCAGCCACTCCCGCTTCTGCTCCTCACTGCCGAAGCGGTGAATCGCCGTCATCGCGAGCGAACCCTGCACCGACACGAAACTGCGCAGCCCGCTGTCGACGGCCTCCAGCTCGCGGCAGGCCAGCCCGTACGAGACGGCGTTCGCGCCGGCGCAACCGTAGCCCGTCAAATGCATGCCGAACACCCCGAGGGCGCCGAAACCCTTGGCGACGGCACGCGCGTCGGGGATCGTGCCGGCCTCGAACCAGTCGGCGACATGCGGCAGCAACTCGGCGGCGGCGTACGCGCGGACGGCGTCGCGGATCGCCCGCTCCTCGTCGGACAGGTCGCCGTCGACGGCGAGGAAGTCGGCGGTGTCGGGCCGCGCGGCCCGGCCGGGGTCAGTCATGGGCGTGGTACCTCCTGATCTGTGACATCCCCCGCAGGGCGGTGCCGTAGGGCCATGTCGTAAGCCGTACCGGCCTGCCGCACGACGTTGCGCGTCGAGGCCACCGCCCCCGCCTTCCGGCTCATGGCGGGGAAATTCCGTGGCATCCCGGCCGGTCCCGGCCGAAATCGCGCCTCCGGCACGCTGCGGATCTCGCCCACCGGCACGCGGGCCGTCAACGGCCGCTCCGTCCACTCGTCGGCAGCGCGGGTACGGAACACGGCGTCCGGCTCGGCGGTCACGCCGCCGGGGCGGCCAGGCGCACGGAACAAATGCGGCATCAAGGCCGACGAGCGAGCCTGGCCTGCCGCCTCTTCGCACGCCTCAAGGCGGCACGGGCCTCGCGCGCGCCGCGGGTTAGGGGTTCCCACCGGAAGACCGTCAGGTCGAGGCGACCCAGGTGAGTGAGCGGCTCCCGTCAGCATGGCCATCTCGCGTCGAGGCTATCAAGCCGCCCGGAGAGGGGCCGGGTCCGCTCTCAGTGAACTCTGTGCTTCGGATTACGGATCTCTGAGGTGCGGACCCAAGGCTGTGTGATCGGCTAGGCGATGTGCGCATAAGCCGCCTAGGCGCGCCAGGGCGCATTTTCCCGCTTCTTTGCGACTTCGCCGGATGGGGAGGGACCGTGATTCTTGGCTGGAGGTCGGCGACGGCGACCCTGGGCACGCTCGCCCTCGCCGGCGCCTCGATGGGCCTCTTCGCGGCCACGTCGCTAGCGACGACCGCCGAAGAGGAGCCGCCAAGGATCCCGTACGCCTGCCTGCTGCCCGACGGGACGACGGCCCAACCGGCCTTCCCCGTCGAAGTGCGGGGACCGTCCACGGCCCCGAGCGCCGGACTGCCCTTCCCGCTGACCTGGCACCTCGGCACCCCCACCGCCTCGGCCTTCGCGGTGCCCTCCGACCTGCCCACCGCCGTCCTCACCCTGACCGGTGCCCTCTCCTGGCCGCTCCCCGCCGACACGCCCACCACCCCCACCCCGTCCCTCACCGACTCGCCCCCCGCCCAGGCCGCCCTCACCGCTTCCTCCCCGCCTTCCACCGCCGATGCCCCGGCCACAACCCCTTCGATCGGAACCACCCCGTCCCCCGCACACACGCCCACCCCCGACGCCGACGACCAGGCTTCGGCCGAGCCAACCGCCACAAGCCTGCCCAAGCCCCAACCAGCCAACGACCCGGACGACAAAGCCCCATCCACGGTGACCGACACACCCCACGCGGGAACGGGGGAGGCCGTCACCCCAGACGTGACCGCGGGGGACAGCGGCGCGCCGGGCGTGAACGCGGGGGAAAGCAGCGCGCCGCATGCGGGAACGGGGGAGACCGTCACGCCAGACGTGACCGCAGGGAACAGCAGCGTCCCGGGTGTGTCCTCGGGGGAGACCGGCGCGCCGGGCGTGAACGCGGAGCAGGTCGGCGCGCCGGGCGTGGACACGGAGGACAGCGGCACGCCGGACGCGGGCGCAGAGGACACCGGCACACCGGGCGAGCAGACCCCGGGTCATGTCCTCGTGCCGGTGTCCACCGACGGGGCGGCGGCGATCGTCTGCGAGGTGGCCTCCGGCGCGACCCCGGCCTCCGTCGTGGTGACGGTGCTGCCGTCGGACACGGATTCCGCCCCCTCGGCCGGCACGACGGCGGCGACCCCGACGGTCACGCCATCGGAGCAGACCACGAGCCCGGCCCCGGGAGAGGAAGAGGAGACGCCTGGAGAGTACACGGTTGGCGAGGACACGCCTGGGCAGGACACGGGCGGCGAAGACGCGGCCGGGGACGACGCGCGCGGCCAGAACCCACCCGGCCAGGACGCACCCGGCGAGAACGCAGACGGTGAGGACGCGGCCGGGGAGGCGGACCCGGCGGTGACGCGGACGGCGTCGGCGTACGGGGCCGCCACCTTGGTTCCGCTGCCGAGCGACACGCCTCTGCCGCTGCCCGATATGACCGCCGACGTCACGGTCACCGAGACGGGCCTGGTCACCGTTAGGGCCGAGCGGTTCGTGGTCGGCATCGCCCCTACCGTCGACGAGGGTCCCGGCCGAATCGGCGACGGGGGCGACACGCCGAGCCCGTCCCCGACGACCGAGTCCCCGAGCCCGTCCCCGACGACCTCCTCGACGACGTCGCCCACCCCCACCCTCACCAGGACCGGCACGGTCACCGCGACCGCCACGGCCTCCCCGTCGCCGCGCCCCACGCACACGGTGTGGGTCACCGAGACGGCGCAGGTGAAGAAGACGCCGAAGGGCTGGGCGAACACCGGCACGGCCACCGCCGACACCAGGGCGGCCTGGACGCTGCTCGGCACGGGGACTGCGCTTCTCTGCGTTGCCGCACTCGCCGGCGTCGCCCTCCGCAGACGTGCCGCCGCGCACGTCCTCGCCCCCACCACGCCACCGCCGCCCGCCGGGCACGGCATCGACAGCGCCGCCCGGCAGGGCATCGCTTGCGCCGCTGGGCAGGGCATCGATGCGGCCGCCGGGTCGGGGGAGCGGCCTGTCTCCGCCCCCGCGACAGAGCCCGGCGCCGAACGGCCGGTCGGCGGGGCGGGCGCAGGGCCGAGGACGCCGCTCCTTCCCGGGCCCGGCCCCGCGCCGGTCGATGACGAGGACCGGCAGGCCGGCGGCGGCGCCGGTGAACCGTGACCGGCGGGTCGCGCGGCGTCAGCCGCACGCTGGCCGCGGTGCTCGTCGGCGCGGCCCTGGCCGGTGTGGTCGCGGTCATGGGCGGGCTGTTGCTGCTGTTCGATCCGGGCGGTCCGGTCCAGGTCGGCCCGGCGAACGGAGCGGCGGCGACGGGACCGGCCGAGTCGGCGGTGTCCGCTGCCCAGAAGACCGACGACGACGGCATAGGCGATGCCGGTACCCGCGACGACGGCACAGGCATCGCGGAACGACGGGCGGGCGGTCGCGGGCCGGAGCTGCTGGGAAGGTCGAAACCGACCCGGATCCGCATCCCCGTTATCGGCGTCGACGCCGCGGTGCAGCCGGTCGGCCTGGACGACAAGGGCTTCATCGAGGTGCCGCCGCTGAGCCGGCCCGGCCTGACGGGCTGGTACCGCGAGGGGCCGGCCCCAGGGCAGCTCGGCCCGGCCGTGATCCTCGGCCACGTCAACACCAAGGCGGGCCCGGCCGTCTTCGCCCGGCTGCCCACTCTCACCAAGGGGGACCGGGTCGAGGTCTCCCGCGCGGACGGCAGCACCGCGACGTTCGCCGTCGACGAGGTGCAACGGGTGCACAAACGACAGTTCCCCACCGCTCGCGTCTACGGCAACCTCGACACGGCCGGCCTGCGCCTCATCACCTGCGGCGGCTCCTTCGACACCGAACGCCGCAGCTTCACCGACAACATCATCGTCTACGCCACCCTGATAGCGAGCAGCCGTTAGACGGTCGCCGGTGTCGCTCGCGAGGCTCGGACGCTGAGCGGCTTGGACCAGCGGGAACTCGCGGCGCTGGCAGGTGGCCTGGTCGTGACGGAGAGCGCCGTGCCGCCCATGGAGGTGTTCTGACGGCGGCCTCGGAGGCGGAGCGGTGGGCGGCCGTGCGGCTTCAGGGGACGGTGCTCGCGGAGGGGCCCATAGAGTGAAGGGGTGGAACGCATCCTGGTGAGCTCGTGCCTGATGGGGAGCCGAGTGCGCTATGACGGCGGCGCCAAGACCGTTCACGACGAGCTGCTCGCCCGCTGGCAGGCCGAGAGGCGGCTCGTGCCCGTCTGTCCCGAGGTCGCCGGCGGACTGCCGGTGCCCCGCCCGCCGGCGGAGATCGAAGGCGGCGCGGGCGGCGCGGCCGTGCTGGCCGGTGAGGCGCGCGTGGTCACCGTGGACGGCACCGACGTGACACAGGCGTTCCTCGACGGCGCGCGCGCCGCGCTCGACACGGCGCGGCAGGCCGGAGCACGGCTCGCGATCCTGAAGGAGGGCAGCCCTTCCTGCGGCGGCCTGCGCGTGTACGACGGCACGTTCCGGGGCGTGTCGGTGCCGGGCCGAGGTGTCACGGCCGCCCTTCTGTCGGCCCACGGCATCTCCGTCTACAACGAGGAGAGCCTCCTCGACGTCGAGCGCCACCTGCACGAACTGGAGACCACGCCGACCGCCTGATCCCGGTCATCGCCGGAGCACACGCCGCCTCCGCCCCCGCCGCCGCAGGTCTCGCGGGATGGCGCGAGGCGGATCGGCGGGCCGGCGGATCGGGGCGGGACGGGGTCAGATCAGGTCTGTTTCTTCCTGGGCGGGGCCGATGACGGCCTTTTCGTCGGGCTTGTGCACCAGGACTTCGCGGATGTACGAGTCGAGGGCGGCGGGGAGGCCGATGTCTCTGCCCGCCTGCTCCGACTTGAACCAGCGGTGGTCGAGCACCTCGTGGAAGAGCTGCGCGGGTTCGAGTTTGCGCCGTAGTTCGGGTGGCACGGCGTTGACGGTGGGCTGGAACACCTCGGCGAGCCAGCGGTGCGCCACGATGGCCTCGTCCTCGTGGCGCAGGCCGTGGGAGACGCGGAACGAGTCGAGGTCGTTGAGCAGCCGTCGCGCCTGGTTCTCCTCGACGTCCAGTCCGGTGAGGCGGAGCAGGCGGCGCTGGTGGTGGCCCGAGTCGACGACTTTGGGCCGGACGAGCAGCCGGGCCGTGCCGGCCTTGCGGCGGATCATCATCTCGGCGACGTCGAAGCCGAGGTTGTTCAGCCGCCGGATGCGCTCGTCGACCCGGTGCCACTCGACGTCGTCGATGATCTCGTCTTGGGTCAGTTCGTTCCACAGCCGCTGGTAGCGTTTCACGATCTGCTCGGAGATCGCCAACGGGTCGATCGACGGGTGCAGCAGGCCACCGGCCTCCAGGTCGAGGAGTTCGCCGTAGATGTTGATGTGGGCGACCTCGATGTCCTGGGCGCGCTGCCCTTCGCTGATCACGGGATGGAGTTCGCCGGTCTCGGCGTCCACGAGGTAGGCGGCGAACGCGCCCGCGTCGCGCCGGAACAGGGTGTTGCTCAGCGAGCAGTCGCCCCAGTAGAAGCCGTTGAGGTGGAGCCGCACCAGCAGCACGGCGAGCGCGTCGAGCAGCCGGGTCAGCGTGTCGGGCCGCAGTGTGCCCGACAGCACCGCGCGGTAGGGCAGCGAGAACTGCAGATGCCGCGTGATGAGCGCGGCGTCCAGTGCGTCGCCTTCGGCGGTGGTGCGGCCGGTGACCACGGCGACCGCCTCGACGGCGGGCGCGTCGAGGCGGGCCAGGTCGCGCAGCAGCTGGTACTCCCTGTCGGCGTAGCGCCGGCTGATCTCTTTGATCGCGTAGACCTGGCCGGAGAGCCGCACGAATCGCACGACGTGCCGGGAAATGCCGCGGGGCAGCGACACGAGGTGGTGCTCGGGCCAGTCTTCGAGCGGGAGGTCCCAGGGCAGCCGGATCAGGTCCGGGTCGCTGGGGGCGCCGGTCATCTGCAGAGGCAACCGCGTACTCCTGCCAGGTGGGGGATATGCGGGTGACCACGCTAACCCAGTGCGGCACTGGGCGGAGAAACCGGGGCACTCGCTCAGGTCAGGACAATGGGACACGACCCCCGGCACCGATTGAGTAAAGAGAAGTCGTGGTTCTGTCCCTCGGCGTGGCGAAATACCCCGCTTAACCCGGTGATCACGAGATCGTGATCCGGGAGGTCATCACATGCTCTCGACCGCACGCCGTCGGCCCTGGGCGCCGCTGGCCATGGGGCTGGCGACCGGGCTGAGCCTGACCTGCGCCGCCGCCTCGCCGCCGGCGCGGGCCCGCGCCGCCCATCCGGCCGTTCGGCCGCCGCTGCCGGTCGAGCATCTCCCGGCGTGCCCGCCGAGCATGGCGTGCGGCGCGATCAGGACCGTGAACCGCCTCGTGGGCGGCGACCCCGCGCGCTACTGCAACTATGATCCGGCGCGGCGGCCACGCGACTCGTTCATCCGGTTCATCGTCCTGCACGACACCGAGACGTCGTACGACCGGGCGGCCAGGCTGCCCGGCGACCCGAGGTACTGCGCGAGCTGGCACTACCTGGTCCGGTCGGCCGACGGGCACGTCGACCAGGCCCTGGACCCCGCCGACATCGCCTGGCATTCGGGCAACCGATGGTTCAACGCCCACTCGATCGGCATCGAGCAGGAGGGCTGGGCGAGCCGGGGGAGCCGCTGGTTCACCGACGACATGTACCGGTCGACGGCGCGTCTGGTCCGCTACCTCGCGCAGAAGTACGACATTCCCCTCGACCGTGGCCACATCCTCGGGCACGACAACGTCCCCGCCGGAACGGGCAAGGGCGTCAAGGGCATGCACACCGACCCGGGCCCTTACTGGGATTGGGCGTACTTCATGCGGCTGGTGGGCGCCCCGCTCTCGGGCGACCGCGCAGAGGACACCGCAGAAGACGTCGGGAACATCGGCGAGGGGCCCGGCGGGGACGCCGGCGAGGAGTTCGGCGTCCCGCCGTGGGACACGTTCGGCGACGATCTGGACCGCCGGTTGGACGGGCTGGACGGGCTGGACCGGCTGCGGGGGCCCAGAGAGCTGACGGCCTCCCGCGTGCTGTCGTGGAGGCGTCCCGCAGCGCCGGAGACTCGCACCGGCCCGGCGAGCCGGTCCGGCGACGGCATGACGACCGATCGGCGGCCGACCGGCGCCCGGGCCCAGGCAAAGGACGGCGACCCTGGAGGGGAACGGCGGGACCCGCGGAGCCACCCGGACCGGGAGAGCCGGCCGGATCGGGAGAGCCGGCCGGATCGGGGGAATCGGCCGGATCGGGGGAGCCGGCCGGACCGGCGGGAGCGCAGGAGCGGGCCGGGGCGGCGGGTCGCACGCATTGTGGTGATCCGGCCCGCCTTCACGGCCAACCTTCTGGTCTTCTCGGGCTGCGTGCCGAAAAGCGAACCGGTCGACGGCGGCCACTGCGGCGACGCGGTGGCCCGGCCGTCGAGCGCGGTCAAGTTGCGCACCGAGCCGAGGGACGACGCGCCGCTGCTCACCGACCCCTACCTGCACCCGCACGGCGGCAAGGGAACCGACCGTTACGGCGACCTGAGCGCGGTGGCGGCCACGGGGGAGAAGTTCGTGGTCGCGGACCGGGAGGGCGACTGGGTGGCCATCTGGTTCGGCGGCCGCAAGGCCTGGCTGAAGAACCCGCCCGGCGCGACCGCCGTGGCCCCGGTGCCGGGCAGGTACGTCACGCCGCGCCGCGGTCAGGGCAAGGTGCCGGTGTACGGCCGCCCGTACCCGGCCCGGTCCGAGCTACCGCGGCCGGTCGGCACGTGGGCGGCGGGCCGTGGGCGTCTCCCCGTTCCCTTCGACAAGTACACGATCGGGCAGGGCCAGAAGTACGTGCTGATAGACACCTTCACGTCGGGCATCTACTATTCGGCCACCCGTGACGGGTCGGCTCGTGGCGACCACACCACCTACACCGGCGCCCGCAAGTACCACCTGATCTACTTCAATCACCGCTACGCCTTCGTGCGGGCCGACCAGGTGCGCGTCGTCGACGCGGGTCACGGACGGTCGGCCCGGGAGATCGGCTGACATCGCGGTCGATGGTCCACGGCTCGGTGGCCCCGGCCGCACGGTAAAACGCCGCGATCTCGGCGTCGTGCCGGGGCCGGTGCCGGCGGGATGCCCGCGGTGGGGTCGTCGTATCGCCGCCCCTACCGATGGAACCCATATTCCCCTGTTCGGCCACCCCGTGTGACCGATCGGATGCGCCGGATCAGGTGAGTTTGTCGAGTTCGGTGAGGACGAGGCGTTGCATGTCTTCGGGGGAGAGGTGGTCGGGGCGCAGGAGGCGGTGGAGGGTGAGGCCGTCGGTCAGGGCGAGCAGGCGGTCGGCCACGTCGTCGAGGTCGTCGGAGGTGGTGATCTCGCCCGCCGTGCGGGCCTCGCCGAGGAGCCTGCGGACGGTGTCGCGCAGGTGGGCGCGCTCGGCGCGCTGGGCGCCGGCCAGGGGCGCGGCGGCGAGGCCGCGGCTGAGGAAGTTGACCTTCAGCCGGCTCTCCACGTCACGCTCGTCGTCGAGCGGCAGGGTGTCGAGGAGTAACTCGCGCAGGATGGCGAGCGGCGATGACTCGCTCCGCATGCGGTGCTGCCGGCGCTCGCGGCTCCGCTCGTGGGTCTGGTGCAGTGCGGACAGCAGGATGTCGTCCTTGTCCGCGAAGTAGTGGGTGAGGACGCCGTTGGAGTAGCCCGCCTCCCGCGCGATCGTGCGCGTCGTTGCGGCCTCGATGCCATCTCGCACGATGATCCGCCGGGTGGCGGCGATCACCTCCAGTCTGCGCCGGTTATGGTCCACGGTTCTCGACATCGTCGAGCCTTTCCATAGCTGCAGGTTTCCTGTGAGTCTAATCAGCCGCCCGGATCCGGGGGCGGGGCTTGCGATTGCTCGCCGAACCTGGTGGGCCGAACGTGGCGGGACGAGCCTGGCGGGCCGGGTCGCATCCCGGCGGGGGTCGCCGAGATTCCCCGGCCGGAACGTGTTGACTTTTGGTCCTGACGTTCGTGTACTTACACAGCAGACGAGGCATGAGCAGGGCTCGGGTTTGCCCCGGGAAGTGACGCAGATCGCGGCTCGTCGCCGAGAAGGCCACAGCTCTATCACGGCTTTCGGGCTTCCTCTTGACGCTCCTCCCTGGGCGGACGTACCTTCCCGGAAACGAATAGGAAACTTTCCTAATTGATCCGGACCCGTACCGCCCCCATGGAGGGTTGCATGGCCCACTTCGATGGCACGCCGAGGGAGATCACCCGGCGTCAGCTACTCCGCCGGATCGGCCTTACCGCCGTGGTCGTCGGCCCCGCCGCGGGGTTCCTCAGCGCCTGCGCCACCAGCGGCGGCGGCGACAGCGAGCAGACCACCGCCCCGAGCGCCGCCGCCACCTCCGCCGACAACCCCTTCGGTGTGAAGGCGACCGCGCCCCTCGAGGTCGTCATCTTCAAGGGCGGACTCGGCGACTCCTACGCCACCGACGTGCACGAGCCGCTCTACAAGAAGGAGTTCCCGCAGGCGCAGATCAAGCACGTCGCCACCCAGCAGATCGCGCAGACCCTCCAGCCCCGGTTCGCCAGCGGCGACGTGCCCGACATGATCGCCAACTCGGGCACCGACCTGATGGACGAGGGCGCGCTGCAGTCCGAAGGCCAGCTGCTCGACCTCACCCCGCTGTTCGACGCCCCGTCGATCGACGACCCGAGCAAGAAGGTCCGCGACACGCTGATCCCGGGCACCGTCGAGGCCGGCTACGTCGCGGGCAAGCCGTACGCGCTGAAGTACGTCACCTCCACCTACGGCCTCTGGTACAACGCGAAGCTGTTCGAGCAGAAGGGCTGGACCCCGCCCAAGACCTTCGACGAGTTCAAGGCGTTCTGCGAGACCGCCAAGAAGGACGGCATCACGCCGTTCGCGTACGCCGGCAAGAACGCCTCCTACTACATGTACTGGATGATCCTCATCTCGGCGGCGAAGATCGGCGGCAACCAGGTCCTGATCGACATCGACAACCTGGCCGACGGCGCGTGGACCGCCGAGCCGGTCGTCCAGGCCGCGACGGCCTGGGCCGAGATCGGGCCGTACATCGGCAAGGCCTACGAGGGCCTGATCCACACCGAGGTGCAGACCAGGCAGAACCAGGACAAGGTAGCGCTCTACCCGTCGGGCTCCTGGCTGGAGAACGAGCAGAAGAGCAACACGCCCGACACCTTCGAGTACGCCGTCGCGCCCACGCCGAGCGTCACCTCGGCCGACACGATGCCGTACGAGGCCATCCGCGTCGCCCCCGGCGAGGACTACATCGTGCCGGCGAAGGCCAAGAACCCGCAGGGCGGCCTGGAGTACCTGCGGATCATGCTGTCCAAGGAGGGCGCGCGGGGCTTCACCGAGAAGTCGGGCAGCTTCACCGTGGTGGTCGGCGCGACCGAGGGCCTCACCCTCTCCCCGGGCAACACCAGCGTGGCCGAGGCGCAGAAGGCGGCCGGGCAGAACATCGTCACCTACAACCTGTTCGAGAACTGGTACAAGGAGCTGGAGACCGAGCTGCGCAAGCAGACCAACGGCCTGATGTTCGGGCGCATCAAGGCCGACGAGTTCTGCCAGAACATGCAGAAGAAGGCCGACTCCACCAAGGCCGACTCCTCGATCACCAAGCAGACCCGGAGCGCGTGACGCCATGCGGCATGGCAAGTACCCCTTCATCATCGGGTTCCTGGCCGCACCTGTGATCCTCTACGTGGTCTTCGTGGTGAGCCCGTACATCCAGGCGTTCTACATCGCGGTGACCAACTGGAAAGGCATTTCGGCCAACCCTCAGTACATCGGCCTGGAGAACTTCACCAGGCTCGTGCACGACGAGGTGTTCTGGGCCGCGGTGCGCCATCACCTGGTGCTGCTGATCGCCATGCCGCTGATCACCATCGGCATCGCGCTGTTCTTCTCGTTCCTGCTGAACCTCGGCGGAGGAGGATCCGGCGGCCGGATGAAGGGCGTCGCCGGATCCGGCTTCTACCGGGTCGTGTACTTCTTCCCCCAGGTCCTGGCGGTCGCGATCGTCGGCGTGCTGTTCCAGGCGATCTACCGTCCCGACGAGACCGGCGTCATCAACGGCCTGCTGGACAAGGTAGGCGTCTCCCCGATCGGCTGGCTCACCGAGCCGAAGCTCGCCCTGTGGTCGATCATCGGCGTGATGGTGTGGCAGGCCGTCGGGTTCTACGTGGTGCTGTTCTCGGCCGGCATGTCCGCCATCCCGCGCGACGTGTTCGAGGCGGCCGCGCTCGACGGCGCGAGCCGCTTCCGGCTGTTCTTCAGCATCACGCTGCCCCTGCTGTGGGACACCCTGCAGGTCGGGTGGGTGTACCTCGGCATCACGGCGTTCGACGGGTTCGCGCTCGTCCAGGTGCTGTCGGTGAACCTCGGCGGCCCCGACAACTCGACGACGGTGCTGCCGCTGGAGATCTGGCGTAACGCCTTCAACTTCTCCAAGTTCGGGTACGCCTCGGCGATGGGCGTCGCCCTGTTCTTCATGACCATCACCTTCGCGGCGCTGACGCTGCGCGTGACCCGGCGCGAAAGGATCGAGCTGTGATGGCGACCCAGACCACGACGGCCCCGGCGACCCAGGTCCAGCGGGCCGAGCGGCGCCGCGGCAACCGGCCGCTCGGGGTGTTCGGCACCCTGTCGCACATCGCCCTCATCGTCTGGGCGCTGCTGATCATCGGCCCGGTGCTGTGGACGTTCCTGGCGTCCTTCAAGACCAACGCCGAGATCTTCGGCGACCCCATCACCCTGCCCCACGCCTACAGCTGGGCCGCCTGGGGCCGCGCCTGGGACAAGGCCCACATCGGCCGGTACCTCCTCAACACGGTGATCGTGGTCGCCTTCTCCACGTTCGGCACCATGCTGCTCGGCTCGATGGCGGCGTACGTCATCGCCCGCTACGAGTTCCCCGGCAACCGCCTGGTCTACCTGCTGTTCGTCTCCGGCCTGTCGTTCCCGGTGTTCCTGGCCCTCGTGCCGCTGTTCTTCGTGGTCCGCAACCTCGGCCTGCTCGGCACCCACACGGGCGTCGTCCTCGTCTACATCGCCTACTCGCTGCCGTTCACGGTCTTCTTCTTAACGGCGTTCTTCAAAACCCTGCCCACGTCGGTGGCCGAAGCGGCGATGATCGACGGCGCGGGGCACGCCCGCACGTTCTTCTCGGTCATGATGCCCATGGCCCGCCCCGGCCTGATCAGCATCACCATCTTCAACATTCTCGGCCAGTGGAACCAGTACCTGCTCCCGATCGTGCTCCTTCCGGGCAACGTCCAGGACAAGTGGCTCATCACCCAGGGCGTGGCCAACATCTCGGTCAACGCCGGCTACGAAGCCGACTGGCCGGGCCTGTTCGCCGCCCTGAGCATCACCGTCATCCCCGTGATGATCGTCTACATCGTCTTCCAGCGCCAGATCCAATCGGGCCTGACGGCGGGCGCCCTGAAATAGCGCCCCAGAAAGCGCGCTGTTCGGCGGCGTGCTCACCACGGCACCGAACTCGCGGCTCGCGCGCCCGGAAAGGTATGCGAGCGATCAATACGACTTTTTGAGTCCGCCGATGAAGGCGGACCAGGTGGGGCGGGTGATGGTCAGGTGAGGGCCGGCCGGATTCTTGGAGTCGCGCAGGGCTATCGCGTCTCCCAGGTCGGCCACTTCGACACAGTTGCCGTTGCCTCCGGTGTAGGAGCTCTTGCGCCAGACGAGGTGAGGCTGGTCCTTCGGCATGTCCGTGCTCCCTTCATGACGACTTAGGCGAGGCTCGCCGCCGCCTTCAACAGAAGGTCGGACGAGTCGCTCGGGCTGGGCGCCATGGCGCGTAGCCGGTCGAACACGTCGGCATATTTGTGGACTTCGGCCGCGTCTTCTACGTACAAGGCGCTTGCCATGTTCTCCAAGTACACAACATCGGGGTCTGTTGGCAAAGGGAAGCTCACGATGCTGAACGAACCCATGAGCGCGGGATGCGCCCCGCAGCGGAGCGGAAGCACCTGGACCATGATGTTGGGGCTCGGCCGGGTGAGGCGTCGTAGCTGGTCGGCGGTCGTTTCCGGGGTTCCGACGAGCTGCTGCGTGACGGATTCGGAGAGGACCACTGCGAGCCGCAGGGACTTGTCTTCGGCCAGCCGATTCTGTCGTTCCATGCGGACCGCGACCCGGCGATCGATCTCCGCTGGGGAGTCACCAGGGCGGAATGCCTCAATGATGGCGCGGGCGTAGGGCTCGGTTTGGAGGAGGGTCACGGTTCGCTGGAGGGGGACGGCATGGGCGGTGTCGAACGGCAGGTGTGCTGGGATCTGCCGCCGATCACCCTCACCCTCGTGTCCCGGGGGC
Source organism: Actinomycetales bacterium (assembly GCA_044507605.1). Classification (GTDB taxonomy): domain Bacteria; phylum Actinomycetota; class Actinomycetes; order Streptosporangiales; family Streptosporangiaceae; genus Thermopolyspora. The sequence continues at coordinate 18,079 of JBIQJI010000050.1, read as the reverse complement.
GCATGCTGCGCGGCGAGGTCACCGATCATGGACGGGCATGGCCCCGGCCGATGACCCCGGGCGACGATGACGAGGGCGGCAGAGGCCTGGCGATCGTCGCCGTGCTGGCCACGCGGTGGGGCGTCGATCCGGCGGAGCGTGGCAAGACGACCTGGTTCTGCTGCCAGAGCAGTGAAGCATGACCAGCAGAGCCGATGCGGGCGGACGCCATTGGGGATAAGCCGGGCGCCCTCGGCGTAGCGGGCGGTCGCTCTCCTCGACATCGTCGTGCCGATTGGCGTAAGAGTCCAGTCACACTGAGCCTGGTGGGGAAGGCCCGGCGAGTGAGGGCGCTCTGGGAAGAGCGCTTGCCCGAGTTGCGCCAAGCCCTCGCCTAGCGGACCAGGCGTGTTCTGGCAGGCGCGGAATCCGGTCGTGCCGGAGATCGGTCCGGTGCTGCATCCGGACGACGCCGTGGCCGGCAGGCTGGACGCGCTCTTCAACAGAGGCGTGGTGGTTGTCGCGGCGTGCCCATGGGTCGTCAGGGACCTGCCTCGTTCTGCCAGCGGCCGAAGGCGGAGGGGGGGGGGGGGGGGGTGCCTATGGGGTGGCCGTCGTGGAGGGGGAGGGCGCCGGCGGTGAAGTTGGTGAGAGTTTCATCGTGGAGGCAGCGGGACTGGGGGAAGCTCGCGGCGGCCTTGCGGGCGAGGATCTCGGTTTTCAGGGGGGTCTGGGAGGCGGCGAGGATGATGTTGCCGAAGCGGCGGCCGCGCATCACTGCGGGCTCGGCCAGGAGCACCACGTGGCGGAAGGTGGCGTTGACGGTGGCCGCGAGGCGGCGGGCGAAGGAGAGGCGTTTGCCGTCGGCCACGTTGATCAGCAGGATGCCCGAGGGGCGCAGGATGCGGGACAGGTCGGCCATGTATTCGGCGGTGGCCAGGTCGGCGGGCATGGTGGCGCCGCTGAAGGCGTCGAGGATGAGCAGGTCGGCCGAGGTGTCGGCGAGGGTCTGGGCGCCGGCGCGGCCGTCGAGGATGCGGACCTTGAGCCGGGGCACCGAGGCCTTGAGGCGGAGCTGGGTGCGGACCAGGTCGACCAGGGCGGCGTCGGGTTCGATGACGAGCTGGCGGGAGCCGGGGCGTACGGCGGCGACGTAGCGGGGCAGGGTGCAGGCGCCGCCGCCGACGTGGACGGCGTCGACCGGGCCTTCGGGGAGGGTGTCGATGACGTCGGCCATCAGGCGGACGTACTCGAAGTCGAGGTAGGTGGGGTCGTCGAGGTCCACGAACGACTGGGGGACTCCGCGCATGCTGAGCACCCAGCCGTTCGGCCGGTCGAGGTCGTGCAGGAGTTCCACCTCGCCGAACGACACCTGATATGTGCCTGGCATGGGCATATCATCCGCTTTTCGCTTGACCACTCCACGCTCCCGTCTGTTCTGATATATCCATCCGTGTGCCAGGCACGGCATATAAGGTCACAAACCTGGAGAAAACCGTATGCGGCGGCGAGTACTGCTCGTCCTGATCTCCGTGGCCGTCATCTTGACCGGCTCGGGGATCGCGGCCGTGGTCGTGCTCGCTCACCGGGTCATCGGCAGCCCCGAGGACACCGGGCGACGCTACCTGACGGCGTGGGCCGAGGGCGACATGGGCACGATGCGCGCGCTGGTCGCCGACCCGCCGGACGATTTCGCCGAGTATCAGCACAAGTTCGCCGAGGACCTGCACATCACCGACATCTCGCTCACCCCTGGACGGGTCACGCGGCACGGCGAGAAGGCGGCGGACATGGCGTTCACGGGGGTGCGGCAGGTAGGCGACCTCGGCTCGTGGCCCTTCGAGTCGACGCTGCATCTGATCGTGCGAGACCACGAGTGGCGGGTCGCCTGGGACGTCGCCACCCTGCACCCCGATCTCGCCGGTAACGGCACGATCGAGCTCGTCGAGTCGACGAACCCAGGGCTGCGGCTGACCACGAGCGACGGCGAGGACTTTCCGAAGAAGAGCTACGCCGACGATTACCTGGCCGATCTCACCGCCCTGGTCGCCGATACGGTCGCCGAGCCCGAGCACGGGTGGTCCATCGAGTCGAGCGCGCCCGGGCGGTCGGCGCGCCGCCTGGTGGAGCTGCGGCCGCCCGGCGAGGTGCCCGCCGTGCGGACCACGATCGACTGGTTCACTCAGGCCGCCGCCGCCCGCGCCCTTGACGGGGTCGAGCGGCCGGCGGCGCTGGTGGCGGTGCGGCCCTCGACCGGTGAGATCCTCGCCGTGGCGGACCGGCTGCGCGGCGGCAGGGACGCCTTTCTCGGCAGGTATCCGCCCGGGTCCACGTTCAAGGTGGTCACGGCGGCCGCGCTGCTGGGCCAGGGCGTGACGGCCGACTCGCAGCAGGACTGCCCGGCGAGGTACCAGATGCCGCAGGGCGCGCCCTACCGCAACAGCGAGGCGCAGGGGCACGGCACGGTGTCGCTCATCATGGCGTTCGCGTACTCGTGCAACACGACGTTCATCCGGCTGGCGTACGAGCGGCTCGGCAACGGTGAGTTGTGGGAGCAGGCGGCGCGGCTCGGCTTCGGGGCGCGGCTCGCGCCGGGCACCCGGGCGACGCAGTGCGTCATCGGGCGGCATTCGGCGGCCGAGGTCGGCCATAACGGGCGCGACATGCTGGCGCTGGACGCGATCGGCCAGGGCTCGGTCGAGGCGAGCCCGCTGTGCATGGCGCTGGTGGCGGCGGCGGTGGAGAACGGTACGTGGCGCCCGCCGAGGATGCTGTCGCGGGAGCTGACGACGAAGGTGGCCGGTTCGCCGAAGGAGCCGATGGCGATGCGGCCCGAGGTCGCGGCGGCGCTGCGCGGCATGATGGCGGCGGTGGTGACGGACGGGACGGCGAAGTCCTCGGGCCTGCCGCCGGGCGTCGCCGGGAAGACCGGCACGGCCGAGGTGCCGAACGGGCGGACGCACGCCTGGTTCATCGGGTTCCGCGGCGATCTGGCGTTCTGCGTGTTCGTGCAGAACGGTGGCACCGGGGCGGGGGCGGCGGCGCCCATCGCGGCGCGCTTCCTCAACGCGCTCTGACCTTAACCCTGTTATCGGGCTATATCACGAAATAACGGGCAAAAGGTCCCCGAGGAGGGGATTGCCATGTTCACTCAGCCTCAGCTGCTCACCTCGCCCTGGTGGTTCCCCGCGCTGCGCGGCGTGGCCGCTGTCGTCTTCGGGATCCTCGCGCTCGCCTGGCCGGGGCTGACGATCCTCGCCCTGGTCGTCGTGTTCGGGATCTACGCGATCGTGGACGGCATCTTCGCGCTCTTCGGCGCGGCGCGCGGCGTGCCGGGCCATTCGAGGACCTGGATGGCCGTGGTGGGCATCGTCGGCCTCATCGCCGGGATCATCGTCCTGCTCTGGCCGGGGATGAGCGCGCTCATCCTGCTCATGTTCATCGCGGCCTGGTTCGTCGTGACCGGGATCTTCGAGATCGCGGCCGCCATCCGGCACCGCAAGGTGATGCGGCACGAGTGGCTGGCGGCGCTCGCCGGCATCTTGTCGGTGATCTTCGGCATCGTGCTGTTCGTCGAGCCGATCCGCGGCGCGCTCGCCCTGGCCTGGCTGATCGGGCTCTTCGCCATCCTGTACGGCATCGCCCTGCTCGTCGCGGCGTACCGCCTGCACCGCCTGCAGGGCCCGAGGCAGCCGCACGCCGAGGGCCCTCGCGGTGACACGGCGCACGCCCAGTGAGACGCCACGCGAAAATCCTTCCGTCCACAGGCCGGTATGGCAGGAAGTTGTCCACGGGTCTACCCTGAAATCAGGAGGATCATCGGGAAAGGAGGGGGAATGCCGCGCACCGCACCGGCCGACGTACTGGACACTCTGGGCAGGCACCTGCTGGTGGACGGTTACCATCTGGTGGTCGACCTGGACGAGAGCAGGGGGTCCTGGCTCGTCGACGCTCGCACCGGACGCCGCTACCTCGACTTCTACACGTTCTTCGCGTCGGCCCCGCTCGGCGTCAACCCGTTCGCGGACGACCCCGGCTTCCTCGCCGAACTGGGCCGGGTCGCGGCGAACAAGCCGGCCAACCCCGACATCTACACCACCCACCTCGCCGATTTCGTGACCACGTTCAGCCGGGTGCTCGGCGACCCGGAGCTGCCCCACCTGTTCTTCGTCGAGGGCGGGGCGCTCGCGGTGGAGAACGCGCTCAAGTGCGCCTTCGACTGGAAGAGCCGCCACAACGAGGCGCACGGCCGCTCGCCCGCGCTCGGCACCCGTGTGCTGCACCTCACCCGCGCCTTCCACGGCCGCAGCGGCTACACGCTTTCGCTCACCAACACCGACCCGGTGAAGACCGAGCGCTACCCGACGTTCGACTGGCCGCGCATCGAGGTGCCGGCGATCCACTTCGGCGACGTCGAGGCCGCCGAGGAGCGGGCGCTGGCGCAGGCCCGTGCGGCGTTCGAGCGGCACCCGCACGACATCGCCTGCTTCATCGCCGAGCCGATCCAGGGCGAGGGCGGCGACAACCACATGCGCGCGGAGTTCCTGCAGGCCATGCAGCGGCTGTGCCACGAGCACGACGCGCTGTTCGTGCTCGACGAGGTGCAGACGGGGGTGGGGCTCACCGGCACCGCGTGGGCGTACCAGCAGCTCGGGCTGGCCCCCGACATCGTCGCCTTCGCGAAGAAGGTGCAGGTCGGCGGCATCATGGCCGGCCGCCGTGTCGACGAGGTGCCCCGCAACGTGTTCCAGGTGAGCGGCCGCATCAACTCGACGTGGGGCGGCGGGCTGGTCGACATGGTGCGCTCCCGCCGCATGCTGGAGATCATCGAACGTGACGACCTGATCTCGGCCGCGGCGGTGCTCGGCGACAAGCTGCTCGCGGGTCTGCGCGCGATCCAGGCGGAGCTGCCCGACCGCATGACGGCCGTGCGCGGCAGGGGGCTGATGTGCGCCTTCGACGTGCCGGGGGGCACGGCGGCCAGGGACGAGCTGGTCACCCGCCTGCGCGAGGAGGAAGGAGTGCTGTTCCTCCCCTGCGGGGACCGCTCGATTCGGCTGCGTCCCGCCCTGTCGGTGGGCGTCGAGGAGCTGGAGTACGGCCTGGCCGCGCTCGGCCGCGCGCTCGCCGCCTGAGGAGCCGGCTCAGGCCTGGCCCCCCTGCTGCGGCCGGGCGCGCAGCCACAGGCCGATGGCCGTGTGCCGCGAGTCGGCGCCCAGTTTGGCGTAGATGCGGTTCACGTGGTTCTTCACGGTCTTTTCGCTCAGGAACAGCCGCTGCGCGATCTCGCCGTTGGAGACTCCGGCGGCGATCAGCTCCATGACCTCGGTCTCGCGTTTGCTCAGGCCCAGTTCGGCGCGGTCGTCGACTCTCATCCAGCCTCCGTGGCAGGAAACGGATCGCCGAGCCCCCCGCGCTCGCGGCATTGACGGTTAAGTGCGAGCATAACCCGTCACATCAGACTTTTGGGACAAGTTGCGATGGTCGAGCATGCAAAACGGCCGGCCCTTCCGGACCGGCCGTTTCACCGATGGGGTGAGTGATGGGACTTGAACCCACGACATCCAGGACCACAACCTGGCGCTCTGCCAGCTGAGCTACACCCACCAAGCAACCGCCGCGGCGGTACGTAAGAAGAGTGTAGCGGCCTTTTGAAGCGAATGCGCGCGAGGCCGCCTCGTCATGTCGGTCGCCAGGTCGTCGCCGGGCCCATGACGCTCTCGGCGGCCTCACGCGCCGTGGCCGAATCGGGCCCCGGCTGCGGCACGAACACCGCCGCCCGGTAATAGCGCAGCTCGCGGATGCTCTCGATGATGTCGGCCATGGCCCGGTGGCCGCCCTGCTTCTCCGGCGCCGCGAAGTAGACCCGGGGGTACCAGCGGCGGGCCAGCTCCTTGATCGAGGAAACGTCGATCATGCGGTAGTGCAGGTAGGAGTCGACGATCGGCATGTCGCGGGCGATGAACGCCCGGTCGGTGGCGATCGAGTTGCCGCACAGGGGGGCGCGCTTGGGCTCGGGCACGTGGCCGCGGATGTAGTCGAGGACCATGGTCTCGGCCTCGGCGAGCGTGACACCGCCGCCGAGCTCGGGAAGCAGGCCGGAGGAGGTGTGCATCTGCCGCACGACCTCCGACATCTGCTCGACCGCCTCGGGCGGTGGCTTGATCACCACATCGACGCCTTCGTCGAGCCGGCGCAGCTCGCTGTCGGTGACGACACAGGCCACCTCGACGAGCGCGTCACGGCCGAGGTCGAGCCCGGTCATCTCACAGTCGATCCAGACCAGCAGGTCGCTCATGACTTCAGGTTAGAGCACCTGGGCGACACCCTCGCCTCGCCTGCGCCGCCCGCCGGCTCCGGGCGGCGGCCATCACGCCTGGTCGCGGCCCCACGGCCTAGGGGATCTTGACCGACGCGATCACCTTGTCGATGGTCTCCTGGGAGCCCAGATTGTCGGGGATCGACGCGAACAGCAGGGCGGGGGCCCTCGTCTCCCCCATGTCGACCATGAGCAGCGCGCCGTGCTCCTTCTTCCACTTCCAGCCGTTGGCCTCCGACAGCGGCGTGAAGTCCATGTCGAACTCCAGCAGCCACGCCGGCCGGCCGCTCACCGTCATCGCCTTGTCGGCGGTGATCGTCTTCTCGTGCTGCGGCCCGTACATGATGGGCTCGACGCCCAGCAGGTAGGTGCCAAGGGAGTAGCGCATGCTCGCGGGCCCGTTGTAGGGCAGGTTCTCGGGCCACGGCGCCGACTGCACCGAGCCGGACCAGTCGTCGCCCGGCAGGTAGTCCTTCTGGGACAGGGCCTGATAGCCGCTCGTCCATTTCGGGCTCCGGGGCGCGGGCACCACCGGACCGGGATCGGTGAAGATCTTCCATTTCTTCCCGAGGTACGCGTACGACAGGCCGCTCACCGGGTCGGTGATCCGGCCCCTGGACGGCTGCGGCATCTCGTTCGCGGCCTGGGTCGGGGCCGTGCTCGGGGTCGGTGCAGGAGTCGGTAGGGGAGTCGGTTCGCTCGGCGTCGGCGAGGGCGGCGCGGAGGACGTCTCGGGCGGCGCGGACGCGGTGGGCCGGGTGGACTCCCCGCTCGCCGCCGGCGTGCCCTTCGCGTCCATCAGGTGCAGCGCACCGACGACCACGAGGATGACGGCGATGGCGACCCCGGCGCCGCCCAGGACCCACGGCCAGAATCCGCCCCGGCGCGTCCGGTGGCCGGGGTCGGCCGCGAAGTCGGGCAGGGGCAGCTGCGCGGTGTCGCCTCCCCGCGCCCTCTCCTCGACCGCGTGCGTGGCGTCCGTCCACTCGTCGCCGTCCCACCACCGTAGCTGAGGGGAACCGTAAGGGTCGGGATACCAGCCGGCAGGGGATCGCGTCATGCCCGTCAGACTAGTGAAAACCGGGCGTACTTAGCACTTGTAGGTGAAGCTGGCCTTCGCCTCGAGCGGCTCCTCCGAGGTCACGGGCGACAGGACACGCAGCGTGGCGGTGAACTTTCGGGTGCCCGGGCCCGTGACGTTCCACTTCAGCGGCACCCGTGTCGACTTCTGGCCCTGGGCCACCGTCTGCACCTGCGCCTTGTTGCGGTGCCCGTCGCTCTGCCGCCACTGGTAGCGCACCTCGCCGGCCTGCCCGTTCGTGGTGATCACCCCGATGAAGCCGGCGGTCTTGTCGCAGCCGATGGTCTTCGACGGGCCGCGCACCTGCACACCGGTGACCGCGAGCGGCGGCGCGTCGCCTCGGGGGATGAGCAGCCACGCCAGGATGAGGCCCGTGACGATCAGGGCGGACACCGCGGCTGACCAGGCGGTGCGGCGGCCCCGCCGGCGCGGCCGCGGGCCGCGCGGCCGGTCGCGCCCGGCGACGGTCGTCTGCTGGTCGCGCCCCGACCGCCAGATCTGCGCCGCCGCCGTCTCCGCGGGCACCCCCGGCCCGAAGCGCATCACGTCGTCCGTCCGCTGCGGCGCCGCCGACCCGCCTTCCGGCAGGGCGAGCAGCGTGACCGCCTCACCGTCCCCGCCGCCACCCGGCCCGGGCCCCGCCGCGACGCCGCCGCCGGCGGCGTCCAGGCCCGGCACCCCGGTCGGCACCTGCCCGGCCGACCACCGGTGGATCGTCTCGATCAGCCGGTCCCGCGTCGCCAACCCCTGCGGCAGCACGCCCTGCCCGCCGATCAGCACGTCGCGGGCCGCCGCGAGCCCTTGGGCGCGCGCGGTCATCGCCGCGCGGTGGAACAGCTCACCGGCGTCCGGCCACTGCCCGGCCCAGCCCGACGACAGATCCAGCGCCAGCGTCGCCCACGCGGCCACGTCGCGCTCGGGTGTGGCGGTCTCGCCGCGCAGCCCGGCGGCCAGTCCCCGCTCGGCGAGCACGGCCGAGCCGTCGCGGCCGATGACGACGGTGCCCGAGTGCAGCGCGCCGTGGGCGAGCCCGGCCGCGTGCACGGCCAGCAGGGTCCCCGCCGAGTCCACCAGCACCGTGGCCGCGCTGCCGGCGTCGGGGGCCGAGGCCGCGGACCGGTCGACCAGCAGGTCGGTGACGGCCGGCATGCCGGGCCGCCCGGTGATCAGCCACACCTCGCCCCTGGCCGCCACCAGGTCGACGATCGGCAGCAGGCCGTCGACCCCCTCGCGCTGGAGCCGCCGGTCGGCGGTCACCGCCGCGACGATCCGTTCGGTGGCGCCGGGCGTCGCGACCAGGCCGGGAGCGAACCGGAGCACGCCCACCGGGGTTCCGTCGGGCGACACCGCGTCGTACCAGGTGCCGAGCTCGCCGGCGCGGCTGCGGCCCGTCAGCCGGTAGCCGGCGATGCCCGCGGCGTCACCCGGGCTCCCTCCGGGGGCCATCCGTCATCGCCTCCGCCGTCCGCCCTGGCGACGGGTCCTCCGCAGCGTGAACGCCGCGGGGAGCAGCCCCGCCGTCCCCAGGACGAGAGCGAACGCGCCGGTCTCCGGCGGGTCGGTATCGGGCGGCGACATGGTCACGCTGGGCGGCGGGTCTTCGCGGCCGCCGCCCTCGCCGCCATCGTCGGGGGGTGGGGTTTCGGGCGGCGGTTCGACGGTCTGGGTCGGCCGTGAGGTGGGGCGTGTGGTCGGGCGTGAGGTGGGGACCGTGCGGGTGGGCGACGGCTCCGACGTCTTGGTGCGCGGCGGCTTCACCCCTCCGGTCAGCGTCGGCTCCGGCTCGTCGGTCGCGGGGGGCGTGGTCCGCCGCGTGGCCGTGGGCGCGGCCGTCGGCTTCTGGGTGGGCTTGTGCGTGGGCTTGCGGGTGCGGGTCGGCTGCGGCGGCTTGCGGGTCGCGACCGGCGGCCGGTACGTCGGGACGACGGGCGCCCTGGTCGCCTCCGGCGTGGCCGGCGCCTCGGTCGGTGTGGGCTTCGGCGAGTCCGGGGGCGTCGTCTCCGGCTCGTCGACCGGCTCGTCGACCGGCTCGTCGGTGGGTGCGGCGATGGCGGTCGAGGTGAGCGTGGGGCGGGGCGTGCCGGCGGTCGACTCGGCCTGCAGCTCGGTGCCGTTCAGCGTGTTGACCACGACGGCACCGGCGCCGATGACCGCGGCCAGGGCGCCCAGGCCGACCACGATCTTCACGCCGAGCCGGCCGGCCTTGGGCGCGCCGCCGCCGAGCTCGGTATGCGCGAGCGCGGTGCCCGACTCCGGCACCTCCTCGCCCGGCTCGTGCAGCGGGAACAGCAGCACGAGCAGCGCGGCGAGGCTGCTCAGCCGCCGCCTGCCGCGGTCCTCCCAGTCGCGGCCGTACGCCTCCTCGGCGGCCGCCTCCAGCTCGACCAGGAAGGCGTCGGCCGACTCGGGCCGGTCCAGCGGATGCTTGGCGAGGCCGCGCCGCACCAGGTCGCGCAGCGGCTCGGGCACCTCGTCCACCGGCGGCTCGGCGGTCTGGTGCTGGCGGGCCAGCGCGGCCACGTTGTCGGCGCGGAACGGCCGGGTCCCCGTCAGGCATTCGAAGAACACCGCCGTGGCGGCGTACACGTCGGTGGCCGGGGTCGCCTGCCCGCCCGACCACTGCTCCGGAGCCATGTACGACGGCGTGCCGGAGCCGTCGCCCGGATCGCCGGACCGTGCCGCGATGCCGAAGTCGACGAGCTTGCTGTTGCCGTCGGCCTCGACGATCACGTTCTCGGGCTTGTAGTCGCGGTGCACGATGCCGGCGTCGTGGGCGGCGGCCAGGCCCAGCAGCGAGCCCTTGAGGATCGCGAGCGCGGCCTCGGGGCCGGTGGGCCCCTCCGAGTGCAGCAGTCGGCGCAGCGAGACGCCGTCGACCAGCTCCATGATGATCGCGGCGCCGTCGGGCGACTCGACGTACTCGTAGAACGCCGCAGCGTGCGGTGTGCGCAGAATCTGCAGCAGTCGCGCCTCGTGCCGGAACGCCGCCACGAACGCGAGGTCGAGACGGAGCTGCTCGGACAGATACTTGATCGCTACCGGGACGTCGTCACCGACCCGCCGTGCCAGGACGACACGGCCTGAGCCTCCCGAGCCGAGCTCGCGGATCTCAATGTAGCCAGGGACCCGCCAGGCGTCCTCGTGGCCGTTCATTTACGGTCTCCTCTTTCGCCTGGGCCCCCACCCCTCGGCCAACGTTCCGTAGCTTAGGTTATTGCGACGGTCAAGTGGCGACTTTCCCGGATTTGACTTAGCGAGTGGCGATGTGTGCGGGAACTGGGAAATGTTCTGGAAGCGCGGGGTCGGGCACCGGCGTCCCCCAGCCGGTGACGCGAGGCAGCACACCCGCCCACACGGGCAGGTCGTAGTCCTCGTCCTCGTCCTTGGGCGGCCCCTGCCGCATCTTCACCGATGCCTCGTCGAGAGGCAGCGCGAGCACGGCGGTCGCGGCCAGCTCCTTGCGGTTCGGCCGCCGTGCCGTGTCCCACTGGCCCGGGGCGAGGTGCTCGGTGATCGCGCGCAGCCCGGCGAGCTTCTCCTCGGAGCTCTCCAGCGCGCGGAGCCGCCCGTAGATCATGGCGGAGCGGTAGTTCATGGAGTGATGGAACACCGACCGCGCCACCACGACCCCGTCGACGAGCGTCACGGTGACGCACACGTCGCCCCCGGCCCGCAGCGACGTGGCCCCCGTGGAACCGTGCAGGTAGAGGGTGTCGCCGGCGCGGCCGTAACCGGTCGGGATCACCATGGGGGAGCCGTTCACGATCACCCCGAGGTGGCAGATCAGCCCGGCGTCGAGCACGGCGTACAGCTCCGCCCGGTCGGACCGGCCGCGTTCCTTGTTGCGGGTCAGCGTGGTGCGGGCAGAGGCGGAAAGCGGGCGGGCGGCAGCGCCGTTATCAACGGTCATGGCAGGTAATCTACGAAGCGGCACACCCGGCGCGCAGCCGGATTTTCGTGCGACACGCGCCGGTCGGGACACATCGGTCAGGACGCGATCGACGTGCGCAGCCTGCCGTAGGTCTTGAGCGCGCGGTCGGCCGTCTTGTGCAGTAGCGGATGGGCGAGCACGGCGGCCCGCGCCTTGCGCGCCGGCACCCGCGACAGCCAGTGGACCCCCGCCCCCGCGCTCGGCCGCGCGATGCGCCCCTCCACCACCATGTGCTCGCCGGTCTTCAGCTTGTCCTTGTACTCCTTCTGGCCCCGCCCGAGGTCGATCAGCCGAATCCCGTTCGCGGCGGCCCGCTCGGCCATGCCCAGGTGATGGATCAGGCCGGGGGAGTACTTGGCGAAGGCGCTGTCGTACGCGGGGAACCAGCCGACGAGGGTGGTCTTCGTCCGCAGCCCGAAGTGCCCGGCGATGGGGCGATCGTCCACCGAGACCATGTCCAGCACGCCCGCGAAATGCTCGGTGTCGATGGCCATCAGGTTCTCGACCAGGCGCACGATCCACGGCCGGGCGAACCTGTCGGTGCGGCCCGTCCGCCGGTACTGCTCGGTCTTCCAGCGGAGCAGCGTGTGCAGCCGCTCCCGGTCGCGCAGGCCGTAGTCGTGTCGGAGCGGTCCAAGGTCGCGCTGCAGCTTACGCCGCTTGTAGATCGTGGACCGGTACGTCTTGCCCGAGACCTGCTTGATCATGCCGATATAGGAGTCGTAGCCGTCGCTGAGGTCCATGACCGGCGAAGGGTGGCGGGAGTGCCGGTCGAGCGCCAGCGGCTGCTCGGCCAGGAGATGGTCGAACTCGAACACCGACAGCCCGCAGGCCCGGATCACTTCGTACGGATCGAGCTCGGCGTCCTTGCGGTAGACGAGGCCCTGCGCGTCGGTCAGCCCGGCGGCGACGGGCATGCCGATGCCGAGGTGATGCCGTTCGAAGGGGAGGAAGCCGAGGACGCCCGAGGAGTCCGACAGCACGGCCACGCGCACCTGGGGCCGTAACCGGCCGACCTCGACCGTGAACTCCGGTGACAAGAACGGGTTGTCGAACGCCGGGTGCGCCTCCTGAAGTTCCCGCCAGGCCGCGATCTCGGTCGGGCCGAGGTCGCCAGGATGAACGACGGAGATGCGCATCGGTTTCCTTACCTGCGTACGCCTGTGGCTCCCATAGCCACCTGCCCACGTGCTCAAGCATGCGGGCAGGCCCGTAAGCGAAGGGTAAAGGAGCTGACCGCTTTCGCTGCGTTCCCTGTAAGGTCGCCGTAAGAATGCTCAGCGGTCGCCACATGATCGCTGGTCAGGAGCTACAGACGGCCCGGACGGCCGCCGCGCTTCGGGGCCGCCCCGCCGCTCGATGTCGGCCATCTCACATCCCGCCCCGCGCCGGGCACAGGCCGGAAAGGACCGGGAAAGGCCGGGGCGGGGCGGTCAGGCGGTGGACAGCGCCGCCCGCGATGTGATCTCCGCGTGCGTGCGGGGCCCCTGCGGCTCCGGCGGGCCGTAGTCCGTGATGCGCTCGATGTCGATCGCGCCCGGGTCGCCGCCGTTCGCCCCCGGCACCTGGGAGTGCCCGAAGTGGCCACCGGCCGCCCACATCCGCACGCTGCGCGGCGCGGCCACCGAATCGGGGTAGGGCAGGGGCGGTCCGGCGGGCCAGCGCCTCGGCACCTGCCAGGTGTCGAGCCAGCCCAGGATGTCGTCGAGACCGTCCATCTTGCCGTCGGTGAACGGCGTGTGCGCCGAGCCCAGCACGTGGATCTGCACGCACAGCCGCCCGTGCCGGTTCAGCTCGCCGGGCAGCCCGAGGGCCGCGAGCGTCGCCGGCAGCGACTGCACGATCTGGCCGGTGACGGGGTTCCACACCAGATGGGCGGGACGGCCGAGCTGGACGAGCCGCTGCGCGACCGAACGGGCCGAGACGCACTGGGGATCGGCCGGCCAGACGAACCAGACGACCCTGGGGGCACCGCCCCGCATCGGGCCATCGCTTTCCGGGGCGGGAATCCTACTGGCGGCGGGCAGCCATGCGTGGGCCACAGCGTCCCCCAATATGCTAGGTTTCCTAGTTCATACCCGTTTCGGTGCTAGCGTACCCATCATGCTTTCGGCCGCCCGCACGCCACGAAACGTGGACCGTTTTCCGCCCGACACCGCGATTCTCGGCACGATGCCCGAGAAGTAGCGAGAAGTGGCAAGTGGTCTGCAAGCTCGACTGGATACGGTGGCGTAGTGTTCGACTCCAGCGGCCCGCGTAGGCACAGGCGTAGGCGGCGGCTTTTCTCCACCCGTGGGCAGGTGGCGCTGGCGGCCGGTGTCGTCGCCCTGGCGCTCATGGCGGTGATCCTCACCCTGGCCGCCCACCGCAGCAGGTTCGGCGGCGTGGCGGCGACCCTGCCCCCGACCCCGCAGCCCGCCCCCACACTGTCCGAGCCGCCCGAGTTCGCCAACTGGCCGCGCTGGGGCATCACCCACACCCAGTTCAGCGCCGACAACGAGTCCGGCACCGAGGGCGGCGACGGCGACCCGGGCGGTGCCGGCGCGGCACTGTCGCCGGAGGCGGAGGCCGAACGCGGGCTGCTCGCCCGCGTCCCCATGATCCAGAACCAGCACATCATGGGGTGGGGGGCCGGTAACCCCGAACCCGTGCCCGGCAAGTACGACTTCACCGAGCTCGACCGCAGGCTCCGGCTGATGGCCGAGACACGCGCCCTGCCCGTGATCACGCTGTGCTGTGCCCCCGACTGGATGAAGGGCGGCTCCGAGGGCCGCACCGACTGGAGCAAACTCGAGGTCGCCCCGCTCCGCGACCACTTCGACGACTTCGCCGCCCTGGCCGCCACCATCGCCAAGCGGTACCCCACCGTCAAGCACTACATGGTCTGGAACGAGTTCAAGGGCTTCTGGAACGACAGCCACGGCGGCTGGGACGCCGAGGCCTACACCGACCTCTACAACCGCGTCTACGACGCGCTGAAGAAGGTCGACCCGAAGATCCAGGTCGGCGGGCCGTACCTCCCGATCGACAGCGACGCCGACTCGAAACGGCCGTCGGCGCTCAAAGGCCCGTGGGGCGTGGTGGACCAGGGCTCGCTCGACGCCTTCGACTACTGGAACAGGCACAAGAAAGGGGCCGACTTCGTCGTCGTCGACGGCGCGTCGGTCACCAACGACCGGGGCATCTACCCCGACGAGTTCACCGCGTCGGCCAAGTTCGGCGCCGTCACCAAGTGGCTGCGCCAGCGCAGCGGCCTGCCCGTCTGGTGGTCGGAATGGTACGTGGCCCCGGAGAACATCGACTGGGACGAGCGGCACCGCACCGCCGTCCAGGCCGTGGCGATGATCGAGTTCGTCAACAGCGGCGCGCGCACCGCCCTCTACTGGAGCCCTCAGCGCCAGACCGGCGACGACTGCGCCGGCTGCCTGTGGCGGCCCGGCACCGGTGAGGAACTGCCCATGGCCGGCCTCATCAGCGGCTTCACCCAGTGGTTCCCCGCCGGCGTCGACACCACCACGCCCCAGGTGTCCGATCGCCGGGTCCGCGCCCTCGCCACCAGCGGCCAGATGGTCATGGTGAACACCTCGGACACCCCCCTCACCGCGACCGTGGACGGCAGGATCTTCAACCTGGCCCCCTACGAGGTCAAGTGGAGCCCACGCGGCCTGTGATCCCGCCCGCGACGCCTCCCCGGCCCCGCGGCGCGCCTTCCCCGGCACCCGCGCGGCGGACGGCCCGGCCCGCGCGATGACCCCGGCCCGCGCGAGAAGCCCGGCCTGCGTGAGGAACCCGGCCCGCGTAAGGTGCCCGCCCGGGTAGGGAGTCGGTCGGCGCGGTGATCAGCCTTGCAGGGTGTCGAACCCGAGCACGATGAAGCGTTCGACGACCACCCCCAGGGCCAGCACGAAGGCCGGCACCGCGATGATCAGCATGTTCCGCTTCGCCTTGCGGCCCACCGACGGCCCGTTCAGCCGGATCACCTCGAAGGTGAACAGGCTGAGCCAGGTGAGCACCAGGGCGGCCAGGCCGAACGGCGTCCCCGTGGTCGAACGGTCGCCCACGAGCTGGAACGCCGGAGGCGGCGGCACCTCCGTGCCCTTCGGCCACGACTTCAGCGTGAACAGGGCGGCGTCGGGACTGGTGAAGACGGCCTTGAGGTCCTTGCTCGCCATCAGCGACGCCCGGAACTTCTCGCCCCAGTCCGCCGGATAACCGTTGTTGAGCTCCAGATAGGCGGTCTGGCCCCGGCTCGCCATGAGATACGTCTGCGGCCCCAGCGAGCGGATCTGCGCGACCAGCGAGGAGATCTGGGCGGGGTCCTGCGGCGCCAGCGCCTCGCGATAGTCGACCGTGTCGATGTCGCGCTCGCGCCACGGAATCGTCGGTGTGACCTCCTGGTTGAGCGCAGGCACCAGATACAGCACGCGGGCGCTCGGCGAGTCGTGCTCGTACACGTACCGCATCGCCTGCGCCTCGCCGGTGGTGATGCGCTCGAACTTCTCGTTGCCGTAGCGGGCCACCAGGAACGTCACCGACATCGTGAGCGCGCACACCACCGCCAGCGTCATCGCCACCTTGCGGGAGACGACGGGGTCCACCCGCAGCCACTTCGGCAGCGCGAGGAACCGCACCGGCCGCTCTGGCGGCGGCACGTCGGCCCGCAGCTGCGGGTTGGGGAAGAACGCGTACGCCGCCATCAGGCACGCCCCGGGCAGTGCGAACATGTACACCCGCAGCCCGATCTCGCCGCCGTAGCTCTGCAGGCCGAGCGCGAGCACCGGGATGCACAGCAGCACCACCGCCACCCGGTCGACGACGCCGCGCCGCAGCCGGCGCAGCAGTCCGATCGCGGCCAGGGTCAGGATCGCGCCGCAGATGCCGAGGCGCACCTTCAGCACGATCGCGTGCTGCGGGTCGCTGCCCACCAGCCGGTCGCCGGTGTTCTCCTGCAGGTTCGCGAAGATGTTGCCGACGCCGCCGAAGAGGTCGTTGATGTGCCCGCTCCAGTACGGCGTCGCCTGGTAGCTGATCCAGCCCACGACGATCAGCCCCAGGAACACCGGCAAGGCCAGCGTGAACGTGCTGCGTTTCAGCAGGATGAAGCCGGTCAGCGCGCCCAGCATCATGAACGGGGTCACCTGGTGCGCCGCCGTCGTCGCCGTGAACAGCGCGATCAGCAGCACCAGCAGCACGACCTTGTCGCGCGTCTCGATGCGCTGCGGCGCCAGCTCGCCCGGCATCATGCGGTCGATGCGCCCGATCAGGCGGCGGACGAAGCCCTTCTCTGGCGGCGGCCCGGCGGGCACCTCGACCCGGCCGAACCATCGCAGCAGCATCGCCACGAACACCAGGTACAGGATGTAGGTGAAGCCCTGCGGCGAGAAGTAGTCCTGCCCGATCCACTGCACCATGATGAACAGCAGCGCCGCGAACCAGCGGGCCCGCGTGGTCGCCACGACCTGGCGCAGGATCAGCACGAACGGCAGCAGGTAGAGCAGGTTCGACATCAGCGGCGTCCACCGCAGGATCGTCGACAGGTCGTCGATGCCTGCGGCCCTGCTGATGAACCCGAACAGCGCGAAGAAACCCGGCCAGCTGAATCTCGCGTCCAGGCCGGGAATGGCCAGACCGGCCCGGCCGATGTACTCCGAGAAGCCGGCGTGCACCCAGGCGGTGTGGAAACGCGGCTCCGACTCCATGAGCGCGGCCGCGCCGTGCAGCGCGAACGTCACCGCGGCCAGCTGGAACAGCAGCAGGCCCTTGCGGTCGGTGTTCTGCGTGAGCGTCACGAAGAACGCGATGATCATCAGGCCGATCGCGATGAACGACGCGGCCGGCAGCACCGAGATCAGGCCCAGCCCGTTGATCTGGTTCAGATCGATGCCGCCCGCGGTGCCGGGCAGCACCCGCAGGGACAGCACGTACATGAGCAGACCCTCGAGGGTCAGCGTGGGCGGCAGCCACGTCGGCGCGCCGGCGACCAGCCTGCCCAGCAGCCCGCCCGGCCTGCGCGCCGTGCCCGCGCCCATGCCCTTGCCTGTGGCGGCGGCGGCCAGGTCGGCGGACGGCTCCGCGACCGGTGCGACCCGCACGGACGACCCGGGAGTTACGGGCGCACCCTGCGCCGATCCGCCGGAGGCGGGCCGGCCGGGAGCGTACCCGGCCCCAGCGGGTCCCGCCGAGGCGGGACGTGCGGAGGCGTCGCCCGGACCGGACGGCGCAGATCGGGACCGCTGCGGCGCCGACATCGGCAGCGCGGCGAACGGTCCGGCGGACGGAGGGGTTCCGCCCTGCGTACGCGGAGAGGCCCCGCCGGCTGCGGACGCGGCGGTCCCCCGCCCCGCCGCCGGAGGGGTGCCGCCCGGAGCGGGAGCCGGGCCTCTGCCCTGCGCGGGCGATGCGGGCGCCCCGTGCGGTCCGCCCTGGGGCGTGCCGTGTGATCCGCCTGGGGGTGTGCCGTGCGGCCCGCTCTGGGGCATGCCGTGCGGTCCGCCCGGGCGGTCGGCCCGCCCAGGCGCCGGGGGCCCGGCGGGCGGCGCCGGTGGCCGGGCGGTGCTGGCGCGCGACGGGCCGGAGGGAGCCGAGGGCGCACCCGGCCGGGGGGCGGTCCCCTGCCGGGACGCGGCGGCGTGAGGCGGCGGCGCGTCCCGGTCCGATCGAGAGGAAGGGGGGTGCTGCCAGGACGATGCGCGCGCCGGCGGGGCGCCGCTGGGCCGTCCCGGCGGGGTGCCGGGGCGGGACGGTGGGGTGTCCGGGCGGGGGGACGGTG
>JBIQJI010000049.1:0-45136 GCA_044507605.1 Actinomycetales bacterium | reverse complement strand
GGACGGCCGGGACGCCGGGCCCACCGCCGTCCCGGGCGGTCCCCGGGACGCCGGGCCGGGCGCAGGGCCCGGCGGGCCCGGCACCGGTCCGGGGGGCGGCCCCGACGCCGGACCCGGGGCCCGGCCCGCCGGCCCCGAGGACGTGGGCCCCGGCGCCTTCCCCCGTGGCCGGGGCCGAAGGCCCGGCACCGGCCCCGAAGAGCCCGAACCCGACCTCGGCGGGCCCGGTGCCACGCCCGAGCCGGAAGGGCCGCAGGCCGAAGGCGGCCCGGGCGGTTCCCCGGCCGGCCCGGCCGGGCCCGCAGGTGAGGGCGTCGGTGCGGGCGCTGAGGAAGGTGCCGGTGAGGGCGCCGGCGGCGCTGATGAGGCCGCCGGTGGGGCCGAGGAGCGCGCCGGTGAGGGCGCCGATGGGAAGGAAGGCCGGAACGGAGGCCGGGAGGCCGGGGCAGCGACCGGCGGCGAAGCGGAGACCTGGGAGGCGGCGGAGGTCGCCGAGCGGATCGCCGCGCTCGAGGATCGCTGGCTGCGGGCCGCCGCCGAGCTGGACAATCTGCGCAAGCGCGTCTCGCGGGACGTGGACCGGCATCGAGCCCAGGAGCGGGCCAGGGTCGCCTCCGAGTGGCTGCCGGTGGTCGACCACCTCGACCTGGCCCTCCAGCACTCCGACACCGGCTCCGAGGCGATGGTCGCGGGCATCCGGGCGGTACGCGACCAGGCCGTGGCCGTCCTCGACCGGCTGGGATACCCCCGGCACGACGAGGTCGGGGTGCCGTTCGACCCGAACCTGCACGATGCGGTCAGCGCCGTTCCGGGCGTCGACGCCGCCCCGGGCACCGTCATGGAGGTGGTCCGTCCCGGCTACGGGCACGGTGACCGGCAGCTGCGTCCCGCGATGGTCATCGTGGCCGCGCGTCCCGAGCAGGGCGACGCCGAGGGCGACGGCTCCGCCGGGGGCAAGGCGGGCTGATGGCCGGCCGGGACTATTACGAGGTGCTCGGGGTGCGCCGCGACGCGAGCCAGGAGGAGATCCAGCGGGCCTACCGGAAGCTGGCCCGTACCTACCATCCCGACGTCAACAAGGATCCCGGGGCCGAGGACCGGTTCAAGGAGATCTCGGAGGCGTACCAGGTGCTGTCGGACCCGGACACGCGGCGCAGGTACGACGCCTTCGGGCCCGACTTCCGGCAGGTGCCCGAGGGCGTGGACCCGAGGACCTGGGCGCGGGCCCGCGCGGGCGCCGGGGCGCGGACGGGCGCCGGGCGGGCCGGCCCGTGGGGCGGCGAGGACATTCCGTTCGACGTGGGCTACGGGCGGGGCGGCTTCGACACGGGCTTCGAAGGCATCGACATCGAGGACCTGCTCGGCGGCATCTTCGGCGGCCGTGTGCGCAGGCCGCGCCGCCCGGTGCCCGGCCCCGACCAGGAGGCCGAGCTGGTGCTGACGGTCGAGGACGCCTACCACGGGGGGCAGCGGTCGATCACTCTGCCCGGTCCCGGCGGCCCCCGCACCCTCGACGTCACGATCCCCCGAGGGGTGACGAACGGCCAGCGCATCCGGCTCAGCGGCCAGGGCGGCCAGGGCAGGGGCGGCGGGCCGCCCGGCGACCTGTACCTCGTCGTGCGCATCGCCGACCATCCCCGCTACCGCGTCGAGGGCCGCGACCTGCACGTGCGGCTGCCGCTGACGCCGTGGGAGGCGGCGCTCGGCGCGAGCGTGACCGTCGCCACCCCCGGCGGCCAGGCCAGGGTGCGGGTGCCGCCGGGCACGCCGAGCGGCCGCCGGCTGCGTCTGCGCGGGCGGGGCCTGCCCAACCCGAGGGGCGCCCCCGGCGACCTGTACGCCGAGGCCCGCATCATCGTCCCCCCGACCATGAGCGACGACGAACGCCGGCTGTTCGAGCGGCTGGCCGAGACATCGTCCTTCAACCCGAGGAGGGACGGATGACGACGTACGCGCTGGTGCCGCTCACCCCGGCCGACCGGCTGCCGCTGGAGGCGTTCGCCGACATGTGCGGGCTGCACGCCGGCCTGGTGCGGCGGCTGGTGGCGCTCGGCCTGGTCGAGGCGTCGGTCGACGACACCGGGCGGATGTGGGTGCCGGTGTCGCAGCGCGTGGTCGTCGGGCGCATCCTGCGGCTGCGCAGCGACTTCGCGCTGAACTACGCGGCGGTCGGCCTGGTGATCGATCTGCTCGACCGCGTCGCGGCCCTGGAGAGGTCGCTCGCCCAGCCCTCCGCCACACGTGCCGCCGACCCGGGAGGTCGATCATGGACGTGAACCATCTCACCCAGAAGTCCCAGGAGGCGCTGTACGACGCACAGCGCAAGGCGTTGCGGTTCGGCCACGCCGAGACCGACGGCGAGCATCTGCTGCTCGCCCTGCTGGATCAGCCGGAGGGCCTGACGCGGCGGCTGCTGTCGCAGGCGGGGGCCGACCCGGACGCGTTGCGCGCCGACCTGGAGCACGAGCTGGAGCGGCGGCCCCGTGTGGGCGGCCCGGGCGCGGCGCCGGGACAGGTGTTCGTGACGCAGCGGCTGTCGCGGCTGCTGGACGCCGCCGACCGGGAGGCCGGGCGGCTCAGGGACGAGTACGTGTCGGTGGAGCATCTGCTGATCGCGCTGCTCGACGAGGGCGCCGAGACGGCGTCGGGGCGGCTGCTGCGCGCCCAAGGCCTGACCAGGGAGCGGTTCCTGCAGGAGCTGACGGCGATCCGCGGCAACCAGCGGGTCACGTCGGCGATGCCGGAGGTGGCGTACGAGGCGCTGGAGAAGTACGGCCGCGACCTGGTCGCCGACGCGGCGGCGGGCCGGCTGGACCCGGTGGTGGGCAGGGACGCCGAGATCCGCCGTGTCGTCCAGATCCTGTCGCGCAAGACGAAGAACAACCCGGTGCTGATCGGCGACCCGGGAGTCGGCAAGACGGCCATCGTGGAGGGCCTGGCGCAGCGGATCACGCGGGGCGACGTGCCGGAAGGGCTGCGCGACAAGACGATCTTCAGCCTGGACATGGGGGCGCTGGTGGCGGGTGCGAAGTACCGGGGCGAGTTCGAGGAGCGGCTGAAGGCCGTGCTGGGCGAGGTCGCCGCCGCGCAGGGCGGCATCCTGCTGTTCGTCGACGAGCTGCACAACGTCGTCGGCGCGGGCGCCACCGAGGGCGCCATGGACGCCGGCAACATGCTCAAGCCGATGCTGGCGCGCGGCGAACTGCACATGATCGGCGCGACCACGATCGACGAATACCGCAAGCGCATCGAGAAGGACGCCGCGCTGGAGCGCCGCTTCCAGCCGGTGCTGGTGGAAGAGCCGTCGGTGGAGGACACCGTCTCGATCCTGCGCGGGCTGCGGGAACGGCTGGAGGTGTTCCACGGCGTGCGGATCCAGGACGCCGCGCTGGTCGCCGCGGCCGTGCTGTCCCATCGGTACATCTCCGACCGGTTCCTGCCGGACAAGGCCATCGACCTGGTCGACGAGGCGTGCGCGCTGATCCGCACCGAGATCGACTCGATGCCGGCCGAGCTGGACGAGCTGACCCGCCGGGTGATGCGGCTGGAGATCGAGGAGGCGGCGCTCGCCAAGGAGGACGACGAGGCGAGCCGTGCCCGGCTGGCCGACCTGCGCGGCGAGCTCGCCGACCTGCGGGCGGAAAGCGACGCCATGCGGGCCCACTGGGAGGCCGAGCGGCACGCCCTGCGCAAAGCCCAGGCGCTGCGTGAAGAGATCGAGAACGTGCACCGGGAGGCCGAGCGGGCCGAGCGCGAATACGACCTGAACCGGGCGGCCGAGCTGCGCCACGGCCGGCTGCCCGACCTGGAGCGGCGGCTGGCGTCGGCGGAGGAGCAGCTCGCGAAGCGGCAGGGCGATCAGCGGCTGCTGCGCGAAACCGTCACCGAGGACGAGATCGCCTCCATCGTGTCCCGCTGGACCGGCATCCCGGTCGACCGCCTCAAGGAGGGCGAGCGGGACAAGCTGCTGCGGCTCGACCAGATCCTGCACGAGCGGGTCGTGGGCCAGGACGAGGCCGTCCGGCTGGTCTCCGACGCGATCATCCGGGCCCGGGCCGGCATCCAGGACCCGCGGCGGCCCATCGGCTCGTTCGTGTTCCTCGGCCCGACCGGCGTCGGCAAGACCGAGCTGGCCAAGTCGCTCGCGGCGGCCCTGTTCGACACCGACGAGAACATCGTGCGAATCGACATGAGCGAATACCAGGAGCGGCACACGGTGAGCCGGCTCGTCGGCGCGCCCCCCGGATACGTCGGGTACGAGGAAGGCGGCCAGCTCACCGAGGCGGTGCGGCGCAAGCCGTACTCGGTGGTGCTGTTCGACGAGATCGAGAAGGCGCACGCCGACGTCTTCAACACCCTGCTGCAGGTGCTCGACGACGGCAGGCTCACCGACGGGCAGGGCCGCACGGTCGACTTCCGCAACACCGTCGTCATCATGACCTCCAACATCGGCTCGGAGTACCTGCTGGAGAGCGTCACCCCCACCGGCGAGATCACCGAGGCCGGGCGGGAACAGGTGATGGGCGCGCTGCGCCGCCACTTCCGGCCGGAGTTCCTCAACCGGGTCGACGAGATCGTGCTGTTCAAGCCGCTCACGCAGCCCGAGATCGAGCGCATCGTCGACCTCATGTTCGGCGACCTGCGCACCCGCCTCGCCGACCGCCGCATCGCGCTCGACGTGACCGAGGACGCCCGCCGGTACATCGCCCGCCAGGGCTTCGACCCGGTGTACGGGGCGCGCCCGCTGCGCCGCTACATCGCCCGCGAGGTGGAGACCCGCATCGGCCGCGCCCTCGTGTCGGGCGACATCCCCGACGGCGCGGTCATCCGGGTCGGCACCGAGAACGGCGAGCTGTCGGTCTCCTACCGCGAGCCCGCCCGCGTCGGATAGCGAAGCCGTCGGGCGTGGCCGAAACGCAGGCCGGGCACCGTCCGCAACCGCGCACCGCCAGGGCCGCGGGTCTGCAAGTTTCAGACCGGCCCCACCGCGATGACGGCCGGAACAGGTACGGCGTCGTGCCGCGCCCGGCCGCGCGTTGACACTCCGTGAACGTTGGCTGACGATCCCCTCCGGAAAGTTCGCCCTGGCAGCAGCCGCTTTTCGGCAGAAGGGAACGTCATGCGCTTAGCGAAACGCTTATCGGTGATCGGAGCCACGGGAATACTGCTGACGGGGCTCGCGGGGGCCGCCGCCCGGGCGGACGATGACGACGACACCGCTTACGGCCCGTACCGGTGCACCGTGAGCGCCAGCTACAACATATGGAGCACCGGCTTCGTCGCGATCATCACGATCAGCAACACCGGCACGGCGGCCTTCAGCCCGTGGATCCTCCAGGCCATCACCAGCGCGACCATCTCCGCAGCCTGGAACGGCGACTGGACCCAGACCCCGCCCAGCATCCAGGCCACCAACCCCGTCTGGAACGACACCATCGCACCGGGCGAGAGCTTCGACGTCGGCCTCACGGCCACCTTCTCGTCCCCCACCACCTCGGCGCGCCCGCTGTCGCACTTCACCCTGAACGGCGTGCCCTGCACGACCGTGAACACGCCCACCGGCACGCCCACCCTGACGCCCACGCCCATCCTCACGCCCACGCCCATTCCCACGGAGACGCTGACGGTCGGACCGGTGACTCCGACACCGACGACCGAGGGCTCCTGAGCGGGCCGGCGGGCCGCCGCGCTCGTTTCCGATGATCTCCCGGTGGCCTGCGGGCCGCCGAACGCGGCCACCGGGACAGAACCGCCGGGACGGACGGCCGGCGTCACAGCAGGTAGCGCAGCCACAGATACGGCGCGCACAGCGCCACCGTGACACCGGCCACGAGCAGGCCGTACTTGGTGAACTGCCAGAAGCCGATGGGCGTGCCGTTGCGCTGCGCGATGCCGAGCACGACCACGTTGGCCGACGCGCCGATCGCGGTGGCGTTGCCGCCCAGGTCGGAGCCGAGCGCCAGCGCCCACCACAGCACATGCCCCCCGCCGTCCGGGTGGGCGTGCACCAGGTCGGCCACGATCGGGCTCATCGTGGCCACGTACGGAATGTTGTCCACGATCGCCGACAGCACGCCCGACGCCCCCAGCAGCACCATGGCCGCCGGCCCGAGTCCGCCCTGGGTGGCCGACGCCGCCGCCTGGGAGACCTCGCCGATGACGCCGGTGTTCACCAGCGCCCCGACCATCACGAACAGCCCCATGAAGAACACCAGCGTCGGCCACTCGACCTCGCGGATCGCCTCGTCCACCGTGACGCGGGTCGCCGCGACCAGCAGCCCGGCGCCCAGCAGCGCCACCACCGACGGCTCGTAATGCAGCACCGGGTGCAGCACGAACGCCACGATCACGAGCCCCAGCACCGTCAGGCTCTGCGCCAGCAGCCGCCGGTCGGTGATCGCCTCCCGTTCGTTCAGCGCCATGATGTCCGCCGCCCGCTTCGGGTCGTAGCGGAACGCGTCGCGGAACAGCCAGCGGCACAGCCCGATGAACACGACGAGCAGCACGATGACGAGCGGGGCGAGGTGCACCAGAAAGTCGTTGAACGTCAGTCCGCCCCGGCTCGCGATGATGATGTTGGGCGGGTCGCCGACCAGCGTCGCCGTGCCGCCGATGTTCGAGGCCATCACCTCGGCGATCAGGTACGGCGCGACGGGCAGCGCCAGCCGCTCGCACACCAGGAACGTGACCGGCGCGATCAGCAGCACGGTCGTCACGTTGTCGAGCAGCGCCGACGCCACGGCGGTGAGCACCACCAGCATCACCATCAGCCGGAACGGCCGCCCCCTCGCCCGCTTGGCCGCCCACACGGCGAGGTACTCGAACACGCCGGTGAGCTTGAGCACCCCGACGATGACCATCATGCCGAGCAGCAGGAAGACGACGTTCCAGTCGACCGCCGACTCCTTGGCGAAGAACGCCCGCTCGGCGTCCGTCGCATGGACCAGCAGCATCAGCCCGGCCCCGCCGAGCGCCACGGCCGCACGCGGAACACGTTCGGTGGCGATCAGAACATACGCGACGACGAAGATCACGATGCTCAGGATCGCGGTCACCGGCGGCTCCACAGGTCGGTCGGATCACCAGACGCCGAAGCCCTTCGCCTCGCCGCCGCCGACCAGCCTTCCCGGCACACCAACAGGACACGCTACCCCATACCGCTCGCCGAACCCCAGACCCCTCGCCTGCACCACGACCGCGACGTTGATCACGTAGCGGCGATCGGGGCCGAGAAACCGGCGGACGGCCGCCGCCCGCCCGGCACCGATCGGCGTGGCGGGCCGGGGAAGTGCGGCGAACCCGGGAGGTCCGGTCAGGCGGTGAGGCCGGCGAGGCGCTTTTCGATGGCCTCGACGACGAAGGCCAAGGCGTCCGCGCTGGCCGGCAGGACGTTGACCATGTTGAGGAAGCCGTGCATCTGGCCGTCGAACAGGCGGAACGTCACCTCGACGCCGGAGGAGCGCAGCCGTTCGGCGTATTCCTCGACCTCGTCGCGGAGCACGTCGTACTCCGCCGCGACGATCGCGGCGGGCGGCAGCCCCGACAGGTCGGGGGCGCGGAGCGGAGAGGCGTCCGGGTGGCGACGGGCCGTGTGATCGGGCAGGTAGTGATCCCAGAACCAGATCATGCCGTCGCGGGTGACCATGAGCTGGTTGGCGGGGTCGAGGTAGCTGGGCCGGTCGAGGTCACAGTCGGTGGCGGGGTACGCCAGCACCTGCAGGCCGATCTCCGGGCCGCCCTCGTCGCGGGCCCGGCGCGCGGTGACCGTGGCCAGGTTGCCGCCGGCGCTGTCGCCGGCGACGATGAGCGGCACGCGCCGCCCGGCGATGTCGGCGACATGGGCGTCGGCCCAGCGCAGCGCCGCCCACGCGTCGTCGACCGCCGCCGGGTGACGATGCTCGGGCGCGAGCCGGTAGCCGGTCAGCACGACCGCGCAGCCGCTGCGCCCGGCCAGCGTGCGGGCGAAGGCCTCCCACTGGTCGATGCCGCCGATCACCCAGCCCCCGCCGTGGTGGTAGACGATGACCGCGCGCGGAGAGCCGCCGGGAACCAGCACCCGCACGGGGAACGCCCCGCCGGTGCTGTCGATGCGGTGATCCTCGACCCGGGCCAGGCTCGGCCCCGGACCGAACCGCTCCCGGAGCCTGCCGGTGACGACGCGCGCCATCACCGGGTCCAGTTCGTTGATCGGCGGCCCGGCGGCCGCCATCTGGGCGATGAACGCGGTCGTAGCGTCGTCGAGCGCCATGAGATCTCCTCGATCGGCCGATGTGGCGGGGCCGGGCTTGCCTTGTCCGGAAACGATCATGATCGGGTCCGCCGGGACTGCGGGCCCCGTCCAGGCCGGCCGCGCGTCCCGATCGTCCCCCTGCCGTGTCCTGCCGTACCCCGCCCAGGCCATGGCACGTGAGCCGCGGATCACGGCGTCAGGGTGAACCCCTCGTAACCGTTCGCCGCGATCTCGTCGCATTTTTGACGATAGGTGCCCACGCCCCCGATGTACGGCATGAACACCCGGGGCTTTCCGGGCACATTGGCGCCCATGTACCAGGAGTTGGCGAGCGGGTAGAGGGTGCGGTCGCCGATCTCCGCCACATGCCGCCCCCAGGCGTCCTGCGCCTCCTCGGTGGGCTCGATGAGGGCCAGGCCCCGATCGCACAGGTGCGCCAGGCAGTCCGCGATCCACTCGACGTGCTGCTCGATCGACACCATCATGTTGCTCAGCACCGACGGGCTGCCCGGCCCGGTGATCGTGAACAGGTTCGGGAAACCGGCCACGCCGAGCCCGAGGTACGTGCGTGGCCCGGCCGCCCACACGTCCCGCAGCGCCACCCCGCCGCGGCCCCTGATGTCGATCGCGTTCAGCGGCCCGGTGATGGCGTCGTACCCGATCGCGAACACGATGGCGTCCACCTCGTACTCGCCGTCCACCGTGCGGATGCCGGCGGGCGTGACGTCCTTGATCGGCGACCGGCGCAGATCCACCAGGGTCACGTTGTCGCGGTTGAAGGTGGCGTAGTAGCCGGTGTCCAGGCAGGGGCGCTTGGTGCCGTACGGGTGGTCGGTGGGCGCGAGCACCGCGGCGACCTGCGGATCGCGGACGATCTCCCGGATCTTGCCCCGGATGAACTCCGCCGCCGTCTCGTTCGCCTCCCTGCTGACCAGCAGATCCGTGTACGCCGAGATGATCGCCGTCATGCCGCCCCGACGCCAGCCCGCCTCATACCGCTCCAGCCGCTCCTCGGGGGAGACCTCCAGGGCCGACCGCGTCGGCGGCTCGTTCGGCACGCCGTACCCCGACCGTCGCGCCGCCTCGCGATACCGGCGGTAGGCCGCCTTCCTGGCCCGCTGCGTCTCGGCGTCGAGCGGCACGTTCCGGGCCGGCAGGCTGAAGCCCGCGGTGCGCTGGAACACCGTGAGATGCGCGGCCTGCTCGGCGATGATGGGGATCGCCTGGATGCCCGACGACCCGGTGCCGATGACCGCGACCCGCCGCCCGGTGAAGTCGACGCCCTCATGCGGCCACCGCCCCGTGTGATACCAGTCGCCGCGAAACGCGTCGAGCCCGTCCACGTCGGGCTCCTTGGGCATCGACAGGCACCCGGCCGCCATCACACAGAACCTCGCGGTCGCGATCTCACCGGTGTCGGTGCGCACCCGCCACCGCCGGGCCGTCTCGTCGAAGTGCGCGGCCGTCACCCGCGCGCCGAAGGTGATGTCACGCCGCAGATCGAACCGATCGGCCACGTGCTCGAGGTAGCGCAGCATCTCCGGCTGCGCCGGGTAGCGCTCGCTCCACTCCCACTCCTGCTCCAGCTCCGGCGAGAACGAGTAGGAGTAGTCGAGGCTCTCGATGTCGCACCGGGCCCCCGGATACCGGTTCCAGTACCACGTGCCGCCGACCCCGTCACCCGCCTCGAAGCACCGGGCACTGAGCCCCAGCCTCCGCAGCCGGTACAACATGTACAACCCGGCCGGCCCCGCCCCCACGACGACGACGTCGACGGCCCCGCCCTCCGGCTGCCGCACCATGCCCACAGCACCAGACATCCCGCACTCCCTCTCACCCGTTCCCCAGAGGTCATGCCCCGGTCACATTGAGTGGCACATCGATCACGGTGAATATATCGCCGGATGTGGTTATGGGGGCGAAACCCGGCAGAGGGCTCCGAGTGCGAGCACAATCGTCCGGCCAGGGCGATCGCGAGCAGGCAGGCATCCAGGCGGGTCAGCAGCCGCCACACTACGTGCTCACCGGTACACCTCGGTCGAACCCAGTTGGGTCTTGGCGTGGGCGCGCAGCAGGCCGCTGTGTTCACCTTTGGCGACCGGAGTCAGTGGGGTTCCGGTGACGGCTGCGGTAACGGTGAGTGCGGGAACGAGGGCCAATGTCATCGGTGGGTGAGGTCTTCAAGGTGTCTGAAGCGTCAGCAACTTCATGATCCCTGATGCGATCTCAGCCGCTCTACCTGCCCGCACAGAGGCCACTCACCCCACAGATCCCCAGCGTGGCTGGCAGCGCCAGCCGACTACGCAACCGCCCTGACACCCGGATGCGTTGCCCGCACCCACTCCTCGTCGGGGGAACCTTCACAAAGAGCGTCTGCGGTTGTGAGGACCGCGAGAGGCCAGTCGTTGTCCCACACAGCCGTTCCGCCCGGGGTGCGGCGCCCCAGCGCTCGACGCTGTCCCAATCAGGAGCAGCGAATGCCTCCCGGTCATCGAACGACACTACGATCTGCCCTTCGGTACCGTAGACGACGCCCGGCGGCGCGAAATCGCTCCACTGGACGCTGAGGCACGGGCCACTTTGGGTGAGGGCCGTCAGGGTGTCGTCAGTAGGGCAGCCGTTCGCCTGGATCACGAGCGTCCCCCTGGCAAGATGCCCCGCCACCAGATGAAACTCGGGAAGTTCGCCGAGGGCGGCCGACTCCATCCACTCTCTGGTTACACCGTACGCCGCCAGTGCGTCCTATGGGGTGGGGAATCACGACACCAGGTGAGGGTGAAGGCGTCGTCGAACCACTCATTGAACCAGGCGAGATATCTTGCGTCGATCATGAGGCATGTCCTTCTCAGGTGATCCCAGACCGTCGGCCGACCGACGCGCTGTTCGGCCACGGTGGGCCCCAGCCGACTCGTCACGAACTCAAGGTGACCGCGTGCACCACCTGCCGAGTGGTCTCCGCTCCTTGCATCGGAGCGTTGCCAGGCTCCGAGGCCGCTGCAGCCCGACTTCGGCGCGTAGCGGTCAGACCGGATTCCATAGCTGGACTCGGTAGAGTTGAAGCTCGTAGATGTCACGCGGAAAATCCACCTCCTCCGTGTTGTTAAGGATCTTCGTCAGCACCCTAGACGACCAGGTGCGGCCTTTCTCTCCAACGTCGAAGCCCGGAAATTCTTCCCCTTCCTCGGGATACTCTTGCACAAGACCGATAGATTCAGAACGAATCTGCACCTGACCGGTCCAGATCTCCTGCCAGGCCTCGACCGGGTCTGGGTTCCCGTCCCATACCTCAAATCGGACGAAATGCTCCGCCCCCCGGTGTCGCCTGACCGGTGATGATGAACCCGTTCGGTCCCGCCTGTATTCCTGGGCCGACTAGCGGAGCACCGTCGCCGGGGCCCGGATCGCCAGAGGGATCGCCATTCGCAACCTCGGTGTTGAGGAATTCCTTGAAATCATTATGTGTTTTGATGTTATCCACCATGCTGGCGAGCAGGTTCACCATAATTCCCACTCCCTCTAGTGCGCGTGGACGGCGCACGCAGAACATGACTTGGCGGCCCTGCCTTGACTTGCAGGCCCTGTGCGGCCGACCCGAACCAGCGCTCGGGGCGGCCGCACAGGGTAACTGGTCAATCAAGAAGCTTGATCCAGAATAGGTCGCTTCGGGTAACCCTATTATTCTCGTACCATGCTCCCGCGACACTTCCATGAGATTCGTTCTGGTTCGGATCCGCTAGCGCGACCGAGAAATTGTTCTCTGGTTCTGCATATGACGCAGCCTTGCTGCGTGTTGGCGAATGGGAATTCGTCACATGCCTTTCCGGCGCGTTGAGCCGAAGTCCACTCAATCTCGCAGGACCTCCTGGCCGCGCCACGGTTCCGGTCAGAGCCAGTGCGATACTTAGCGCGACTTAGGAATTCACCCAGGTTCCCAGGGATGTGCTTGCTGCTCGGGTCTAGATCGTAGAAGACTTTCCTCCCCGGTTTGGTGGTCCCAGGAGAACGGAGCGCGGTGGCGATATGGTCGTATACCTCAGAGAACTCTTGCCTTGTTCCCTTTTCTGGAATATAGGCTATGTCGTCCCGCGCCATGACAAGAGCAAGAGGCCCTCTACGATGACGCATCCGCCGTCTCGCCACCATCTGAAAAGCCGGCCGGGGTCCGCTGGGGCGGCATGCCGGTGTGAGGCGTCTCGCTGCCGGGTGCGGCTTCGTGACGTCGTCGTCGGGTGAGAGAGGGGGCGGTCCCCGCTGGGTGGGGGGGAGCGGGGACCGCCCGCCGGGGTCCGGCTACCAGAGGGGGCGGAGCCGGACCCGTTCCAAGAAAGCGTTGAGGCGTCCAGCAGAGTATCGCCTGTTCTCATCGTTCAAACAACACGAAGCACCTGCATCTCCGCCAGATCGGGATAAACAGCGCCATAACGGTTCAATTTTCAACGCTTGGGTGTTGGGTGCGGGCCGGGGAGGTGACAAGAACCCCCGGGATGCGGTCTCATAGGGAGTCGGCCGTGCCTTCCCCCACGAGGTACGGTCCGTGGGTGGCCGCGCGGCCGGGTATCCCCCTCCCAAAACTCGCCCGGCCGTGCGCCACCCGGCGCGGCGGGCTCAGCCGGAGTCGGCGTCGAAGTGCAGCTCCGAGGTGACCCGGTAGCGGTCGCCCCGGTAGATCGATCGGGTGAACTCCACGATGCGTCCGCCGGCGTCGCGCGTCGTGCGCTCGAACAGCAGGGCCGGGGCGTGCTGCGGCACGTGCAGCAGCTCGGCCTCGGTCTCGTCGGTGACGGTCGGTTCTATCGTCTGGATCGCACTGCGGACGTCGACGCCGAAGCGGGCGCGCAGCAGCCGGTAGAACGAGCCCGACTCCATGTCGTGCGGCGCGAGCCCGGCCACCAGGGCGTCGGGCAGGTGGATGCGCTCGATCGCCATCGGCTCGCCGTCGACCACGCGCAGCCGCACCACGCGCAGCACCGGCTCGGCGGGGGAGAGCTGGAGCCGCTGGGCGAGCCGCGCCCCCGCGGGGCCCCGGGCGAACTCCAGGACGCGGCTGAGCCAGTGGCCCTCCGCCGGTGGGACGTAGAACGAGCTGGTGGCCGTGGCCGACAGGGCCTGGGTCACCCGATGGGGGCCGGTGAAGGTGCCCCGGCCGTGCTCGCGGACGAGCAGCCCGGACCTGACCAGATCGTCGATGGCCGCTCGCAGCGTCGGTCGCGAGACGCCCAGCTCCGCGCACAGGTCGCGCTCGGAGGGGATCGCCTCGCCGGGCTTCTTGTCGGAGATGAGGTCCAGCAGGAAGTCGCGCACACGATCGCGCTTGAGCCCCGCCTTCATGTTCAGGGTCACACCAGTGACCTTACCAGGTGCTTACCAGCTGGCCGGAGGACGAGTCGTGTATCTCCAGTTGGTAACCCCTCTTGACGGCACAACTGGTTAAGACCACTCTGTGACATGCAGGGCCAATTTCTTACCAATAGATTACCAGTGGGAGGACCTGTGCGACGCCACCACCCGAGGTTCCGCTTACTCGCCGTCCCGGCCGCGCTGGCGCTCGCCGGCCTCACCGCGTGCGGTTCCTCCTCCGGCGCCACCGACGGCTCGCAGGCGGCCGCGGGCGGCGATCAGAAGACGACGCTCACCGTGTGGTTCATGAAGGACAGCCTCTCGGACGATCTCGTCGACCGGTTCCGCACGTCCTACCAGGCCGCCCACCCGGAGGTCTCCCTCGACATCCAGATCCAGGAATGGGACGGCATCGGGCAGAAGGTCACCAGCGCCCTCGCCAGCACCGACGCCCCCGACGTGATCGAGGTCGGCAACACCCAGGTCGCCCAGTACGCCGCGAGCGGCGGCGTGCACGACCTCACCGGCGAGGTCGCCGACCTGCACGGCTCCGACTGGATCCCCGGGCTCGCCGACCCGGGCAGGATCGACGGGCACCAGTACGGCATCCCCTGGTACGCCGCCAACCGGGTCGTCATCTACAACAAGGCCCTGTTCGACAAGGCGGGCATCGACACCGCGCCCAAGACGCGGGACGAATGGATCGACGACACCACCAGGCTGAACAAGGGCGACGTGCAGGGCATCTACCTGCCCGGCCAGAACTGGTACGCCCTCGCCGGCTTCATCTGGGACGAGGGCGGCGACCTGGCCACCGGCGGCGGCACCCGGTGGAAGGGCGCGCTCGACACCCCGCAGGCCCTCGCCGGCATGGCCTTCTATCAGCGGCTGCAGGCCCTCGGCCACGGACCGAAGGACTCCGACGAGGCCAACCCGCCGCAGGTCGACGTCTTCGCCAAGGGCGACGTCGCCCAGATCATCCAGACGCCCGGCGCGGCGTCCGCCATCGAGAAGGCCAACCCGAAGCTGGCCGGCAAGCTGGGCTTCTTCCCGATCCCCGGCAAGACGGCCGACCGGCCCGGCGCCGTGTTCACCGGCGGCTCCGATCTGATCATCCCGGAGGCGTCCAGGCATCAGGACGCGGCGTACCAGGTGGTCAAGGCGCTCACCGGGGACGAGTTCCAGACCGACATGGCCAAGGAGATGAGCTACGTGCCCAACCGCACGTCGCTCGCCGGGGCGCTCGGCGGCGATGCGGGCGCCGCCGCCATGGCCGCCGGGGCCGCCAACGGGCATGCCACGCCCAACTCGGTGAACTGGGCGGCCGTCGAGGCCAAGAACGTGATCAAGGAGTACATGACCAAGGTGCTCACCGGCGGCGACGCGCCCACCGAGGCGGCCAAGGCCAGCCAGACGATCACCGAGATCCTCAACACCGGCTCCTGACGCCCACCCGAGCCGCCGGCCATCGGCTCGGCCCGTCCCGATGCAGTGCCCGTCCTGCTGTAGTGCCCGTCCCGATGTAGAGGAGGACCCGTGCCCGTCACCTCCGCGGCGCCGTCCGAGGTGGGCACCCGGGCGGCCGGTGCCGCCGAGCCCGGGCCGGGCACCGCCCGGGCGGACCGGCGCGGGCGACGGCTCCGGGTCGCCGCGCTCTGGCCGTACCTGCTGATCGCGCCCACGGTCGCCGGCGCGGCGTACCTGCTCGCCTATCCGATGCTGCGCAGCGTCGTCATCTCCCTGCAGCATTTCCGCATCGGGGAGCTGATCAGGGGCGGGGCGGCGTTCGTCGGCGTGGACAACTACCGGCAGGTGCTGGGCGACGCGGAGTTCTGGCAGGTGACGCGCCGCACCTTGGTGTGGACGGGGCTCAACGTCGTGCTGATCACGGGGATTTCGACGCTGGTCGCGCTGATGATCAGGCGGCTGGGCCGGTGGATGCGGCTGGCCGTGATGAGCGGGCTCGTGCTGGTCTGGGCCACCCCGATCATCGCCGCCACGACCATTTTCCAGTGGCTGTTCCAGTCCCGGTTCGGCGTCGTCAACTGGGCCCTGACCCGGCTCGGGTTCGACGGCTTCCAGGGCTACACCTGGTTCGCCGACGGCCGCGCCACGTTCGCGATCCTGGTGGCGCTGGTGGTGTGGCAGTCGGTGCCGTTCGCCGCGCTCACCCTGTACGCCGGGCTGGTCACCGTGCCCGGCGAACTGGACGAGGCGGCCCGCATCGACGGCGCCACCGGCCCGCAGGTGTTCCGCAAGGTCACCTTTCCCCTGCTGCGTCCGCTGTTCGGGCTGGTCACCTCGCTGGAGGTGATCTGGACGTTCAAGTGCTTCGCCCAGATCTGGGCGATCAGTAAGGGCGGCCCCGAGGGCGCCACGACCACCTTGCCGGTCTACGCCTTCCAGGTCGCCCAGTCCTTGCACAAGTACGACCTCGGCTCGGCGATCTCGACGCTCACCGTGCTGTTCCTCGTCGCCCTCTTGGTCGTGCACCTGCGGGGGATGCTCCGTCAGGAAGGAGAGGGCCTGTGACGACGCTCGGCGCCTCCCGGCCGATGGCCGGCAAGCCCACGCCCGGGGCCGCCCGCGCGGCCGCACGCCGGGCCGCGCGCCGCGGGGCGCGCCGGGCGTCGCTCAACCTGGCCGCCCTGGTCGTGCTCGCCGTCTCGGTCTTCCCCGTCTACTGGATGGTGATCACGGCGTTCAAGCCGACCACCGGCATCCAGTCGGAGCATCCCACGTTCTGGCCGGTGCATCCCACCCTCGCGCATTTCGCCACCGCGGTGCGCACCGACGGCTTCTGGACGTTCTGGCGCAACAGCATCGCGGTCACCGCCGGCGCCGTGGTGCTCGCGCTCGTCGTGGCGCTGCTCGCGGCGTTCGCGGTGGCGCGGATGCGGTGGCGGGGCCGGCGCGCCTTCGTGCTGATGGTCTTCGTCGCGCAGATGGCGCCGTGGGAGGCGCTGCTGGTGCCGATGTTCATCATCGCCCGCGACACCGGCATGCTCGACCGGCTGTCGATGCTGACCCTGATCTACTTCATGACCACACTGCCGTTCACGATCATCACGCTGCGGGGGTTCCTCGCCGCGATCCCGCCGGAGCTGGAGGAGGCCGCGCTGATGGACGGCTGTGGCCGTGCCGCGGCGTTCCGCCGCGTGGTGTTCCCGCTGCTCGCGCCCGGCCTGATGGCCACCTCGCTGTTCGGTGTCATCACGGCCTGGAACGAGTTCCCGTTCGCCAACGCACTGATCATCAAGAACCAGGACGACCGCACGCTGCCCGTCTGGCTGTCGTCCTTCAGCAACGTCTTCGGCACCGACTGGGGCGCCACCATGGCCGCCGCCACCTTGTTCATGCTGCCCGTGCTGCTGGTCTTCCTCGTCCTGCAGCGCCGGGTCACCACCGGGCTGATCTCGGGCGCGGTCAAGGGCTGAGCCCAGGACCGCCGGCCGGGGCCGCCCGCGCGACACCATCGACCAGCCACGACATGTGAGGGGACCGTCCACGTGATCATTCCTCGACCGAGGGAGCTGACCGTCATCGGCGGGACCGTCGCGTACCGGCCGGAGCTCGTCCGCCCGGCGCCCGACGACCCGGCGCTGGGCCCGGAGGGCTACCGGATCACGGCCGGCGCGGACGGCGTAGAGCTCACCGCGGGTGGCCCCGCCGGCCGGTTCTATGGGCTGCAGACGCTGACGCAGCTCGGCCCGCAGGTGCCGTACGGGACGATCGAGGACCGGCCGAGGTTCGGCTGGCGCGGCGTCATGCTGGACGTGGCCCGGCACTTCATGCCGAAGGAGTTCGTGCTGCGGCTCATCGACCTGATCGCCGCCCACAAGCTGAACGTGCTGCACCTGCACCTGACCGACGACCAGGGCTGGCGGGTGGAGATCACGAAGTATCCCCGGCTCGCCGAGATCGGGGGCAGCCGGGGCGGCTACTACACCAAGGAGGACATCAGGCAGATCGTGGCCTACGCGGCCGAGCGGTTCGTCACGGTCGTGCCGGAGATCGAGATGCCGGGCCACGCCCAGGCCGCCATCGCCGCCTACCCCCACCTCGGCAACGATCCCGGCCGCCAGCTGCAGGTGTGGTCGGAGTGGGGGGTCAGCGAGCACGTGCTCAACCTGGAGGAGACCACCATCAGGTTCTGCCAGGACGTGCTGGACGAGGTCGCCGAGCTGTTCCCCGGGCCGTACCTGCACGTCGGCGGCGACGAGTGCCCGCCGCTGCAGTGGGCGGCCGGCGACGGCGCCCGGCGGCGCCTCGCCGAGCTGGGCCTGGCCGGGCCGCAGGAGGCGTGTCACTGGTTCATCGGCCGCATGGCGGAGCATCTGCGCGGCAGCGGCCGTCAGGTCATCTGCTGGGACGAACCGGATCAGCCGCCCGTGCCGGGCACCACCGTGATGGTGTGGCGCGACGAGAACCCCGACCGCGGGGACGCCCCCGTCATCTTCGCCCCGCACACCCGCACCTACTTCGACTACTACCCGAGCGACGACCCCGGCCAACCCCCGGCCCAGGCCGGGGTGGTCACCCTGGCCGACGCCTACGGTTTCACGCCGCCGCCCACCGTGCTCGGCGTCCAGTGCCAGCTGTGGACGGAGTACATGCCGACCCCCGAACAGGTGGAGTACATGGCCTTCCCCCGGCTGTGCGCCTTCGCCGAGGTCGCCTGGGGCTCCCCCCGCGACTACCCCGACTTCCTCCGCCGCCTCGACCCCCACCTCGCCCGCCTCGCCGCCCAAGGAGGCCGCATCGGCGCTCTCGTCCCCTGACCGGGCCGGACCGGCCCGAACCACACCAGCCCCGAACCCCCCGTACCGAACACCGTACGAATTCCCGACCGAACCGACCTGACCGGCAGCACGCCGATCCCGCGCGGCGCCGAACCGGCACGAACCAGCAAGAACCAGCACGAACCAGCACCGTATCGACTCCGACGTCCCTACCCCCGACCCCCCAGGAGCCATCGGCCCCATCACCCGACCGGAGTTCGCCATGCCCACAACCAGGTCCACAACCAGGTCCAGAGACAGGCTCGACGTCAGGTTCAGGAACAGGCTCGGCACACGGCTCGCCGGCACGCCGGCGGGCCCGGCCAGGAGGCTGCTGGTCGCCGGGCTCGTGGCGGCGATGCTGATCGCCCTGACCGGTCTGCTCGCCGGCCCCGCCAGCGCGCAGTCCGGGCTGCGCCTGCAGTACAAGACCAGCGCAACGGGCGCCACCACCGCCCAGGTCGAGCCGTGGTTCGACCTGGTCAACGACGGCACGCAGCCGGTGTCGCTGAGCGGCGTGAAGATCCGCTACTACTTCAAGGCGGACTCCCCGTCGCAGCAGTACCGGTTCGCGTGCTCGTGGGCGGTGGTGCACTGTTCGACGGTCACCGGCACGTTCGGCACGATCTCTCCCGGCACGGCCACCGCGGACCGTTACCTGGAGGTCGGTTTCACGTCCGGCAGCCTCGCCGCCGGTGCGCACACGAGCGACATGCAGCTGCGCTTCTACCGGTCCGACTGGCAGACCATCACCCAGAGCGACGACTACTCGTTCGGGCCGGACCACACCTCGTACGCCGACTGGACCAAGGTCACCGTCTACGTGAACGGCGAGCTGGTCTGGGGCACGTCGCCGTCGGGCGGTGACCCCACGGCGACGCCCACCCCGACGGTGACCGGCGAGCCCAGCTCGCCGCCGAGCGCCGGCGTGGTCTTCGACGACTTCTCCTACACCGGGCCGACCGACCCGGCGATCAACGCGCATCACTGGAGCGTGCGCACCAACTCCGGCGGCCCGGGCGTGCCCGGCGCGACCTGGCCGCTGGGCAACGTGACGTTCCCGGCGATCGGCTCCGGCAACCAGGCGCTGCAGCTGCGGTCGGTGACCGACGGCACCAACGCCGGCACCCAGCAGGCGGAGTTTCTCGGCGCGCGCAAGTTCTTCGAGGGCACCTACGCCGCCCGCGTCAAGTTCTCCGACGCCCCGGTCTCGGGTCCGGACGGGGACAACGTGGTGCAGACGTTCTTCACCATCACCCCGCTCGCCTACGACATGGACCCCGACTACGGGGAGATCGACTTCGAGTACCTGCCGAACGGCGGCTGGGGCGCGCAGGGCCCGATCATGTACGCCACGACGTGGGAGACGTACCAGAACGAGCCCTGGGTCGCCGTCAACACCCACACCGAGGCGGTGCGCAGCTATGCCGGCTGGCACACGCTGGTGCTGCAGGTGTCGGGCGGCGTGGTCCGCTACTACATCGACGGCGCCCTGTTCGCCGAGCACGGCGGCATCTACTACCCGGAGACCCCGATGTGGGTCGACTTCAACCAGTGGTTCATCAGCGGCGGGCTGGCCGGCAGCTCGACGCAGCGTGACTACGTCGAGCAGATCGACTGGTTCTACCACTCGAAGAACGAGGTCGTGGCGCCCGCGGAGATCGCCGGCCGGGTGAGCGCCTACCGGGCGGCCGGCACCTCCTGGATCGACACCGTCCCCGCCCCCTGATCCCGGGCCCGAAGCGGCGCGCCTCCGGTCGGCCGGGGGCGCGCCGTCCC
Source organism: Actinomycetales bacterium (assembly GCA_044507605.1). Classification (GTDB taxonomy): domain Bacteria; phylum Actinomycetota; class Actinomycetes; order Streptosporangiales; family Streptosporangiaceae; genus Thermopolyspora. The sequence continues at coordinate 25,009 of JBIQJI010000049.1, read as the reverse complement.
GGTCAGGACGCGGGCGGCGGTGGGCCGGGGAGGACGATGGGGGCGAGCACGTATCTGGTGGTGGCCCAGGCGACGTACAGCATGGGGGCGGCCGCGAGCAGCACGCCGATCAGCGGCTTGACCAGGACGACGGTGACGGCGAGGGCGAGGACGCCGAGGCTGAGGGCGGCCAGGTGGCAGCGGCGGGCCGTGAGGTACAGGCTCGGCCGGACGAGCCGGACCAGGTCCCGCAGGCTCGGGTCGCGCAGCCCCGTGTCACGGACAACGGCGTCCCGGGGGCCGGTGCCGCGGGAGGCGGTGCCGCGCGGGCCGGTGTCGTGCAGGCCGGGGGAGCGAGGACCGGCGTCGCCGAGGTCATCGTCGGGACCGGCCGGTCCGGCCGGTTCGGCGAGGAGCACGAGCAGGGCCAGGGCCACGGCCGCGACGAGCGCCGCCGCCACCACGAAGAACGGCACGAGCGCGGGACCCCAGGCGGTGCGGGCCACGACGAGGGCGTCGACGGCGAGCACGGTCACGGCCGCCGCGCCGGCGGCCCACACGAGCAGGGCGCGGCCTGCCGTGCGGCGGTACGTGCCCCAGAACGCCCGGAACACGGCGGTCGATCCCGCGCCGAGCGCGGCGAAGCAGGCGAACGCCCCGGTCAGCGCGGGGGCGCAGACGACCGACACCACCACCAGGAACGGCCACGACGTGACAGGGTCGCGCACGACGGCCAGGGCGACGAGCAGCGGGGCGCAGGCGATCGCCACCAGCACGTTGGTCACGAGGCCGACGTACACCGTGTCGAAGACCTTCTCGTACGTCTCCTGACGGACCGGCCGCAGCAGGGCGCGGAACCCGCCCTTCGGGATGTCCTTGGCGGCGGCGGCCATGGCGGTCAGCCTTTCAGGCCGCTGGTGGCGATGCCGCGGATGAAGTACCGCTGGCCGAACAGGAAGACGACGACGATGGGCAGCACCGACAGCACCGCCCCCGTCATGATCATCGCGTACTCGGCGTCGTACACCCCGACGAAGGAGCGCAGGCCGAGCTGCACGGTCCACAGGTCGTTGCTGGTCAGGTAGATGAACGGGCCCATGTAGTCGTTCCACGTGGTGACGAACGTGAGCAGGGCGAGGCTGGCGAGCGCCGGCTTCGACAGGGGCAGCATGATGCGGCGGTAGATGCCGTATTCGCTGAGCCCGTCGATGCGCGCGGCCTCGCACAGGTCGTCGGGGATCGACATGTAGTACTGCCGCATGAGGAACACGCCGAACGCCCCGAACGCCTGCAGCAGGATGATCGACAGGCGCGTGTCGATCAGGTCGGCCTTCTGCATCATGATGTACTGCGGCACCATGTACGCCTGCCACGGCACCGCGATCGTGGCGATGTAGGCGAGGAACAGGCCGTCGCGGCCGGGGAAGCGCGCCTTGGCGAAGCCGTACGCCGCGAAGCTGCCGGTCAGCACCTGCAGCAGGGTGATCACGATCGACAGCAGCGCCGAGTTGCCGAGGTAGGTCAGCATCGGGATGCGGTCCCAGATGTCGACGAAGTTCGACCAGCGGAACTCCTTGGGGATCCACTGGATGGGAATGGCGAAGACCTCGTTGTTGCGTTTCAGCGACGAGGAGATCATCCACCCGAACGGCACGAGCACCAGCACCGTCACGACCGTGAGCGACACGTACGCCAGGGTCAGCCGCACCACCCGGCGCGGCCGCATCGGCGGGGCCGGCGGGGCCGCCGGCGCCGGGGCGGGGGAAGCGTCGGTCGGCGTCGTCATCGGGCGTTCCTCCGTTCGTTGATGCGGAACTGGACGACGGTCACGAGCAGCACGATCACGAACAGCACGAGCGCGATCGCCGACGAGTAGCCGAACCGGCCCTCCTTGATGCCCTCCCGGTAGACGAGCTGGGCCAGCACCAGGGTGCTGCGGCCGGGCCCGCCGTCGGTCATCACCATGATCAGGTCGAGCACCTTGAAGCTCTGGATCGTGAGCATGACCAGCACGAAGAAGGTCGTGGGCCGCAGGCACGGCAGCGTGACGCTCCAGAAGCGGTGCCAGGCGTTGGCGCCGTCGACGCGCGCCGCCTCGTAGTACTCCTTCGGGATGGTCTGCAGCCCGGCGAGGAAGAGCACCATGTAGTAGCCCATGTCGCGCCACACGCTGGTGATGATGACGGCGGGCATCGCCCAGTCGGTGCTCGCCACCCATCGGGGCGGGTCGCTGATGCCGATCCACTCCAGGAAGTGGTTGATCGGGCCCACTGTCGGGTTGAACAGCATGTTCCACACGACGGCGACCGCGACCAGGGAGGTGATGTAGGGGAAGAACGCCGCAGTCCGGAAGAACTGGACGCCGCGGATGCGCCGGTTGAGCACGATCGCCAGGGTCAGCGACGCGATCAGCGTCAACGGGATGTGCCCGCCCGCGTAGAACAGGGTGTTGCGCAGCGCGACGTGGAAGTTCTCGTCGTCGACGAGCCGCCGGAAGTTTTTCAGCCCGGTCCATTTCGGCGAGCCGTAGGCGTCCCATTTCATGAACGCCAGCACGAACGCCGAGGTCATCGGGACCAGGGTGAACAGTGCGAAGCCGATGAAGTTGGGCAGAATGAAGCTCCACCCGACCAGGATGCCGCGCCAGGCGGGTCGGCGGCGGGGCACCGGTTGCGGCGGGTCGGCGGTCGGCGTCGGTTGCGTCAGTACGTCGGTCATGGCGGCTCTTCGCGTTTTCCGGTGCCTGGGGGGCGGGTGGGCCCGGGCGTGGCCGTGGGCGCGCCGCGGGCCTCATGGGGACGGGGCCCCGGCCGGGGGCCTGCCGGGCCCGCCGGCCGGGGATCCCGGGGCGAGGGTCGGATGCTAGTTGAGGACGTCGTTCTTCACACGGTCGCCCATCTCTTTGATCCCTTCGGCGATCGACTTGTCGCCGACCATGATGAGGTCGTGCTCCTCGTTGAGGATCGTGTCGATGTCGGAGGTGTGCTCGCTGACCGGCATCTCCAGGGCGACCTTGTCCGGCTGGAACGCCTTCTTGGACAGCTCGTCGGTCGGCATGCCCGGCAGCTCGAAGTACGTCTTGGTGATCACATCGGTCTGCAGCGCCGGCACCACCCCGACCTTGGCGATCGCCTCGGCGCCGGCGTGCCCGGCGGCGAACTGCACGAACTCCTTGGCGACGTCGGGATGCTCGGCGTTCTTGTTGACGGCGAACGCGGTGGGCGAGCCGAACGTGGTGACGCCCGTGGCCCCCGGCCGCTGCGGCATCGGGGCGAGGCCCCAGTCGACGTCGGTGGAGCCGTTCTTCTTGGCCTCCAGGATGCCTGAGATGTACCAGGTGCCCATGGGCAGCATGGCCGTCTTCTCGGTCTCGAACATGGTCCGGTAGTCGGCCTGCTGGGCCTTGGCGGTGCCGAAGTCGAGGGCCGCGCCGGCCTTCTGCAGGTCGAGCGCCATCGTGTACTGGTCGGTGAAGAACCGGTAGTCGCCGCTGAGCTGGTCACCACCGGTCTGTGCCGCGGCGATGGCCTGCACCACCGACCGCCAGGTGTGGTGGTACGTGCCGTACACCTTGTCGCCGCCGCTGCCGTGCGTCAGCTTCTTGGCGAGGTCGGCATACTGGTCCCAGGCGAGGGCCTCCGGCTCCGGCACGCCGGCGTCCTTGAACATCTTCTTGTTGTAGTACAGCAGCCAGAAGTCCTGCCGGTACGGCAGCGCGTAGTAGCTGCCGTTGAGGTCGAAGGCGTCCAGCCCGGCCAGGTGGCTGGTGTCCATCGACTTCACCACGTCGGTGATGTCGGCGAGCTGGCCGCGATTGGCGTAGCGGGAGTAGCCTGTCACGTTCTTCATCGTGATGACGTCGGTGTGGTCGCCACCGGCGAGCATCGTGGTGACCTTGTCGGGGTAGTCGTCGGCGAGGATGTCCACCGGCTTGATGGTGACGTCGGGGTTGGCCGCGTGGAACGCGTCGAACAGCGCCTGGAACTCCGGCGTCTTCGCCAGGTTCCACACGGTGACCGTCAGGGTGACGGGACCGCCCTGCTTGCCTTTCGCCGCCTCGTCGTCCGACGAGCCGCCGCAGCCCGCGACGCCGAGCGAGAGCGCGGTCAGGGCCGCCAGGCAGCCGAGCAGGGGGCGTCGCGCCCAGCGTGAGGGCCTCGTTCCGCCCGATGACTTCGATCCGATCATTGAATCCGGTCTCCTTTCCGCTGAGCCGGTTCGCGGGCTCAGGCGCTCACCTGGAACTCGTCGGCGGTCACGGCCGCGCGGGGCGGCCTGCCGGCCAGGTAGCGTTCGAGCTCGTCGAGCGCGCTCTCACTCATGCGCCGGGTCTCGGAACCGAGAGAGCCGGCTATGTGGGGGGTGATCATTACATTCGGCAGGTCGTACAGCACCGAGCCGGCCGGTAGCGGCTCGGGGTCGGTGACGTCGAGGATGGCGTCCAGCCGGCCCGACGCGCACTCGCGCTCCAGGGCGGCCGTGTCGATCACGCTGCCCCGGGCCGTGTTGATGACGGTGGCGCCGTCGCGCAGCAGGGCCAGCTCCCCCGCGCCGATCAGGTGGTGGGTGGAGGGCAGCTCGGGCACGTGCAACGACAGCACGTCGCAGCGGCGGAGCAGCTCGGGCAGCGACACGAGCCGGCCGCCAGCGGCGCGCACCTGCTCGGGGTCGGCGTACGGGTCGAAGACCAGGATCTCGACGTCCAGGCTGCGCAGCCGCCCGGCGACCCGCCGCCCCACCCGGGAGAACCCGGCCAGGCCGATCGTCCGCCCCCGGTTGCTCAGCTCGCCGCGCTCCGTCACGTACGACCAGTCGTCGCGCCGCACGCGGGCGTCCTGCGCGAGGAACGGCGCCTTCTTCCCGGCGAAGACGATCGCGGCGAGGGTGAACTCCGCCACGGCGATGGCGTTCTCCTCTGCGGCGTTCGTCACCAGGATGCCGCGCCGCCAGACCTCGTCGGTGACGAACGGCCGCACGGTGCCGGCGCAGTGGAAGATGGCGCGCAGCCGCGGCGCGTCGGCCAGCCGCTCCGGTGTCAGCCGGGGACAGCCCCACGAGGTCACCAGCACCTCGACCTCCCGCAGCCGCCGCCGTGCCGCAGGGGAGTCGAGCTCGTCGGTCATCATCGGGTCGCCCAGTTCGGCGAGCCCGCGCAGCCGGCGCAGCTGCGCCTCCTGGAACTGGGTGCCGAACGGCTCGGCGCCCATGACGAGCATGGCCTGTGGTGGTCGTCGTCCGTCGGTCACACGGGTCCTTCCCTGGGAAGCGCTTACCAGGTGACCGATCATTACCGATCGCTAGAGATCACGTCAATACTCAATCAATCACTGTAAGCGCATCGTGTTGATCGATGACGATCGAACAGTCGGCAGGGGCCGGCCACGGCTCCTGCCGGCCGGAAGGCGCTCAACCCGAGGACCCACGCACGATCAGCCGCGGCACGATGACGACGCGATGCGCCGGCCGCTCCGCGACAGGGCCCCGCAGCCGCGCCGCCAGCAACTCGAACGCGGCCCGCCCCACGGCCCGCTTGGGCGGGCGCACCGCGCTCAGCGGCGGGTCGCACAGCTCGGCCACCTCGTCGTCGTACGACACCACGGCCAGATCGCCCGGAACCTTGATGCCGAGCTCCTGGCACCGCTCCACCAGAGAGATCGCCTCCGGGTCGGAGTGGACGATCAGCGCCGTCGTTCTCGACGCCAGGCAGGCGTCGAGAACGCCCCTGAGCGCCTCCGGCCAGCCGCCGTCACGCTGGTCCACGGTGCGCAGGTCGGGCGTGCCGTCGAGCGGCAGGCCCAGCTCCTCGCACGCCTGCCGCCAGCCCCGCCGCACATGCGGCGCGGTCGGGCTGTGAATCGTGGTGACCACCCCGACGCGGCGGTGCCCCAGGGTCGCGAGGTGACGGACGGCCATCGCCGCCCCGAGCGCGTGGTCACTGACCACCGACTCCATCGCCTCCTGGTACGGCCCGACGGTGGCGGTGCGCTCGATCAGAACCACGGGCACGGAGCAGGCCCGCAGCCACTCCACCAGCTCCTCGCCCTCCTCGCCGGTCGTGGTCGGCGCCACCAGCAGCCCGTCCACCTGCGCCGTCTCCACCAGCCAGGCGAGCTGCCGCCGCTCCTCGGCCGCCTGATACGTCCCCCCGCGCCACGTGACGCGCACCCCCGCCTCGGCGGCGGCCGCCCGCACTCCCCGCACCACATCGGGCCAGTAGAAGTCCAGAGACGGCACGACCATCCCGACGGCCGGCCGCCGCTCCCCGCCCGACTGCCCGGGCTCGGCGACCGCCTCGCCGGCCTCACCGCCCTCCAGGCCGGCGGCCCGCAGACCGGGGACGCCTCCGAACCCGGCGGCCCCTCCCACGCCGATGGCGCCCCCGGCGCCCCCGTCGCCGTCGGACGCCCGCAGCATCGCCCCGCCGCGCACCCGGTTGACCAGCCCTTCCTCGGCGAGCTGGGCGATGTCCCGGCGGATCGTGATGGCCGAGACCCCCAGGTCGGTCGCGAGGTCGGCGACCCGCACCACCCCGTGCCGCCGCAGCAGCTCCACCATCCGAGCGCGACGCTCGGCCGGCAGCGAAGCGGACGAGTCGGACGCCGTCATGCGCCTACCTCCACAGAACCTCAGACCCCAACAGCTGCGCCGGAACGGCCGCGGCTACCGGCCATAGTAGCGAGTCCCGATCGATCCTGATCGATCCTGATCGTGCCCCGCGACTCGAACAAACGAACACGGACGCGGGTGGTGTGGCCTGATCGGCGGGAGAGTAAGCCTCTTATGACACTCTCGCCCGCAATGCTGCCTTTTGGGATAAATGGGCGAATTCTATGATATATCAACTTGTGCTCGTAAAATTTCGTGTTGTAACGCGACAGTCTCTTGCTGTGCGCCAGAATGGCGGGCAACATCCAGATCGGCCGATGAGGAAGTCTCATGGTGCTGATGAACGACGAGCGGGGCAGGAGGCGCGCCACCCCTTCCGTCGGCCGCCGCAGGTCGAAGATCAGAATTATGATCGTCGTAGTCTCCTGCGTGGCGGCGGCCGGAGTCGTGCTGTGGCTCCTCGGGCGAGCCCTCGCATGCAGGGCGCCGACCTGGTCGACCGGGGATCCCCATAACGAACTGATCGGCGTCTCCTATGGAGACATCCTCTTCAATGATCCTGCAGCCGAGCGGGATCCGACCAAAAAGGCCGCGATGGAGCGCATCAACGAGATTCAGGCGCGAATCTACGCGGAGAACAAACTTGTCGCCAAGCAGTATGAAGAACAGGATGAGGCCTACGCCAAGGTTGCCTTGGTAATGCCGCTTACGGTCTCCAGCCGGCGGGAATCAGCCATTCCGCTGGAGCAGATCGGCAACGCTCTGGAAGGGTTGTACACCGCGCTCGTGCGGGTCAACCACACGACCTACTACGGCGATCCGGCGAAGGTCCGACTGCAACTCGTCCTCATAAACGACGGAAGTCGCCAGGACGTCAGCGAACGTCTCGTGGGCAAGATACTGGGGACGTCGGAGGACGAGCATCCGCTGCTGGCGGTCGTGGGACTGGGCTCCAGTGTGCCGAACACCAAGGTGCTGGCCGAACGCCTCGCCAAGGAAGACCTGCCCATGGTCAGTGCGATCACTTCGGCCGACGCGCTCACCGGGTTGAAGGATCTCTGGAGCGTGTCGCCGGACAACACGCAGTACGTCGCCGCCCTGCGGCATTATCTCGACGGGCAGAAGAAGCTGAAGTCAGCCATCGTGGTCAGGGATATGAACAAGGACCCCTATACGAACTCCCTCGCCCACGACTTCGAGTCGGGACTCAAGCCCTACATCAAATTCCCGGCACTGTCCTACAACGGCGGGACGGTCGATCAGCCGATCAAATCCAATGTCTTTGCCCAGGTGGTCAACAGCCTGTGTGTTGCGACCTATGACCCTAAGCATCCGCTCGATACCGTGCTCTATGCGGGGCGCGTCTCGGATTTTCACTTCTTCGCCGAGGCGCTGGAGAAGCGAACCTGCAGGAGCACTCCGATGACCGTGCTCAACGCCGCGACCGGATTCGACACCGCGCACAAATCCCTCGACACCCGCAAAAGCGGTAACGTCACCGTCAGGTACGCCTCATCCTCTGACGCCCCCACCTGGCTGGACCATCCGGAAAGTAGTCCGCCGGACTTCCGGGATTTCCTGGAGAGTTACCAGGAGCAGGGCTTTCCGCGCCGGGATCTCGACGACGGGCTCGCGATCGCTCATCATGACGCGCTCGCTACCGCGGCCATGGCCATCCGGCACAGCTCGGCCCTCAAGCCGGCCGATGTGGCCGGCGCGTTCCCCAACCTCGTCCTCGAACTTTCGGTGCGCGGAGCATTGGGCAGGCTTACGTTCCCCCAACATGGGCGGGGCAGGGTCCTGGATCGGGCCATTCCCATCAGGCGGCTCGGCTAGTGGAGGGGATGGAGCCGGATATGAAGCCGAACCCCATGCGTTCCGTGCGCGGTCGTTCGATCGACCAGACGGTGGACACGGCAGAGCTTTTCACCGAGGCGGTCGAGACGGCCGTCGAGGAGACGCTGAAGGAAGCGGGCGATGGTAGGACGACGGGAAGTGCCCCGTCGACGAAGTTGCCATTGTCGAACTCCTCGCAGACCGAGGCGCTGAAATCACGACTGCGAGCCCTGGCGGACGAGAACCGCGAGTTTCTGCTCGCCGGGGAGGAGTTCGCCCGCGAGTTCCGCGCTTTCAGGCAGGCCGCGGCGTACGTCCCTGTCACCGGCACGCCCATGCTGCGCGTTCTGCGGTGGGCCGACCTGCTGCTCTGTCTGCTGAGCCTGCCGGTGGTCTGCCTGCTCTACGCCTGGACGATCGGAAACCGGCTGGTCCCGTCCCCCTCGTCGGTCGGCATCGCCGGAGCGGCACTCGGTGTGCTGCTGGCGATGGGGGTCGTCGTGTTCACACTGACCCGGCTCGTGGCACCCCAGGGCGATGCCGGCTGGCCGCCGTACACGGCGCTCTTCGCGGCGGCGGCCGTGATCGGCCTGGTGACGACCGTTGAGCTCGGCTACGTGACCTACGTGACGACCGCCGACTGGGTGGTGCCCGGTCTCCTCCTGCCTGTCACGGGGGGAGCATGGCTGCTCGCGTTCACCCCTCGGTTCCGGACCTGGTGGCCGAGCAAGGTCAACCCACGTGCGGACCGGCGAAGCCGGGAGCGGCGCGATGTGCTGCATCGGCAGTGCCTGCAGCGGCTGGTGGAGGAGATCCAGCAGCTCCTGCGGCCCCAGATGACCGCCGCCGCGCAGCGGTCGCATTCGACTCACCTGTCGGTGGAGGGCACGCTGAGCCTGAAGCGGGTCCACGGCGCACACTACGTCGACACGCCGGCGAAGCGACGCCTCGTCGCCATGAGCGAGGGCATGGACGACGGCAGCATCGCCCTGTCCGGCCCGCGTGGCGTGGGCAAGACCGAGCTGCTGAGGGCGTTCTCCGCCGAAGGTGAGCGGCTGGGCGTGCTGGTGGAGGCGCCGGTGCTCTACGACCGGCGTGACTTCGCACTGCACCTGTTCGCGAAGGTCTGCGAGCGGGTGCTCGAAGCCGGCCCGAGATCGCTACGGCGGCAGGCCGGCCAGCAGTTGCGGCAGATCACGTATCTGCAGACGCGCGGCAAAGAAATCGGCTTCTCGCTGTGGGGATTGGCGGCCCGGATCAGCGGGAGCAGAACACGTCAGCCGCTGACCTACCCGGAGATCGTGTCCAAGCTGCGGGACTTCCTCCGTCTGACCGCGGTCGCGCTGGCCGCGGATCACAAACGGCTGGTCGTCGGCATAGACGAGCTCGACCGGATCCGGCCGGCCGCCGCCGCCCAGGACTTCCTCAACGAGATCAAGGTGATCTTCGACGTCCCCGGCTGTCTCTTCGTGCTGTCGGTGTCGGACGAGGCGCTGCGGGCGGCTGACCTGGCCTCCGTGGGCAGGCGGGACGCCTTCGACAGCGCCATCGACGAAGTCGTCAGGGTCGAGCCGCTGAATCAGGAGAACGCCTCCCGCCTGCTGGCGTCGCGGGTCATCGGCCTGCCGGAGGCGTTCACCGCGCTGTTCAACGCCCTGGCGGGAGGCATCCCGCGAGACCTGCTCCGTGTCGCCAGGGCGGCGATCCTGTTCGACGCCCCGTCTGAGAACGAGGACCTGGCCGTCATCGCGCGGCGCCTCGTGCGCCGCGAGGTGAGCAGGATCATGAGCAGCGTCGACAACCTGATCGCGCCCGACGGACCCTGGTTCGTCCACGACAAGATGACGATCGAGTACGGCACGCTGCGCGAGCTCGGCGAGAGCGTGACGGAGGAGGGCCCGGCGATCGCGAACCGGCTGTTCCTCCTCGACACGGTCCTCGGCGTGTTCGCCCGCGGCCTGACCCCCGACGTGATCGAGGAGGCCCTCCAGGACGGCCGCTTCACCGACCTGGCCCGGGCGAGCAGCCGCATCGGATACGCCGATCGCCAGGCCAGAGCCGCCCTCCAGTCCATCAGACGCGAGTGGAACCTGGACCCCCTGCCTCCGTCCCCCTGACCGGAACCCGAGCGATTCGCCGCCGTCCGGACGACCGGACAGGGCGCCCCGGCTGCGGGGATCGCGGGTCCCGGTGGCCGAGCGCCGGTCCGCACTGGCCGGGGGCGGGGTCGGACGGGCGGGGCCGGTCTACGTGGGGTCGTGGGGGTCGGGCGGGGTGGGCGGGGTGGTGCTGAGGCGGGCCCATACCGTTTTTCCGCCGGTCGAGGGGTGGCGGGTGCCCCAGGACCTGCACAGGGACGCCACCAGCCACAGGCCCCGGCCGCCCTCCTCGTCGAGCGTGCCCCGGCGCGGTGCCGGAAGCTCGGGTTTCGGATCCCAGATCTCGATCAGCACGTCGGCGCCGTCGGCGTACAGGCAGAGACAGATCACCTCAAGGCGGTCGTACAGCTCCGGGTAACGCGCGTTCGGCGGAATGGCATTCGTGGCTTTCACGGCATTCGTGACGAGTTCGCTGACGACCAGTTCGGCATCGTCGACGATGGACATCAGATCCCATTTCTCCATCAGATCGCGCGTATGCATGCGCGCGGTCTGAACCGATGTGGCCATCGCGGGAAGCGCGATGCAACCGACGAACCCGCCGCTCCCGTTCGCACCCGCCCCGATCACGACGGCCTCCCGGAGCGGCACCGTGCCCCGTCCGTCCGAGCCCGCCGCGATCCGCCCCGTGACCAGGCCGGACGCATCAGCGGCTCGCGTCCTGACAACGCCATGTTCGTGTCTCCGCTCCGGACCTTCACCCGCGCCATGTCCGCCTTCGATCGCTTACCAGAGGGCACCGTCGCTGACACAGAGAATTCATGGTTCGGGTGAATTGCCCATATATTAGACGCAGGTCTTGATGAATTCCTTGCGCGACCCAGATTGCCGTTTATAGTCGCTTGCCATCTAGATGAATATCGCCCACACTGATGCCCAAAGAGTTGCACCGGGCGGGGTGATGCGTAAGCCTGCGGTAAGAGCCATGTGATCCCCGCGCTCGTCATCGGGGGAGGCGATCATGGCGAACGATCTCGCCCCCCGCCTGTCACCCGCGCAGCGTTTCGGCCGCGAACTCGCCCGCGTCCGCAAAGCGGCCGGCTTGTCCCAGGTCGCCCTCAGCGGGCATCTCGGCTGCTGCTCGTCCCTGGTGGCCCATATCGAGGTCGGGACCAGAACCCCAAAACGGACATAGCCGAACGCTGTGACCGCTTCTTTGGCGCCGGAGACAGATTTGTCCGGCTTCAACGTGAAATTTCCTCACCACTCGCAGGACCGGGCTGGTACCTCAGATGGTCCGAGGAGATCGAGCCCCGAGCCCGCGTCCTCCGCAGCTGGGACCCCCTACTCGTCCCGGGCCTCCTCCAGACCGAGGCCTACGCCCGAGCCCTGTTCGCCGGCCGTCTGGCCCGGACGGAGGAGGAGGTCGAACTCAAGGTGAAGGCCCGCATGCACCGCCAGTCGATCCTGGACCGCGACGACCCCCCGATCATTTGGGCCCTGCTGGACGAGGGAGTACTCCACCGCCCCATCGGTAGCTCTGACCTCATGAGAGCACAGCTTGAGCACCTGCTGACCATGGCGGACCGGCCTAGCGTGACTATCCAAATCGTGCCCTACGGCACTCAATGCACGGTCGGCCTCGAATCGAGCTTCATTCTCGCTGAGTTGCCCGACTCGCCAACCGTAGTATCAGTAGAGTCATCGGGGCGGGGTGAAGCATCTGCTGAACACGACCTTGTCACTCAAACCTGGGATAGGTACGACAAACTTCGTGCCGAGGCGTATCGTATTCCCGAATCGCTTGAAGAGATCACGAAAGTGCGAGGTCGATGGCTTTCAGGTACCTGATTGATGCGGAACTGGCCAGGGCTGCGTGGAAGAAGAGCTCCCGCAGCGGCGAGTCGGGTGGCAACTGCGTCGAAGTCGCCGACCTTTCCTGGGGCATCGGAGTCCGTGACAGCAAGAACCCCACCGGGCCCATGCTCATCCTCTCTCACAGTCAGTGGGAGAACTTCCTCAGGGGCGTCAAACAAGGTGAGTTTGACGTCTGAACCAGACCGGTCAGGGAGTATCAGCCGATGGAGCCAAGACATCATCTGACCGTCATGGAGCCGACCCTTGCCGCTTGGCGGAAGAGCTCCTTCAGCGGACAAGAGGGTGGGAACTGTGTCGAGGTAGCCGCCCTTCTCGAGGCCACATGGACGAAGAGCTCCCGAAGTGCGGAGAACGGCGGGAACTGTGTCGAAGTCGCCGGTCTTTCCCGCGCCGTCGCCATTCGCGACAGCAAGAATCCCCGTGGGCCCGTGCTCGTCGTCTCCGTTGCCGAGTGGCCGAACTTCCTGGACCGGGCCAAGAGCGGTGCGATCGCCGGGACGGCGTGACAGTCCTGGGGGCGCGAGTTCGTCCTCGGCCCGGCCGCCGCTGTTCGCCGCGGATGTTGACGAGCGCCTGATCTTCCCGGATCGGGCGCTCGTCGTGTTTCCCTGGCTCGTCAGCGGCGGTAGATCGTTATGGAGTGGCCTACGTCGTCTATCCGACGGCTGGTGGCGATGAGGGCGCGCAGGCGCGGGCCGGATCTGGCGATCTGGCTGTCGGAGATGGCCAGGACGCCGTGGACCTGGTCCAAGGGCGTCGTCCGGGGGTCGGGGGCGGTGAGGCCGTAGGCGGAGGGGACACCTCTGCCCTTGTAGACGAGCCAGATCCGCTCGTGTGGGTAGTGCTCGCGAAGGTGGACGGCGAGCCTGCCCAGGTCCTGGCCCCAGTCGACGTTGGAGTCGTGCAGGTGCAGGTGGGTGTCGGCGGGGCCGCCGAAGGCCTCGTTGGAGTACGGCAGGTAGTACGGGTAGGTCCGCAGCGCACTCTCCGCGACGAACAGGAGGAGCGCCGCCGTCGCCGCTTTGGCCCATCGCCGCCGCGTCGAGGCCCGCGCCAAGGTGTCCGTCGAGGTCTGTGGCAGGGCCGGTGCCGGGGTCCACAGGGCCGTTACGCAGGCGGATGCGACGGCCAGGGCCATCGGGAGGATGAGGGCGTACCGGATGCCGAGGTCGCGGGAGCCCGTCATGGCGACGGCGAGCAGCGCCGCCGCCGGGAGGAGCACGTACGGGGCGGCCGGGCGCAGGCGGCGCAGGCCGAGCATGGTGGCCGCGCCCGTCGCCCACAGGGCGAGCGAGCCGAGCGGGGTCTTCACCAGCAGCGCGGCCGGTAGGTAGTACCAGAGGTGGCCGATGTACTGCCGGCCGAACAGGAAACCCGCCCACGCCGCGTCCTCGAAGGCGAACTGGATGCGCAGGCCGTCGCGGTACGGCGCGGGGAAGGGCAGCAGTCCGGCGAGGAGGCCGCGCAGGCCGTGGACGTCGGGGACGTTGGCCGGCGGGGCCCAGCGCAGCCGGGGATCGACGGCGAGGTAGCTCGCCCACACGACGGCCATCGCGATCAGCGAGACGCCGAGCACGGTCACGATGCCCTGCCCGAGGCGCCGCCTGATGCCCCGCCCGGCGCCGGGGGCTTCGTGGCGGTGGGCCGGCCAGGTCGCGGCGAAGGCGAGAGCGAGCAGGATCGGGGCCGCCGCCAGGGCGTTCATCTTGGTGGCGAGGGCGGCGCCGAGAGCCAGGCCGGCGAGGGGGAGGTAGCGCAGGGGGCGGCGCCTCGCGCGCCAGAGGCACCAGGCCGAGGTCAGCACGAAGCCGGACACGGGGACGTCGAGGGTGGCCAGGGAACCGTGCGCGATGAGGTTGGGGGCGAACGCGTACAGGGTGAGGGCCACGAGCCCGCCCGCCGGGCCGGTCAGGTCGCGGGCGAACGCGAGGACGACCAGGCCGGACAGCACCGTGAGCACGATCACCGGCAGCCGGGCGGCGACCAGGAGGCGGCCCGGGTCGTTGCCCGACTCGTACAGCAGGTGCCGGCCGATCTGCTCCTGGGAGCCGGTGAACCCGGGATCGAGGCGGGGTCGGGCGAACGCGAGTCCGGCGCCGATGAGCAGTTTGCCGAGGGGCGGGTGCTCGGGGTTGTCCTGCAGGTCGTGCTGCTGGAGGTAGACGGCCGCGGCGCCCACGTACACGGGCTCGTCGATGGTGGGGGTCTGCTGGACGGCCGTCGTCACCATCGCGCCCGCCATCTGGGCGAGCAGCGCGATCACGGCGACGGCGTACGCCACCCGGCGTCCGGCCGTCCGGGGTGTGGCGCCGGGCACTCCGGCGGTCCCTGCGGCGGGGCGGCCGGGCACCGCCGGTGGGGATGCCATCGATCACCTCCGCTGGGGACATCCCCAGGGAACCACCGATATCCCGCCATATCCCAGTTCCCGAGCCCGGGACTCCGGCGGGACGAAGACCTGCCGGCGAGGCGACCTTGAACCGGCGCTCCTTCGCCGCCGGTCTTCGCGGCCGATCCGTCCGCGTTCCGCCTACCGGCCGGTCGGGGTCCGCGCAGCGGCGACGACGAGTGGCGGGGGAGGGCGCCGTGGGAGGATCCAGGTGAGGAAACGCCGAGTGATGATCGCGGGCGCCCGGTTGGGGCGGGCCGGGAAAGGTTGGGCGAGATGGCGCCGAGGATCGCGACCACGCGACAGGTCGACCGGGCCGGGTTGCTGGAGTTCGTGCGGCCGAGGCACAAGGGGTTGCTGGCGACGACGCGGAAGGACGGGCGGCCCCAGCTGTCGCCGGTTTCGTGCGGTGTGGACGACGAGGGGCGGATCGTGGTGTCCACGTACCCCGATCGGGCCAAGGCGCGCAACGGCCGCCGCGATGACCGCATGTCGATCTGCGTGCTGTCCGATGACTGGGACGGACCCTATGTGCAGATCGACGGGCACGCCGAGGTCCTGGACATGCCGGACGCTTTGGAGCCGCTGGTCGACTACTACCGGTGCATCGCGGGCGAGCATCCCGACTGGGACGAGTACCGTGATGCGATGCGCCGCCAGAACAAGTCGCTGATCCGCATCAGCCCCGACCGCTGGGGCCCGATCTCCACGGGCGGCTTTCCCGCCAGGCTGGTCCAGGGGTGACGACCGCGCCGGCGCGTCGGAGCCGGTGGGCCGGAAGCGTGCGGAAAGACGAGAGAGGATCGGTCCCTGAGGGTTCTAGGGACCGATCCTCGTTCGGGTCACCGGGCGTGCGCCCGGCGGGTCGGATCAGGCGGCGTGCGCGCCGCCCGGCTCGACGGCAGGGGTCGCGGTGGTGCCTGCGGTGATGGGGATGCGCCGGGCCTCGGTGCGGGTGTAGGCGCCGGCGATGCGGACGGTGAGCACGCCCGCGTCGTACGACGCGGTGACGGCGTCGGCGGTGACGTGCTCGGGCAGGTCGAACGTGCGGCGGAACGAGCCGTACCGGACCTCGCGCAGGTGGCGGCCGTCGCGGTCGTCGGCGCGTTCGTCGCGCCGCTCGCCGCTCACGACCAGGCGGCCGTGGCCGACCTCGACCGCGACGTCCTTCTCGACGTCCAGACCGGGCAGTTCGACACGGAGGACGGCGTCGTCGCCGTCACGGTCGATCTCGGTCGCCGGGGTGAAGCCGGTGCGGGTCCAGGTGGTGGCCGGAGCGAAGAAGTCGCGGACCAGGGCGTCGAACTCCGCGAACGGGTCGCGCCGGGTCCACAGCGAGAGCGTGCTCATCAGATGTTCTCCTCATGTCCCATTCCACCGCCCCGTTGTGCGGGCGGGCACCTCATATAACTTGAGTCGACCCGACTCAATTCCCGTAAAGAGCGGACCAAGGCGAGTTCTTTCGGCGGCGGACGTCGGCGCGTGCCGTCAGGACCGGGTCACCCGTGGGCGCGGCCGGGAATGGGCAGGTTCAGGAAGGGCAGGTCGGGAACGGCCCTGGGGGACGCCCGGGGGCGGGTTCGTCAAGGGGCGGACCAGCCGGCGGCGGTGCGGCCGGCGATCAGGGCGGTGATGGCGAGGCCGGTGCGGGTGACGACCATCTCCACCGTTTCGGGGTCCTTGCCGAAGGCGCCCAGGTTGAGCATGGTGGCGTGGCCGTGTGCGGTGCAGACCACGGCGGTGGCCAGGGCCTCCGCGCGCGGGTGGTCGCCGCCGGCGAGGGCCAGCGCGGCGTCCTGGAAGAGCTGCTTCACGGGCGCGATGGCCGCGGCGAGGCTGGGGTGCAGGACGTGCTCCGCGCCGGCGCCGAAGACGGTCTCGAACATGGGGCGATGCTCCACGGCGAACCGGGCGTAGCCTCGGGCGACCGCCGCGAGCCGTTCCTCCGGGGTGCGGGCGCCGGCGATCTCGGCCCGGACCGTGGCCACGAGCACGTCGCAGGCGCGTAGCGCGGCGGCGAGCAGCAGCTCGTCGCGGTCGGCGAAGTGGCGGTACGGCGCGCTGACGGCGACGCCGAGCCGCCGGCTGGCTTCGGCGAGGGAGAACGCCTGGACCCCGCGCTCGGCGATCAGCTCGACCGCGGTGTCGATCAAAGCGGCGCGCAGGTCGCCATGGTGGTAGCGGTCGCGTTTGGGGAGCCGTCGCTCGGCCGCATGATCGGCGGTGCTCCCTTCCGCCGTCGCCCGTTCACCAGGTCGCCGCACGCTCTCAGGTTAGCGGTCGGGACAGAGTACAGGTCAGCGACGCAGCGGTTCTGTACCTACTAGTATGTACAGCATGAGCACCACCTCGGAACGACTCATCGAAAGCACCCGCGAGCTGCTGTGGGAGCGCGGCTACGTGGGCACCAGCCCGAAGGCGATCCAGGAGCGCGCGGGTGCCGGTCAGGGCAGCATGTACCACCACTTCACCGGCAAGCCCGAGCTCGCGCTGGCGGCCATCCGCCGGTCCGCCGAAGAGCGCCTGGCGCAGGCGGAGGAGCTGTTCGCCGGCCCCGGCACCGCGCTCGACCGCATCTCGGCCTATCTGCTGGCCGAGCGTGACGTGCTGCGCGGCTGCCCCATCGGCCGGCTGACCCAGGATCCCGAGATCGTCGCCCGCCCCGAGCTGCGCCGCCCGGTGGAGGAGACCTTCGACCGGCTGCGCGACCGGCTCGCCGAGGTCATCGCCGAGGGCCGGGCACGTGGCGAGTTCGCGCCGCACCTCGACCCCGCCGACACGGCCGCGGCCGTGCTCGCCGTGCTCCAGGGCGGGTACGTCCTGGCCAGGGCCGCCGGCTCGGCCGAGCCGTTCGACCGGGCGGCCCGCGGCGCGCTCGCCCTGCTCGCCGTCGCGCACGACCCGACCCGCTGAGACAGGGGAGAACCCACATGTACGCGATGCAGTACGAGATCACGCTGCCGGCCGACTACGACATGGACATCATTCACCGCCGGGTGGCCACGAGGGGCCAGCTGACCGACGACTTCCCCGGCCTCGGGCTGAAGGCGTACCTGGTCCGCGAGCGCGCCGGCGGATCACCCGTCAACCAGTACGCCCCGTTCTACGTGTGGGCCGGCATCGGCGGCATGAACCGCTTCCTGTGGGGTGGGGGCGGGTTCGGCGGCATCGTGCGCGACTTCGGCCGGCCCGCGGTACGCCACTGGACCGGCGTCGCCTGCCTGCCCGGCCCCGGCCGCACCGCCGTGCCGCTCACCGCCACCCGTCACACGTGGCCGATCGCCGAGGACGTGGACCCGGCCGCCGTCACCGGGGACCTGCTCGCGGACCTGACCGGGGCCGCCGCCCGGGAGGGCGCGCACACGACGGTGCTGGCGATCGACCCGCGCTCCTGGGAGCTGGTCCATGTCACGCTCTGGGCCGGCGAGCCGCCCCCCGACGCGCCGGGCACCCGCTATCAGGTCCTGCACCTGTCCGCCCCGCACCTGCCGGACCTGCCGCCCACGATGCTGGAGGAGACGACCCCGGACCGGTAGGCGCAACGGCGTCTTCCGAGCCCAGGCCGTCTGGGCGTGGTCGGTTCCCCTGCCGTCCGGGCGTTCGCGCGTCTCACGATGCGCCGGGTGCCACCGCCGGGGCGGCGGCACCCGGCGGCCCCCGCTCCGCACCATCGGGCCAGGCCCGTGGCGGGCGTCAGCTCACATGTCAGCTCACACGTTCGACGGCCGCTCGTCCGCCACGTCCGGGGCGGGGCGCTCGGCCGTCCGGGCGACCACGCCGATCAGCACGACGGCGACGGCGATGTGCATGCAGGCGAGCGCCGCCTTCGCTCCGGCGGTCACGCCGCCCGCCGGGCCGAGCAGGGAGAGCACGGCCACGACGCACGCCGTGATCAGCCAGGCGGTGCGCCCGTGCCGCATCAGCCGCTCCAGCAGGGCCAGCAGCGCCAGGCCGGCGGCGCTCGCCAGCACGGCGACCACGGCCACGGCGACCGGGCCCACCTCCTGGACGGTCGTGCCCGTCCGCACCCGGAGGTCGACGCCCGCGAGCGGATCGGCGATCGCCCAGACCGCCAGAGCGGCCACCCCCGCGCCGGCCACCGCGAGCCACCTGGTGCGCCACCCATCTCGTCCGACCGGCATGTTCCCCCTCCTTCGTCCTGGCGGCTCCTCGCCGCCTCATGGGTCGACGGTACGGACGCGGTGTGCGCGGGCGGCAGAGCGACTTGTCGTCTGATCCACGGGACAAATCACCTATTGCCAGGTCGGCGGGCTGCGGGTGCGTCCCCGTCGCCTGCCGTTCGCCTCGGCGAGGCACCGGTCCTCGTGACCGGTGCCCATCGGCGTGGCGTTTCCGCTCATATGACACTTTTACTGTCGATTAGAGATCCGTTATGGCAGAGGTGATCTGCCCGTGTGACCGGCCTACGGTCCACGCGCGACGTCTCGGCCCGGCCTTTCATGTGTAAGTTTCGTCGGCGTCGCACGTGCTTTTCTCTCGCCGTTCTGCGTGAGAACCAGGTCAGGCCCGCGACGCCGATCCTCGGTCCGCCATCGCAATCGGATGCATGTTGACCGTCGATCGACACGGGATTCATCTTTTATCTGCGTCGCGGGCTGCCGCGATCGGTTGAGCGGCGAAATGGCTCCGGCCCGTGATCAGAGCACGGCACAGACCCATCTCGACCAAAAGGAGAGCGCATGAGACGACTGACCGCAGTGCTGGCCAGTGTCTGCGCGGCGATGCTGTACGCCGTCGTCACCCTGGTCTTCCCGCACACCGCAGCGGCGGCCACCCTCACCGAGGTCACCAACTTCGGCTCCAACCCCGGCAACCTGCGCATGTACGTGTACGTGCCGAACAGCGCGCAGCCCAGCCCGGGCATCGTGCTGGCCATGCACGGCTGCGGCGGATCCGGGCCCGGGTTCTACTCCGGCTCGGAGTTCGCCTCGCTCGCCGACCGGTACGGCTTCATCGTCATCTATCCGTCGGCGTCCAAGAAGGGCAACTGTTTCGACTCCTGGTCGTATGAGTCCCATCACCGCAACGGGGGCAGTGATCCCGTCTCGCTGATGTCCATGATCACGTACGTGGAGCAGCACTACAACGGCGACCCCGACCGGGTCTTCGTCACCGGCAGCTCCGCCGGGGGCATGGAGACCAACATCATGCTGGGCAACTACCCCGACGTCTTCAAGGCCGGGGCGGCGTTCATGGGCGTGCCGTTCGGCTGCTTCGCGGACGAGTCCGACTACATCCCCGTGCCCGGAGCCAGCGACTGCGCGTCCGGCCGCATCAACAAGACCCCGCAGCAGTGGGGCGACCTCGTGCGCTCCGCCTACCCCGGCTACAGCGGTCCCCGGCCGCGCGTCCAGCTCTGGCACGGCACGGCCGACAACCTCGTCTACTACGCCGAGCTGCAGCAGGAGATCGACCAGTGGACCAACGTGTTCGGCCTGAGCCAGACGCCCACGTCCACCGACACGCCGCAGGCGAACTGGAACCGCCGCCGCTACGCCGACTCGTCGGGACGGACGCTGGTCGAGGCGTACAGCATCCAGGGCGCCGGCCACCAGCTCCCGATGGGCGGCATGGCCGCATACGCGATCGCGTTCTTCGGCCTCGACGGTAGCGGCCCGACGTCGACCCCGACGGTGACCCCGACCGTCACCCCGACGGTCACCCCCACCGTGACCCCGACGGTGACCCCGACCGTGACCCCGACGATCACGCCGACCAACCAGCCCGGCGGAACCTGCACGGTCCGCTACACGGCCAACACCTGGAACACCGGGTTCACGACCGACATCCTGATCACGAACACCGGTAGCTCCATGATCAACGGCTGGACCCTGACCTGGACCTGGCCGGGCGACCAGCGGGTCACCAACGCGTGGAACGCCACCGTGACCCAGTCCGGCAACCAGGCGAGCGCCCGCAACGTCAGCTACAACAGCACCATTCCTCCGGGGGCCGGGACGAGCTTCGGCTTCCAGGCCACCTACAGCGGCACCAACACGGCGCCGTCCGCATTCTCTCTCAACGGAGTCGCCTGCTCCGTCAGCTGACGCGAGGTGGGAAACGCGACATCCGGACGTGATGGCACGAGCTCGCGGCGCTCCCGGGCTCGTGCCGTCGCGCACCGGGCCGATATTCCCGTGCGGCCGGGCATTGCGGCTGTTAGCGTCCGCGTATGACACCGTGGGTGCCCGCTGACGGGTCAGAGAAGGAGATGCTGTACGTCGCGCTCGATCGGCACCGGGACGCGGTGCTGTGGAAGCTCGACGGGCTCGACGACGAGCAGCTGCGGCGGCGGATGGTGCCGTCGGGGACGAGCCTGCTCGGGATCGTCAAGCATCTGGCGTACGTCGAGTACGGGTGGTTCTGCGGGACGTTCGGCCGCGAGATCGAGCCGCTGACGTTCGACGAGAGCGACCCGGAGGCCGACCTGCGCATCGAGCCGCACGAGACGACCGACGACGTTCTCGGCTTCTACGCGCGCGCGAGGGCGGCGGCCGACAAGGTGATCGACCGGCTCGACCTCGACACCACCGGCACCGCCTGGCACGGCACCACGGTCACCCTGCGCTGGGTGCTCATCCACATGATCGAGGAGACCGCCCGGCACGCCGGTCACCTCGACATTCTCCGCGAGCTGATCGACGGCTCCACCGGCGCCTTCCCCGAGTGACCGGCGCCTTCCCTCAGTGACCGGCTCCTTTCCCGGGTGACCGGCGTCTTCCCCCACCGACCCGCGCCTTCCGCCCGCGGGCAGGCGGTCAGGTGGGGGGTACGTGGACGTGACCTCCTGCCAGGCGTACTCTTTTGCAAAGAGGATGCAATAAGGGAGGTAGGGGTGCACATTCCCGATGGTTACCTGAGCCCTGCTACGTGTGGTGTGGCGTTCGCGGTGGCGGTGCCGTTCTGGGGCATCGCGGCGCAGCGGGTGAAGGACGTCGTCAAGACGCGGCATGTGCCCACGCTGGCGGTCTTCTCCGCCGTGTGCTTCCTGGTCATGATGTTCAACATTCCGATCCCCGACGGCACGAGCGCGCACGCGGTCGGGGGCGCGATCATCGCGATCGTCTTGGGACCATGGGCGGCCGTCATCGCGGTCAGTGTGGCGCTGCTGTTCCAGGCGCTGCTGTTCG
This sequence comes from Actinomycetales bacterium, assembly GCA_044507605.1. Lineage (GTDB taxonomy): Bacteria > Actinomycetota > Actinomycetes > Streptosporangiales > Streptosporangiaceae > Thermopolyspora. The sequence continues at coordinate 3,071 of JBIQJI010000049.1, read as the reverse complement.
GTGACGGCGGGGTGCTGGCCTTCGGCGCCAACTGTGTCAACATGGCGGTTCTCATGCCGTTCGTCGCGGCGGGGGTGTACCGCCTGGTGGCCGGGCGGTCGCCGCTGACCGCCGGGCGCCGGGTGGTCGCGGCGGCCGCGGCCGGGTACGCCGGCATCAACGCGGCGGCGCTCGCGACGGCCGTCGAGTTCGGCGTCCAGCCCGCACTGTTCCACACCGCCGACGGCACGCCGCTGTACTCGCCGTACGACCTGAGCCAGACGATTCCCGCGATGATGCTGGCCCATGTGACCATCGCCGGTGCGGCGGAGGCGATCCTGTCGGCCGTCGTGGTCGCCTACCTGCAGCGGGCCAACCTGCCGCTGCTGCGCGTCAACCACCCCGATGTGCCCGCCCCGGGGGAGCGGCCGGCGCCTCGGCGCATCCGGCCCGGCCTGGTGGCCGGCGTGGTCGTGGCCGCGATGGTGCTGCTCACCCCGCTCGGGCTGCTGGCGCCCGGCGGCGCCTTCGGCGAGGACGCGCCCGAGGATCTCGACCTGGCGGGGCTGGGGCTGACCGCCATACCGGAGGGGCTGAGCAGGTTCAGCGGCTTCTGGAGTCACACGCTGCTCGGCGACTACGGCTTCTCCGACGGCGGCAACGCGGAGCTCGCGTACATCCTGTCGGCCATCGTGGGCATCGCGGTGGTGGGCGTGGCCGTCTACCTGATCGCCCTGCTGGTGCGGCTGCTCGTGGCGCGTCGTGAACAGGGGACGCGGCGCGCGGGGACCGGCTCGTGACGGCCGTCCTGGGCCCGGCCGCGCCGGCACCGCCCGCGCCGGTGCGGGTGCCGCAGTGGCTGCTGCGGCCCGAGCCGGGCCTGTGCTCGTGCGGCTGCGCCGGCAGGCGGCGCAAGGGCTCGTTCGTGGAGCGGACCTTGACGGGCGCGAGCGGGCTGCTGCAGCAGGCGATGTTCGGCGAGGACGTCGCGGCGGCGCGGGGCCTGCTGCAGCGCATCGACCCGCGGGCCAAGGCCGTGGCGCTGGTCGTGCTGCTGGTGGCCGTGGCGCTGGTGCACAACCTGCCCGTGCTGGTGGCCTGCTACGCCGCCACGCTGGCCGTCGCGGCGGCGTCGGCGCTGCCGGTCGGGTTCTTCGTCCGGCGCGTCTGGCTGTTCGTGCCGATCTTCACCGGGATCGTCGTGCTGCCGGCGACGCTGTCGATCGTCACCGAAGGGGAGGTCGTGCTGACGCTGTGGCACTGGCACGGCCACCCGGAGGGTTTCACCGCGCAGGGGCTCACCGCGGCCGCGCTGGTGGTGTCGCGGGTCGCGGTGTCGATCTCGCTGGTGGTCCTGCTCACCCTCACCACCCGCTGGCACCGGCTGCTGGCGGCGCTGCGCGCGCTGGGCGTGCCGAAGATGTTCGTGTTGATCATCGGCATGGCCTATCGGTACGTCTTCCTGCTGCTCACGGCCGTCACCGACATGTTCCAGGCCAGGAAGGCCCGGGCGATCGGCGTCCAGAAGCACGACCGGAGCGCGCGCCGTTTCGTCGGCGCGTCGGCGGGGGCGCTGATCGGCAAGGCGCACCACCTGTCGGAGGAGGTGCACCAGGCGATGACGGCCCGGGGATACCGAGGCGACGCCAAGACGCTGGAGCGGTTCCGGTTCGCCGGGCGCGACGTGGTGTTCGCGGTGGCCGTGCTGGCGGCCGCCGTGCTGATCGTCGGAGGTGACCGGCTTCTTGGCCACTGACGCCCATGCGCGGGCCGGCGCCGACCCGCTGGGGCGTGCCGGTGCGGACCTGCTGGTCTGCCGCGACCTGAGCTACTCCTACCTGGAGCGGTTTCCCGCACTGGACGGCGTCTCGCTGACCGTGCGCCGGGGCGAGCGGCTGGCCCTGCTCGGGGCGAACGGGTGCGGCAAGTCGACGCTGCTGAAGGTGCTCGACGGGCTGGTGTTCCCGCAGAGCGGCAGCTACACGGCGTTCGGGGTGCCCGTCACCGAGGACACCATGGAGGACGAGCAGATGGCGGCCGCGTTCCGGTCGCGGGTCGGGTTCGTGTTCCAGAACTCCGACGCGCAGGTGTTCTCGCCGACGGTGCGCGAGGAGGTGGCGTTCGGGCCGCTGCAGCTGGGCCTGAGCCGCGACGAGGCGGCCGCGCGGGTCGACGACGTGCTGGACATGCTGGACATCGCGGACCTGGCCGACCGGGCGCCGTTCCAGCTGTCGGGCGGGCAGAAGAAGAAGGTCGCGATCGCAACGGTGCTGGTGACCAACCCCGAGGTGCTGCTGTTCGACGAGCCGACGGCGGCGCTGGACCCGCGCACCCAGTTCTGGCTGATGGAGCTGATCGGCCGGCTCGGCGAGGCGGGCAAGACGATCGTGCACGCCACGCACGACCTGGACGCGCTGGACCGCATCGCCGACCGCTGCCTGGTGTTCGACGAGGAGCATCACATCGTCGCCGAGATGACGCCCGACGCGCTGCTCGGCAACCGCGACCTGCTGCTGGACGTCAACCTGATCCACGAGCACGCGGCCGACCGGCTCCGCCGCTGACCGGCCGCCTCTGCCACCCTGGACCCATGGAAATCTGGATCAACCCGGCCTGCTCCAAGTGCCGCTCGGCACTGTCGATCCTCGACGCCGAGAAGGCCGGCTACACGGTGCGCCGCTATCTCGACGACCCGCCGGACGAGCGGGAGCTGCGCGACCTGCTGGCGCGGCTCGGCCTGGAGCCCTGGGACATCACCAGGACGGGGGAGCCCGTCGCCGCCGAGCTCGGCCTGGCCGGCTGGGCCCGCGACGCCGCGTCGCGGGACCGCTGGATCGGGGCGCTGGCCGCGCACCCGATCCTCATCCAGCGGCCCATCATCACCGCCGACGACGGCTCCGCGGTCGTGGCCCGCACCCCCGAGGCGGTCCGTTCCGCGCTGGCCGCCGGCGAGCGCTGAGCCGGCCCGGCACCGCCGCACGGCCGTCGCCGACGCCTGGGACCCCGGGCGGGCGCGCCGGCGGCGGCCGGGCGGTCCGGCGGCGCCGCCGCCGTTACGAGCGGCCGAAGGTGCGCTTGGCGAAGGCCGAGCC
>JBIQJI010000128.1:0-7436 GCA_044507605.1 Actinomycetales bacterium | reverse complement strand
CGTGGCGGCACTGCCCGGCCCTGCCGGCCATCGCCGCCGGCCCGGCACGCCGCCGGCTCGCCAGGCGCGCCGCGAAGCGCGTCACCGAGCACATCGCGGCCTGTGCGGCGTGTGCAGAGCACCGGCGCCGCCACCTGACCGCCGAGCGGCTGCTCGGCTCGCTGCCGATCGCCTACGCCCCGCTGTCGCTGCGCCGCCACGTCGTGGACGGCCCGCACGGCACCGGCGAGCGAGGCGCGGACCAGCGCGGCCAGGGGTACCGGGGAGAGCGCCGCCGCGGCCGCGGCAGGCCCGCGCGCAGCCCGGAGCCGCGAGGGGGGAGCGCGCCGCGGCGCCGGCGGCCCGTCACACAGCGGATCCTGTTACTGGTGGGTGCGGCGGCGAGCATGATCGGGGCGGGCGCGGCCGGAGTCGTCCTCGCCGCACTGATCCTCGGCGGCGCGGGCGGACCGGGCACGGGCGCGCCGGGCACGGACGCTCTGGGCGGGCCGGGCACGAGCGGGCCGGGCGACGGAAGGGGCAGGGCCCTCGCGCCGTCCGCATCGCCCGTGGTCCGGTCGCCCTCCCCCAGCCCGGACGCCGGCCCTTCCGGGCGGCGGGCGGGCGAGCCCTCGGCGGCCGGGCCGCCGGACGCCGGGCCGGCCGCGACGACGGCACCGGCCAACACGGCGGCGTACCAGCGCTCTCCCCTACCGCGGCGCACCCGGACCCGGGCCCGGCCGAAAAGGCCGCGGCTGGCCGTCGACTGCCCGAGAACGCTGGGGGCGGCGGGCCGGGCCAGGATCACGTTGACGGCGGTGAACGCCGTGGTGGAGTGGCGGGCGACCGCCCCCGACGGGCTGATCGTGCGGCCGGCGCACGGGGTGCTGAAGGCGGGGGCGCACGGCCGCCTCACGGTGCTGATCGGTCCCGAGGGCACCGGCAACGGCACCGGAGTGATCATGTTCAGCTCCACCGCCGGGGGAGCCTCCTGTGCGATCACCTCGGCCGCCACCCCCGAGGCGTCCGGGCGACGTCTCACACGCGGCGGGCGCACGCGGTGAGATGAATCCCACATCCGGCGGGCGGACGCGCGGACGACGCGGCCGGTGTCGCCCCCGTGCCGCGAGGCCCGGCGATCTCCCCGGGGCCGCGGGCCGGCGGCGCCGACGTCTCCCGGTTTCGGGCGCAAATCCCAGGTCGACGGCATTTCGGAGCCGATAATGACAACAAGGCAGGCACCTTGTGATGCATCACATGTGGCCAACATTGGCGCGCGGCGGTAAACCCCGGCGGGGGGCCAAGCGTCGGCATTGACGCTCGCCCGAGCGCGTTGGTGCTATGAATACGTTCGATCAACCCTGTCTAAAGTGGCGTTGCGGGGCGGAGTCAGGGGAGTCAGGAGCGATGACTATAAACCGGACAGTGATCACATGGGTGCTCGCCGTGGCATGCGCGGCAGGTGCCCTGATTGCGCTGCTCGACATCGATACACCGCTTCGTCTGGTGCTGACACCCCTGTTCTTGTTAGTGGTGCCTGGGGCCGCTGTGGTAGGACTGTTGTGTGATCGTGACCCTCTTGCCGCGCTAACGGTGGGTGCGGCGGCAAGTCTGGTTGTAAACGTCTTACTGGCAGAGGCGATGCTCGCGTTCCACGCGTGGTCGCCCAGGGCCGGCGTGGCCACCGTCGCGGTGTTGGCGGGGTTCTTGTATGTGCTTCGGTCGCTGTACCGGAGCGGTGAAAGATCGCACACTGAACAGGGGGCCGGGTCGAGGTGACCATCACCATCGTTCGCCCAGGCGAGCTCGGACAGCCCGAGATCGCCCGATGGCGGGAGCTCCAGGTGGCGTCGCCGTCTCTCGACAACCCGTTCCTGTCGGTCGATTTCGCCCTCGCGATGGGGCGGTTGCGCAACTACGTACGGGTCGCCGTCATCGAGGAAGCCGGCCGCATAGTCGGCTTCCTGCCGTTCGAGCGGCATTCGTTCGGCATCGGCAAGCCCCTCGGCACCTGGCTCACGACCTGCCACGCGCTGATCTCCGAGCCCGACCTGGAGCTCGACGCCCGCGCCCTGCTGCGCGCCTGCGGGCTGACCGTCTTCGACTTCGATCACATGGTGGCGGGGCAGCCGACCTGGGAGGCGCACGTCTCGGCGGTGCGCGAGGCCCCCATCATGGATTTCTCCAAGGGCTTCGAACCCTGGATCGCCCAGGTCAAGGCCAATTCCCCCAAGAACTTCAAGACCGTGCGCTACAAGGAGCGCAAGCTCGGCCGTGAGCAGGGCGAGATCCGCTTCGAGTGGGCCTCGCCCGACCCCGGGGTGATGCGCACCCTGCTGGGCTGGAAGTCCGACCAGTACCGTCGCACCGGCCGGGTCGACCGGTTCGCCCAGCCGTGGATCGTCGACCTGATCGACGTGATGCACGCCGCGAACTCCGACTCGTTCGGCGGCGTGCTCACCATGCTCTACGCCGGTGACACTCCCGTCGCGGGGCATTTCGGGCTGCGCACCGCCACCTCGCTGGTCGGCTGGTTCCCCGCGTACGACATCGAGTACGCCCGCTACTCCCCGGGCATCATGCACCACTTGCACATGGCCGAGCACGCCGCGAGCAACGGCCTGCTCACCGTCGACATGGGCAAGGGCGGCAAGGAGTACAAGAGCTGGCTCAAGAACGGTGCCGTCTACGTGACCGAGGGCCGGGTCTCCCGGCCGTCGGCGACGGCGGCCGTCCACTGGATGGGGCGGACCCCGGTCAACAAGGCCCGCAACATCGTGCTGGAACGGCCGTCGCTTTATCACTTCGCCGATCGCCTGTTGAAGGGGTTCGGCAGGGTGCGCACCTCACTTCAGCCGGATGAGCCCCCCACCACCGAGGAACCCACAGGAGTGCGATAGATCCCACTCCGCACACACGAGCACCCGCTGTCTGTGACCGGGATGGAGGCAGCTCCGTCCAGTCGCGCCGGTCCATTGGCAGTTTCGCGCTGATGACGACCGCCCCGGAAGGACATCCGACCACGATGAGTCCCGAGATGACCAAGCACAACATGAAGCCTCAGATCAGCACCCTGAGGCCCATGCCGTCGTATGACCGATACACCCCCCTTACCCCGAATATTGCTATTTCACCCACTGTTAGCGTTGTGATCCCCGCGATGAACGAGGCGGAGAACCTGCCGCACGTCTTCGCGACGCTGCCCCACTGGATCCACGAGATCGTGCTGGTCGACGGCCATTCGACCGACGACACGGTCGCCGTGGCCAGGCGGCTGCGGCCCGGTGTGCGCGTCGTACAGCAGCGTGGCAAAGGCAAGGGCGACGCCCTCGCCGCAGGCTTCTCCGCCTGCACGGGCGACATCATCGTGATGATCGACGCCGATGGCTCCACCGATGGGCGAGAGATCATCAAGTTCATCGGGGCGCTCGTCACCGGCGCCGACTTCGTCAAGGGATCCCGGTACGCCAGCGGAGGCGGCAGCGACGACCTGACCATCGGCCGCAAACTCGGCAACACCGTGCTGCGCGGCCTGGTCAACCGCATCTACGGCACCCAGTACACCGACCTGTGCTACGGCTACAACGCGTTCTGGTCGCGGCACCTCGACGTGCTCGACCTCGACTGCGACGGTTTCGAGGTCGAGACCGTGATGAACATCCGCGCGGCCAAGGCCGGCCTGCAGGTGGAGGAGGTGCCGAGCCGGGAGCGGTCCCGCATCCACGGCGAGAGCAACCTCCACGTGGTCCGTGACGGCTGGCGGGTGCTGAAGACCATCATGCGCGAGTGGCGGCGCCCCGTGCCGGCGCCTCGGCCCCAGTCATCGCCGGCGGCTCCGGCCGCCGATCAGGGCGCCGCATGAGAACGTCCGTCGTCATCTGTGTCTACACCGAGGAACGCTGGGAGGACATCCGCGCCGCAGTCGAGTCGGTGCGCCGGCAGAGCCGCGCCGCGCACGAGCTGATCCTGGTCGTCGACCACAACCCGGAGCTGCACCGCCGGCTGAAGGAAACCTACCCCGACGCGATCGTGGTCGAGAACGCCGAGGAGCGCGGCCTGTCCGGCGGCAAGAACACCGGCACCCGCATCGCGACCGGCGACGTCGTGGCGTACCTCGACGACGACGCGGTGGCCGAGCCGGGCTGGCTCGCCGCCCTGGAGGACGCCCTCGCCGAGCCGATGGTCGTCGGCGTGGGCGGACGCACCGACCCGTTATGGGCGACCGGGCGCCGGCCGCGCTGGTTTCCCGAGGAGTTCGACTGGACGGTCGGCTGCACCTACCGGGGCATGCCGACCGTCCGCGCACCGATCCGCAACGTCATGGGCGGCAACGCCGCCTTCCGGCGGGAGGTCGTCGGCGCGGTCGGCGGCTTCCACAGCGGCATCGGCCGCAGCGTGCAGGGCCGCAAGAGCCGGCCGCTCGGCTGCGAGGAGACCGAGTTCTGCATCCGGCTGGCCCAGCGCCGGCCGGGCTCGGTCATGGTGTTCGAACCGCAGGCGGTGATCGGCCACAAGGTGCCTGCGCCGCGCATGCGGTTCTCCTACTTCCGTTCCCGCTGCTACGCGGAGGGCCTGTCGAAGGCGCTGGTCACCAGCAGCGTCGGCGCCGGCGACGGGCTGTCCAGCGAGCGGGCGCACGCGATGAAGACGCTGCCGCTCGGCGCGCTCCGCGGCATCGGGCAGGCCGTACGGGGTGACCTCGCCGGCCTCGCCCGGGCCGGCGCGATCGTGGTCGGGCTGGCCTGGACGACCTGGGGCTACCTGGTGGGCTCGGCCCGGTTGCGCGGATCCAAGGGATGAACATGACGAGCGTGCCCATCCTCATGTACCACTCGATCACCGATCGGCCGAACGACGAGACGCGCCCCCACGCGGTGCGGCCTTCCGACTTCGACGAGCAGCTCGCCTTCCTGAAGGAGCGGGCGTTCACCCCGCTCACGTTCGGCTCCCTGATCGCCCTGCTCGACGGCGGCGACCCGCTGCCCGAACGGCCGGTCGTGCTGACCTTCGACGACGGCTACGCCGACTTCATGGACCAGGCGCTGCCCCGGCTCGAACGCTACGGCATGCCGGCGACGGTCTTCCTGACCAGCGGCTGGCTCGACGACGCCGGAGACGACGCCGCCGGTCGCCCCCTCGACCTGATGCTGACCTGGAGCCAGGCCCGCGAGGCCGTCGCCTGCGGCATCGAGGTCGCCGGCCACAGCCACAGCCACCCCCAGCTCGACCAGCTGCCCACCGAACGGCTGCGCCAGGAGCTGCGCCGCAACAAGGCGCTGCTGGAGGACCGCCTCGGCCGTCCGGTCACCACGATGGCCTACCCCTACGGCTACTCCAGCGCCCGGGTGCGCCGCGAGGTGCGCGATGCCGGCTACCGGGCCGCCTGCGCCGTGGGCAACGCCATCGCCACGGCCCGGCACGACATGCTGGCGCTGCCGCGGCTCACCATCGGCCACAACACCACGATGCACAAGTTCCGCCGTGCGGTCGAGGGCCGCGACGTCCCGCGGATCTACCTCAAGGAGCGCGTCCTGACCAAGGGGTACGCCATGGTCCGGCGGACCCGTTACGGCCTGCGGCAAGTGACCCGCAAGTGAGCCCGGCCATCATGACGGAGTGCGGAGCAGCATGACGACAGTGGCCAACGGGCAGGCCGACACCGGCCCCATGTCCCGTATCGAGATCGGCGCGCCTCCGGAGCCGGCCGCACCGGCGCCCGCGGGGCGGCCGGCGCGGCTGCGCGCCCGCCTGCCCAAGGACCTGCGCGACCCGCTCTTCCTGAACGGCTACGCGCTGATGGCCAACACCGGCATCACCGCGGTGCTCGGCATGGGCTACTGGCTGCTGGCCTCCCACCTGTACACGGCCGCCGACTTCGGCCGGGGCCAGGCGGTCATCACGGCGATGCGGCTGTTCGCGTCGCTGACCGCGCTGGGGCTGACTGGCGCGCTGGCCAGGTTCATCCCGTTGGCGGGGCGGCGCACCGGGGAGTTCATCAGGCGCGGCTACCTGATCGCGGCCGCCACTGCGGTCACGGCGGCGCTCGGCTTCCTGCTGACGCTGCCGCTGTGGGGGCCCAACTACTCGGGCCTCGCCGGGCTCGGCCCCGGCCTGTTCTTCCTGGCGTCGGTGGCGGTCTGGTCGGTCTTCACCCTGCAGGACGTCGCACTCGCCGGGCTCCGCAAGGCCACCTGGGTGCCGGTCAACAGCGTCTGCTTCGGCCTGGTCAAGATGGGCATGCTGGTCGCGCTCGCGGGCTCGCTGCCCGGCGACGGCATCTTCGTCTCGTGGATCGTGCCGACCGCGATCGCCCTGGTGCCCATCAACTACCTCATCTTCGCGGTGCTGGTGCCCCGGCACGTCCGGCAGAGCCCGGCCGACCGGCAGCCGCCCCGGCTGCGGCAGATCGGCAGGTTCCTGGCCGGCGACTACCCCGGGTCCTTCTCGATCCTGGCGATCGTCTACTTCATCCCGGTGTACGTCGCCTCGCAGATCGACGACGAGCTGTTCGGCTACTTCTCCATGGCCCACACCCTCGGCTGCATGCTGGAGACACTGGCCATGAACATGGCCGTCTCGCTGACCGTCGAAGGGTCGTTCAACCGGTCCCGGCTCGCCGCGAACTGCCGTGGGGCGCTGCGCCGGGCGTACCTGATCATCGGCCCGGCGTCCCTGGTCACGATCGCCGGAGCGCCGCTGATCCTGTCCGTCTTCGGCTCGGGGTTCGCCGACCACGGTGCCACGCTGCTGCGGCTGATGGCGATCGCCGTGCTCCCCCGGGTGCTCATCGAGATCTATTTGAGCGCCCTGCGCGCGGCCGGCCAGGCCCGCAGACTGGCCGTCGTCCAGGTGGGCCTCGCCGTCATGGTGCTCGGCGCGTCGGTCGCGCTGCTGCCGGTGACGGGCATCACCTCGGTGGGGTACGCCCTGCTGGGCAGCGAACTGCTCGTCGCCGCGCTGATCTTCCCTCGGCTGAGAAAGATCCTCGTGTCTGGCGAAACGCCGGGTGCCACGATTTCCCGGCAGACGCCAGAGACCGCATGATGGTTCACGTGAGTCAAGGGGCGGACGACGATGTGACAGCGAAGGCGGGTGGACCGCCGCGCAGCGCAGCACCGGCCGGCGGCACCGGCGCCGCCGGCGAACCTGCCGGGCGCGAACCCGCCGCCGGCGGGCCGGGCTCCCGGCCGGGGCCGGCCGGCGCGAGCGCCGAGTCCACACGCCGCATCGGCCGCCCGGCCGCGGACGACCAGGCCAAACGCCCCGAGCGCGACGACCGGGCCCGTCCCGAGCCGTCCCCGCACGAGGCCGCGCCGGACATGTCCGGCCTCGACGACATCGATCCCGAAAGCACGGCGGTCATCCCGAAGATCGTGCTGCGTCCCGGCGAACCGGACTTTCGCATCGGGGCACCACCCGGCACGAAACCGGCGAACTCGGCGACCCCTCCCACCCCG
>JBIQJI010000004.1:0-163698 GCA_044507605.1 Actinomycetales bacterium | reverse complement strand
GTTCAGCACGGCAACCTACGCTCGTTCACTTTTACACCGCATCTCGGACGCGACCCCCCTACGAGGGGTCGCTAACCTGTGACGGTCATGACCTTGGCCTCTTCGGGGATGGGGGGTCCTCATCGCCTCTACGAGGATCGCAGTCCTGCGGCGGTGCAGCCCCACGTGCGGTGTGTTCGGTAGGTGCGGCGTGGGTGGGTGCGGTCCCAGGCGGCCCTCGCGAGCGGGGCCGGCCGGGACCGGCCCGTAGACCCTCGCATGGTCGTGAATCCCCGCCCGGCCAAGGAGTTGTTGACCGCCGTAACCTATTGGGCAAGCGTGGCCGGGGCCAGCGGCTCATGGCCCTGTTCGCCTGCATGTACTACGCCGCCCTTCGGCCGACTGAGGCCGTCGCCCTCCGACTACAGGACTGCCATCTTCCGGCAACCGGCAGGGGCCGCCTCCTCGTCGACGTGTCGCGCCCGAAGGTCAACACCCGGTGGACCGACAGCGGCGATGCTCACGAGGAACGCGGACTCAAGCACCGGGGCCGGGACGACGTACGGCCGGTGCTCATCCCTCCGGTCCTGGTGAAGATCCTTCGGCAACGCATCGAAGAGTTCGGGGTCGGCCCGGATGGGCGGATCTTCCGGAGTGAGCGCGGCGGGGTCGTCGCCTCGACGGCCTACAAGGAGGTGTGGCAGGAGGCCCGCAAGCTCGCCTTCACCCCCGCCCAGGTCGCTTCTCCCCTGGCTCGCCGGCCGTACGACCTGCGGTGCGCGGCCGTCTCCCTCTGGCTCAACGCGGGAGTGCCGGCTCCCGATGTGGCCGAGCGGGCCGGGCACAGCGTCGACGTCCTCCTGCAGGTCTACGCCAAAGTGTCTCGACGGCCAGCAGGAGATCGCCAATCGGAGGATTGATGACGCCCTTGCGGCGTAAGTGGCGATCACCACAGGCAGGTCCCGGAAGTCGGCCGGGGCCCTTCGCCGTTTCCCAGGCCCGTCACGCCACCTACGCGATGCCGGAAAGCGCGGAGGCGACCTGCGGAAACGCCGTCCAAGATCATTGCACGTATATTGCACGATCATCGACAGACGGCCGCTCAGAGCGACCTACGGCTGCATGGGTCCGGACAGCAGAAGAGGCCCCGTAGGGCCTCTGAGCTGCGAATTCGCTGGTGGCAGGTCCAGGGTTCGAACCTGGGTAGGCTGAGCCGACGGTTTTACAGACCGCTCCCTTTGGCCACTCGGGCAACCTGCCTTGTCGGACCGCTTGGCGGCGACACGTAGAAGAATAGCGGACTCTCGGGGTGCGTGTGACACCGCTTTGTCCGGCCGATGGTCCGTACCTGAGCTGGGTGGTGTCGCTAAGGTCGGTAGGGACGAAGAGAGGACACCTAGTACTGATGGCCGATTCGAGTTTCGACATCGTCAGCAAGATCGATCGCCAAGAGGTCGACAACGCGCTGAACCAGACGGTCAAGGAGGTGGGGCACCGGTTCGACTTCAAGGGCACCGGGGCCTCCATCGCCTGGTCGGGCAAGGACATCGAGATCAAGGCGAACAGTGAGGAGCGGGCGAACGCCGTTCTCGACGTCCTGAAGGACAAGCTGGTCAAGCGGGGGCTGTCGCTGAAGGTGCTGGACGCGAGCGAGCCCAAGCTGTCCGGGAAGGAGTACCGGATGCGGATCGCCCTCAAGGAGGGCATCGACCAGGAGCACGCCAAGAAGATCGCGAAGCTGATCCGGGACGAGGGCCCCAAGGGCGTGAAGGCGCAGATCCAGGGCGATGAGCTGCGGGTCAGCTCCAAGAAGAAGGACGATTTGCAGCAGGTCATCTCGCTGTTGAAGGGCGAGGATTTCGACATCGCACTGCAGTTCATCAACTATCGGTGACCGCGCCGCGCGAGGGTGGTCGCGTCGCTCCGGGCGCACGACCCCGCTGCGGGATCAGACCCGGGCGGCTGGGGAGTGCACCCCGGGCCGCCCGGGGTCCCATCGGGATGAGTCCGACGGAAGGACGTTCGTATCGTACCTAAGGGCACGCCGATGTGAACGGCGTGGGCCGAGACTTGTCGACAATCCCGTGCACAGGCATGTCAGGGGCCAGGTGAAATAGCGCGAGGTCTGCCCAGTTTGCCCTGTTATCGTGCTAATAGCCGTCGCGGGAGGACAAATGGGCAAGGTCTACGACAAGTTAACCGACCGGCTCCGCGCGTTCATCGCTGCTCAGCCGGTCTATTTCGTGGCGAGCGCTCCCCGGGAAGGGGGGCACGTCAACGTCTCTCCCAAGGGCTACCCCGACACGTTCACCGTCATCGACGACACCACCGTCGCCTACCTCGACCTCGACGGCAGCGGGGTCGAGACGATCTCCCACCTGCGCGACAACGGGCGCGTGACCATCATGTTCTGCGCGTTCGCCGGGCCGCCCAAGGTGCTGCGCCTCTACGGCACCGGCCGGGTCATCACGCCGCGGGACGAGGACTGGCAGGAGCATCTCGCCCGGTTCGGGCCGCATCCGGGAGTCCGGTCGATCATCGTGGTGAGCTGCGACCGGATCGCCGACTCGTGCGGGTTCTCGGTGCCCTTCATGACCTTCGACCAGGATCGCACCCTGCTCGACGAGTGGTCGCTGCGCAAGGAGACTGCGGAAAAGCGGGCCTACCGCGCCAAGAACAACCGGGAGAGCATCGACGGACTGCCCGCACTGGCCGCCGAGGAGACCGACCCGGTCACCCAGCATTCCTGAACGGCGCCTCGCCCGTCCCCGTGCCCCTGGCCCGCTCGCATCAGGGTCGCGAACGAGCCAGGGGGCGCGCAGTGACGATCGCCGCGTCAGCGGCGGTAGCCGGCCATGCGCTCCAGCCGGGCCACGCGCTCGGCCGTCGAGGGGTGCGTGGAGAAGAGCCTGCCGAGGCCGGCCCCCCGGAACGGGTTGGCGATCATCATGTGGGCCGCCGACGCCAGCCTGCTGTCCTCCGGCAGCGGCACCCGCCGCGTGCCCATCTCGATCTTGCGCAGGGCGGAGGCGAGGGCCAGGGGGTCGCCCGTGAGCCGGGCGCCCGACTCGTCCGCCTGGAACTCGCGGGAGCGGGAGATGGCCATCTGCACCAGCCCGGCCGCCATGGGGCCGAGGATCATCATCAGCAGCGCCCCGAACAGGCCAGGGCCGTCGTCGTCATCGGAGGAGCCGCCGAAGAAGACGCCGATGTAGCTCAGGTACGTGATGATCGTGGCCAGGGCCGCCGCCACCGACGAGATCAGGATGTCCCTGTTGTAGACGTGGGACAGCTCGTGGCCGATCACGCCGCGCAGCTCACGCTCCGACAGCATGCCGACGATGCCGTGTGTGACGCAGACGGCGGCGTTCCTCGGATTGCGGCCCGTGGCGAACGCGTTCGGCTGCCTGGTGGGCGACACGTACAGCCGTGGCATGGGCTGACGGGCCTGAGTGGAAAGGTCGCGCACGATGCGGTAGAGGATGGGCTGCTCTACCTCGCTCACCGGCCGGGCCCGCATGGCCGATAGGGCGATGCGGTCGGAGAAGAAGTACGAGATGCCGTTGGTCAGCAATGCGGCGACGATCGCGATCTGCAGACCGGTGCCTCCTCCGAGCCACGCCCCGATCACGAGGATCAAGGCGGACAGCGCGCCCAGGAGAACCGCGGTGCGCAGACCATTGTGATGCAACGCTGCCCCCTTTCGAACAGTGCGCTGTGGCACGACTCACCCAGACAACGCTCGTGGTGTGGTCGAACGTTCCCGGAACGTATCAGCCCAGGGCGGACGGCAGGAACGACAGCACACTCTGCGGAATCACCGAGAACACCACCGAGACGGCCGCTGCCAGGGCGACCGCCACGCCCGCTGGAACCGGCCGCGCGGAGCGACCCGGGGCCGTCCTGTCGCCCAGGCCGGCACGCGGGTCGGCGGCCGCGGGCGCGCCGGGGGCGGTGGCCGGGCCCGTGGCGGGGGTGAACAGCCGGGCGGCCCAGGCGATGTAGTAGCACAGGCCGATGACGGTGTTGACGGCCATCACCAGGGCCAGCCAGCCCAGGCCGCCCGACACGACCTCGCGGAACACCACGATCTTGGCGAACAGGCCGGAAAGGCCGGGCGGCAGGCCTGCCAGGCAGATCAGGAAGAAGGCGAGGGACAGGGCCGCCGCCGGGCGGCGGAACGCCAGGCCGCGATACGCGTCGATGCCGCCGTCGCCGTCCTGCCGCGAGACCAGCATGACGACCGAGAACGCTCCCATGTTCATGGCCGCGTAGAACACGAGGTAGGCGATGGAGGCGCTCGTCGCCTCGTCGGCCGCGCCGACACCGAGCGGGGTCAGGATGTAGCCCGACTGGGCGACGGACGACCAGGCGAGCAGCCGCACGGCGTGGCGCTGGCGGAGCGCGAGCAGGTTCCCGGCGGTCATCGTCAGCGCCGCGAGCACGGCGATGATCGGGGCCCACAGGTACGACTGGGCCGCGAGTGCCCGCGTGAGGACGAGGATCAGCCCGGCGAACCCGGCCGCCTTGGAGATCACCGACAGCAGCGCGGCCACGGGCACGGGCGCACCCTGGTACACGTCCGCCGCCCAGAAGTGGAACGGCACGGCGGCGATCTTGAAGGCGAAACCGGCGAGCACCAGGACCACGGCGGCCGCGAACACGCTCTCCGTGCCGGCCGGATGGGCGGCGCCGGCGATGCGGGTGAGGAACACCGAGCCGGTGACGCCGTACAGGAGGGAGACGCCGAACAGCATGACCGCCGTGGACACCACGGAGACCAGGAAGAGCTTCACCGCCGCCTCGGCGCCCCGGCCGTCGTACCTGCGCAGAGCTGTCAGGGCGAACACCGGCAGGGACACCAGCTCAAGCGACACCACCAGCATGATCAGGTCGCGAGAGGCGGGCAGGAGCACGGCCCCGGTCAGCATGGACAGCAGCAGGAGATGCCACTCGCCGGTGGGGATGCGGTGGCCGACCGGCTCGGCCATCGACAGGAGCACGACCACGATGCCGGCGGCCAGCACGACACCGGCGAAGATCAGCGAGAAGTCGTCGGCGACGAACGAACACGCCGCCCCCGGGGTCGTTGCGGGCTGCCTCGGCGACCCGCCGGACGCCGATGGTGTGGAAAGCGCGGCGGGTACGCAGAACGTGCCGCGCTCGCGCCCCCACACCGCCTCGGCCACGACGAGAACCAAGGCGACGATCACACCGGACAACGCGACCAGGTGCAGCAGCCGCCGCCTGCCGCCGGCAGGCCGGATCGTCCCCTGTCGCGCCGCCCGGCCGGCCCGCCCGCGCGCCGCCGGCAGGAGGACGTCGAGCACGAGGACCAGGCCGGCGGTCGACGCGAGCGCCAGCACCGGCGCGAGCGCCACGTAATCGATCGACTGGACCAGCGACCCGGTCACGGGCTCACCCCCTGCAGAACGGCCTGCGCGGCCGGGGTGGTCACCAGGAGCAGCGCCTTGGGCCACAGGCCGAACAGCAGTGTCAGGCCGACCAAGGGGACCCAGGCGGCCAGCTCGTAGCGTGTGACGTCGCCCAGTCGCTCCGCCACGGCCGGGATGGGCTTCGGTGCGGGCGGGTGGGCCCCGGCCGGAGACCGGCCGTGGGTGACGCGGGAGAGCATGGTGAGGAAGTAGGCGGCGGTCAGGACCGTGCCCAGGCCGCCGATGGCCATGAAGAGGAGATAGAGGGGACGGGACAGGCCGGGCGCCGGGTCGAAGGCGCCGACGAGGGCCAGCATCTCGCCCCAGAAGCCCGCGAGGCCCGGCAGGCCCAGGGAGGCGATGGCCGCGAAGGTGAGCAGGGAGCCGACGCGGGGCAGGCGGGTCAGCATGCCACCGCCGAGGGCGGCCAGGTCGGCGGTGCCGTAGCGTTCCTTGATGCCGCCGGCGACGAAGAAGAGCAACCCGGTGATCAGGCCGTGGGCGACGTTGGCGAACAGGGCGGCGTTCATGCCGACCGGGGTGAGCGTGGCGAAACCCAGCAGCACGAAGCCCATGTGGCCGATCGACGAATAGGCGATCATGCGTTTGAGGTCGCGTTGCGCCAGGCAGGCCAGGGCGCCGTAGATGATGCCGACGACCGCGAACGCCCCCAGCCAGGGGGCCACCGCGTGGGCGCCGGCGGGCAGGATCGGGAT
Organism: Actinomycetales bacterium; assembly: GCA_044507605.1. Classification (GTDB taxonomy): domain Bacteria; phylum Actinomycetota; class Actinomycetes; order Streptosporangiales; family Streptosporangiaceae; genus Thermopolyspora. Next base: position 157,568 of record JBIQJI010000004.1, on the reverse strand, counting down.
GGCGATGCGGGCGAAACCGTAGGTGCCCATCTTCAGCAGCACACCGGCGAGCAGCACCGACCCGACGGTGGGGGCCTCGGTGTGGGCATCGGGCAGCCAGGTGTGCAGCGGCCACATCGGGGTCTTCACCGCCAGCCCGCCGGCGATGGCCACGAACGCCAGGATCTGCGCCGAACGGGACATGCCGGCCCCATGCCGGGCGGCCAGCTCGACCATGTCCAGCGTGCCCGTGCGCGCCCACACGAACAGCAGCCCGATCAGCAGCACCGCCGAGCCGAGCAGCGTGAACAGAATGAACTTGACCGCCGCCGCCCGGGCCCGCCGCGCCCCCTCCGCGTCCGCCGCCCCCTCGGCCTTCGCCGCGTAGGTCGCCTCCTCGGCGTTCGTCGCGTGCTCGGCGGCAGAGGCATCGGCGGCGACGGCGGGGCCGAGGGCCGGGGCCGCCTGGGCGCCGCCGCCTCCCGCAACGGGCCGCCCGCCATCCGTGAGCCCGTGCTGGAGGGGATGGATTAGGTCGCCGGTCGGCTCGGAGACGGCCGGGGGGCCGTGATGCCGGCCGCCCCAGAGCGCGATCACGAAGTACATCGGGATGAGGACGACTTCGAAGAACACGAAGAACAGCAGGAGGTCGAGGGCCAGGAACGTGCCGATCATCCCGACCTCGAGCACGAGCAGCGTGAACACCAGGGCGCGGGGGCGGCCCACACGCCGCAGCTGACCGGCGCCGTCGCCGCCGCCCCAGCAGAGGTAGCCGAAGCCGAGGAAGGTGAGCAGCGCCGTCAGCACCACGAGCGGCAGCGAGATGCCGTCGACGCCCAGATGGAACCTCAGGTCCAGGCCGGGAATCCAGCGCCAGTCGGTGACGGCCTGGACGCGGTGCCCCGCCCCGTAGTCGAACCCGGCCGCCAGCACGACGGCGAGGGCCAGCGTCACGCCCGACACCACCGGCCCGTGCCACCGCAGCGGCCATCGGCCGAGAGCGGAGGCGGGCACCAGAAGCACCCCGGCACCGATGAGAGGCACGACCGGCAAGGCGACCAGGACCCAGCTCAACGCCGTGCTCACGGCCCCACCCCCGCCCAGCCGTAGGTCGCCCGTGTGCGACCGGGCTTCCGTATCGGTGCGAAGCGGATCCCGGGATGGGTGCCGGGATCGTGCCCCGCCGCCCTCCGCACCGGCCTGAGCCGGATCATCATGCGGGCTTCGCGGCGGGACAACGAGGGAGCGCGCCTTCGATGGAATAAGTGGCCACGCGCCGGGGGGGTTCCGGTCATCGGGGCATCACCGCCCCCACAGTGATGAGAAGAATGCCCGCCAAGGCCCCCGTCACGTACGTCTAGACGTTTCCGCGCCGGGCCAAGCCGACCAGGGCGGACGGGCCCAGGGCCAGATGGCCTGACCGGCCTGAGCCGGACCGCCATGCGGGCCTCGCCGCGCGACGCCGAGAGCGCGCGACCTCGACGGAGGGAGCAGGCATGCGCCGGGGCGGGCTCAGTCATCGGAGCATCACCGCCCCCACGGTCACGAGAAGAATGCCCGCCAAGGCCCCCGTCACGTACGTCTGGGCATTGCCGCGCTGGGCCAGGCGGACCAGGGCGGACAGGCCGATGGCCAGATGGCCCGAGCCGCGCACGGCGCCGTCGACGACCTCCCCGTCGGTGCGGACGACGCCCCTCGCCAGGCGGCCGATGGGGCGGACCACCAGGAAGGCGTAGAGGGCGTCGATGGCGAAGGCGCGCTCGCAGGCGGCGCGGAAGGGGCCGAGGACGCGGGCCGGGTCGGCGGCGGGGTCGGCCCGCCAGGAGGCGAGGACCACGCCGCCGCCGAGCAGGGCGAGGACCACGCCGACCGCTGCCGCTCCCCACTCGACCGCGGTCACGCCCACCAGGCCGAGCAGCAATGCGGGCACGGCGAGCACGGCGACCGGCCACAGCATCGACACCGGACCCTCCGGCCCAGACCCATCGGCCAACTCGGACGACTCGATGAGCTCCGGCGGCTCCTGCGACGGTGGCTCCAGTGGCCTCGGTGGCCCTGATGACTCGGGCGTCCGGGCCGGCGCGGAGGGCGGGGACGGCTCGGGCGCTCCTGTCTCCTCGTGCGGCCCGGCGGGACCTGCGTCGTCTGACCGGCCGGGCACCTGGCCGTGCATGTGGCCGGGCTCCGATGCCCGGGCCGCCGCGACGGTGTCGGGACCCGGGGATGGGACCGGATCGGGTGAGAGGACAGGGTCGGGCGAAGGGACCAGGTCTGGTGAAGGATGCTCGCCGACTGAAGGAGGCAGGCCGGACGAAGGGGGCGAGGGCCGGCGAGCCGGGGCGGCGCCGAAGAAGGTGCGGAGCCAAGCCCGGGTGGCGTAGGCGCCCGTTGCGGCGACCGTGACAAGGGCGCAGGCGTAGAGGAGCCAGGCGGCGGCGTTGGTCAGGGCATCGTCGCTCGTCGCGTGCTCCATCGCGACGAGGATCGAATCTTTGCTGAAGAAGCCGCTGGCCGGGGGCAGCCCCATGAGGGCGGCGAACCCGATGGTCATCGACGTGAAGGTGATCGGCATGGCACGGCGCAACCCTCCCATGTCGCGGAGCAGGTTGGATCCGACCCTGTGGATAACGACGCCGGCGCACAGGAACAGCAGCGCCTTGAACGCGCCGTGGGTGATCAGGTGGAAGATCGCGGCCTGGTCGGAGCCGGCGGCGAGCGCCCCGGCCATGTAGGCGAGCTGGCTGATCGTGGAGTAGGCCAGCACCCGTTTCAGGTCGTCCTGGGCCAGGGCCGCCAGGGCGGCGCCGAGCATGCCGAGGGCGGCGGCGACCGCGAGCACGTCCATGGTGGGCCCGGCGGCGAGGAACGCCGGGTAGAGCCGGGCCACGATGAAGATGCCGGCCGCGACCATCGTGGCCGCGTGGATGAGAGCGCTGATGGGCGTGGGCCCGGCCATCGCGTCGGGGAGCCAAGTATGCAGCGGCACCTGGGCGCTCTTGCCGGCCACGCCGGCGAGGAGCAGCATCGTTCCGGTGATCAGCACCCCTGGTGACATGTGCGGCACTTGTTGGATCACCTGGTCGATGCGGAAGCCACCCGCGCCGAAGCCCAGTGTGAAGATCCCGAACAGGAAGCCCACGTCGCCCAGCCGGGTCACCAGGAACGCCTTCACCGCCGCTCGCGAGTTCGCCCGGTCCTCCCACCAGTGGCCGATCAGCAGGTACGAGCACAGGCCCATGACCTCCCAGCCGACGTACAAGGCGATCAGGTCGGCCGCGTAGACGACCAGCAGCATGGCGCTGGTGAACAGGGCGATGAACGCGGCGTACGACGGGTAGCGCGCCTCGTGCCGCATGTAGCCGACCGAGTAGACCTGTACGGCGAGCGCCACGACCGTCACGAGGACCGCGACCAGCGCCGCGAGGCCGTCCACCCGCAGGGCGAGCGAGATGGGGAGGGAGCCGGTGTCGATCAGGGTGAGCGTGCCGCCGGTCGCGCCCGGCAGGTACTCGGCCCAGAACGGGCCGCCGGCCGGCCCTGTGGCCGAGCCGCCCGTGGCAGGGCCGCCGCCGAGCCAGAGGGTGCCGGCGATCCATAGCGCAAGCCCCATCGACGCGGCGGTGGGGACGATCACGAACCACGCCGCCCGCCGATAGACGCGCCGCCCTGCGGCCGGGTCGGGGCCGCCCTGCGCGCTCCTGTTCCCCCATCTGGGCAGCAGGAGCGCGGCCGCCGCGCCGAGGAACGGCAGCAGGACGGCGACGGCGGCGGTCACGGCGCGACCTCCACATCGTCACCAGGGCCGTCGTGGGCTTGGTCTGTGCGCGGGTGCTCACCCCGACCCGGCTCCGGCCCGGCCGGCGGATCCGCCGGGCCGACGAGGACCGCGGCGGAAGGGCCAGGAGCCGGGCCCTCGGCGGCGCGATCGGCGTCCTGCCCGGCAGAGCCCGGTCCCTGGGGCTCTTGCGCGCCGACGTCCTGCCCGTCGGTTTCGGTGAGGTCGCGCAGTAGGTCGAGGTCGATGGTGCGGCGGGTACGGAAGACGGTGAGGACGATGGCCAGGCCGAGGCCCACCTCGGCGGCGGCGATCACGATGACGAACAGGGTGAGCGCCTGGCCGCTGTGCAGGGCGTCGCGGAGCCAGCCGTCGAAGGCGACCAGGTTGAGGTTGACGGCGTTGAGCATGAGCTCGACCGACATCAGCACGAGGATCGTGTTGCGGCGCGCCAGGACGCCGTACACCCCGATGGCGAACAGCAGTGCCGCGATGACCGCCGGATAGACGACGTGCACTCAGTCCTCCCCGGTGATGTCGGTGCGGGACAGGACGATCGCGCCGATCAGCGCGGCGAGCAGGAGGATCGACAGGGCCTCGAACGGCAGCACCCAGGTGCGGAAGATGCTGCCGCCGAGGGCCTTGGCGGTGCCTTCTCCGGGCCGCTGTTCCCAGTAGGCGCCGTGGAAGCCGGCGATGACCACTGTCACGAGCACGGCGGCGGTGGCCGACGCGACGACGGCGGCGGCGATCCGGTTGCCGGAGTCGAGGCCGGGGCTGCGGCCGATGGGCGCTCGGGTGAGCATGATGCCGAACAGCAGCAGCACGACGACGGCGCCCACGTAGATGAGGACCTGCACCCAGGCCACGAACTCGGCGGTCAGCATCAGGTAGCAGCCGGCCAGCGCCCCGAAGGCGACGACGAGCCACAGGGCGGCGTGCACGAGTTGTCTGGTGGTCACGACGAGCAGTGCCGCTCCGACCGCGACCGCCCCGAGCAGGAGGAGAACGATCTCCTGCACTGTGGGCGGCCAGAACGGCGGAGCGGCTGACGTCACGACATGTCCTCCGAGTCGGGAGGATCCGGCGGCTGGGCTGAGGCGGAATGGTCGCCAGGTCGATCTGGAGGCGGCGCGGGCCGGGCACCGGGGTCGCCGGGCTCGGCGGTCTTGCCTGATGGCTCCGGGGGTGGGTCCGGCGGGCGGGCGGGCGGGTCAGCGGGCCCGGCCCTCGTCGGTTCCCGGGGCGTGGCGCCGGGGTGCTCGCGCTCGGGGCTCTTCGCCGGATCGGGGTTCTTGGGCGTGTCCGGTGGCGTGTCGAGCCGGGCGGGCCCGCCCGGCTTCTTCGGGAGGGTGCCCGGGGGCCGGATCGAGCGCACGTCGAGCCGTGGGCGCGGGGTTCGCCTGGGCGGTGTGACGGAGCCGGACGTTGTGCCGGGCCCCGCAGTCTCGGGCTTCGTCCCCGTCCCCGTTTCCCGCTCCGGTTCCGGCTCGGGCGCATCGGACGGGCCCGGCCGCTTCGGCAGGGCGCCCGGGGGTCTGATGGAGCGGACGTCGAGCCGCGGCCGGGCGGGGCGCCCGGTGCCGGGTTCGTTGCTCGTGCCTGCGGCCTGCGGCCGGTCGGGTGTCTCCGGCGCGTCTTGCCGCTTGGGCGGGGCGCCTGGTGGGCGGATGGCGCGGACGTCGAGGCGCCCTCGGGCCGGGCGGTCCGAGGGGGCGGCGGGTGGCCGTTCGGCGAGAGCCTTGGCGGGCCGGGCCGAGGGCTCGCGGGGCGGGCGGGAGGCGGCCGCGAGTTCCTTCGGCGGTGCGGCGTTGGCCTCGTGTGCCGGCGGGGGTGGCACGGTCTCGACCCATTCGCCGAGCCGGTCCTTCTCATGCAGCAGGTCGCGGATGTCGTACTCGGCGTACTCGAACTCCGGGGACCAGAACAGCGCGTCGAAGGGGCATGCCTCGATGCAGATGCCGCAGTACATGCACAGCGAGAAGTCGATCGCGAAGCGGTCGAGGACGTTGCGGGCCCTGGGGCGGCCGCCTTCGGGGGCGGGCAGGGTTTCTTTGTGCGAGTCGATGTAGATGCACCAGTCGGGGCACTCGCGGGCGCAGAGCATGCAGACGGTGCAGTTTTCCTCGACGAGCGCGATCACGCCCCTGCTGCGGGCGGGCAGGTCGGGCCGGACGTCGGGGTACTGCCGCGTCACCGACTTGTGCACCATGTGCCGCAGGGTGACGGCCAGGCCCTTCGCCAGTCCTTCTCCGGGTATACGCGCCACGCCAATATCATTGCGCAGATCCTCGTCCTCGTGAATGTGTGAATTCATCCGATCGGCCGTCCGCAGGCCGGCCGCGGGTACGCCGAGGATATCCACAGCGAAGCGGCCACTTATCCACAAGCAGCGGCGGTCGCGTGGCGGCGCGCAACGGCCAGGGGGCGGTCCCGGAGACGTTCGGATGGACCCGTGCGCGGCGCACACTGCGAAGGCCGGTTCTGCTCGCGGCGGTGGCGGGGCCGTAACGGGTGCCGGCGAGGCGGTTTCGGCGGCGCGGCGGTCGGGGCGGACGGTGATCGTGGGCGACTTGGGTCTCCGGGCGGGGACGAGATGTGCGTCTCGGGTGCGAAGTTCGTCAAGGGCAGGGTCTCGGCGGCCAAAGCGCACCCGTTTTACGTATTCTTCGAGTTATGCAGCCGCCGAACGGGCCCCGGGGCCAGGATCCCGACGCGAGGAGACACGGGCCGGGTCCGGCCGGTCAGGCAGGCTCGGAGCCGACCCGGCCGCAGCCACGGCCGCGGGGTCACGCGGCCCCCGGCTACCGTCCGGCGCCTCCCGCGGCGCCCGCGCCGCCTCCGATGCCGGGAGCGCCGCACTCGCAGGGGCCCATGGCGCCGTACCCGCAGCCTGTCCGCCCCGGGCCGCCGCTCACTCCGCCAAGGCCGCCGATGCCGCCTCGCCCACCGATGCCGCCCCGCCCGCCGATGCCGCCCCGCGTGGGCCCGCACAGCCACCGAGCCGGGCCGCAGATGCCGCCGCCGGGGTATCCGCCCCCGGAGTCGTCGAGCGTGGCGAGTTTTCTGTGGGCGTTCGCCCCGCTGATGACCTGCGGCGCCGCGACGCCCTTCACGATGGGCTACGCCGCCCTGCGGCTGAAGAGCAAGCTGCTCGGGGCGTCGGCGCTCGTGTACGCCCTGGGCTGGCTGGCTCCCTTTTATGGCCTGGCCGTCGAGCCCGGGACGGGCCTGTCTCCGGCCGTGCCCGGGCTCGTGGTCCTCGGTGTGATGGGCAACCTCGTCGGCGGCACGATTCAGTCGTTCGCGATCCGGTCCAAGGTGTTCGGCCTGATCGATTCCACGCCGCCGAGAACGCCCAACGAGCACGCCGTCGCCGTCGCCAAGCACCGCCGCGAGCTGCGTGAGCAGGCCCGCCGGCTGGCGGAGCAGGACCCGTCGATGGCGTGGGAGCTGCGCATCGGCCGGCCCGATCTGCCCCGCACGTACGACGACGGCGGTCTCGTCGACGTCAACCACGCGCCCGCCGAGGCGATCGCCACCCTGCCCGGCATGACGCGGGAGCTGGCCGACAAGGTGGTCGAGACCCGCGACATGGTGGGGACGTTCGTGTCGGCCGAGGACCTGTCGGCGACCGTGGGGCTGCCCCCGAACATCACCGAGGAGCTGGCCGAGTACGCGATCTTCCTGGCCTGACCCGGCTGCCCGTGCCTGAAGTGGGTTCCCGGCCTGAGCCGGCTCGGCTTGGGCTCCCGGCCTGAGCCGCCCTGCTCTTTCCGGCCCGGCCGGCTTCCGAGCCTGGCCGCCGGGACGCCGCGCTGCGGGCGTCAGCCGGTGACGACCTTGACGATTCCCGTGATGGCGAGTTGCACCAGGGCGAGGGGGACGAGGCCGACCCAGGCGAGCCGCTGAAGCTGGTCCTCGCGGAGCCGGGGGTAGCTGACGCGTACCCAGATCACGACGAAGGCCAGGGCGAAGATCTTGACCAGGGTCCAGATGGGGGCGAGTTCGGGCAGGAAGGGCCATTTCCATCCGCCGAGGAACAGCACGGTCGTGAGTGCGCAGAGCACCACGATCCCGACGTACTCGGCGAGCATGAACAGGGCGAACCGGATCCCGGAGTACTCGGTGAGCGGGCCCATGATGATCTCGGAGTCGGCGACGGGCATGTCGAACGGGGGCCGGCGCAGCTCCGCGAGGCCGGCGATGAAGAACACCACGCCGCCGATGAGCTGCCAGGGCAGCCACCACCATCGCCAGGCCTCGGTGATGCCCTGCAGCGACAGGGTGCCGGCGGCCATGGCCACGCTGGAGGCGGCGAGGACCAGCGGCAGCTCGTACGACATGAGCTGGGCCGCGACGCGCATGCCGCCGAGCAGGGAGTACTTGTTGGCGGACGCCCAGCCGGCCATGACCGCACCGAGCACGCCGACCCCCATGACGGCCAGCACGTAGAACAGGCCCACGTCGAGGTCGACGCCGAGCAGGCCGGGGCCGACCGGCACGACGATCAGCACGAGGAGGTAGGGCACCAGGGCGACGGCGGGCGCGAGGGAGAAGACGCGGCGGTCGGCGGCGGCCGGGATCACGCTCTCCTTCTGCACGAACTTGACGCCGTCGGCGATGAGCTGGGCCCAGCCGTGGAACCGCCCGGCGTACATGGGGCCGAGGCGCGACTGCATGTGCGCCATGACTTTGTGCTCGGCCTGGCCGACGATGAGCGGCAGGGTCAGGAACGCGATGACGATCACGATCAGGCGGACGGCGACGTCGAGCAGCACGGTCACGGGCCACCACCTCAACGATCGGTCGCATCACGGCTCGTTCACCTCAGTTGGCGCCATTTCCGGGCGCAGGTCAAGACGCGGGCCCCCATTCGGCGGGTACGCCGGGCGGCAGCGTCTTGCGCCGGCTCGGCGATCCGTGCCCGGATTCGCCCGGCTCCTTGGCCCCCGGCCACGCCTTGGCCACCCGGGCGGCGAGCACGAAGTCCTTGCGCAGCGGGGTGCCTTCGAAGCCGTCGGGGAGCAGCAGCGGCCGCAGGTGCGGATGGCCGTCGAAGACGACGCCGAACATTTCGTACGTCTCGCGCTCGTGCCAGTCGGCTCCCCGGTAGACACCGGTGACGCTGGCGAGCACCGGCTCGGCTCTCGGCACCGAGGTGCGGGCCAGCAGGTGGGCCCGGGTGGCCGGGTCGAACAGATGCATGACGACGGATATGGCCTCGGGCGGGTCGTCGACGCCGGTGAGCCAGTCGAAGAACGCGAAGCCGAGGCGGTCGCGGGCGAACGCGGCGAGCCCGGCCCACAGCTCGGCCGGCACGTCGGCGGTGAGCTGCCCGTACGAGTCGGTGAGCGTGACGCGGTCGCCGTACTCGGCGCGGAGCGCGGCCTCGTGCTCGGCCCGGGTCGCGGCGGGACCGGCCGGGGCGCCACCGGTGTCGCGGGGGTTCTCGGCATCGGTCACGGCGTGGCCTCCCCGGCGTAGCGGTCGCCGAGGCTCTCGGCGGCGATCTTCTCCTGGAGCCTGGTGATGCCGTAGAGGAGCGCCTCGGGGCGGGGCGGGCAGCCGGGCACGTAGACGTCGACGGGGATGATCTGGTCGACGCCTTTGGTGACGCAGTAGGAGTCCCAGTAGGGGCCGCCGGAGTTGGAGCAGGCGCCGAAGGAGATGACGTATTTGGGGTCGGGCATCTGTTCGTAGAGGCGTTTGACGGCGGGGGCCATCTTGTCGGTGACGGTGCCGGAGACGACCATGAGGTCGGCCTGCCGGGGGCCGTTGGCGAAGGGGATCACGCCGAAGCGGATGAAGTCGTGGCGGCTCATCGAGGTGGCGATGAACTCGATGGCGCAGCAGGCGAGCCCGAAGTTGAAGACCCACAGCGAGTAGCGCCGGCCCCAGTTGAGGACGAAGCGCATGGGTTTGGGGGCCAGCCGTGAGATCGGGCCCACGGTCGGCAGGGGAAGGTCGGTGGCCGCCATGTCTCGCATTCTCCTCTCCCGGGCGGCGCGGGCAAGTCGCGAGGTTCTCGGGCCGGTTTCCGGGGCGGCCCGCGGCCGGGTCATGGTCACGTCATGGTCAGATCATGGTCAGGTCAGGGCCACGAGCGGGTAAGTGCGGGGTCAGGTCCACGTGAGGACGCGCTTGCGCCAGGCGTACAGGATGCCGAGGGCGACGAAGCCGAGGAACACGAACATCTCCACCAGCGTGGCGGCCCCGAAGCCGGGCGCGGCGAAGACGGTCGCCCAGGGGAACAGGAACACCGCGTCGACGGCGAAGACGACATAAAGGTAGGTGAAGACGTAGTAGCGCACCTGGGACTGGGCCCAGCCCTCGCCGACGGGGTCGACCCCGCACTCGTAGGTGACGAGCTTGTCGGGGGTGGGCCGGTCGGGGCGGAGCGCGCGGTTGGCGAGCAGCGCGCCGGCGAAGATCGCGGCCCCGATGACGAGCAGCACCAGGACGACGGCGTACGAACCGAAATATCCGCTCACCTCGACACCCGCCTTACCGTCACGCTGCGACTACCCGGTGCAGCCAAAACCCCTACTGCCTTCCGGTAAAGCATAAGCAAATTCCTAAATGCCGGAAAAATAGGTGCCTAACGTTGCTCACATGCCCCTTGTGTCGTTCGCCGGAGAAATCGCGCTTGTCCTCACGCTGAGCGCGGCATGCGGCGTCCTCCCGCCCTTCGCCGCCTCCGGGGCGCGGGAGGTCACCATCGTGGCGAGCGACCCCACGCTGATGGGCTTCGTCGACCCCGGCGACGTCGACGGGCTCGACATCGGGACGATCGCCGGCCGCGCCCCGCACACGCACATCTCCTACCCGGTCTTCGCCGACGCCTCCCGGCTCAACGCCGCCCTGCGCGCGTCGCTGTCGCGTCTCGGCACCGGCGAGCCGGCGGCCGACGAGGTGAACGTCGGCTGGCGGCTCACCGCCGTCACCGACGACGTGATCGGGGTGCGGCTGCTCGTCGGCGAGCGCAGGGGCGACCGGTGGACCACCACCTACCGCACCGTCTGGTACGACCGCCGCACGGCCACGGTGCACGACTCGGCCGGGCTGCTGCGCGACCGCGCCGCTCTCGCCGCGCTCGCCGGGCTGGTGAAGGCGACCGCCGCGGCGCAGGGCGAGGACATCGACCCGGCCGCGATCGAACCCGACCCGACGCTGTTCGCTTCGATGGCCTTCAACTTCAGCGGCGATCTCGTGGTGGAGTTCGGCGACGGCCTGGTCGCGCCCCGGCTGATGGGCCGGATGGCGGTGGCCGTGCCGGCCGGCGACGCCGGCCCGCTGCTTTCGGAGTTCGGCCGCAGGGCCCAGGCGGCGGCGCGGGAGGCGGCGCGGGCCGCGCGGGAGATGGCACAGGAGGTGCAGGAGGCGGCCCGGGAAGCGGCACAGGCGGCCCGGGAGGCGGTGTGGCCGCCCGCCGACGGGCAGAGGGAGCCGCCGAGCCCGCCTGCGGCAGGCACCCACGGGCCGCCGGTCGACTGCGGCAAGGCCGATTGCCTGGCGCTGACCTTCGACGACGGCCCGGGAGCGGCCACGGGCAGGCTGCTGGACACGCTGGCGAAGCACGGCGCCCACGCGACCTTCTTCACCGTGGGCGAGAACGTCGCCGCCCGGCCGGACCTGGTGGACCGGATGCGCGCCGAGGGCCATCTGGTCGGCAACCACACCTGGTCGCACCGGGATCTGACCGCGCTGCCGCAGGACAAGGTCACCGCCCAGCTGTCACGCTGTCAACGCGCCGTGGCCGGGGCCACCGGCGCGACCCCGGCGATGATGCGGGCGCCGTACGGCGCGGCCGACGGGAAGGTCTCCGCCGCCGCCCGCGGCCTCGGCCTGGCGATCGTGGGCTGGGACGTCGACCCGCACGACGAGACGAAACGCGACCCGGCCGCCATCGCCCGCGCCGTGATCGAGCAGGTGGGCCGGCTCGCGAAGGGGGGCACGCCCGGCGACGCCCGGCGCGGCGCCATCGTGCTGCTTCACGACACGAACGCCGCCACTGTGGCCGCGATGCCGCGGGTGCTCTCGGAGCTGGGCGAGCGGGGTTACACGTTCGTCACCGTGCCCGAGTTGTACGGCTCCGTGCGGCTCTCACCTGGACGAACATACGACTCGACCGACGCGACACGCTCCTGACAGTAGGACCGACGCGGCTCTTACGCGCGGGTGGACTTATAGTTGGGGCTGTGATGACGAAGGTCCTGTACGCCCGTCTGCACGTGGATCTCGGCCGACTGGCGTCGGGGCTGTGTCGTCCATGTCTGCTCCGGTCGTGACACGTCCCCCAAGCCGACCGGCCGTCGCCGCCCACGGCTGATTCACGGCGGGCCGGCGCACGTGCTTCCTGACGAGCGCACCATGGTGTGAGGTACGCCACAACACACATTCCGAATGATGGAACGCAAAGGAAAACCTGTGTTCCCAGACAGATCTAGCATGGAAATAGCAAACGTGCCGCGAGCAACGGCGCCCCTGGCGCGACCTGTGGCGCCTGGCGCGTCGAGGAGGACCGAGCTGTGACCAAGCAGGTTCAGCAACTCGAACGCGTGATCATTCGATTCGCGGGCGATTCCGGCGACGGGATGCAGCTGACCGGCGACCGCTTCACCGCGGAGACCGCCGAGTTCGGCAACGACATCTCGACGCTTCCCAACTTCCCCGCCGAGATCCGCGCCCCCGCCGGAACTCTTCCCGGAGTGTCCAGTTTCCAGCTGCACTTCGCCGACCACGACATCCTCACACCGGGCGACGCACCGAACGTACTCGTGGCGATGAACCCCGCCGCGTTGAAGGCGAACCTCGCCGATCTGCCGCGCGGCGCCGATATCATCGCCAACACCGACGAGTTCACCAAGCGCAACCTGCAGAAGGTCGGCTACTCCGGCAATCCGCTGGAGGACGATTCGCTGGCCGAGTGGCGGGTGCACGCGGTGCCGCTGACCTCGCTGACGGTCAAGGCGCTCGAAGACTTCGACATTTCCAAGAAGGACGCCGAGCGGGCCAAGAACATGTTCGCCCTCGGGCTGCTGTCCTGGCTCTATAACCGGCCGACCGACGCCACGATCAAGTTCCTGGAAGCGAAGTTCGCCAAGAAGGCCGATATCGCCAAGGCCAACGTCACGGCCTTCCAGGCGGGCTGGAACTATGGCGAGACCACCGAGTCGTTCTCGGTGTCGTACGAGGTCAAGCCGGCCCGGCTCGCCCCGGGGCTCTACCGCAACATCTCGGGCAACCAGGCGCTGGCGTACGGGCTGGTCGCGGCGTCGGTGCAGTCGAAGCTGCCGCTGTTCCTCGGGTCCTATCCGATCACCCCGGCGTCCGACATCCTGCACGAGCTGTCCAAGCACAAGCGGTTCGGGGTGCGCACCTTCCAGGCCGAGGACGAGATCGCCGGCGTGGGCGCGGCGCTCGGGGCGGCGTTCGGCGGGTCGCTGGGCGTGACGACGACGTCGGGGCCCGGCATCGCGCTGAAGGCCGAGACGGTGGGCCTGGCGGTGACGACCGAGCTGCCGCTGATCGTGATCGACGTGCAGCGGGCCGGGCCGTCGACGGGCATGCCGACGAAGACCGAGCAGGGCGACCTGCTGATGGCGATGTTCGGCCGCAACGGCGAGTCGCCGGTGCCGGTCGTGGCCCCGGCGACCCCGTCCGACTGTTTCGACATGGCGCTCGAGGCGGCGCGCATCGCGCTGAAGTACCGCACGCCGGTCGTGTTGCTCTCTGACGGATATCTCGCCAACGGCTCCGAGCCGTGGCGCATCCCGGAGATCTCCCAGCTGCCCGACATCTCGGTCGAGTTCACGACGGAGCCGAACGGCGACGACGGCGCCTTCCTCCCGTTCAAGCGCGACCAGCAGACCCTCGCCCGCCCGTGGGCCGTGCCCGGCACCCCCGGGCTGGAGCACCGCATCGGCGGCATCGAGAAGGCCGACGGCACGGGCAACATCTCCTACGACCCCGCCAACCACGACCTGATGGTGCGGCTGCGCCAGGGCAAGGTCGACGGCATCGACGTGCCCGACCTGACGGTCGACGACCCGACCGGCGACGCGCGGGTGCTGGTGCTCGGCTGGGGCTCCACGTACGGCCCGATCGCCGCGGCCGTGCGCAGGGTCAGGGCCGCGGGCAACAAGGTCGCCCAGGCCCATCTGCGCCACCTCAACCCGCTGCCGGCCAACACCGGCGAGGTGTTGAAGGCCTACGACAAGGTGCTGCTGCCCGAGATCAACCTGGGCCAGCTCGCGCTGCTGCTGCGGGCGCGGTTCCTGGTCGACATCATCAGCTACAACCGCGTGCGCGGCCTGCCGTTCAAGGCCGAGGAGCTGGCCGGAGTGATTCAGGACGTGATCGACAGTGAGTAGTGTGCCCGGCGCCTCCGCCAACGGCGGGGGCTCCCGCAACGGCAATGGGCTGACCCTGGTGCCCAAGACCGACGCCAGGCAGACCTTGAAGGACTTCAAGTCCGACCAGGAGGTGCGCTGGTGCCCGGGCTGCGGTGACTACGCGATCCTCGCGGCCGTGCAGTCGTTCCTGCCCGAGCTCGGGCTGCGGCGCGAGAACATCGTGTTCATCTCGGGCATCGGCTGCTCGTCGCGGTTCCCCTACTACCTCAACACCTACGGCATGCACTCGATCCACGGCCGCGCGCCGGCGATCGCGACGGGTCTGGCCGCTTCGCGGCCCGACCTGTCGGTGTGGGTGATCACGGGTGACGGCGACTCGCTGTCGATCGGCGGCAACCATCTGATCCATGCGCTGCGCCGCAACGTCAACTTGAACATCCTGCTGTTCAACAACCGCATCTACGGTCTCACCAAGGGCCAGTACTCCCCCACCTCCGAGATCGGCAAGATCACCAAGTCGACGCCGATGGGCTCGCTGGACCGGCCGTTCAACCCGGTCTCGCTGGCGCTCGGCGCCGAGGCCGGTTTCGTGGCCCGCACGATCGACTCCGACCGCAAGCACCTGCATTCGGTGCTGCGCGAGGCCGCCGCGCACCGGGGGGCCTCGCTGGTCGAGATCTACCAGAACTGCAACATCTTCAACGACGGCGCGTTCGACCAGCTGAAGGATCCCGCGGTGCGTGACGAGATCACGCTCCGGCTGGAGCACGGGCGGCCGATCGCGTCGACGACCAAGGCGGTGCGCCGGGCGGCGAACGGCGGCATCGAGGTCGTCGACCGCGCGTCGGTGGCCGACGACGAGATCCTGGTACACGACGCGCACGATCCCGATCCGTCGATGGCGTTCGCGCTGTCGCGGCTCGACGAGCCGGCGTTCGAGCATGTGCCGATCGGCATCTTCCGGTCGGTCGACCGGCCGTCGTACGACGCGTTGATGGCCGATCAGCTCGACGAGGCGGTGGCCAAGCAGGGCAAGGGCGAGCTGGCCGACCTGCTGCTGGCCGGAGACACGTGGCGGATCGACTGAACTCCTGTTCGGCTTATATCATATAGGACATTTAACGATTTTCTCAGCATATGGGGGCCCGCCTTGGCGGGTCCCTCTTTTTTGCACTATGCACATGAAATAGCTGATCACAAAATACTTTCTCCACATATCCCTGTCGTATGGCTTGATTTCGAATTCTCTGCAACAATTCTTCTCGCGTCCCACGGTGGGGGTGGTTCTTGTTGGGTTCGCAGCAGCAGCCGGGGTCCCCGGACACCCGGCGGGAGTGGGGAACCGGGTGGGGAGCACGAAGGGTGCTGGTCACCGGTGCCACGGGTTTCATCGGATCGCATCTGGTGCGGCGGCTGTGCCGGCTGGGGGCGGAGGTGCACGCGGTGAGCCGCAGACCGCCGGCGTCGTCGCACGGCGAGCTGTGGCACTCCTGTGATCTCACCGTGGCGCACGAGACGGCCGCCCTGATGCGGAAGGTGCACCCCGGCACCGTGTTCCACCTGGCCAGCACGGTGACGGGCGAGCGGGACGTCCGGCTCGTCCTGCCGACCGTGCGGGACAATCTGGCGAGCGTGGTCAATCTGCTGACGGTCGCCACCGAGCTGCCCGGCACCAGGATCGTGCTGGCCGGCTCCGTCGAGGAGCCCAGGGACGCCGATCCGACGCCGCAGTCGCCGTACGCCGCGGCGAAGTGGGCCGCCACCGGATACGCGCGCATGTTCCACAGGCTGTGGAACGTTCCGGTCACGGTGCTGCGGGTGGCGATGGTGTACGGCCCCGGGCAGCGCGATGTCGACAAGCTGGTGCCGCACGTCACGCTCAGCCTGCTGCGCGGCAGGCGGCCGCAGGTGACCAGCGGCGAGCGGCTGGTCGACTGGGTGTACGTGGACGACGTGGTGGAGGCGTTCCTGGCCGCCGGCACGAGCGGGCGCGCCCCGGGCGGGGTGTTCGACGTCGGCGGCGGGACCCAGGTGTCGATCCGCGAGACGGTCGAGCTGCTGGCGAAGGTCGTGGGCGGGCCGGCGCGGCCGTCGTACGGAGCGGTGCGCGCCCGTCCGATGGACATTCCGCAAGTTTCCGACATCACATCCACAACGGAAGTAATCCGATGGCACCCCACAACCGACTTAGAAGAGGGACTACGGCGGACCGTCGCCTGGTACGCCGACCAGCTGAGCGGACCCATGCGGCCCTGAGGGGCCGTCATGCGACGCGGCGGGCGGCGCGGCCGCCCGGCGGCAAGGGTGGGAACGAGGGAGCAAGGGTGCCGGACACCGTTGTCAACCTGACCGTGCACGGCGTCGGGCCGACGTCGCGCCGGCTCGACCCCGACGAGGACCTGACCTGGGTCGACATCGGCAGGTTCGAGCGGGTGCTGGACGCCGTCGCCGGGCGGACCGACGTGGTCGTCACGTTCGACGACGGCAACGCCTCCGACGTGGAGATCGCGCTCCCCCGCCTGCGTGAGCGCGGCATCACCGCGGAGTTCTTCGTGCTGGCCGGGCTGCTCGGCCGGCCGGGCCGGCTCGACGCCGACGGCGTGCGCGAGCTGGTGCGCGGCGGCATGCGCGTCGGCTCGCACGGATGGGCGCACCGCGACTGGCGGCGCGCCGACGCCGACCAGATGACGCAGGAGCTGACAGCCGCCCATCAGGTGCTCGGCGAGCTCACGGGCGAGCCGGTGTCGCGGGTCGCCATCCCGTTCGGGTCGTACGACCGGCACGTGCTGAAAACGTTACGCCGCCACGGCGTGACCCGCGCCTACACGAGCGACGGCGGCCGGGCCCGGCCCGGCGACTGGCTGCAGGCCCGCACGAGCCTCCGGCACGACCTCGACGACGCCTGGATCGCCACCGTCCTCGACGGCAGCCCTTCGCTGCCGCTGCGCGCCCACAGGGCCGCCGCCCGCGCCGTCAAGCGGATCCGGTGGTGACCGCCCGCATGTCCGCCGCCCGTCCCCCCGCCGTGATCCCCCGCGTCGCCGTCGTCGTGGTGACGTACAACAGCGCCGACGTGCTGCCCGGCTGCCTGGCGTCGCTGCGTGCCGGCGCCGAGGGCACCCGCCTGGCGGCCGTCGTCGTCGCCGACAACGCCTCCAGGGACGACTCGCTGGGCATCGCCGTGCGCACGTCGGACCTGCCGATCCTGACCGTCCAGCTCGGCCGCAACGCCGGGTACGCCGCCGCCGTCAACGCCGGCATCGAGGCGCTCGACCTCGACGCGCTGGACGCCGTCCTCGTGCTCAACCCCGACTGCCGCCTGCGCCCCCGCACCCTCGTGACCCTCATGCGGGCCCTGGAGCGGCCCGGCTGCGGCATCGCCGCGCCCCGCCTGGTCAACCCCGACGGCAGCCTGCAGCCCTCGCTGCGCCGCATGCCCACGGTGTGGCGGGCCTGGGTGGAGGCCGTCATCGGCGGGGTGCGGGCCGGCCGCATCGGCACCCTCGGCGAGCTCGTCTTCGACCCCGCGGAGTACGAGCGGCCCGCCCGGGTCGCCTGGGCCACCGGGGCGGCCATGCTCGTCTCGGCCGAGACGATCCGCCGGGTCGGCCCGTGGGACGAGTCGTTCCTGCTCTACAGCGAGGAGACCGAGTACGCGCTGCGCGCCGCCGACCAGGGCCTGACGGTGTGGTACGAGCCGTCGGCGGTGGTCGAGCACATCGGCGGCGGCTCGGGCGTCGACCCCACGCTGGCCGCCCTGCTGACCGTGAACAAGGTACGGCTGTTCCGGCGCCGCCGCGACCCGGTGTCGGCGTTCGCGTACTTCCTGGCCGTGGTGGCCGGCGAGGGGGTGCGGGCGCTGGCCGGGCGCCGCACGGCACGGGCCTCGGTCGTCGCGCTGCTGCGGCCGTCCCGGCGGCTGCGCGCCCTGGCCGACTGACCGGCCGCGCCCTATGACCCGCCCTTAGCCCCGGCCGGTGTGGCCGACTGGAGGACGACATGAGCATGTCCGTGCGTGGGCCGCGCCCCTCGGGGGGGCCGGTGACGTCGCGCGTGGTGGAGTTCGACGCGCTCACGGCGCGCGAGCTGGACGCCTGGCAGCGGCTGCGCGACGGCAACCCGGCGTTGGACAGCCCCTACTTCCACCCGGGCTTCGCCGCGGCCGTCGACGCGACCATGCGGCCGCGCGGCGCGGGCGTGCAGGTGCTGGTGGGCTCCGACGACGCCGGGCGGGTGACCGTGCTGCTGCCCTGCCACCGGGAGCGCTCGCTGCTGCGGCCCGTGGGCTGGCCGGGGGCCGACTTTCAGGGGCCGGTGCTCGCGGCGGGGGCGTCGTTCGCGCCGCTGAAGCTGCTGACCGGCGGGGTGCGCGGCTACGCGTTCGACCACCTGGTGGACTGCCCCGGCTTCGGGCCCTGGGTCGAGTCGAGGATGCCGTCGCCGTACGTCGAGACGACCGGCGGCCTGACCGGCTATCTGGGCCGGGCGTCGCGCAGCGGCAAGGACAACATGGGGCAGGCCCGGCGCCGCGCGGCCAAGGCGGAGCGGACGTACGGGACGGTGCGGTTCACCGCCGACGACCCCGACCCGGAGGTCCTGGACCGGGTGATCGAGCTGAAGCGGGCACAGTACGCCGCCACCGGCGCCCGGGACTACTTCGCGGCGCCGGGCCGGCGCGAGCTGCTCGCCCGCCTGCTCAGGGTCCGCGAGCCGTCGTTCGGCGGCATCCTGTCGACGCTGCGCGCCGGGCCGCACCTGCTGGCCGCGCACTTCGGGCTGCGGTCGGGGAGCGTGCTGCACTGGTGGTTCCCGGTCTACGACCCCGGGTTCGGCAACCTGGCGCCCGGCTGGATGCTGCTGCGCGAGCTGGTGGGCGCCGCGCCGGCCCTCGGCATCGCCAGGATCGACCTCGGGCGCGGCGACGACGAGTACAAGCGGCGGGCCAAGACCGGCGAGACCCGGGTGAGCCAGGGCCTGGTCACCCGGAGCACCACCCTGCGGGCGTTGCGCCGGGCGCGCACGTCGTTGATCGCGTCGGCGAAGTCGTCCGCGCTCGGGCCCGGGCTGCGCAGCGCCGTGCGGACGCTGCGCCGCGCCACGGGCCGCTAGTCCTTCCCATCCCCCCAGAAAGGAAAGGAGCGGCGCCCCGGTCCAGCGGGACGCCGGGCAGAGATGAAGATCAGCGTATTCGGGCTGGGGTACGTCGGCTGCGTGTCGGCGGCGTGCCTGGCGGCCCGTGGGCATGAGGTCGTCGGGGTCGACGTCAACCCCGTCAAGATCGACCTCATCGGCCGGGGGCGGGCCCCGGTGGTCGAGGAGCGCATCGGGGAGCTCACGGCCGAGGTGGTGGCCGCCGGCGCATTACGCGCCACCGGCGACGCCGCGGCGGCCGTCGCGGCGTCAGACGTGTCGCTGGTCTGTGTGGGCACGCCGTCGGCGCCCAACGGCAGCCTGTCGACGACGTACCTGGAGCGGGTGGCCGAGGAGATCGGCCGGGCCCTCGCCGGGCGGCCGGGCCGGGGGCCCGGGCACCAGGGCGGGCACACGGTGGTGTTCCGCAGCACGATGCTGCCGGGCACCTGCGCCGACCTGCTGATTCCGATTCTGGAACGCTCCTCGGGGCTGACCGCCGGGGTGGACTTCGGGGTGGCGGTGAACCCCGAGTTCCTGCGCGAGGGCACGAGCGTGCGCGACTTCTTCGAGCCGCCCAAGACGGTCATCGGCGAGCTGGACGTCGCGAGCGGTGACGTGGTGGCCGAGCTGTACGAAGGGCTGCCGGGGCAGGTGTTCCGGGTGCCGCTCGCCGTCGCCGAGATGGCGAAGTACGCGGACAACGCCTTCCACGGGGTGAAGATCGGGTTCGCGAACGAGCTGGGCGCGATCTGCCGGGCGCTCGGCCTCGACTCGCACCGCGTCATGGACGTCTTCCTCGCCGACACCAAGCTCAACGTCAGCCCGGCGTACCTGCGGCCGGGGTTCGCGTTCGGCGGGTCCTGCCTGCCGAAGGACCTGCGCGGCCTCGTCTACGCGGCCCGCCGCGCCGACGTGTCGGTGCCGCTGCTGTCGCACGTGCTGCCGTCGAACGAGGAGCATCTGCGCCGCGCCTTCGATCTCGTCACCGAGAGCGGGCGGCGGCGCGTCGGGCTGTTCGGGCTGTCGTTCAAGCCCGGCACCGACGACCTGCGGGAAAGCCCGCTCGTCGAGCTCGCCGAACGTCTCCTCGGCAAGGGCTACGACCTGCGCATCTACGACTCCAACGTGACCCTGTCGCGGCTGATGGGCGCCAACCGCGACTACATCGAAAGCCGGCTGCCGCACCTCGGCGACCTGCTCAGCACCTCGGCCGACGAGGTCCTCGACCACGCCGAGGTGTGCGTCATCGGCTGCACGGATCCCGCCGTGCTGGCCGCGCTCGACCGCGCCGGCGACCGGCGGATCGTCGACCTGGTGCGGCTGCCCGACGCCGAGAAGCGGCGCACCTCGCCCACCTACGCCGGGCTGGGGTGGTGACCCGATGACGAAGCCGAAGCCGGGCGGCCGGAAGGCGCTGATCCTCGTCGAGAACCTCTCGGTGCCGTTCGACCGGCGCGTGTGGCAGGAGAGCACGGCGCTGCGCGACGCCGGCTGGGAGGTGCACGTCATCTGCCCGCAGGGGGTCAAGCGCGACACCGAGCCGGAGGCGCGAATCGACGGCGTGCACATCCTCCGGTACCCGCTGACGGCGGCCACCGGTGGCCCCATCGGCTATGTCCAGGAGTACGGCAACGCGCTGCGGCACACGTTCCGGCTGGCCCGCCGGGTCGGCCCGGTGGACGTGGTGCACGCCTGCAACCCGCCCGACCTGCTGTACCTGGTGGCCAAGCGGCTCAAGCGGCACGGCGCGCGGTTCGTGTTCGACCAGCACGACCTGGTGCCCGAGCTGTACCTGTCCCGGTTCGGCCGGGGCGAGGATCTGCTGTACCGGGCGGTGTGCCGGATGGAGCGGCTGACGTACCGGGCCGCCGACGTGGTGATCGCCACCAACGAGAGCTACCGCCAGGTCGCGCTGACCAGGGGCGGCAAGCGGCCCGACGAGGTGTTCGTGGTGCGCAGCGCCCCGGCCGTCGAGCGGTTCCGCCAGTTGCCGCCGGACGAGTCGATCAAGCGGGGGAAGCCGTACCTGCTGTGCTATCTCGGCGTGATGGGGCCGCAGGACGGCGTCGACTACGCGCTGCGGGCGCTGGCGAGGCTGCGCGACGAGGTGGGCCGCGCCGACTGGCACGCGGTGTTCGTGGGCGGCGGCGACACCTTCGAGCAGATGGTGGCGCTGTCGCGCGAGCTGGGGCTGACCGGCGACGTGGAGTTCACCGGGCGCATCCCCGACGAGGACCTGCTGCGCTACCTGTCCACCGCCGACGTGTGCCTGGCCCCCGACCCGATGAACCCCCTCAACGACGTGTCCACCATGAACAAGATCATGGAGTACATGGCGATGGCCCGGCCCATCGTGTCGTTCGACCTGCGCGAGGCGCGGGTGTCGGCCGGGGACGCCGCGGTCTACGCGCCCGGCAACGACGAGTCGGCGTTCGCCAAGCTGATCGCCGGGCTGCTCGACGACCCGGAGCGGCGCCGCAGGATGGGCGAGATCGGCCAGGCCAGGGTGAGCGGCCCGCTGTCGTGGGAGAACTCCCGTAAGGCCCTGCTCGCGGCCTACGACGCGGCGCTGCGGTGAGCCCGGCTGCTCGTGTCGGTGCCCCAGGACACCGTTCCGCCCCGCCGCAGCCGGGTCAGGGCCCGGTCGGCGGCCAGCACGGCGAGGTAGCAGGCCGCGTCGAGCCGGCCGACCTCCCCTGCGGCCACCAGGCGGCGCAGCGCGCCGAGCTCCAGCCGCCCCTCGGGCAGCGGCAGGCCCAGCTCGTCGAGCTGCCGGTTGCCGAGCCGCACCCTGACCCGGCGGCGCAGGTGCGCCGAGACGGTGCGGGCGGGCCGCACCACCGAGCGGGCCTCGGGCACGACGGCCCGCTCGTGCGGGGCGAAGCTGCGGTGCACGTACCCGTCGTCGGAGATGAGGCCGGGCGGCATCGGGAAGACCCGGTCGTGGCCGGCCCGGGTGAGCACGTAGACGCCGGTGCCGGCGAGCGCCCGGTGCGGCGCGACGAGCCGTTCGTGCACCCGGTGCATGCGCCGGGCGACGCCGCCGACCCCGTCGAGGTCGAGCTCCGGCACGGGCGCGCAGGCGAGCACCCCGGGCCGGGCCGCCGCCGCGACCAGCGCCCGCACCGCCGCGGCCGACAGCTCCACGTCGGCGTCGAGGTAGACGCGGGGGAAGACACGGCACGCCTCGTCGCCGAGCCGCAACGCGTGCGTCTTGCCCGGCACCTCGGTCTGGATGACGCGGACCCCCGGCACGGCCGCCGCGGCCCGCGCGGTGTCGTCGGTGCAGGCGTTGGCCACCACGATCACGTCGAACTCGCCCGGCGCGGTGCCCTCAAGGGTTTTCCACAGGTTGGCCGCGATGCCCGCCGCCTCGTTGTGCGCGGGGACCACAATGCTGACCAACGAGTCGCTCATCCGGCGTCTCCAGTTCAAGGAAGGATCGGCTGCCATGAGGGTAGAGCGTTCCACGCTCGATGGCGTCCTGCTGTTCGTGCCGACGCCGCACCGTGACGACAGGGGGCTGTTCACCCGCACGTTCGACGCGGCTTTCGAGGCCGAGTTCGGCATCGGCCCGTTCGTGCAGGACAGCCAGTCGCGCTCGCGGCAGGGCACGATCCGCGGCCTGCACGGTCGCGTGGGGCGGGGCGAGGCCAAGCTGGTGCGGTGCGCGCGGGGCGCGGTGCACGACGTGCTGGTCGACGCGCGTCCGTCCTCGCCGACGTTCGGCCGGGCCATGTCGGTGCGGCTCGACGACGAGTCGTTCGTCACGCTGTACGTCCCGCCGGGCCTGCTGCACGGCTTCCAGGCCCTCACCGCCGAGGCCGACGTGTGCTACCGCATCGACCGCGAGCACGATCCCGCCGAGGACGTCTCGGTGCGTTACGACGACCCCGACCTCGCGATCGACTGGCCGCTTCCGGTCACGGCGATCAGCGAGCGCGACCTGTCGGCCGGCTCCTGGGCCGTGTTACGCAAGACGCTGGGCGACCCGCGACACTAGGCGCAGACGTTTTCCCATCCGCACCCCGCCATTGACGCGAAACGGAGCAGAGACGATGCGACGGGTCCTTCGGCCCGCTGTCCTTCTCGCAGCGCTGGTGATCGTGCTCGCGGCCTGCACGAGCACCCCCTCGCCCCCGGCTCCGACGCCGAGCCCCGCGGCCACCGCCCCGAAGGGCAGGTGCCCCGGCTACCCGACCCCCGCCTGCACGGGGGTGCCGCCGGGCACCGAGCTCACCACGCTCAAGCTCACCGAGGAGGGCGTCTACCGGGTGACCAAGAGGGGCACGGTGCTGGAGCGGGTGCACATTCCGGGCGACCTGCTGATCACGGCCGACGACGTGCGCGTCATCGACAGCCGCATCGACGGCATGGTGCTCGACGAATACTCCGGCAAGAGCTACTCGTTCACCATCACCGACTCGACCGTCGGCCCCGAGAAGGGCTGCCTGACCTCGCCGGGCATCGGCGAGGCCCGCTACGCGGCGAAGGGGGTGCTCGTCCGCGGCCACGGCGACGGGTTCCGCGCCTCCGGCGACGACATCGACATTCGCGACTCCTATGTCCGGCTGTGCTCCAACCCGGGCGACCACTCCGACGGCATCCAGACGTACATGACGGGCCGGGGCCTGGTGCTGCACCACAACACGATCGACCAGAGGTTCGCCAAGGACATCACCGCGCCCATCTTCATCACCGACGAGCAGGCCGTCGACGTGACCGTTACCGACAACCTGGTGATGGGCGGCACCTACAGCATCCAGGTGCGCAACGTGCGGGGCAGACAGGTGGTCCGCGACAACAAGCTGGTCGACAAGTCGTGGGTCTACGGCCCGGTCGACTCCGACTGCGGCACGGTCGACTGGTCGGGCAACACCCTCGTGACGATCGACGACGACTACCGGGTGACCTCGACGGTCGGCCCGCTGGCCTGCCAGGGATGACCTGGTCGGCGGTGCGGCGGGGGCCGGTCGTGGATCAGACGGATCAGGGGGTGCGGGGGCTCGTCCGGCGGCGGGCGGTGGGCACCGGGGTGGTGTGCGTCGTGCTGCTCGTCGCGGTGTACGTCGGGGCGGTGTGGACGCGGGCCGGGCAGCGGTTCGAGGACGCCGTGCTGCGAGGCGCCGAGCTGGTGGCGGCGCATGGCGGGGGCGGGGTGGCGGGTCCGCTGCTGAACCGGCTGTCGGAGAACGCCCTCGCCGAGATCACGGTGTTCTCGACGGCCGGCGCGGTGCTGGTCGTCGCGGCCATCGGGCTGCTGCGCCGCCGGGGCGACCTGGCGCTGGCCGGGGCCGGGGTGATCGTGGCCTCGGTGGTCACCTCGGTGGTGCTCCGCACGGCCGTGCTGTCGCGGCCGATCCTGCTGCACGCCGGCGAGCGCCGCGAAGACCAGAGCTTCCCGAGCGGGCACGTCACCGTGGCGATGGCGGTGATGTGCGGGCTGCTCATGGTGGTGCCCTACCGGGCGCGAGGCGCGGTGGTGTTCGTGAGCTGCCTGTTCGCGACGGGCGTCGGGGCGGCGACGGTCACCGCGAGCTGGCATCGGCCGAGCGACACGGTCGGCGGCGACCTGATCGTGCTCGCCTACTCCTGCGCGGCGGTGGCGCTGCTCGCCTGGCGCGGCTCGGTGTGCCAGGCACGGTCGCCGGCGCCGATCGGCCGCGCGCTGCTCGGCACCCTGGGCGCCGGGGTGATCGTGGGCGCGGCCGTGCTGAACGACCTGACGGCCTTTCCGGCCCAGGTCACCCACGGGGTGGCGGACCATTCGGCGTTCGCCGCCGGCCGGGCGATCGCGCTGGGCGCCGGGGGCACGGTCGCCGTCGTGATGCTCGCGCTGCTGCGCGGCGCGGACCTGTCCCCGCCCGCGCGACCTGACAGTGATCCACAACGAAAAATCAGAAGATTAAGTAAATATCGCCAAATTGATGCGGACCCGTGATCTGACGCACCACAATGACCGACGGCACACGGATCGGTACCAAAGAGAAGGCGGCGCCTGCTGAGACCCGTGAGAGCACGGGCCCGCTGCGGGGGCCGGCGCACGGAGGTCTGCAGACATGTCCTACCCGCCGCCCGCACGGCACGGCAGGTCCGGCCGGCACGGGCCACCCGGCCGTCGGCGGTTCTCCCGCGCCGGGCTGGCCTCCCTCATCGCGGGCGGTGTCGTCGTCGCGGCCGGGGCGCCCATGGCCTGGATCATGGTGCAAAAGCGCGACACCGTCACCCGGTTCACCGCGGTCGCCGCCGATCCCCGGCCCACGACCGAGACCAAGGAGACGAGCCTGTGGCTCCGCAAGCCCGCCTTCACGCCCAAGTCGTTCACCAGCGCCCCCGTCGAGCTCGGCACCCGCTTCACCGCCGACCATGACGGCTGGGTGACCGGCGTGCGCTTCTACAAGGCGTCCGGCGAGCGGGGCAAGCACACCGGCAGCCTGTGGGACGATGAGGGCCATCGCCTCGCCAAGGTCACGTTCACCGACGAGACGGGCTCGGGCTGGCAGGAGGCCCGCTTCGACGACCCGGTGCAGATCGACCAGGGCATCGTCTACACGGTGTCGTTCCACAGCCAGGGCACCTACGTCGGCACGCCCGGCGCCGAGCCCGAGCGCAGCGGCCCGCTGTCGACGGCCAAGCGCACCGGGGTGTACGTCTACGGCAAGGGCGGCTTCCCCAAGCATTGGAACCCCAAGAACTACGCCTACTACGTCGACCCGATCTACCGCTGGAAGCACACCCACCCCGCGACGCCCACCCCCGCCGCGCCGGTGACGCCGACGGACGGCGCGCCCTCGACGACCCCGAGCGGCGCCCCGGCCGCAACCACGCCGGGCTCGCCCACCCCGGCCGCCGACGCCCCGGCGACCGGCCCGGTCTCCTCCCCATCGCCGTCCACGTCGCCCGCCGCATCGCCGTCCGCCACCGCGACGACTTCGCCCGGCCGTGGCCAGGGGCGCGGCGAGCGGCCCACCGGACGGCCGGGCGGCCCGACCGGGGAGCCGGGCCGCACTCCCGGCCACGCCCCCGGCCACACGGACCGGCCGGACGGGCACGGGTCGCCGGGCCCGGCGGCGTCGGCCACGGCCTCGGCCACGCCCGGGGGCGCCTCCGGACGTCCCCGGCCCGGCCACTCCCCCAGTCCGCGGCACACGACGAAGCCCACGCCGACGACCGGCCCGTCCCGCACCCCGCGGCCCGGCCCGACCGCGACATCGCGGCCGTCCCCGGCACCGTCGGCGTCGCGGTCTGCGTCGAAGTCGCCGACCGGGCCGGCCGGGTCGCCGTCCACCACGCCCACCACGAGCGCGACCTCGGCGGAGGGCCACGGCAGCGGCTGCGCGGGGTTCCCGACCCCGGAGTGCACGGGCGTGCCGGACGGAGTGCAACTGACCAGGACGACGCTGCAGCATGACGGCGGCCAGTATCAGATCACACGGCGGGGCACGGTGCTCGACGGCGTGCACATCCCCGGCGATCTGCTGATCAC
The DNA here is from genome assembly GCA_044507605.1 of Actinomycetales bacterium. Taxonomy (GTDB): domain Bacteria; phylum Actinomycetota; class Actinomycetes; order Streptosporangiales; family Streptosporangiaceae; genus Thermopolyspora. The sequence continues at coordinate 130,837 of JBIQJI010000004.1, read as the reverse complement.
CGCCGATGACGTGGTCATCAGGAACAGCCGGATCGACGGCACCGTGCTCGGCGAGCAGGGCGGCCGCTTCTACTCGTTCACCATCACCGACTCGACGGTCGGCCCCGCCAAGGGCTGTCTCACGGCGCCCGGCATCGGCGACGCGCACTACACGGCGGTCCGGGTGCTCGTCCGCGGCCACGGCGACGGCTTCCGCGCCTCCGGCGACGACATCGTGATCCGGGACTCGTACGTGCACCTGTGCTCCAACCCGGGAGACCACTCCGACGGCGTGCAGACGTACAACGCGGGCAGCGGCCTGGTCATCGACCACAACACGATCGACCAGCGGGACGCCCGCGACATCACGGCCCCGCTGTTCCTGACCGACGACGGCCTCGCCGACGTGACGGTCACCGACAACCTGGTCATGGGCGGCACCTACAGCATCCAGCTGAAGAACGCCCACGGCAGGCAGGTCGTGCGCGGCAACAAGCTGGTCGACAAGTCGTGGATCTACGGCCCGGTCGAGGCCGACTGCCCGTCCATCACCTGGTCCGGCAACTCGCTGGTGACCATCGACGACGACTACCGTGTCACGTCGACCGTCGGGCCGCTGGCCTGTCAGACCTGAGCCGAGCCGGTCCGCTCCAGCCGCGCCCGCATCGCGCTCAGCCCCCGGGATAACGGGGACCGGCGCAGGGTGCCGGTCGGGGCGGCCGTCCCGGTCGCGTGTCTCAGCAGCGCGCCGCTCGCGCCGATCAGCAGGAAGGACAGCCCGGTGACGGTGCTGAAGGCCAGCAGGTCGAAGGTCGCCGCGTCGATCAGCGGCACCAGCAGCGCGGCGGCGAGGGCGAGGCCGAGGTCGCGTGCGCCCTCGTCGACGCTGCGGTAGCGGGCGAGCAGGGCGGACACGATCGCGCACAGGAACATGCCGACGATCACGGTGATGCCGATGAGCCCGGTTTCGACGGTGGACAGGATGTAGGAGTTGTCGAAGACCTGGTACTTGGGGGCGTACCAGGTGCCGGCCCCCCGGCCCAGCCACGGGTGTCTGGCGATCTCGGCGGCGGCGACGGCGTAGTCGTGGGTGCGGTATCTGATGCTGTCGTCGTTGCCGATGTTGGCGAACAGCCCGTAGATCGTGCCGATCAGGCCGGGCACGAGCAGCCACACGGCGACGAAGAACCCGCCGGTCACGGCCAGCGCCTGGAGCCGGCGGCGGCCGGGCCAGCCGAGGAACAGCACGATGCCGGCTCCGAACACCCCCAGCATCGCCGAGCGGGAGACCGAGAACATCAGCCCCAGGGCGATCAGGCCCGCGCAGGCCCACCACCGCCACATGGCCTCCCCGCGCTCGCGCGCCTGGAATCCGTAGTGGACGGCGAGCGGCAGCAGCATCGCGCAGACGACGCCGAACTCGATGGGGTGGCCGGTGGTGGCCGCGACCCGCCGCAGGTCGGACCGCTCCAGCACCGCCGAGTCGTCGGAGGTGTAGTGCAGCACCGGCAGCTCCAGGTAGCGGGTCAGGTCCAGGTCGAAGGCGAACTGGAACCCCGCGATGATCGAAATGGCCGCGCCGCCGACGACGGCCGCCTTCAGGACGAAGTCCAGCCGGTCGAGGCCGCGGACCCCGTCGCAGACGAGCAGCGCGATGCCCACGTCGGCGATGATCAGAATGAAGGCGTGGTCGGCGAGGTTGAGCTCGTCGGAGGGCAGGTAGCCGTAGGTGGCGTAGCCGTAGGTGGCCAGCATCGCCGTCGCGTAGACGAAGAGGGCGGTGCGTACGGGTGTGCGGCCCTTGGCCATGCCGAGCGAGAGGGTGAACTGCGCGAGCAGCCAGCAGATGGTGGCGAGCAGGCTCACGGCGTTGGCCGGGGTGAGCGACAGCGGCAGCACCTTGAACACGAGCCGGGCAGGGATGATCAGCAGGGTCATGATGAAGATGGCGGCCAGCGTGGCCCCATCGGCCCGTCGCGCGCTCTGCGGCAGGGTGTCATCGGTGGTCAACGGGTCACCGCCCCGGCGCCGAAGCGACGACCCGCTCGGCGGCCTGCCCGGCCGACGGCCCGGTGACCAGGTTCCGGAGCCGGCGCCGGGCCCGGCGTGCGGAGATCAGGCTCTCCGTCGCGAACGTCGCGCACAGCGACCCCACCACGCCCATGCCGAGCGCGGCGGCGAAGCCGCGCAGCTTCCGCCCTTTCCGCGGTTCGGGCGTGGTGGGCGGCACCGCCTCGTACATCGTGATGTAGGTCGCGCGCGGGGCGTGCACGGCCTTCTGCCGCGCGTCCAGTTCGGCTTTAGCCCGTTCCACGACTTTCCGGACGATCGCCGTGGCCCCTTCCGGGGTACGGCTGTCGCCTTCGACGAACAGGAGCGGCCCGGTGGCGAGCGATTCCAGATTGCTACTGCCGTTGGTCACCTTGTATTCGGTCTCCCCGCCGGGGACGATGCCCAGCTCAGCGGCCATGTCGGGCGTCCCGAGCGCCGCGATGAGGATCGAGGCGGAGACGCTCAGCCCGTTGTCGAAGTGCAGCATCGGGTTCGTCAGCTCGTTGGGGATGCGCGGGTCGGCCGGCAGGCTGGTGCCCGTGGTCGGGGTGGTGAGCACCAGCACCGATGTCGAAACATAGATGGTCGGAATCGTGGCGTACACGCCGAACGCCGCCGCCACGGAAAGCAAAAATGCGGGTATGGCGATGTACCATCGCCGGAACAAGACAAGGACGGTCCCCCAGAAGTCCATAAGTTTCCTTCCGAATCGACCGGCCGCCTTCCGGAAACCAGGGCCCGCATTCACGGCACGCCCGGCCCGGAGCAGGATTCATGTCGGCTGCACCGGCTTTTGCAATAAGGTAGGTATCGCGGCGGCTCGCCCGCCACGCCGATACCGAAGCGTGACCGCGGATTTTCGGCAGAACTGGAGTATGCCATTCATGACCAAGCTGGCGGTCATCACCCCGAGTTATCGAGACGATGTGGCCCTGTTTCCCGAGCTGCACCGCTCGGTGCTGCGGTTCACCTCGGCCGAGACCATTCACCACGTTTTCGTGCCGGAACGCGACGCGCGGCTCTTCGCGCCGTTCGCCGGTCCCCGCTGCCGGGTGTGGCCACGGTCGGAACTGCTGCCCTCCCGCTACCGCCCGGTGCCCCGCACGGACGTTTACGTGAATGTGCGCCGGCCCTGGCCGCCGGTGCGCGGCTGGGTGATGCAGCAGGCGATCAAAATCGCCGCCGCGGGTCTCATCGAGGCGGACGTCGTGTTGCTCGCCGACTCCGACGTGGTGCTGGTGCGGCCCACGAACGCCGAGCGGTTCACGGCCGGCGGGCGGCTGTGTCTCTACCGCGACGAGCGTGGCGTGACCGCCGACATGGAAAGGCATGTCACCTGGCATCGGATCGCCCGTGAACTGCTCGGGCTGCCGGCCGCGCCACCGCCGCCGCTGCCCGATTACGTGTCGCCGCTGAACTTTTGGGACCCCGCCATCGTGCGGGCCATGCAGCTGCGCATCACCGAGACGACCGGGCTGCACTGGATGGACGCCTTCAACTCCCGGTTGCATATCTCGGAATTCATTCTCTACGGGGTGTTCGTCGACGAGGTTCTCTGCGCCGAGACGCGCCCTCCGTCGGACATCACGATCTGCCACAACTCCTGGCAGCGGACGCCGCTGAGCACCGCCGACGCCCTCGCGTTCGCCGAACGGCTGGGGCCCGATGCGATCGCGATGATGATCTCGGCCAAGTCGCACACCCCGGAGGACGTGCGCTCGGCCGCGATCCGGCGCTGCGTCGAGATCGCCGGCTCGCAGTAGGGCGGGCGCGCGGCGGCGGCCGGGGGAGCACGGACACGGACCCATGGGCGAACGACGCGGTCAGGCCAGCCTGCGGGGGCGCTCCGCCCCCTTCGGGTCGCCCCGTCCCGGCACCACCACCACGACGGGCTCGTCGGCGGTTTCGCCGCCGGTGTACGCGCCCCGGCGTGCGCCGTCACGCCCCGCGGCGTCACGCGCGCCGGAGTCGCGCCCGGTGGCTTCGCCGCCGCGGCCGGCCAGCCGCATGCGCAGCTCGGTGGCGTCCATCACGGCGGTCGTCTCGGAGTCTTCGTCATCGAGGCGATCGTCGTCATCGTCGTGAGCGTCGTCGTCCCGGTCGCGCCGGCCGGTGCCGTCCCTGATGACGGCCGGTGGGTACACGGGAACCGCACCGGGAGACCCCGATCCGGGGACGGCGCCGGGGGCTGCCGGAGCGGGTGCCGCCGCGGTGTCACCCGCCTCGTCTCCGGGGGGTCCGGCGGGCTCGGCGTCCGCCGCTCGGGCGGACCGGCGGGACGCCTTCAGCTCGGTGACGAGGTAGGCCGTGCCGAAACCGGCGAGCAGCGTGAGGATCAGCGCCGCCGCGGCGGCCGTGATCTTGCCGGTGAGCTTCGCCTCGGGGGTGGACGGGGGCACGACGTCGGCGATCCAGATGAACGTCGACTTGGGCGCCTTGAGGGCCGTCTGGCGCTTGGTCAGCTCCTGGCGGATACGCTGCTGGGCGCGCAGCGTGACGTCCTTGGCGGCGGCCTTCGACCGGCTGTCGGTCTCGATGTAGATGAACGGGCCGTTCGTGCTGATGCCGAGCAGGTCGGGGTTGGTGCGTCCGTCGTTGACGATGAGCTGCGTGGGGCCGTCTTCGACGATGCCGAGGTCGGCCATGACGTCGGGGCTGTTCATCGCCAGGATGAGAATGCCGGCCGTGGTGCGCAGGCCGTCGTTGAACTGCAGCAGCGGGTTGGTCAGCCCGGCGCGCTTGGTGGGGTCGGTGGGCAGGGTGCCGCCCGCGGCCGGCGCGGTGAGGACCATCGAGGCCGAGGACACATAGACCGTCGGAATCAGGAAATAGACCAGCCCGGCAATGAGGCACGATAACGCGATCAGCGGCGGCCCGATGGACTTCTTCCGGACCAGCCGCAGGATGTTTTTCCAGAAAACCATAAGCTGTTCTCGCCCTCTACACGCAGCCGGGGCGTGGCAACCCCCAAAAAACGATACAACCGGCGTCGCCCACCGCACAGCAGTCGTTACGCACCCGACATCCCACTCGGATGTTACGTCCGGCGCACAGGCCGCGATAGACCCGCTGACGGCTCATTATGCTGCCGGGGTGGGAGTGAAGCGTATGGAACCCGCCGCGAAAGCGGCGCACGGCGTTACCGCCGGTGGCGCCGTGGAACGTGCCAGGCTGGCCGGTCTCGATGGCATCCGCGGTGTGGCCGCGCTGTTCGTCATGCTGCACCACTGCTGGCTGCTGTCCTTTCCGGGCTACCCGTCGGACACCGGCCCCGCGTGGCTGGGCTGGCTGATCTACGGGCATTTCGCGGTCGTCGTCTTCATCGTGCTGTCAGGATTCTCGCTGGCCGTCACGCCCGCCCGGTCAGGGTGGCGGCTGGGCGGGGTGGGAAGGTTCGCCAAGCGCCGCGCGTGGCGCATTCTGCCACCATACTGGGCGGCGCTGGTGCTGAGCCTGGCGATCGCCTGGACGGTGACCCCCCAGCCCGGCGAGGGCGTGCCCACCGCCAAGTCGGTGGCGATCTACGGGCTGCTGCTCCAGGACGTCTTCGGCGCGCCGAGCCCCAACGGGGCGTTCTGGTCGATCGCCGTGGAGGCGCAGCTGTACGTGGTGTTCCCGGTGCTGCTGCTGATGCTGCGCAGAGCGGGGGCGTTCGTCATGCTCGGCGCGGTCACGCTGGTCGTGCTGGCGGTCGGCCTGCTCGCGCCCCACGTCGCCGCCGTCGAGCTGCTGATCCGGCTCACCCCGCAGTTCGCCGCGCTGTTCGCGGCGGGCGCGGCCGCGGCCGGCGTGCTCGCCGCCGGTGAACGGGTGCGCCGGCTGCCGTGGCCCTGGCTCACGCTGGCCGCCGCGGCACCGGTGGTCGCGCTCATCGCGGTGCGCGGCCCGGAGTGGACGGTGACGCACTTCTTCTGGGTCGACCTGGCGCTCGGCCCCGCCGTCGCCCTGCTGCTCGCGGGCGTCGCCGTGCGCCGGCCCGCGCCGCTGGTGCGGCTCCTCGCCGCACGGCCCGTCCGCGGCCTCGGCACCATGTCCTACAGCCTCTACCTGACACATGCGCCGTTCGTCGTGGTCATCTCGATGCTGTGGTCGGCACACGTCTCCCCCGGGCTGCCGGCGTTCCTCGTGACCCTCGCCGTGGCCGCGCCGGTGACCCTGCTGGTGGCCTGGGCGTTCTCGCGGATCTTCGAGATCCCGTTTCAGCGCCATCGCGGGTTCGGCCCGCTGCTGGCGGCCGTGCGCGCCCGGCTGAAGGGCGGCCGCGCGGAGGCGGTCGCGGGTCCGTAGCCCGGGGCACCGTCACGTACGGCCCAGCGCCATGCGCACGAGCTTGCGGCTCCGGTGACGCACCATGCGTCGCTGGCGGCGCAGGTACATGCGGTAGACGGCCGCGCGGGCGTCGGCGCGCTGCCGCGGAGTGAGGCCGGCCACCTCCAGCCAGCGCAGCATCTCGCGGGCCTGCAGGGTGTTGGCGAAGTGCGACTGCCAGGACGGCACGCCGAGCCTGCGCGCGATCGTGCCGATCTTCTCGTGCTTCCAGTAGCGGTGCGCGAGCACCGCCGGCACATGGCCCCACGGTCCCGCCAGCGCCAGCTTCGTCGCGAACACCTCGTCCTCGCGGAGCATGTTCCGGCGCGGGATGTCCAGCACCGGGGCACGCCGCACCATGCCGTAGAGCGGATCGATGAGCAGGTGACTCTCGTTGAGCAGCCGCAGCATCTCCGTGAATCTTTCGACGGGATCGTCCGAGCCGAGGGCCGTGCCGTCGTAGGGGCTCGTCTCGGTTCGCCCGTCGGGCCCGGTGTAGGCGATCTGGCTGGTCACGAGGATCAGCCGGGGATCGTCGGCGAACACCGCGAGCAGGCGGGACACGCAGTCGGGCTCCAGCCGGTCGTCGTCGCCGATCCAGCGGAACAGCTCGCCCTCGGCCCGCCGCATCACCTCGATGAAGTTGTTGAGCAGCCCGACGTTCTCCGGCTGCCGGTGGTAGACGATGCGATCGTCCGAGGCGGCCAGGTCTCGGCACACCTCCTGCGTGGAGTCGGTGGAGGCGTTGTCGGAGATGATCAACTGGATGCGCGGGTGGCTCTGGGCCAGCACCGACCGTACGACTCCGGTCAGCCGGTCGCCCGCGTTGCGCACGGGCAGGCCGATGGACACCAGCGTGTCCGGGCCGAATGAGCTCGCCATGGGTGACTCCTGAGAACGTTATTTGGTGGCGCCGGTGAACCGGGCGGGGACGCGCACGCCCATGCGCCCGCTCAGATCCAGCAGCAGGGCGCGCGGCACGGCGATCAGGACGAAGACGAGCAGCCCGGTGCCCCCCGCCACGCAGAGCTGGACCAACGGGTGCTCGCCCACCATGTGGGAGAGCGCGAGCATGGTCGCGCACGACGCCGCCCCGCCGAGCAGCGGGCGTCGCAGCGCCGGCACGATGGGCAGCAGCTCGACGCCGGTCCGGCGCAGCGCGAGCACGGCGAGCGGGAGGGCGACCGCGATCGCGGCGATCGCCTGCCCGGCCGCCGCGCCGCGGATGCCGCCGACGTGGGCGCCGGCCACGATCGCGGGGATCAGCGCGACGGCGTGGCCCAGGTTCATCCACACCGTGGACTTGGTCGCGCCCTGCGAGGTCAGGATGTCGATCGCGAGGGCGGTGAGCATCCGCACGACCATCACGACGGCCAGGAAACGCAGCACGCCCGCCGACATCTGCCACTTGTCGGTGTAGAGCAGGGTGATGAGCGGATGGGCCAGCACGCCCATCAGGATGGCGATCGGCAGCACCCCGATGACGAGCAGCGGCACCGCCTGCTGCACGCCCCGCGACAGGGTGTCGTCCTCGCGTTCGGCGAGCCGGGAGAAGCTGGGGATCGACACGTAGCGGATGGCGGTGCCGATCAGGCCCGGCACCCAGCTCGACACGTTGAAGGCCACCAGGTAGTAGCCGAGGAGCACCGGGCCGAGCACGTCGCCGACGATGATGTAGCCGACGTTCAGCAGCACCGCCTCCAGGCCCGTGCCGGCGGCCGACGGCAGCCCGAACCTGAGCAGCCGCCCGGCGATGGCGCGGTCCATGCCGACCCGGAGGGGAAGCCGCGCCGACCAGAACACGATCGCCCCGGTGACGACGGCCGCGCTGACCTGCCCCCACGCGAAGCTGTACGCCCCGGCCCCGTTCGCGGCGAGCGTGATCGCCACGGCGGCGTTCACGACGAAGCCGGCCAGGATGGCCCGGGTCAGCTTGTCCTGCTGGAACCTGCGCATCAGCGCGCCGCTGCGCACCGCGGTGAAGGCCTCGACGAGGATGACCGCGGTGAGCAGCCGCACCACCGGGGCGGCCTCGGCGCTGCCCGCCATGGCGGCGAAGGACGGCGCCCCGACCCAGAACACGACGTACAGCAGGATGGCCGACGCCATCGCCATGACCGACGCCGTGGGGGCCATCTCCTTCAGTTCGCCCCGCCACTGCACGGTCGCGGCGATGATGCCGATGTCCTTGATCGTCATGACGAACTGGGTCGCGGCGAGCGCGACGGCGTAGATGCCGAAGTCGCCGGGCGCCAGCAGCCGGGCCAGCACCAGCCCCATCGCGAAGGAGCCGGCCCGCATGACCAGGTTGCCCGCGAGGCTCCAGCGGAACCCGCGGCCGGCCTTGCGCCCGATCGAACCGGTTCCGGGAGCGGGCTCCGGCCCGTCGTCGTGCTCTTGGTCCATGGTGTTGCCTTACGTGTCGCGCGGAATTACTCGGCGGTCGTCACCGCTGGCCGGTCGGGGGTCCCCCGCCGGAACCGGTTCGCGTGCGCGAGCGCCTCCGTCTCGTAGGCGAGCGCCAGCTCCTCCGGCATCGGGGCGAGGTCGGAGCAGCGGACGAAGTCGCGCAGTGTGGTGCCGGTGCACTCGGCGTCGACGTTGACGGCGGCGCGGCGGGCGCGGACGTCGTCGATGTTCACGGTGCGGAAGTCGATGCTGAAGCGGGTGCGGCCGGAGGTGTTGGGCACCGTGGAGTGCAGCTGGGCGCCGGAGAACAGCATGATGCCGCCCGGCTCGGGCACCACGCGGACCTGCGGGTCGAGGCGCAGCGGCTCCTCCGGCTTGGGCTGGTCGCGGGTGTCCTGGTGCACGTGCTTGGCGGCCTCGACCCGGCTCGTGCGGTTCCACTCGGCGTAGTCGTAGCGGCGGCTGCCGTTCTTGACGGCGGTGGCGAAGTATTCGGGGTGGAAGGCCATGACGTTCTCCGGCACCACCTCGTAGATCGGGATCCACCAGTTGATCTGGTTGAACGGCGCGGAGTACCAGCAGTCCCGGTGCGGGTGGAAGGCGTAGGAGATGCCCGAGGTGAGGTAGGAGCCGGAGGTCGAGGTGCGCAGCCGGGGCACGTCGAAGTAGGTGCCGGCCAGGTCGCAGCCGAGGCTCGCGATGACCTCCGGCAGCAGCTCCTTGCAGCGCGGGTGGTGGATGAACCTCGGTTTGAGGTCGGCGAGCAGCGCGGCGAACTCCTCCACCGGCATGTCGTGCTGCGCCGTGCGGGGGTCGCGGTCGCCGAACGCCTCCGCGATCAGTTCCCGGGCGAACCCGACGAGCCGCTGGGAGGCCGGGGTCGCCGAGTAGACGTAGACGTTCCCCGCGTACAGGCCGCCCCGGCGCGTGTCGTCGCAGACCGGGCTGTTGGATAAGACGGTGGTCATCGCTCGGATCTCCCTTGATCCAGTTCGTCGGTACGGCCGTCACCGTCCGGCTCGGTGACCCGCTCCAGCCAGATCTCCCGCCAGAACGGCACGAACTCGCGCGGACAGTTGACGTTGTAGGCGCCGGCGCAGACGAGCCCTTCGAGCACGATGCAGGGGGTCCTCATCGTGAGCATCCGGCCGGTGCGCTCGTCGATGCACCGCTCGACCCTGGCCTGCACCCGGGCCGTGCGGCCGCAGTAGCGCGACATCTCCTCCTCGAACCCCATGCCGCGGTTGAGCAGGTCGGCGTTGAGGGTGGGCAGGATCTGCGCCTTGGGTTTGATCCGGACGAGCTCGCCGGGCCGCAGATCGAGGGTCTCGGTGGGCGTGGGGCCCTGGGCGAGGCCGCGGACGAACCCCCACTTCAGCCCGCCTTTGATGCGCAGCCATGGGGGCAGCACGCGGTTGCTGATGCCCTGGTACTTGTTGAACGCGCCGACCAGGACCGAGCGCAGCATGCCGGCCACGGTGGTGTTGCCGCTGCGCACGTCGGTGACGTACTGGCGCAGGTCGCGGAACGGCAGGCAGGTCGGCGCGGCGCGCAGCAGCTCTGTGGCCTGGCAGGAGTAGCGTTCCTCGCCATCGGGGCCGGGCTCCTTCCTGGTGTTGACCTCCAGGATGGGCAGGCTGCGGCTCGGCGTCGCCGGCGCGGGGGGCGGGTCCGACGGGTCGACGCGCTTCAGCCACGCCTCCTTCCAGTAGAGCGAGCAGGCGGTCTGGCAGCCGCCGTGGGCCGAGCCGTCGCAGCGGGCGCCGGTGAGGTGCACGGCGCGTTCCATGCGGCGCATGCCGGTGCGGCTGATCGTGTCGCACAGCTTGTGCGCGACCTTGTGCACGGTCATCCGCTGTCCGCAAAAGCGCAGCATCTCCGGCATGAAGGGCAGGTTCTCCAGTTCGCCCTTCTCGTCCAGGGTCGCCAGGATCTCTGCCTCGCTGCGCACCTCTACGAGGTCGCCGACCCGCAGCTTCAGCGCGCCGCCGAGGGCCTGGTCCGGGGCGGGGCCGCGCGTCACTCCGCACACTCCTTCAGCAGTCCGGCGGCGCAGAGGGCGTCGGCGGCGTCGGCGACCACCGCGAACGGCAGACCCGAGCGCCCGGCGACGTCGAGCAGCGAGTGGCCGCCGTCGGAGAGGTTCAGCACCCACAGCATGGCCATCTGCAGCCGCTTGGTGTCGCTGCGCCCGCCGAGCGAGTCGTAGAGGCCGCGCCTGCCGAGCTGCGGCTCGCCGTACGGGCTGAGGTTGAGGTAGCGGCGGTCGCGTTCCAGCACCCGGGTGACCTCCCAGCAGGTCTCCAGCGTGTCGGCCATCGCCTCCGGCGACACGAACGACGGGTCGTCGGCCGAGGTGTGGTACTCCGGGTAGGCGCCGTACGGGGTGCGCGTCAGCGAGCCGACGCCGAGGTCGAAACCGGGCGAGCAGTACTGCCGCTCGTCGTAGCCGTACGGCGAGAAGTCCACGATGGTGTGCGGCCGGCCCGACTCGCGCAGCACGTGTTCGACGGCCCGGTCGATCGGCGCGTCGCCGCGCCGGCTGCGCTTGTACGTGAGCGCCCCCCGGTCGCCGGCGCAGGCGAGCACGAGCCCGTGCCGCACCCTGCCGACCCGCTCTCGGTTGCGGGCGAGCCAGGTGATCGCGCCGATGGTGCCGGGGGCGAAGACGAACCGGTAGGTGTACCAGGGCCGGGTCTCGCCGAGCCGCAGCGCCAGCCGGGCGGCCACGGCGATGCCGGCGAGGTTGTCGTTGGCGAGCGACGGGTGGCAGATGTGGCACGACACGAGCACCTCGTCGGCCACCTCGCCCGGCACCACGTGCTCGCCGTACGTGAGGTGGCCGTCGGCGAGCGTCGAGTCGATGCACACCTCGTACTCGCCGTCGGGCAGCGACGTCAGCGTGTCGTGGCTCAGGCAGAAGCCCCACGTCTCGGCGTAGTAGCTGGTGCGGTAGGGCACCAGGGCCGGCTGCTCGGGCAGCGTGTGCAGGTGGGGGCGCAGCTCGTCGAGGGTCATGACGGCCGACACCGGCACGCTGTAGCCGACGACGTGCAGGTTGGAGGCGCGGAAGTCGATCACGCGGCGGCCGGTGGCGTCCTTGACGTAGGCGTCGCGGATGTTCCACTCGCGGGGGATCGTCCAGTCGAGCACCTGGGTGCCGGTGGGCACCTCGGTGATCTCCAGCGGCACGATGTCCGAGATGATCTCCAGGGTGCGCCGCACGCCGTCGCCCGTGATGCTGCGGCACAGCGGATACAGCCGCTCGACCAGGGCGTGCATGTCCTGCCCGGTCAGCATGACGCGACCGCCCGGGGTCGCAGCTCCTCGTCGATGCCGCCCTCGGCGCGCCGGTCCGACAGGCGGGCCAGGCGGGTGAAGCGGCGGTCGAAGGCGTCCCGGGCCAGCCCGTGCCGCCGGTACGCCTCGGCCAGCTCGACCGCCCCGGCCTTCACCGTCCACTCGGCCCGGTAGGCCGGCATGGCCGCCCGGATGCGGGTGAAGTCCACCCGGTACGACCGCGGGTCGTTGCCGGCCTCGCCGGTGATGACCAGCTCGGCGCCGGGCACCGCCTCGACGACCTCGGCGGCGATCTCGGCCACGGTGAGGTTGTTGTCCTCGGTGCCCACGTTGAACGCCCGGCCGTGCACCGCCTCGCGCGGCGCCTCCAAGGCCGCCGCGAACGCCGCCGCGATGTCGGCGGCGTGCACCAGCGGCCGCCACGGCGTGCCGTCCGACAGCACCAGCACCCGGCCGGTCAGCACGGCGTGCCCCACCAGGTTGTTCAGCACGATGTCGGCGCGCAGCCGGGGCGAGAAGCCGAAGGCGGTGGCGTTGCGCAGGTACACCGGCGAGAAGTCGTCGTCGGCCAGCTCGGCCAGGTCGTCCTCGACGCGCACCTTCGACTCGGCGTACGGGGTGACGGGACGCAGCGGGGCGTCCTCGGTCACCAGCTCGTCGCCGCCGGAGGCGCCGTACACCGAGCAGGTGGAGGCGTACAGGAAGCGGCGCACCCCGGCGTCGCGGGCCAGCCGGGCGAGCCGTACGGAGGCGTGGTGGTTGATGGCGTAGGTCAGCTCGGGCGCCAGCGAGCCGAGCGGGTCGTTGGACAGGGCCGCCAGGTGGATCACCGCGTCGACGCCGTCGAGCATGCCGGGGGTGACGTCGCGCAGGTCGACGTTGTGGCCCTTGGGGTCGGCGGGGGCGGGCCCGAGGACGCAATCGGCGAACAGCCCGGAGTCCAGGCCGATCACCTCGTGGCCCGCGCCCGCGAGCACAGGCGCCATCACCGTGCCGAGATAGCCCTGGTGCCCGGTGAGCAGCACGCGCATGAGAGATCAGCCTCCAGTCAGGTCGAGGGTCAGTTTGGTCACGTGGAACGCCTCGGCGTAGCGGCTCTGGCACTCGATCCCGCGGATGCGGGCCAGGCCGAGGAACGCTTCACGGTCGTACCATGATCTGCCGTGCTGCGAAGGGTAGTGCCGCATCAGCAGGTCCGCCTTGGTGTGCGCCACTTCGTGGCTGAGCGGGTGGTAGGCGATGGGCCGGCCGAGGTCGCCGTCCCATTTGGCGATCTCGTAGCCGAGGATCAGGTGGTCGCGGAACGCCGTCGGGACGATCTTCGCGAGGCCGCGGTGGTCCTGGTGGGCGTCGCCGGTGTGCGGGGCGAGCAGCAGGTCGGGGTCGGTGCGGCCGCGCAGCTCCTCCACCGCCTCCTTGGCCTGGGCCCAGTACGCCGGAAGCCTGCCGTCGGGCAGTTCGAGCACGGTGAGCCGCAGGTCGGCGCCGGGGCAGAAGTCCGCCAGTGCCGCCGCCTCCTCGTCGGCCCGCTTGGTGCCGCCGCCCGACAGCACCATGGCGTCCACGCGGATTCCGGGACGGGCGGCGCACACGGTGAGCAGGGTGCCGCCGGCCCCGATCGCGAGATCGTCGCAGTGGGCGGCGACGGCGGCGATCCGGGTGGGGCCCGGGGCGCTCAGCGGGATCACGGGGCCGCCTCCCGGTCTCGGGCCGCCCGCCGGGTGCCCGACGCCGGCGCGGGCTCCTCCCGCTCCCACAGGGCCCAGGGACGGTCGCCGCGGGAGTACGCCTCGTCGAGGGCGAGCCGCTCCTTGACGGTGTCGGTGGGCCGCCAGTAGCCGCGGTGCCGATAGGCGAGCAGGCGGCCGCGCTTGGCGAGCTGCGCGCAGCCGTCGGCGACCAGGTCGCCGTTCACGGGAATGTGGTCGAAGATCTCCTGCCTGAGCACGAAATATCCGCCGTTGACCCACAGCGGCATCTCGCTGACCGGCGCGATGCGGCCGACCCTGCCGTCCTCGCCCACGTCGACGCAGTGGAACGTGCCCGGCGGCGGCACCACCATCATCGAGGCCCCGGCGTCGGTGGCGGCGAACCGGGCGACGACCTCGTCGAGCGGCGCGTCGGTGAGCACGTCGGCGTAGTTCGCCAGGAACATCTCGTCGCCGTCGAGATGATCGCGCACCCGGCGCAGCCGCTCGCCGATGGGCGAGGTGATGCCCGTCTGCACGAACGAGATGGACCAGTCGGAGATGTCGGTCGACAGCAGCTCGACCTGTCCGCCGCGCAACACGAAGTCGTTGGACGTCGTTTCCTGATAGTTCAGGAAGAAGTCCTTGATGTGGTGCGCGCCGTAGCCCAGGCACAGGATGAAATCGGTGTGCCCGAAGTGGGCGTAGTAGCGCATCACATGCCAGATCAGCGGCCGGGGGCCGACGAGCTGCATCGGCTTGGGCACATCGCCGGGGGTGCCGGTGCGCATCCGGGAGCCGTACCCCCCGCAGAACAGCACGACCTTCATCGGGTCACCTCGCTCACCGGGGAAACGATCTCCAGCCGGGGGATGGGGAACACCAGCCGCCCGCCCCACTCGCCGACGTAGGACAGCTGGGCCGTCAGCTCCTCGCGCAGGTTCCACGGCAGCACCAGCACGTAGTCGGGCCGGTCGGCCGCGAGGCGCTCCGGCGGCAGGATCGGGATGCGGGTGCCGGGCGTGAACCTGCCGTGCTTGTAGGGGTTGCGGTCGACCGTGTACGCCAGCAGGTCGGGCCGCACGCCGCAGTGGTTGAGCAGCGTGTTGCCCTTGCCGGGGGCGCCGTAGCCGGCGACCGTGCGCCCCTGCTCGGCCGCCCCGATCAGGAAGGCCAGCAGCTCGCGGCGCACCCGGGCGACACGGGCCGCGAACTCGGCGTACCCCGACGGGTCGAACAGCCCGGCGGTCTTCTCCCGGTCCAGCAGCTCGGCGACGCGCGGCCCCGGCTCGCCCGCGGCCTCGGCCGGCCGGGCCCACAGCCGGATCGAGCCGCCGTGCGTGGGCAGCGTCTCCACGTCGACCAGGGTCAGCCCGCCACCGGCCAGCGCCCGCTGCGCCGAGCCGACCGTGTAGTACTGGAAGTGCTCGTGGTAGATCGTGTCGTACTGGTCGTGCTCCATGAGCGTCAGCAGGTGCTGCACCTCGATCGACACCCACCCGTCGTCGGCCACCAGCGCCCGCAGCCCGCGCGTGAACCCGATCACGTCCGGGATGTGCGCGTACACGTTGTTGGCCACGACCAGGTCGGCGGGGCCGTGCGCGGCCCGCACCGCCGCGCCCGTCTCCGGGGTCAGGAACTCCGTGAGCGTCGGCACGCCGGCGTCCTTGGCGGCCTGGCCGACGTTCGCCGACGGCTCCACGCCGAGGCAGCGGATGCCGGCGTCGACCACGTGCCGCAGCAGGTAGCCGTCGTTGCTGGCCACCTCGACCACGAACGAGTCGCCCGTCAGCCCGAGCCGGTCGATGGCGCCGCGCACGAAGCGGCGCGCGTGCTCCACCCAGGAGGTCGAGTACGACGAGAAGTAGGCGTACTCGGTGAACGTCTCCTCCGGCGTGATCAGCGGCGGGATCTGCGCCAGCCAGCAGCTCGTGCAGACCCGCAGGTGCAGCGGGTAGGTGATCTCCGGCTCGTCGAGCTGCGCGGCGGTGAGGAACCGCTCACAGGGTGGGGTGGCCCCGAGGTCCACCACGCTCAGCAGCTCCGCCGAGCCGCATAGCCGGCAATCTGTCATGTTCCCCCCCAAGGGACCTGTCGTACGACGTTCGCTCGCCGCTTCCCGCCCGGCCCGGCCCATCGATATCCGCGCTTGGAACGATGCACGACCCCGGCGAGAGCTGTGGCATGCTTCCGCGCATGGACCGCATAGGCATCGAGGGCGCGTGGCTGCACACCCCACGCGTGCACACCGACGAGCGCGGCGACTTCTTCGAGGCGTTCCGCGCCGCCGACCTGGAGGCCGCCGCCGGGCATCCGCTCGGCCTGGCCCAGTTCAACGCCTCGATCTCCCGCCAGGGCGTGCTGCGCGGCGTGCACTTCGCCGACGTGCCGCCCGGCCAGGCCAAATACATCACCTGCCTGGCCGGCGCGATCCTCGACGTCGTCGTCGACATCCGGGTCGGCTCGCCCGGCTTCGGCCGCTGGGAGGCCGTCCGGCTCGACGACGAGAACCATCGGGGGCTGTACGTCGCCGAAGGGCTCGGCCACGCCTTCATGGCGCTCACCCCCTCGGCCACGGTCGCCTACCTGTGCTCCACGCCCTACACGCCCGGCCGCGAGCATGGCGTGCACCCGCTCGACCCCGCCCTCGGCATCGCCTGGCCGCCCGGCCTGACGCCGATCCTGTCCCACAAGGACGCCGTCGCGCCCACGCTCGCCCAGGCCCGCGAGGCCGGTCTGCTGCCCGCCTACGACGTCTGCCTCCGACACATGGCCGGCCTGCGCGGCGCTCACCGCACCTCCCCCGGCCCGGCCGGCCGCGCGCCCGTCGCGGCGGCGCCCGGCCCCGGCATGCCCGCCGCGGACCCACCGCTCGGCACCGCACCGGCCCGCGGCCGACAGGCCGGCTGAGCGCCGCCGTCGCCGGGGCGCGCGGCGGCCGGCGCAACGGCGGGCGCGGCCGGCGACAGGGCGGGCCAGGCCGCCCGGAACGCCTCGCGCCAATGCCTGATGGGCGGCACCCCGATCGCGGCCCAGGCGTCATGGCCGAGCACGCTGTACGCCGGCCGGCGCGCCGGCCGCGGATAGCCGGCCGAACCCACCGGCAGCACCCGCCCCGGGTCGGCCCCGAGCGCGGCGAAGATCTCGCGGGCGAAGCCGTACCAGCTCGTCCGGCCGCCGCTCGTCGCGTGGAACACCCCCGCCGGGCACCCGGCCCGCACCAGCAGCAGCACCTGCCGGGCCAGGTCGGCCGCCCAGGTCGGCTGGCCCACCTGATCGTCGACGACCGTCACCGTGTCGCGCTCGGCGGCCAGCCGGATCATGGTCCGCACGAAGTTCGGCCCGTGGGCGCCGTAGAGCCAGGCCGAGCGCACCACGGTGTGGCCATTAGCGAGGGCCGCCCGCTCGCCGGCCAGCTTGGTGCGGCCGTACGCGCTCGCCGGGCCGGTGGGGTCGTTCTCGCCGTACGGCCGGGTGGCGGTGCCGTCGAACACGTAGTCGGTGGAGGGCTGCACGAGCCGGATCCGCCGCCCGGCGCACGCCTCGGCGAGCACCCGCACCGCGTGCCCGTTGACGGCGAGGGCCTCGTCCTCATGCCGTTCGGCATCGTCGACGGCGGTCCAGGCCGCGCAGTTGACCACCACGCCGGGCCGGTGCCGGGCCAGGGCGGCGGCCACGGCCGCCGGGTCGCGGATGTCGAGCTCCGCCCGGCCCAGCCCGATCACCTCCTCGGTGCCGAGGCCGCGCAGCAGCGTCACCAGTTCGGTGCCGACCAGGCCGCGCGCTCCCGTGACGAGCCATCTCACGACGTCTCCCGGGCCAGCAGCGGCTCCCACCAGGCGGTGTTGTCGGCGTACCAGCGGACGGTGTCGGCGAGGCCCTGCTCGAAGTCCACCCGCGGCTCGAAGCCCAGGCCGCGCAGCTTGGTGTCGTCGAGCGAGTAGCGGCGGTCGTGCCCCTTGCGGTCGGCGACCCGCTCGACCCGGTCCCACCCGGCGCCGAAGGCGGCGAGGAGCCGTTCGGTCAGCTCGACGTTGCTCAGCTCGGCCGTGCCGGCGATGTGGTAGACCTCGCCGGGCTCGCCGCGCTCGGCGACGAGCTGGATGCCGGCGCAGTGGTCGCTGACGTGCACCCAGTCGCGCACGTTGCCGCCGTCGCCGTACAGCGGGACCCTGCGGCCGCGCATCAGGTTGGTGACGAACAGCGGGATGATCTTCTCGGGGTACTGGTAGGGCCCGTAGTTGTTGCCGCACCGTGTGATCAGCACCGGCAGCCCGTGCGTCACGGCGTACGCCTGGGCGATCATGTCGCCGCCGGCCTTGGCCGCCGAGTACGGCGAGCGGGGCCGCAGCGGCGCGTCCTCGGTCCACGAGCCGGTGTCGATCGAGCCGTACACCTCGTCGGTCGACACCTGCACCACGCGCCGCGTCCCGGCGTCCAGGCAGGCCTGCATGAGGGTCTGCACGCCGAGCACGTTGGTGCGGGTGAACTCGGCGGCGCCGTCGATCGAGCGGTCGACGTGCGTCTCGGCGGCGAAGTTCAGCACCACGTCGTGCCCGGGCACCACCTTGGCGAGCAGGTCGGGGTCGCAGATGTCGCCCTCGACGAAGTCGTACTTGCCCGCCACTGGCGCCAGGTTCGCGAGGTTCCCGGCGTAGGTGAGCCGGTCCAGCACGGTGACCCGGGCCCCGGCGTAGGCGGGGTAGCCGCCGGTGAGCAGCGTGCGGACGTAGGCGGACCCGATGAAGCCGGCGCCGCCGGTCACGAGGATGGCTTTCGTCATGAGGAGATCTGCACCTTGCTGTGATCGCCCAGCACGAGGCGGTGGGCGCGGAGGGTGGTGGGGGCGGGGGTCACCTCGGCGTCGCGGCCGATCAGCGACGACTGGATGCGTCCCACCCCGCGGATGGACGCCCGGGGCAGCACGATGGAGTATTCGATCTCGCTGGCCACCACGGCGCAGCCCGCCCCGATCGAGGTGAAGGGGCCGACGTAGCTGTCGGTGACCGTGGCACCGGCACCGATGACGACGGGGCCCACGACGCGCGACCGTTCGACGGCCGCGCCGCGTTCGACCACGACCCGGCCGATCAGCTCGCTGGTGTCGTCGACCCGCCCGTCGGTCCGCGGTTCGAGCGACTCCAGGACGAGCCGGTTGACCTCCAGCATGTCGGTGACGTTGCCGGTGTCCTTCCAATAGCCGGTGATGATCGTCGACTCGACCGGCAGGCCCGACTCGATCAGGGCCTGGATCGCGTCGGTGATCTCCAGCTCGCCCCGCCCCGACGGTTTGAGCCCGGCCACCGCGTCGTGGATGGCCGGGCCGAACAGGTACACGCCGACGAGCGCGAGGTCGCTCTTGGGTTCGCGCGGCTTCTCCTCCAGCCCGATGACGCGCCCGGCGGCGTCGAGCTCGGCCACGCCGAACTGGCGGGGGTCGCGGACCCGGGTGAGCATGATCTGCGCGGCCGGGCGCTCGCGGGCGAACCGCGCCACGATGTCGTTGATGCCGCCCACGACGAAGTTGTCGCCGAGGTACATCACGAAGTCGTCGTCGCCGAGATAGTCGCGGGCGATCAGCACCGCGTGCGCGAGGCCGAGCGGCGCCTCCTGGCGCAGGTACGTCGCCTCCAGGCCGAAGGCCGACCCGTCGCCGACGGCGGCCTCGATCTCGGCGTGCGTGTCGCCGACGACGATGCCGATCTCCCGGATGCCGGCGGCGGCGATGGCCTCCAGGCCGTAGAACAGCACCGGTTTGTTCGCGACGGGGACGAGTTGCTTGGCGGACGTGTGCGTGATCGGGCGCAGCCGCGTGCCCGAGCCGCCCGCGAGGACGAGCGCCTTCACCTAATAGGCACCTTCTCCCCTGATGACTGCGCTCCACGTCTTCCAGAGGATCTGGAGATCGAGGATGAGCGACCAGTTCTCGACGTACCGCAGATCCAGCCGAACCGACTCCTCCCAGCTCAGATCGGAACGCCCGCTCACCTGCCACAGGCCGGTCATGCCGGGCTTGACGACGAGGCGGCGGCGCATGTCGGTGCCGTACTTCTCGACCTCCTCGGGCAGCGGCGGGCGGGGCCCCACCAGCGACATCTCTCCGCGCAGCACGTTGAGGAGCTGCGGAAGCTCGTCCAGGGAGTAGCGGCGCAGGAACCCGCCCACCCTGGTGACCCTTGGATCGTTCCTAATTTTGAACAGCACTTCGTTTGACTCATTGTCGTCAAGGAGCGAGAGCCGGAGCCGCTCGGCGTCGTTCACCATGGTGCGGAACTTCAGCACCTTGAAGTCGCGCCCGCCGCGGCCCACGCGCGTCTGCCGGAACAACGCCGGGCCCTCGCTCGTCGACCTGATGAGAATGGTGATCACCAGCATGGCCGGTGACAGCAGCAGCAGCGCACATAGGGCCACCAGCTTGTCGAAGGCGCTCTTGACGAGCTGGCGCAGGCCGTCGAACTCCGGGTGCTCCACGAACAGCAGCGGCATGCCGGCGACCGGCCTGATGCTGGTGCGCGGCCCGGCGACGTCCAGCAGCGCCGGCGCCACGAACAGGTCGGTGCCCTTGGGCTCCACGCTCCACGCCAGGCGGCGCAGCGCGGCCCCGTCGAGCTCGGGGCAGGCGAGCACCGCGAGCGCGTCGGCCGAGACCTTGTCCACGACGTCGGCCACGTCGGAGAAGTCGCCCAGCACGGGCACCCCGTCGATGTCGCGCAGCCCGTTGGCCGACGTTCTGCCGGGCGGCAGGCAGGCGGCCACGACGTTCATGCCGTGGTACGGCTGCCGCCGGAACTGGATGACCAGGTCGAGCACCGACTCGCGATGCCCCACCGCGACGACCCGGCGCATGTACTCCCCCGCCATGCGCCGCTGGTGCAGCCGCTTGCGCATCCGGTACCGGAAGATCAGCGTGAGCAGCGTCGCGAGGGGCATCATGCCCATCACGAAGCTGCGCGCGATCATGGTCTGCGTGGCGTACGCCCCGATGGCCACCGCCGCCGTCAGCAGCAGCCCGCCGTTGAACACCGCGCGGAACTCGTCGGACCCCTCGCCGTGCACCCTCTTGCCGTACGCCCCCGCCATGGCCATCGCAACGGTCCAAGCCAGCGCCAGGCCGAAGCCGAACAGCACCTCCGGCCAGGGGATGAAGGCCCCCAGCCATAGTCGCGCGCCCAATACACACTCACAGGCGATCGACGCGCACGCCACGTCTCCCGCCAACAGCACCCGCACGTACGACCGTGTCCAGATGCTGGACGCGACCGGCGGGTCGCCCTTGAGAAGCGCGAGATCGCGCTCCTCCAAGCCCACCCTCATGCCACCCCACCCTGCTGGCCATCACCCTGCAGTTACCTGACGCATGTTCCGTCCCATAGGTTGACAAGAGGAACATGAGCCTCACGAGCGCGGGTTTCCAGGGAAATCCTAGGTATCAGGTGTTGATCACGGAATAGGAAGCCTTGTCCACAACCGGCCGATTTCCGATATTCGGTGAGGGTTGACGGAACGGTCCAGAACGTTTACCCCGGTCACCCACGCGCGGCGCATGCTCGGATCAGTCGTACTCCAGGTCCGGAATAGGCGAGGGCGGGTCCGGACTGCGCCAGATCACGACATATCCCTCTTGTGGGGATTCGACGGCCGCGCTGAGCCGGTCGAGGTCGAAGTCGGGCAGATAACGGAGCCGCGCGAGGAAAGTGGCGTCCGTCGCCGACTTCGGCACGACGCATCCCTCCCCGTCACGATCGAGCAGGACGATCAGGGCGTCCACCTCGGTGACGCCGCCGACGCGCACCTCGACCACGTCCTCCCAGGCGAGCGCCTCGACGCTGCCGTCCGCGTAGTGGCGGGTCACACCTTCTTCTGTGACGTACACGTACGAGTCCGGCACAGGGTTGCCGTGCATGGGCGCGATTGTGACGACATCCGGCCTGCTCGCGCAAGGAAAGTCACCATTCAGCCGCCCAACAGTCACCCGGACGGCCGCGCGCGGCGGCCCGGCCCGGAGCACCACACCCGGCGGCCGGCCCCACGACGCGCGCCCCGTCGCCCGCCCGGCCGGCAAGCCCGATCCCGATGACAGAACGCATCATCGACACTACGGTGAGCGAGTGACCGCCGGACCGCCAGCCCACCCCGCACTCGACCCCGAACGCGGCGGGGCCGGGCACGCCGGACCCGGGTATGCCGGACCCGGGCACGCCGAGCCCGGCGACGCTGGGCACACCAGGGCCGCGCACGACCGGCCTGAGTACGCCGAGCCCGGGCACGACAGGCCCGGGCAAGACGGGCCTGGACATGACGGGCTCCGGGATAACGGGCATGCCCGCGATGGCGAGGAACGGCGCGGGCTGGGACGCGGCGGCCTCGCGGGGCTGGCCGGGGCGGGCGGCGGGGCGCTCGCGCAGTTCCTCATCGTGCTCGTCGTCACGCGGACCTTCGACGCCCGCACCGCCGGCACGTTCTTCGCCTTCACCGCCGGCTGCCTCATGCTCGCCGGGATCCTGCGGCTCGACACGGCCAACGGACTCATCTACGTCGTGGCCCGCGCCCGGCTCGGCGGGGCCGCCCTCGCCGGGCGGTTCCGGGTCGCGCTCGGCCCGGTGATCCTGCTGTCGCTCGCCGCCGCCGCGATCAGCGCCCGATGGTCGCCCGTCCTCGCCGCCGCCCTGCCCTTCGTGGTCTGCGCCGACGTGCTGATCGGCGCGACCCGCGGCTTCGGGACGATGCGGGTCACCGCGCTGCTCGGCGGCCTGCTCCAGCCGGCCGCGCAGCTGTCCCTGGTGGCGGCCGTCGCCGTCGCCCATTCCACCGGGCGCCTGCCGGCCGGGCAGGCCGCGACGCCGCTGGCGGTGGCGTGGGCCGCGCCGTACGTGCCGGCGGCCGTCGCCGCCGGGCTGTGGCTGCGGCGCAGGGTGCCGCGCGGGCCCGTCGCGGCCGGGGCGGCCCGGGAGTTCTGGCGCCTCACGGCGCCGCGTGCGCTGGCGGCGGCGCTCCAGGCGGTGTTCCAGCGGCTGGACGTGGTGATCGTCGCCCTGCTCGCCGGGCCGGCCGAGGCCGCCGTCTACACGGCGGCGACGCGGGTCAAGGTCGTGGGGCAGCTCGCCGGGCAGGGCCTGGCGCAGGCGGCGCAGCCCCGGCTGGTCCAGGCCCTGGCCGCCGGCGACCTGGCCGCGGCGAGACGGCTCTACCGCACGGCCACGCTGTGGCTGGTGGCCCTCACCTGGCCCATCTGGCTCGGTTATGCCGCGCTGTCGCCCTGGCTGCCGCTGATTTTCGGGGAGGCGTACGCCGGCGGCATGGGCGTCGCGTGGATCCTGTCGGCGACGATGCTCGTGGCGACCGCGTGCGGCATGGTCGACGTCGTGCTCGTCGCGGCGGGGCGCACCACGGCGAGCCTGGCGAACATCGCCCTGGCCACGGCGGTCACCGTAGCCGTGGACGTGCTCGCCGTTCCGGCCTGGGGAGCGGTCGGGGCGGCGCTCGGCTGGGCGGCCGGAGTGCTGCTGAAGAACCTGCTTCCGTTGATCCAGATCAGCAGGTGGTACGCGCTGGATCCCCTGCCGCGTCGGCATTTGGCCCAAAATCGGCCCTAGAGACTGATCGTCACGATTGCTAAGGTTTCCGAAATATTAAACGTACGTCGCTCGGTACCGGGGGCGAGATCACATGGCCGATCGCAAGCGCTCGATCCGCGTCAAGATCTTCACGATCCTGCTGGTGCCGGTCATCTCGCTCGCCGCGATTTGGGGCTTCGCCGCCGCGGTCACCGTCGGCAAGGGCGTCCAGCTCCTGCAGGTCAAGAAACTGTACGACAACGTCGTCATCCCGCTGCGCACCCTCAGCTCGGCGTTCCAGCACGAACGGCTGATGTCGGTGCAGGTGCTCGGCGCATCCGGCAAGGCGAGCGAGCCGTTGAAGCAGCAGCGCGCCGAGACCGACCGGGCGGCTGCGCACTTCAAGGAGCTGGCGCTCACCTCGGACGTCCGCGACGACATGCCGCCGGCGATGAGCGGCCGCATCGACGACGTGCTCAACGACATCGCCCGCCTGCCCGACATCCGAGAGCGGGTCGACGACCGCGACTACACGGTCATGCAGACCATCGACACCTTCTCGACGTTCGTCGACGACATCCAGCAGGTGCTCGACAAGCAGCTGATCGTGCCCGACCTCGACCTCATGGAGCAGACCAAGGCGGTCCTGCTCATGCAGCGGGCGCGCGAGCAGCTCAGCCAGGAGTCCGCGGTCATCGCGGGCGTCGTCGCCGCCCAGCGGATGACCCTTGAGGAGTACACCGCCTTCGGGCAGATGGTCATCAAGCGCAAGCTGCTCTACGACATGGGCTTCCAGCAGCTCGACGCGCAGCTGCGCCGGCCGTTCTTCGAGTTCCGGAACACCGGCAAGTACGACGCGTTCGAGTCCGCCGAGCAGCGTGTCATCGCCGGGGTCCGGCCGGGCCGGCCGCTGCCGCCCGACGCGGCGTCCTGGACCCCCGCCATCGAGGACGTCGTCTTGAAGTTCGACCTGCTCGTGGCCGCCGCCGGCCGGCAGATCTCCGACCGCGGCGAGCCGCAGGCCCGGGGCATCTTCCTGCAGATCGGCATCGCCGCCGGGCTCGGTCTCATCGCCGTGTTCCTGTCGATCTTCGTCTCTCTGCGGTTCGGCCGCCGGATCGCCGCCGAGCTGGTGCGGCTGCAGCAGAGCGCCCTGCGCCTCGCCACCGAGCGGCTGCCGGCCGTGGTCGCCCGGCTGCGGCGCGGCGAGGACGTGGACGATGACGACGCCGAGCCGCAGATCCTGGTGGACGACGGCACGAGCGAGATCGCCAGCGTGGGCGAGGCCTTCGCATCGGTGCAGCGCACCGCCATCGAGGCGGCGGTCGGCCAGGCAGAGCTGCGCAAGGGCGTCGGCAAGGTCTTCCTCAACCTGGCCCGGCGCAACCAGTCCCTCCTGCACCGCCAGCTCAGCATGCTGGACAAGATGGAGCGCAGCGTCTCCGACCCGGAGATCCTGGAAGGGCTCTTCGGGCTCGACCACCTCACCACCCGCATGCGCCGCCACGCCGAAGGCCTGATCATCCTGTCCGGCGCCCAGCCCGGCCGGGGCTGGCGCCACCCGGTGCCGTTCTTCGACGTCGTGCGGGGCGCGGTCGAGGAGGTCGAGGACTACCTGCGCGTCAACGTGTCCGTGCCGCACGGCCCGGCGCTGACCGGCTCCGCCGTCACCGACGTGGTGCATCTGATCGCCGAACTGGTGGAGAACGCCACGATCTTCTCCCCGCCGCACACCACCGTGTACGTGCGCGGCGGCGCCGTGGGGAGAGGTTTCGTGGTCGAGGTCGAGGACCGCGGCCTCGGGCTGAGCCGCGAGGAGTACGACCAGATCAACGAGCGGCTCGCCGACCCGCCCGAGTTCGACCTGGCCGACAGCGACCGTCTGGGCCTGTTCGTCGTCGCCCGCCTGGCGGCCCGCCAGAACATCAACGTCTGCCTGCGGCCGTCCCCGTACGGCGGCACCACCGCCATCCTGCTCATCCCGAGCGAGCTGGTCGTCGACGCGGAGGCCCCGGCCGTGCTCGGCACGCTGCCGAACCGCGCCCAGAGCACCGCCCCCGGCGCGACGATCGCCCCGTCCGACATCACCGTGGAGCGGATCGTCCAGTCGGCCCCCGTGCCCGCGAGCTCGCCCGCCGGGGCCGCGCGGGCGCCGGCGGGCACGGCCAAGAACGGCGCGACGACGCTGCCCAGGCGAATCCGGCAGGCGAGCCTCGCCCCGCAGCTGCGCGAGCCGCTGGCCGCCCCGGTGTCCGGCGGTCCGCACGACGCGCCGGAGGGGGCCGGACCGGAACCCGCGCCGGACCGCTCGGACTCCGATCCGGCGAAACCCGGTGAGGCGCCCCGCGTGCGCCGTGATCTGCTGACTTCGTTCCAGGCGGGCTGGCGGCTGGCGCACGACGGGGATGAGGAGGACCGCCGGTGACGGATGCCGGGGAGCGATGGCTCGACCACGAGGCCGGGCCGCTGGTGCGGCCCTACACGATGACTCGTGGCCGCACCCGACCCACCGGCCCGCGGTTCGACCTGATGGCCATGGTCAGCGCGGTGCGGCCCGCGCCGCGCCCGGTGGGCCTGGCACCGGAGCATCTGCGCATCCTGCGGGCGTGCGAACGCACCGCCCCGGTGGCCGACGTCGCCTCGGAGGTCGGCCTGCCGGTCAGCGTCGTGCAGGTGCTGCTCGCCGACCTGCGTGATCAGGGCCACGTCACCATCCGCCCGCCGGCGCCCCGCGCCGAGCTGCCCGCCGCCGGCGTCCTGCAGGAAGTGATCCAGGGCCTGAAGGCGCTTTAAGGCGGCTGCGGGAGACGGTCACCGGGCCGATGACCGGATCTTGGCGTGCGAGGAGAAGTTTTTACCTAAGCGGGTACCTATATTGCGAAATAGGTACTCATACGGGCGTTTATCCGGTGCGAGCAGACCGTCTCAGGAGACAGACTGGATAGGTCACGTACATCTGACGTAGAAGGCGAGACCAAAGGAAGCGAACACCATGTGTGAACACCACCCTCCGTGCCCCCCTGCCGACGCCCCCGACTACGAAGCCGCGAGCCTCGTGGCCTTCCACCCCGAACAGGGTTGGGGACTGCTCTGCAACGGGGTCGTGGTCTTCGAAGACACCGGTGAGCTCCTGCCCGACGGGCGCAGCGTCGCCGCCCACCGTGCACCCTGCGGGCGGGCCGCATGAGCGCCCCCGCCGGCAGCCCGCCCCGGCCGCGCAGGATCCGGGTCCGCAGAACGCGCAGGCGCAGCAAGGAAACACCACTGGACCTGCGGACCCCGTCGGGCCAGCGCCTGCCCTACTGACCGCGCCGCACCGCACGGTCGGCCGGCACCATGGCCCCGCCGTGCCCGGCCCCAGCCGATCCGGCGCGCCGCGACGGATCACAGCGGCCGATGAGACGGTGACCCGTGCGCCATCGCCCCGGTCACCACCCCCGGCCGCCGACGTCTAACCGCCGACGTCCCGGCCTCCGACGCCCCGATCGCCGACGTCCCGCCCGTCGGCGCCCTGATCGTCGCCTCGGCCGTCGTCGCCCTCATCGTCGTCGCCAAGATGATGCTCCTCCATCCAGGCGGCGACCTGCGCCCTCGACGTGAAGCCGAGCTTGGTCAGGATGTGCTCGATGTGGCCCTCGGCGGTCCGCTGCGAGATCACCAGCGACGACGCGATCTCCTTGTTGGTCAGCCCTTTGGCGACCAGCGCGGCGATCTCGGTCTCCCTGGGCGTCAACCGGGAGCCGTTCGCCGCCGGCTCGGCCACCCGCTCCTCCAGCGCGTACGCCGTCCCCTCCTCGGGATTGAGCCCGGCCCCGCGCCGGACGGCATCCGCGTAGGCGCTCGCCCCCAGTGCCGTGCTGGTGTCGGCCACGCATGCCTCGTGATAGCGAAGCAGGTACCCGTACCCCGCGAGCGGAGCGCCGACCGTCTCCCAGACCGTCTCCAGCACGCCCAGCAGCCGGGCCGCCCGCGCATACCGCCACCTGTCGGCGGCGATCCAGGCGATCAGCTCCATCGCCAGCCCGGCACCCACCCAGTCCTCCAGCGGCAGCGCGAGCCGCAGCGCCTGCTTGGCCGCGGCGTCCGCCCGCGGGCCCTCGCCCCGCTGCCGCGCCGCCACCGCCAAGGCGATCAGCGCGTACACCTTGTGGGCGCTCTCCCCGTGCTCGTCGCACAACGCGACGCACTCCTCGCCGAGCGCCACCGCCCGATCGGTGTCTCCCACGAACGCGTTCGCCAGGGACAGCCGGATCAGCCCCAGGGCGATGCCGGGCAGGTCGCCGACGGCCCGATGGCGGGCCAGCGCCTCCTCGTACCGGTCGATCGCCGCCTCGGCGTCGCCCCGATACATCGCCATCATGCCCGACAGCAGGGCGACATGACCGAGGATCGACTCCTGGCCGAGCCGCTCGCCGAGCTCCCCGGCCTCCTCCAGCATCTTCGCCGCCGCCCCGGTCTCCGCCTGCAAGATGGCGACCCACGCGGCCGCCCACAGGGCCCGTGCCCGCGTCTCGTCGGGCCGGGTGTAGGCGGCGAGCCCCTGGTCCAGCCAGCGGCGCCCCTCGGCCAGGTGGTTCGTGACCCAGTGGTAGAGCAGGTCGGTGGCCATGGTCAGCCCGGCGGCGGCGTCGCCCGGCTCGCCGTGTGAGCCGGGTTCGGCGAACGAGTAGGCCAGCGCCGTCCGCAGGTTCGCGTGCTCGGCCTCCAGCCGGATGAAATGGCCCAGCTGCTCGGAGTCGAACAGCCGCTCCCTCGCCCGCGCCGCCAGGTCACGGAAGTAGTCGCGGTGGCGCCGCCGGAACGGGCCGGCCTGTCCCGACGCGGCCAGCCGCTCCCTGCCGTACTGCCGGATCGTCTCCAGCAGGCGGTAGCGCACCCCGGCCGGATGCTCCTCCCGGATCAGCACCGACTTGTCCACCAGCCCGATCACCAGGTCCAGCACGTCGGCCCGCGCGATCGCTCCCGAACCCTCCGGCCCGTCGTCGGAGCAGACGGCCTCGGCCGCCTCCAGGTCCAGCCCGCCGGAGAACACCGAGATGCGGGCCCACAGCTCCCGTTCCCGCTCGCTGCACAGCTCGTAGCTCCAGTCGATCAGCGCCCGCAGCGTGCGATGGCGCGGCACCACCGCCCGGGAGCCGCCGGTCAGCAGCCGGAACCTGTCGTCGAGCCGGTCCAGCAGCTGGTCGACCGACAGGGCCCGCAGCCGCACGGCCGCCAGCTCCAGCGCCAGCGGAATGCCGTCCAGCCTGCGGCAGATGCCCTCCACGGCGTCACGGTTGGCGTCGGTCAGCTCGAACCCCGGCAGCACGGCCCGGGCCCGCTCGACGAACAGCCGCACGGCGTCGAACTGCGCGATCGCGCGGGTGCCGAGCCGGCGACCCGTGGCAGGGGGCAGCGACAGCGGCTGCACCGCGAGCAACTGCTCGCCGTCGACGCCCAGCGCCTGCAGGCTCGTGGCCAGGATGCGCAGCCCGGGCGCCGCGCGCAGCAGCAGCTCGCACAGGTTCGCGCACTCGTCCAGCAGATGTCCGCAGTTGTCGAGCACGAGCAGCGCGCGGCGGTCGCGCAGATGCTCCACGAGCGCGTCCGCGGGCGAGCGTTCCGACTGGCCGAGCAGCTCCATCGCCTCGGCGACCGTCTGCGCCAGCAGGGCCGGATCATCGAGCGCGGCCAGCTCCACGAGCCACACCCCGTCGGGAAAGGTTCGCCCGGCGTCGGCGGCGATGCGCATCGCCAGCCGTGTCTTGCCCACGCCGCCCACGCCGGCGAGAGTCACCAGACGCGCCTCCGACAGCAGCGCCTTGACCTCGGCCACCTCACGCCGCCGTCCGATGAAGCTCGTCAGCTCGACCGGCAGAAGGGAATGTTCCCGCTTCGGCGAAGTCTCTGCCATCTCACTCATCATCTGGATCCGGTCCGATCGAACTCAGATTATGCCCGTGCCCGTAACACTCTGACCCTCTTCACGGACGGCCACCCGGCGCGCGCGGGGACGGCCCCGTCGTTCAGCGTGCTCCCGGCGCGGAGCCTCTGGCTGCGAGAACGCGGACCAGGCTCACGGCCGACACGATGGCCCACACACCCTCCAGCAGGAGGAACCCCCAGTCGCGGTCGGCGAGCGCCACCCAGGTGAGCACGCCCGATCCGGCGAGGTTGAGCACGAGGTACAGCCTCGACCGCGGATCGACGATCTTGAGCTGCGCGAGCACGAAGCCCGCAAGGACGGCCAGCGCCCCGGCGATCTGCAGGATCTGCGTCATAACGTTCGCGCGTCGTCTTCGCTGGGCCGGGTACGACGCGCCCCTCGTCCGGGAGACCCCGAGAGCCGGAGCCTCTATCGGAAATAGTACCTAACGCCCCATATGTCCCCGAGCCATCGCGGCCGCTCCCGCCCATGAGGCGGTCCTCCTGCCGCGCCGGACCCGGTAGCGGAGCGGCCGCACCTGGCACGTACGACGCGTCTGAAAGGTGCAGCGGCGGCCACGGCGGGGAAAGCCGGACGCGCGTGCGAACCGCCTGCTCATCGACCGCTTTCGACGCGGGCCCGGCCCCGCGCCATGGTTGTCGATTAGTTTGGCCGCTGGCCGAACTAATAGCACGGCGTTAGTATCGCGGCGACCCTTGGGGGCGCCCCCATTGCCCGGAACCCTCCCACCGGAAGATGGTGACCCGACGTGCGTACACATCCCCCTGCCCGGCTCCCCCGCTGGGCGATCCGCGTCCTCGCCGTGCTGACCGCCGCCGTGGCCTGCGTGGCCACCTGGGCCGTCGCCGCCTCCGCCCACGGCTCGCTCGTCGACCCGGCATCCCGCAACTACGGCTGCTGGCTGCGCTGGGGCAGCGACTTCCAGAACCCCGCCATGGCCCAGCAGGACCCCATGTGCTGGCAGGCGTGGCAGTACGACACCAACGCGATGTGGAACTGGAACGGCCTCTACCGCATGGACCTCGGAGGTGACTTCCAGGGCGCCATCCCCGACGGCCAGCTGTGCAGCGGCGGCCACGCCTGGGACGGCCGCTACAACGCCATGGACGTCCCAGGCGACTGGAAGACGACGAGCATCGGCACCAACTACACGATCAG
Source organism: Actinomycetales bacterium (assembly GCA_044507605.1). GTDB lineage: Bacteria > Actinomycetota > Actinomycetes > Streptosporangiales > Streptosporangiaceae > Thermopolyspora. Next base: position 100,463 of record JBIQJI010000004.1, on the reverse strand, counting down.
GCTGCGCGACCAGGCCCACCACGGCGCCGACTACCTCCTCGTCTACATCACCCGCCCCGGCTTCGACCCCACCACCCAGTCCATGGGCTGGGACGACCTGCAACTGCTCACCAAAACCCCCAGGTTCGCCCCCGCCGACTACTACACGGTGAACCTCAACGTGCCGGGCCGCACCGGCCGCGCCGTGATCTACGTGATCTGGCAGGCCTCGCACATGGACCAGACCTTCTTCATGTGCAGCGACGTCGCCTTCACCGGCTGACCTCGCCAGGGACGCCCCGGACCGACCCCCCCGGCTCCGGGGCGTCCCTCCCCATCGAGCGGCGATATGCGAAATCTCGTCGCTCCGAACCGCCCCGCGACGATAGGATCTCGCCCACGAGAAGATCATCGGTTACTGCCTCACCCGTCGCGGAGGACAGCCAGGTGACCAGGGATTCCTTCGACGACGAAGCGTACGACTCCTTCACCGCCCGCCCTCGCACCTGACGGCCGACCAGGATCATGTTCTCAGCGACATGCGACGCGTCGCCGGCGACGAGGCGACGTTCGTCCCCGGGCGCCCCGACGCCTCGCTCGACCGGCTCGCCGCGGCGGCGATCGAGGTCTTCGGCAGGGACGAGGCCCGCACACTCTTCGCCACCCTCGGCCCCGAAGACGGCTGAGCCGTCACGCACGGCGCCACGCGTGCCCGAAGCGACCGGCGAAGCTCAAGAAAGGGAACGGCCATGACGCCTGAAGGCGCCGTCGCGCTGGTGACGGGATCGACACAGGGCATCGGACACGCCATCGCGGCCGGGCTCGGGGCCGCCGGGTTCCGGATCGTCCGCCACGGCGGGCCCGGCCCCGTTCCGACCCCCGAGCCGCCTCCCGTGCCCGGCGAGCTGGGCGTGCTGCACGCCGACTTCACCGAGCCCGGCGCCGCCCGCAGGCTGGGCGCGGCGGCCAGGGACCTGGCCGGCCGGGTCGACGTCCTCGTGCTCTGCGCCTCCGTCCAGGTCGTCTGCGCGTGGGAGGAGGTGACGCCCGAGCAGGTGTGGTACCAGTTCCAGGTCAACTTCCAGTCGTCGCTCGACCTGATCCAGGAGCTCGTGCCCGGCATGCGCGACGCGGGGTGGGGCCGGGTGCTGGCGATCGGCAGCGTCCAGCACACCAAGCAGCACGACAGGATGCTCGCCTACGGGGCGTCCAAGGCGGCGCAGTTCAGCATGGTGCGCAACCTCGCCAAGCAGCTGGCGCCCTTCGGCGTCACCGTCAACAGCCTGTCGCCGGGCATCACGGACACCGAACGCAACCGTGAGGCGCTCTCCGACCCCGAGGAGTACGAGCTCATCCGCGCCCAGATCCCCGTCGGCCGCATCGCCGTGCCCGGCGACTACACCGCCGCCGCCGTCTACCTGTGCTCGGCCGAGAGCGCCTACGTCACCGGCCTCGACCTCGTCGTCGACGGCGGTTTCGCCCTGCCGTGAGACGTCGGTCGCGCGGAGGCGACCTTTCCGGAAGCGGCGAACCCCTCCCCGCCGAGCCTGGTCTGATGGTCACCGTACAGCGTGACCACGGCCGGGCGTGACCGGGCAGGCCCGTCCGGCACGGTCGAGGATCGGCCGACCACGGCGACCGGCCGCCGAGGAAGGAGAGCTCCCGCGATGCATCCCCACGTGACGCGCGCCGTCGACCACTACCTGGCCGTCGCCGACCGCCTGCTCCCCGGCCGCGTCACCGGCTTCTACGTCGTCGGCTCGACCGCCCTCGGCGCCTTCCGCCCGGGCCGCAGCGACATCGACTTCGTGGCCGTGATCGACGGCGCCTTCACCGAACGGGACCTGCGCAGCCTGCGCCTCGTCTGGCTCACCTCCGGACTGCGCACCGTGGCACGCAACGTTCCCCGGGGCCGGCTCATGCTGCCCGAGACCGTGAACGGGGTCTTCGTCGCGGCGGACGACATCACCCGGCCCGTGACCGAGATCAGGCCGCTGGCCTCGCACACCGGCCACGTGTTCGAACACCATGGGGCGTTCGACGTGAACCCCGTGGTGTGGAAGGTGCTCGCCGAGCACGGTGTGCCGTTCCGCGGCCCGGCCCCGGCCGCCCTGGGCCTGAACCCCGAGCCGGCCCGGCTGAAGGCCTGGAACCACGACAACCTGCACCGCTACTGGCGGCCCTGGGGCGAACGGCTGCTGCGCCGCCGCCCGTCCCCCCTGCCCGGCGGCCGGATGCGCGCCCGCTGGCTGACCGCCTGGGGCGTGCTCGGCCCGCCCCGCCTGCACCACACGATCGCCACCGGCGAGGTGGTGTCGAAGGAGGCGGCGGGCGAGTACGCCCTCGACGTCTTCCCCGCCCACCGGCACCCCTTGATCCGCGAAGCCCTCGCCTGCCGCCTCGGCCACCCGAGCGCCCCGGCCTTCACCGACCGCGCCGAGCGCTTCAGGCAGACCGCGGAGTTCGTCCTGGAGGTCGTCGCCGACGCCGACCGCCACTACCGCGCCGGCGAGCCGGAACCCTCCCGCCCCTGACGCACCGGCCGGCGCAGGGCATCGCCCGCTCAGGGGAGCAGCAGGCCCCAGTAGACGGCCCAGGGCAGGAACACCACCCCGGCGGCGAGCAGCAGCCCGAGCCGCATCCGCTCCCCCACGGCGACCGAGCCGCGTGCGCGCCGCCACGCCAGGCCCACACGCACGGTGGCGATCACGCAGGCCACCGCGAGGACCTGCAGGACCAGCCAGATCACCGGCCGGCCGGCCACCAGCGGCCCGGGCGACGCCTCCTTGGTGCCGCCCAGCAGCACCGCGAACAGGTAGCAGAACGCGCCGAGCACCGTCACGAGACCACCGGCGCAGAGCAGCCGCCCGGCCCGGCTCACCGGGGCCTGCGGACGCCTGCGCAACCGCCGGACGAGCGCCACCAGCGGGTAGCCGGTGAACGCGACCAGGAACAGGACCAGGGCCGCGAGCTGCATCGGCGCGGACTCCCACCAGGCCGGCGGGCTCACCGGCACGCTGGCGATCGCCTGCACCGGGATGGGCCCGGTCACCCGCGCCACGGGCGCGGCACCGGTCGTCACCTGCTTCACCCACGCGCCGACGGCGTCGGCGTATCCGGGCGCGAGCTCCGGCAGCCTGGTCACCCCGCCGTCGGGGGTCCTGTGCGCGGCGTGGTCCGCGTCCGGGACGAACCGGAACGTGAAGTTCCGGTTGCCGCCCCGCTCCAGCGCCCAGGCCATCAGCGGCGGGTTCTCCTGCGGCGGAGTCAGCAGGTCGTGGGCGCCCCAGATGGCGAGCACGGGCTGACGGACGGCGGCCAGCGTCGCTTCCGCGTCGTAGTAAGGCTCGGGGAACAGGCCGCCGTCGGCCACGATCCGGTACATCACGGGCTCGGTCCGTTCGGCGAGCGGCCCCGTCACCCCCGCCTTGCGCAGACCCGCCGCCACCGACCAGGTCTGCTGCCGTAGCGGCCCCATCGCGTTGGCGCCCACGAGCACGACGAACGAGATGTCCGCGGAGCGGGACGCCGCGAGCGGGGCGATCCACCCGCCCTCGCTGAAGCCCCAGATGCCGACGTGCCGGCGATCGACCCCGGGCTGCGCCCGCAAGCGCGGCCACCGCCCCGAGCGCGTCGTCCGCGAGCCGGGAGAAGTCCCGCTGGAAGCGCGAGTAGCCCTCGGACCGCTTGTCGTAGATCAGCACGGCCGGCCCCTGGCGCGCGAACGCGATGGCTTCGTGCAGCAGTTCTGTGCGTGGCGTGCCCGAGCCCGAGCCGCTCACCAGGACGATGCCGGGGCGCCGGGGCGCCCCGTCGGCGGCCGACAGGACCGTGCCGTGCATGGCGAGGCCGCCGCTGCCCGGGAAGTCCACGTCCACCGCCTTGAGGTCGCCGGGCACGCCTGGCAGGGGTTCGGCGGTTCCGGCGGCCGCGGCGGGAGCGGCGGGAGCGGCGGGAACGGTCAGGGTGGCCGCGGAGGCGGCGATCAGGCATGCGGCGACGGCCATGACCGCGAACATTCGTCTCATGTCCGTCGACCGGACTCTACAGAGAAACCTCTGCAGAACTACATCTGCAGATATCCTTCTGCAGGAGTATGCTGATCGTCATGAAGGACGAGCCGCATCTCCTGAGCGACCCGGCCAAGCTCAAGGCCCTGGCGCATCCCATGCGCCGGGCCATGCTGCGCCACCTGGGCGCCCACGGCCCGGCCACCTCGACCACCCTGGGCGAACTGCTGGGCAGCACCACCGGCACCACCAGCTACCACCTGCGCCAGCTGGCGAAGCACGGCTTCATCGAGGAGATCCCCGAACGTTCGACCGGCAGAGAACGCTGGTGGCGGCGCACCGAATCGACCCGCGACCTCCGCCACCCCGATCCCCGCACCCTCGCCCCCGAGGCCCGCGAAACCCTCGCCCAGTTCCAGGCCCTCGCCCTGGCGGAGGATCACCGCCTCCTCGACGGCCTCCCCGCCGCCTACGACCGCGACCCCACCCGCGTCAGGGCGGCCCGAGGCACCACCTGGATGACCGACCAGGAGTTCGCGGAGTTCTTCGCCGCCTACGCCGCCCTCCTCGAGCGCTACGGCCACCGCGCCGAAGACGCTCCCCCCGGCGCCCGTCTGACGCACCTGCGCCTGTACGCCCTCCCCGCGACGGAGGACCACACCCGCCCCTGAGCGGGCTCCGCAGGTCTACGCCTCGCCGGAGGTCAGACCCACCGGACAGGCCACGCCCGTGCCGCCGATGCCGCAGTAGCCGTTGGGGTTCTTGAACAGGTACTGCTGGTGGTAGTCCTCGGCGTAGTAGAAGTCGGGGGCCGGAGTGATCTGCGTGGTGATGGCGCCGTAGCCGGAGGCCGACAGGACCTTCTGGTAGGCGTCCTTCGAGGCCTCGGCGGACTTCTGCTGGGCCGGGCCGTGGGTGAAGATGGCGGAGCGGTACTGGGTGCCGACGTCGTTGCCCTGGCGCATGCCCTGGGTCGGGTCGTGGGCCTCCCAGAAGACCTTGAGGAGTTCCTCGTACGACACCTTGGCGGGGTCGAAGACGACGCGGACGGTCTCGGCGTGGCCGGTGCGGCCCGAACAGACCTCCTCATAGGTGGGGTTCGGGGTGTAGCCGCCCTGGTAGCCGACGGCCGTGGAGATGACGCCCGGGGTCTGCCAGAACGTGCGCTCGGCGCCCCAGAAGCAGCCGATGGCGAAGTCGGCGATCTCGGCGCCCTCGGGCCAGGGGCCGGTGAGCGGCGCGTCGAGCACGGCGTGGCGGTCGGGGACGACCATGCGTTCGGGGCGGCCGGGGAGGGCGTCCTCGCGCGCCACCATCGATGTCTTGTTCGTACCGAAGAGCCAGCTCATCGCGAACCTCCCGTTCAGCTGTCGTGCGCACCGGCCGCCGCAGGCAGGGCGATGCTCTCTGGTCAACCATCTGGGGGGCGGCTATGTTCCGGCGTCGAGGATGAGTTCGGCCAGGGCGCGGGCCGCCCGGGCCGGATGGGCGTCGGGGCGGGTGACGGCGTGGGCCAGGACGCCGTCGATGAGGACGACGATCTGGTCGGCGCCGAACACCGGGTCGGGGTGGCCGTGGCGGGTCAGCTCGGTGACGAACAGCGCGTGAATGCGGTCTTTGTAGGCCCGGATCTCGGCGTGGGCGGGGTGGCCGGGGTCGGTGAGGGAGAGCTCGGCGGAGGTGTAGCGGCAGCCGCGGAACGCCGGGTCGGTGGTGATCTGCTCCAGTTCGTCGAATACGGCGAGGACGCGGTCGCGCGGGTCGTCGCCGGCGGCGTCCATGACCTGGCGGTACCGGTCCTCGTTCGATGACTCGCGCAGCATCTCGGTGACGAGGCCGTCCTTGCCGCCGAAATGCTGGTAGAGGGAGCGGCGGGCGACGTCGGCCTCCTTGAGGATCGCGTCGACGCCGACATGCAGGCCGCGCGCGTAGGTGAGTTCGCGCGCCGCGTCGAGGAGCCGCTCGCGGGGGCCTGGTCGTGCCATCACGTCTCCGATTCTGGCATCGCGATTGACAGTAGATCAATCGTTCTATCTAATTGACCTCGTCGGTAGACCGACCATTCTATCTATCATCCTGCTATCCATCGGAGTTCGATCGATGCCACCTCGCGCGGGCACGCTGCCCACCGTGCTGACAGGGATCTTCGTGACGATCCTGGACTTCTTCATCGTCAACGTGGCGATCCCCACGACCCAGCGCGACCTGCACGCCGGCTCGGCCGCCATCGAGTGGGTGGTCGCCGGGTACGGCCTGGCCTACGGCTCCGGGCTCGTGCTCGGCGGCCGGCTCGGCGACATCTACGGCCGCCGCCGCATGTTCGCCCTCGGCCTGGCCCTGTTCACGCTCGCCTCGGTCGCCTGCGGCCTGGCCCCCGGCGCGGCCGCCCTGGTGGTCGCCCGCATCGCGCAGGGCGCCGCCGCCGCCCTGCTCGCGCCCCAGGTGCTGGCCATCCTGCGCGCCACCTACAGCGGGCGGGCGCTGACCCGGGCCGTCAACGCGTACGCGCTGACCATGGGGCTCGCCGCGGTGTTCGGCCAGCTCGTGGGCGGCCTGCTCATCGAGGCCGACCTGTTCGGGCTGGGCTGGCGGGCCTGTTTCCTGATCAACCTGCCCATCGGCGCCGTGGCCCTCGCCGCGACCCGGCGCATGGTGCCCGAGAGCCGCGTGGATGCGGCCGTACGCCTCGACCTGGTCGGCACCGCCCTGGTCACGCTCGCCCTCGCGGCCACGCTGCTGCCGCTGATCGAGGGCCGCGAGCAGGGCTGGCCGGCGTGGACCTGGGCGTCCTTCGCGCTGGCCGTCGTGCTGGGGGTCGGCTACTCGCGGAGGCGGCACGAGAGCCCGCTGATCGACCTGACCCTGTTCCGCGAGCGGGCCGTCTCGGCCGGGCTGCTGACGCAGCTGGCGTTCGCGATGGGCATGGCCGCCTACTTCCTGGTCTTCGCCCTCTACGCCCAGCGGGGCCGGGGTCTCGACGCGCTCCAGTCAGGGCTGATCTTCATGCCGATCGGTGCCGGCTACCTGGCCGCGTCGCTGCTCGCGCCCGCGCTCGCCCGGCGCCTCGGCCGTCAGGTGATCGCGCTGGGCGGCGTGACACGCGCCGCGGGGCTCGCCCTGCTGCTCGTGCTGGTCGTCCGGGACGCACCGATCGGCGGGCTGGTCCCCGCGCTCGCCATCGACGGCTTCGGCATGGGCCTGGCGCTCGCGCCGATCATGAGCATGGTCCTGGCCAGGGTCGCGCCCCATCACGCGGGCGCCGCCGCCGGGGCGCTCACCACGGTGCAGCAGGTCGGCGGAGCCCTGGGCGTCGGCATCATCGGCATCGTGTTCTACGGCGCTCTGCCCGGCGGGCCCGCGCACGCCTTCCAGCAGGGTCTCGTCTACCTGATCGTCATCGCGGTGGCCATCGCGGGTTCGGTCCAGCTCCTGCCGTCCGTGCCGTCCGTGCCGTCCACGGCCGGGCAGGGTCGTCGCTCTCCGGCCCGCCTGCGGTAAGCATCGCTAAATGATGTTGTTAGTCACAATTATTTGTAATAAAGCCCTGTAAGGAGTGAAACTAGGGTACGTGCCTGCTGAGCGTCGAGGGATCCTGTACGGCGTTGCCGCCTACGTGCTGTGGGGGCTCTTCCCCCTCTACTGGCCGCTGCTGAAGCCGGCGGGGGCCGTCGAGATCCTGGCGCACCGCATGGTGTGGTCGCTCGTGGCCGTGCTCGCCATCCTGGCCGTCCGGCGGCACTGGGCGTGGATCCGCCTGCTCGCGCGGCAGCCCAAGAAGCTCACGCTGCTGACGCTGGCGGCCCTCATCATCACCGTCAACTGGGGCACCTACATCTACGGGGTCAACTCCGGGCACGTGGTCGAGGCCGCCCTGGGCTACTTCATCAACCCGCTGGTGAGCGTGGTGTTCGGCGTGCTGGTCTTCCGGGAACGGCTGCGCCCGATGCAGTGGGCGGCGGTCGCGCTCGCCACGGCGGCCGTGCTCGTGCTCGCCCTCGACTACGGGCGGCCGCCGTGGATCGCGCTGGTCCTGGCGGTCAGCTTCGGCACGTACGGCCTGCTCAAGAAGGCCGCGAACGTGCCCGCCGTCGAAAGCCTGACCGTCGAGACGCTGCTGCTGCTGGTGCCCGCCGCCGTCTACGTGGGCGTGCTGGAGGCCCAGGGCAGCGGCACGTTCGGGCACGAAGGGGCGGGGCACGCGCTGCTGCTGGTGGGCGCCGGCGTGGTGACGGCGGTGCCGCTGCTGATGTTCGGCGCCGCCGCCATCAGCGTGCCCCTGACGGTGCTCGGCCTGCTCCAGTACATCGCCCCGGTGCTGCAGTTCCTCTGCGGCGTCTTCATCGGCCACGAGGACATGCCGCTGGGCCGCTGGATCGGCTTCACGATCGTCTGGCTGGCCCTCGCCGTCTTCACCTGGGACAGCCTGCGCGCGGTGCGCGCCAAGAGCCGCGCCTCAGCCCGAGCGGTCGACCACGTAGTCGCAGAGAGCGCGTAGCGCCTCGCGGGCGGGGATGCCGGGCAGCTCGGCGAGGTCGGCGCGGGCACGGTCGGTCCAGGAGATCAGCTCGGCCCGGGCGCGGTGCATCGCCGGGTTGGCGCGCAGCAGCGTGAGGGCCTCGGCGACGCGATGGTCGGGCACCGGCCCCGACAGCAGGTCGCGCAGCGGAGCGTCGGCGGGGTCGGCCGAGGCGAGGACGTGCAGCACGGGCAGGGTCCTGATGCCCTCGCGCAGGTCGGTGCCCGGCGTCTTGCCGCTCTGCCCGGAGGAGGACGCGACATCGAGCAGGTCGTCGCTGAGCTGCCAGGCCACGCCGATGGCCTCGCACACGCGGGTGATGCGCTGCACGATGGGCGCCGGCGCGCCCGACAGCAGCGCGCCGAAGTGGCCGGAGGTGGCGATGAGCGAGCCCGTCTTGTCGGCCAGCACCTCGATGTACGCCGCCACCGGATCCTCGCCCTCGCGCGGCCCGATGGTCTCCCTGATCTGGCCGCGGACCAGCCGCGAGAACGTCTGCGCCTGGATGCGGATCACTTCCGGCCCGAGGTCGGCCAGGATCTCCGACGCCTGGGCGAACAGGTAGTCGCCGGTGAGGATGGCGACGGTGTTGTCCCAGCGGGCGTTGGCGCTGGGCGAGCCGCGCCGCACCGGGGCCTCGTCCATGACGTCGTCGTGGTACAGCGTGGCCAGGTGGGTCAGCTCGATGACCACAGCCCCCGGCACGATGCCGGGGGCCGTCGGGTCGCCGAACTGGGCGGCGAGCAACACCAGCATGGCGCGGAAACGCTTGCCCCCGGCTTCGATGAGGTGGCGGGACGCCTCGGTGACGAAGGCGTCTTCGCTCTCCACCGAGGCGCGCAGCAGCTTCTCGACGGAGGCGAGCCCTGCCGAGACGTCCGCCGATAGCCGCTCGTCGACAAAGGGCAGGTCAACAACGGGCGGCGCGGCCATGACGCATTACTCCTAACCGACGAACAGCGATTTCGCAGCCGTCCCGGCAAGGTCCAGCACCGGCTGCGGGAATACCCCCAGTACTACGGTAACCAGTGCCGCGAGCCCGACCACCGTCGAGGTGCCGATCGTGGGCACCGCCACAGTGGGCCCGTCGGGGGCGGGCTCGTTGAAGAACATCAGCACGATCACACGGACGTAGAAGAACGCGGAGATCGCGGACGCCACCGCGCCCACGATGACCAGCGTCAGCTGGCCGCCGGTGAGGGCCGCGGCGAACACCGCGTACTTGCCGAAGAAGCCCGAGGTGAGCGGGATGCCGGCGAAGGCCAGCAGGAAGAACGCGAACGTCCCCGCCAGCAGCGGCGACCGCTTGCCGAGGCCGGCCCACCGCGACAGATGCCCGGCCTCGCCGCCGGCGTCGCGCACCAGGGTGACCACCGCGAAGGCGCCGACCGAGGAGAAGCCGTACGTCACCAGGTAGAACAGGATGCCCGACAGCGCCTTCTCGCTCTGCGCGTGGCTGCCGTACGCCACCATGGCGGTGAGCATGAAGCCGGCGTGCGCGACCGACGAGTAGGCCAGCATGCGCTTGATGTCGGTCTGCGTGATGGCGAGCACCGCGCCGGCCATCATCGTGAGGATGGCCACGGCCCCCAGCACGGGGTTGAGGTCCCATTCGAGGTTGCCGATGGCGACCCAGAACACCCGCAGGGCCGCGCCGAACGCCGCGACCACCACCCCGGACGCCATCAGCGCCGTGATCGGCGTGGGCGCGCCCTGGTACACGTCGGGCTTCCACGCCTGGAACGGAGCGGCGCCGATCTTGAACAGCAGCCCGACGCCCAGCGCCGCCGCGCCGATCCACAGCAGGGTGTCCTGGCCGGCGATGGAGCCGAGCTTGGCGTGGATGTCGGCCAGCCGGACCGAGCCGGCGTAGCCGTAGACCAGGGCGGTGCCGTACAGGAAGAACGCCGAGGAGAACGCGCCGAGCAGGAAGTACTTCAGCGCGGCCTCCTGCGACAGCAGCCGGCGGCGGCGCGCCAGGCCGCACAGCAGGTACAGCGGCAGCGACATGACCTCGAGGGCCACGAACATGATCAGCAGGTCGTTGGACGCGGGGAACAGCAGCATGCCGCCCACCGCGAACAGCGTGATCGGGTAGACCTCGGTGTGCGCGGCCCCGGTCGACAGGGCCTCTTCCTCCTCGGCCGAGCCGGGCAGAGCGGCCGCCTGGGCCACGAAGTAGTCCTCGTCGCCGATGAGCAGCACGCAGATGGCCGCGAGGATCAAGATGGTGCCCCAGATGAACAGGGTCGGCCCGTCGACGGCCACGGCCCCCTCGGCGGCGGCGTTGTGCACGCCCTCGACCGCCTGCCAGATGGTCAGCACGAACCCGGCCAGCAGCGCGATCAGCGTGAGCGGGAGGTGGATCGACTTGCGCAGGTAGCGTGGCGCGAAGGCCTCGACGAGCACGCCCACGATGGCCACGCCGAAGACGACCAGCATGGGCGACAGCTGGGCGTACTCGATGTGCGGCGCGGTGATGCCGTTCACTGGCCGGCTCCCTTCTGCTCGGCGACCGCACCCTGGACGTGCGGCGCCGGGTCACTGGTGATCGAGACGTTGGCCAGGCTGTGATGCACGGCCGGGTTGATCACGTCGAAGATCGGCTTGGGGTAGACGCCGAGGGCGAGGATCACCGCGACCAGCGGGGCCATCACCCACTTCTCCCGGCCGGACAGGTCGGGCATCGCCTTCACCCGCTCGGTCGGCGGCCCGCCCGCGACCCGCTGGTACAGCCACAGCATGTAGATCGCGGAGAGGATCACGCCGAGCGTGCCGATCACCGCGAACGGGATGTGCTTCTGGAAGGTGCCGGCCAGCACGGTGAACTCCGACACGAAGGTGGACAGGCCGGGCAGGGCGGTGCCGGCGAGGCAGGCGAACAGGAGCAGGCCCGCCATGACCGGCGTCACCTTCTGCACGCCGCCGTAGTCGGCGATGTACTGCGACCGGCGCCGGTGGATGAGGAATCCGGCCATCAGGAACAGCGCGCCGGTGGAGAACCCGTGGTTCACCATGTACAGGGTGGCGCCCGAGCCGGCCGTGGAGGTCAGCGCGAACACGCCCATGGCGATGAAGCCGAAGTGCGAGATCGACGTGTAGGCGATGAGCCGCTTGAGGTCGGTCTGCCCGATGGCCACGATGGCGCCGTAGATGATGCCGATGACCGACAGGGTGAGCACCAGCGGCACGAAGAACTTCGCGGCGTCGGGGAACAGTTCGAGGCAGAACCGCAGCATGCCGTAGGTGCCGACCTTGTCGAGCACGCCGACGAGCAGCACGGCGGCCCCGGCCGGGGCCTGGGCGGCGGCGTCGGGCAGCCAGGTGTGGAACGGCCACAGCGGGGCCTTCACCGCGAACGCCACGAAGAAGCCGAGGAACAGCCACTTCTGCGTCGTCGGGTCCTTGATCGCGCCGACCAGCTCGGGGAACATGAACGTGTTCTTGTCCGCGATCCAGTAGAGCGCGATCAGGGCCACCAGCATCAGCAGGCCGCCGAGCAGCGAGTAGAGCAGGAACTTGACCGCCGCGTAGGACCGCTGTGCGCCGCCGTACGACCCGATCATGAAGTACATCGGGATCAGCATGGCTTCGAAGAAGACGTAGAAGAGGAAGATGTCGGTCGCCGCGAAGACGCCGATCATCATCGTCTCCAGCACCAGGATCAGCGCGAAGTACGTCTTCACCGAGCGCTTGGCCGGCGCGTCGGGGGTGCCTTCGGCCTCGTTCCAGGAGGCCAGCACCACGACCGGCACCAGCACCGCCGACAGCAGGATCAGCACCAGCGCGACCCCGTCGACGCCGACGGCGTAGTTGACGCCCCACGCCGGGATCCACTCGTGGACCTCGGTGAACTGGAAACGCTCACCGTTGGGCGAGAACTGCACGGCCATGGCGATGGTGAGCGCCAGCACGACCAGCGACACCAGCAGCGTCAGCTGCTTGACGAGCCGGTCGTTGCCCTTGGGCACCGCCGCCACGGCCAGCGTGCCCACCAGGGGCACGCCCATGAGGATTGAGAGCCAGGCCATCAGAAGCTCCCTACGGCCAGCAGAGCACCGACGAGCACGGCCGCTCCGAGGAATATGGACAAGGCGTACGAGCGGACGAAGCCGGTCTGGAGCCGGCGGGCCCGCCCGGAGGTGCCGCCGATCAATGCGGCCAGCCCGTTGACGAGACCGTCGATGCCGCGGTTGTCGAAGAACACCGCGAGGCGGGTCAGCCACTGGCCGGGCCGCATCAGCAGCGACTCGTTGATGGCGTCGCCGTACAGGTCGCGACGGGCGAAGACGGTGAGGAACGAGCCGCGCGGGGCGACCTCGGGCACTTCGGCCCGGCCGTAGCGCAGCCAGGCGTAACCGGCGCCGATGAGGACGAGGGCGAGGGTGACCAGGCCCGTCATGCCGAACGGGTGGACGCTCGTCGTTTCCTCGGGGGCGCCGACCGCCGGGGCGAGGAACGTCATGAACCGGTTGCCGATGATCAGAAAGGCGCCGAGGAAGACCGACCCGATCGACAGGATGATCAGCGGCCAGGTCATGACGGCGGGCGACTCGTGCGGGTGGGCCTCGGGGCGCCAGCGCGGCTTGCCGAAGAACGTCATGAACATCACGCGGGACATGTAGAAGCCGGTGATGCCGGCGCCGATGATGGCGGTCCAGCCGAGGATGGGGTTGTGCTCCATCGCGGCCTCGATGATGCCGTCCTTGGTCCAGTAGCCGGACAGCAGCGGGAACCCGATGATCGCCAGGTAACCGAGGCCGAACGTGGCGAACGTGATCGGCATGATCTTGCGCAGGCCGCCGTACCGCCGCATGTCGACCTCGTCGTTCATGGCGTGCATGACCGACCCGGCGCCGAGGAACAGCGACGCCTTGAAGAAGCCGTGGGTGATCAGGTGGGCGATGGCGAACGCGTAGCCGATCGGGCCGAGGCCCGCGGCGAGCATCATGTAGCCGATCTGCGACATCGTGGACCCGGCGAGGGCCTTCTTGATGTCGTCCTTGGCGGTACCGATGATCGCACCGGCGATGAGCGTGGCCGCGCCGACGATCGTGACCACGAGCTGTGCGGTGGACGCCGCCTCGAAGATCAGGCCGGACCGGGTGACCAGGTAGACCCCGGCGGTCACCATGGTGGCGGCGTGGATCAGCGCGGAGACGGGGGTCGGGCCCTCCATCGCGTCGAGCAGCCACGACTGCAGCGGCAGCTGGGCCGACTTGGCGCACGCGCCGAGCAGGAGCAGCAGCCCGATCGCGGTGAGCGTGCCCGTGCCGGCCTCGCCCACGTGCGACAGCACCGGGCCGAAGGCCACCGTGCCGAACGTGGTGAAGATGAGGAAGATGGCGACGGCCAGCCCGAAGTCGCCGACCCGGTTGACCACGAACGCCTTCTTGGCCGCCGTCGCCGCCGTGGGCTTGTGCTGCCAGAATCCGATCAGCAGGTACGACGCGACGCCGACGCCCTCCCAGCCGACGTACAGGCCGACGTAGTTGTCGGCGAGCACGAGCAGCAGCATGGCGGCGACGAACAGGTTCAGGTACGCGAAGAACTTGCGCCGGTTCGGGTCGTGCGCCATGTAGCCGATCGAGTAGATGTGGATCAGTGATCCGACACCTGTGATCAGCAGTGCGAACGAGATCGACAGCGGGTCGATCAGCAGGCCCATCTTCGCGTCGAAGGAGCCCGCCTGGATGAAGTCGAACAGCGCCACCGCCTGGCGTCGCTGCGTCTCGCCGAGGCCGAGCAGATCGACGAAGGTGATGACGGCCACCACGAACGACGCCAACGCCGCCAGGACGCCGAGGTAGTGCCCCCAGCGGTCGGTCCGGCGCCCGCCCAGCAGCAGGATCGCGGCGCCCAGCGCGGGGAGCGCGATCATGAGCCAGGAGACGCCGATCACTCCACCGGAGTGTTCGATGATCTCAGCGGGGTCCACTGAACACCTCTTATTAGTGCTTCAGCAGGTTCGCGTCATCGACAGATGCGGACCTGCGGGTTCGGAAGATCGTCACGATGATCGCGAGGCCGACCACGACCTCCGCCGCGGCCACGATCATGACGAAGAACGCGATGACCTGACCGTCCAGATTGCCGTGCTGCCGGGCGAACGTCACGAACGCCAGGTTGCACGCGTTGAGCATGAGCTCCACGCACATGAACACCACGATGGCGTTGCGGCGCAGCAGCACCCCGGCTCCCCCGATCGCGAACAGCAGCGCCGAGAGCACAAGATAGTGCGTCGTCACTTGGCGTCTCCTCTCACCGGCTCGCCTGTGGATTCACCGTCGGCCGCCGGGACCCGTTCGATCTCGGCGGAACCGCCGCCGGCCTCCGCCGCGCGCCGGGCGATGACGCGGTTGACCGACAGCTCCGAGACCGACCCGTCGGGCAGCAGCGCCGGCATGTCGATCGCGTTGTGCCGGGCGTACGTGCCCGGGCCGGGCAGCGGCGTCGGCGCGCGACCGGTCTCGCCGAACGCCTGGAACCGCGCCCGGGACAGGTCCTTCTGCGTCGGCTTCGGGGTGGCGCGCTCGCGGTGCGCCAGCACCATCGCGCCGAGCGCCGCGGTGATCAGCAGCGCCGAGGTCACCTCGAAGGCGAACACGTACTTGGTGAAGATGAGCTCGGCCAGGGCCGGCACGTTGCCGCCGGCCTGTGACGTCGCCCCGGACAGGCCGGCCGGGGCCTCGATCGCGGCGTTGCCCAGGGCCAGCGCGATCAGCAGGCCGAAGCCGACGCCGCCCACGACCGACCAGAACCGCTGCCCCTTGATCGTCTCGACGAGCGAGTCGACCGTGTCGACGCCGACGAGCATCAGCACGAACAGGAACAGCATCATGACCGCGCCGGTGTAGACGATGATCTGCACGGCGGCCAGGAACGGGGCGTCCTGCACGGCGTACAGCACCGCCAGCGACAGCATCACCACGCCGAGCATCAGCGCGGAGTAGACGGCCTTGCGGTTGACGACGACGCCGATGGCGGCCGCCACGGAGACGATCGCGAGCACCCAGAACGTTATGGACTCACCCATGTTCTCGTCCCAGCCGGTAGTAGTCCTCATCGGTCTCCCCGAGACGCATCGGGTGCGGCGGCGCCTCCATGCCGGGGCCGAGCGGCGCGAGCAGCATCTCCTTGGTGTAGATGAGGCTCTCCCGGCTGGAGTCCGCGAGCTCGTACTCGTTGGTCATGGTGAGCGCGCGGGTGGGACACGCCTCGACGCACAGGCCGCACAGGATGCATCGCAGGTAGTTGATCTGGTAGGTCCGCCCATACCGTTCACCGGGCGAGTAGCGCTCGGTCTCGGTGTTGTCGGCGCCTTCCACGAAGATGGCGTCCGCCGGGCAGGCCCAGGCGCACAGCTCGCAGCCGACGCACTTCTCCAGCCCGTCGGGCCACCGGTTCAGCTGGTGACGGCCGTGGAAGCGAGGCGCCGTGGGGCGCTTCTCCTCCGGGTAATTGACCGTCACCGGCTTTTTGAACATGTGGTGGAAGGTGACGCCGAAACCCTTGACGGGGTTCAGCCAGTCAGTTGCTCCCACTGGGCACCTCCTTACGCGGGGCCCCCTTGGCTCCGTGGTAGTGCGGCAGGTCCAGAGGCGGCACCGGGAAGCCGCCCGCCGTGGGCTCGTCGCGCAGCCGCTGGAACTCCTGCTCGACCCGGGCGGCCTTCTCGGTGACGTTCCTGTCCCAGATGGAGCTGAAGCGGACGATCAGTGCCAGCAGCCCGATGACCACCAGGGCGGCGACGGCCAGGACGATGTTCCGGTCGTTCTCGGCGACGCGGAACGCGCGGAAGGTGGCGACCATCAGGATCCACGCCAGGTTGAGCGGGATCAGCACCTTCCAGCCGAACGCCATCAGCTGGTCGTAGCGGATGCGCGGCAGGGTGGCGCGGACCCACACGAAGAACGAGAACACGAGCACCAGCTTGATCAGGAACCACAGCATCGGCCACCAGCCGACGTTGGCGCCGTCCCACAGCGAGATCGGCCAGGGCGCCCGCCAGCCGCCGAGGAACAGCGTGATGGCGACCGCCGAGACGGTGAACGTGTTGACGTACTCCGCCAGCATGTACATCGCGAACTTCAGCGACGAGGAGTACTCGGTGTGGAAGCCGCCCACCAGTTCGCCCTCGCCCTCAGGCAGGTCGAACGGCACGCGGTTCGTCTCGCCGAGCATCGTGATCGCGTAGATCAGGAACGACGGCAGCAGCTGGATCGCGAACCACGACGGGGTCGGGATCGTCGTGCCGAAGAGGGACAGCTGCCCGGCGTCGGCCTGTTTGGCGACGATCTCCGACGTCGACAGGGTGCCGGCGTAGAGGAACACCGCGACGAACGACAGGCCCATCGCGATCTCGTACGACACCACCTGGGCGGCGGAGCGCAGCCCGCCGAGGATGGCGTACGGCGAGCGCGAGGCCCAGCCCATGAGCACGATGCCGTAGACGCCGATCGAGGCCATGGCCAGCACCAGGAGCACGGCCACGGGCAGGTCGGTGAGCTGCAGCGGCGTCTTGTGGCCGAAGATCCACACCTGCGGTCCCCACGGGATGACCGAGAAGGACAGGAACGCGGGCGCGGCCACCACGATCGGCGCGAGGACGTACACGATCTTGTCGACCGTGCGGGGCAGGATGTCCTCCTTCAGCCCCATCTTCAGGCCGTCGGCCACCGTCTGCAGCAGGCCGAACCGGCCGGCGTGGTTGGGGCCGTAGCGGTGCTGCATGCGGGCGATGAGCTTGCGTTCGAACAGCACGCCCCCGAGCACGCTGAGCATCAGGAAGACGAAGATGAACAGCGCCTTGATGAGGATCAGCCACAGCGGGTCGTGGCCGAAGTCCTCCAGGGTCGGCCCGGGCGCCGCGGCGGGGACCAGTGCCGAGGCGGCCGCCATGAGGCTCATCGGTGGCCTCCTCGTGTCAGGATGATCATGAAGCGCTCCCGATCGTTACGACGTCTCCCGCGCCGGCGCGCAGGTCGCGGGTCACCGAGCAGCCGGCGGCGTTGGTCGGCAGCCAGACGACCCGGTCGGGCAGGTCGGCGATGCGCACCGGCAGCGTGACCGAGCCGAGCCCGCTGCTCACGGTGAGCTTGTCGCCGTCGGCGACGCCGGTCTCCGCGGCGGTGGCCGGGGAGAGCAGCGCGCGCGGCTCGCGTGCGGTGCCGGCGAGGAACGGCTCGCCGTCCTGCAGCCGCCCGGCGTCGATCAGCTCGTGCCAGGTCGCGAGGACGGCCTCACCGGCCGCCGGCCGGGCCACGACCCCGCCGGTCACGTTCGGGGCGGCGGCGCGGGCACCGCGCCAGGCGCCGAGCGCGCCGAGCTCGTGGCGGGCCGCGGCGGCGTCGGGCAGGCCGAGGTGCACGTCCATGGCGTCGGCGATGGCGCCGATGACCCGCAGGTCGCTCAGCACGCCCGGCTTCGGGATGGCGGCCTCGAAGACCCGGCCGCGCCCCTCCCAGTCGACGAACGTGCCGTTCTTCTCGGCCACCGCGGCCACGGGAAGCACCACGTCGGCCCGGTCGGTGACGGCGCTCGCGCGCTGCTCCAGGCTGACGATGAACGGGGCGTTCTCCAGCGCGGCCAGGGCGGCGTTGGGGTCGGGCAGGTCGTAGGGGTCGACCCCGCCGATGAGCAGCGCGTCGATGTCGCCGCTGACGACGGCGGCCAGGATGCCACTGGTGTCGCGGCCCGGCCGGTCCGGCAGGGAGGCGACGTTCCAGGCGCGGGCGACCTCGGAGCGGGCGGTCTCGTCGCCGACGGGACGGCCGATCGGCAGCAGGTTCGGCAGCGCGCCGGCCTCGAGGGCGCCGCGCTCACCGGCCCGGCGCGGCACCCAGGCCAGCCGGGCGCCGGTGATGGCGCTGAGCCGTACGGCGGCCGACAGGGCGCCGCGCGAGGTGGCGAGCCGCTCACCGGCGAGAATGATCGCGCCGGGCTGCTTCAGCGCCTCGGCGGCGGCGGAGCCGCCGGAGCCGAGACCGCCGAGGGCCTCGGCCTCGCCGCCGGGGGCGACGCGGATCAGGGCGCCGCCCATCTTGGCCAGGCCGTCGGTGGTGTGGGTGCCGATGGCGAAGACCTTCAGGCCCTTCTTGCGCCACGCCTTGCGCAGCCGCAGGAACACGATGGGCGACTCGTCCTCGGGCTCGAACCCGGCGAGCAGCACCGCGGGGGCCTTCTCCAGGTCGGCGTACGACACCTCGATGCCGGTGCCGGCGACCCAGTGGGCGAGGAAGTCGGCCTCCTCGCCGGAGTGCGGCCTGGCCCGGAAGTCGATGTCGTTGGTGCCGAGCGCGACCCGGGCGAACTTGGCGTAGGCGTAGGCGTCCTCGACGGTCGACCGGCCGCCCACGAGCACACCGGCCCGGCCCCGGGCCCGCGCGAGGCCCTCGGCCGCGGCCGCCAGCGCCTCGGGCCAGGAGGCCGGCACCAGCCGCCCCTCCTCGTCGCGCACCAGCGGCGAACTCAGCCGGTCGGGCTGGGTGGCGTAGGTGAACGCGAAGCGGCCCTTGTCGCAGTTCCATTCCTCGTTGACCTGCGGGTCGTCGCCGGCGAGCCGGCGGGTCACCCGGCCGCGCCGGTGGTCGGTGCGCAGCGAGCAGCCGCTGGCGCAGTGTTCGCAGGCGCTCGGCGTGGAGGCCAGGTCGAACGGCCGGGCCTGGAAGCGGTACGCCGCGCTGGTCAGCGCGCCGACGGGGCAGATCTGGATGGTGTTGCCGGAGAAGTACGACTCGAACGGCTCGCCGTCGGCGGCGCGCACCTGCTCCTTGGCGCCCCGCTCGAAGAAGTCGATCAGCGGGTCGCCGGCGATCTGGTCGGCGAACCTGATGCAGCGGGCGCACTGGATGCACCGCTCGCGGTCGAGCAGGATCTCGGTCGACAGCGGCAGCGGCTTGCGGAAGGTGCGCTTCTCCTCTTCGTAGCGGCTCTCGCCCCGCCCGGTGCTCATCGCCTGGTTCTGCAGGGGACACTCGCCGCCCTTGTCGCAGGTCGGGCAGTCGAGCGGGTGGTTGATCAGCAGCATCTCCATGATGCCGCGCTGTGCCTTCTCGGCGACCGGGCTGGTGAGCTGCGTGTGGACCGTCATGCCCTCG
Organism: Actinomycetales bacterium; assembly: GCA_044507605.1. Lineage (GTDB taxonomy): Bacteria > Actinomycetota > Actinomycetes > Streptosporangiales > Streptosporangiaceae > Thermopolyspora. Next base: position 80,859 of record JBIQJI010000004.1, on the reverse strand, counting down.
GTGCACACGATCGTGCAGGACGCCGCCGGCTTCGGCATGCCCTCGATCTGCACCAGGCACTGGCGGCACGCCCCGACCGGGTCGAGCAGCGGGTGGTCGCAGAACCGGGGGATCTGGATGCCGAGCAGCTCGGCGGCCCGGATCAGCAGAGTCCCCTTGGGCACGGCGATCTCGAACCCGTCGATGGTGAGGTTCACCATCTCGACGGGCTGCTCGACGGACCCTGCGGAGGTCGTCTCGACTGTCATCAGTTACTCCACGCGGTGGATGCGGCGTGATCGAACGGGCATCCGCCGATCTCGAAGTGCTTGAGGTACTCGTCGCGGAAGTGTTTCACCGACGAGTGGATCGAGCTGGTCGCGCCGTCGCCGAGGGCGCAGAACGCCCGGCCGAGGATGTTGTCGGCGATGTCGGTGATCGTCGACAGGTCCTCCTCGGTGCCCTGACCCTTCTCCAGCCGCCGGAGCACCTGCTTGAGCCAGTACGTGCCCTCGCGGCAGGGCGTGCACTTGCCACAGGATTCGTGGGCGTAGAACTCGGTCCAGCGCAGCACGGTCCGCACCACGCAGGTGGTCTCGTCGAAGATCTGCAGCGCCCGGGTGCCGAGCATGGACCCCTTGGCACCCACGGACTCGAAGTCCAGCGGCACGTCCAGGTGCTCGTCGGTGAAGATCGGGGTCGACGATCCGCCCGGGGTCCAGAACTTCAGCCGGTGGCCCGCCCGGACACCGCCGGCCATGTCGAGCAGCTCGCGCAGCGTGATGCCGAGCGGCGCTTCGTACTGGCCGGGGCGGGTGACGTGGCCCGACAGCGAGAAGATGCCGAACCCCTTGGACCGCTCGGTGCCCATGGAGGCGAACCAGGCGGGGCCGTTCCCGATGATGCTGGGAACGCTGGCGATGGACTCGGCGTTGTTGATGACGGTGGGACATGCGTAGAGTCCCGCGACCGCTGGGAAGGGGGGCTTGAGCCGAGGTTGGCCACGGTAGCCCTCCAGGGAGTCGAGCAGCGCCGTCTCCTCGCCGCAGATGTAGGCGCCGGCCCCGCAGTGCACGACCAGCTCCAGGTCGAAGCCCGAGCCGAGGATGTCGGTGCCGAGCAGGCCGTTTTCGTACGCCTCGCGCACGGCGGCCTGGAGGCGGCGGATCACGTGCAGCACTTCGCCGCGCACGTAGATGAACGCGTGGTTGGCACGGATGGCGTACGACGTGATGATGATGCCTTCGACCAGCGCGTGCGGGTTGGCCATCAGCAGGGGAATGTCCTTGCAGGTGCCGGGCTCCGACTCGTCGGCGTTGACGACCAGGTAGTGCGGCTTGCCGTCGCCCTGCGGGATGAACCCCCACTTCATGCCGGTGGGGAAGCCCGCGCCGCCCCGGCCGCGCAGCCCGGAGTCCTTGATCGCCTGGATGATGGCGTCGGGGTCGGTGGTCAGGGCCCGGCGGACGGCCTCGTAGCCGCCGTTCCTGCGGTAGCCGTCGTAGGTGAAGCTGTCGGGCTCGCCCCAGTTCTTGGTGAGGACGGGAGTGAGAGTGGTCATTCCGCTTCCTCCCGCTTCGACTCCTCGACGGGGGGAGCCGTCCAGCCGTGTTCCTTGGCCACCTTGAGCCCTTCGAGCGAGGGGCCGACGGCCGACGGACCGTCGCCGGCGAGGTCGTCGGGCATGCCGGCGAGCACCCGCGACGCCTCCTTGAACGTGCACAGCCGCCCGGGGCCGCGGGTGGGCGCGGGCGGCCTGCCGGCGCGCAGGTCGTCGACGAGCCGCTTGGCCGACTCGGGGGTCTGCTTGTCGAAGAACTCCCAGTTGACCATCATCACCGGCGCGAAGTCGCAGGCGGCGTTGCACTCCAGCCGCTCCAGCGACACCTTGCCGTCGGCGGTGGTCTCCTCGTGGCCGATGCCAAGGTGCTCCGACACCTCGGACCAGATCTGGTCGCCGCCCATGACCGCGCAGAGAGCGTTGGTGCACACTCCGACGTGGTACTCACCGGCGGGACGGCGCTTGTACATGGTGTAGAAGGTCGACACGCCGACCACCTCGGCCTTGGTCAGGCCCAGCATCTCGGCGCAGAACTCCTGACCGGCGTCGGAGACGTAGCCGTCCTCCGACTGCACCAGGTGCAGCAGCGGCAGCAGCGCCGACCGCGCCTTCGGGTAGCGCCCGATGATCTCCTTGGCGTCGCGTTCGAGCCGCTGCCGGACCTCCGGCGGGTAACCGCCTTCCGTACGTTCGCTCACCTGTCCACACCCCCCATGACCGGGTCGATCGAGGCCACCGCCGCGATCACGTCGGCGACCATGCCGCCCTCGGTGGTCGCCGGGATGGCCTGCAGGTTCGTGAAGGACGGGTCGCGGAAGTGCACGCGGTAGGGCCGGGTCCCCCCGTCGCTGATGACGTGCGCGCCGAGCTCGCCGCGTGGCGACTCCACGGAGACGTACGTCTGGCCCGGTGGCACCCGGAAGCCCTCGGTCACCAGCTTGAAGTGGTGGATGAGGGCCTCCATCGAGGTGCCCATGATGTGCGCGATGTGGTCGGGCGAGTTGCCGAGACCGTCGGGGCCGAGCGCGAGTTTGGACGGCCAGCCGATCTTCTTGTCCTGGATCATCACGGGCTCGCCCTTGAGGTCGGGCCCCTGCAGCCGGTCGAGCGCCTGCTCGATGATCTTGAGTGATTCGTCCATCTCGGCCATGCGCACCAGGTAGCGGCCGTAGACGTCGCAGCTCTGCTGCGTCGGCACCTCGAAGTCGTAGGTCTCGTAGCCGCAGTAGGGCTGCGACTTGCGCAGGTCCCACGGCAGGCCGGCGGCCCGCAGCATCGGCCCGGTGACGCCGAGGGCCATGCAGCCCGTCAGGTCCAGGTAGGCGACGTCCTGAGTGCGGCGCAGGTAGGCGGGGTTCTCGTCGAGCAGCTTGCGCATCTCCATGATGCGCCCCGGCATGATCTTGAGAAACTCGCCGATCTTGTCGACCGCTCCGGCCGGCAGGTCCACCGACACGCCGCCCGGCCGGACGTACGCCATGTTCATGCGCAGGCCGGTGATGTACTCGAACAGGTCGAGCACCAGCTCGCGCTCGCGGAACCCGAAGAGCATCGGGGTGGTCGCGCCGAGCTCCAGCCCGAAGGTCGCGATGGCCACCAGGTGCGAGGAGATGCGGTTGAGCTCCATCATCAGCACCCGGATCGCCTGCGCCCGCGCCGGCACCTGGTCCTCGATGCCGAGCAGGCGCTCGACGGCCATGCTGTACGCCGTCTCGTTGAAGATCGGCGACAGGTAGTCCATGCGGGTGACGAACGTGACCCCCTGGGTCCACGTCCGGAACTCCATGTTCTTCTCGATGCCGGTGTGCAGGTAGCCGATCACCGTGCGGGCCTCGGTGACGGTCTCGCCGTCGAGGGTCAGCACCAGGCGCAGCACGCCGTGGGTCGAGGGGTGCTGGGGGCCCATGTTGACGATCAGGTGCTGGTCGGAGGCCTCGCTGATCGAGGCGACCAGCTCGTCCCAGTCCTGCCCGTTGGCGGTGTAGACCTTGCCCTCGGCCGCGGCCTCATCGTGCGCTTCATGCGCTTCGTCATGAAGAGTGGTCACGTGTACGACCTCCTCTGGTCCGGAGCGGGGGTCGTGGCCCCGCGGTACTCGACCGGGATGCCGCCCAGCGGGTAGTCCTTGCGCTGCGGGTGGCCCTCCCAGTCGTCGGGCATCTCGATGCGGGTCAGCGCCGGATGACCGTCGAAGACGATGCCGAAGAAGTCGTACGTCTCCCGCTCATGCCAGTCGTGCGTGGGGTAGACCGACACCGTCGAGGGGATGTGCCGGTCGTCGTCGGGGCAGCTCGTCTCGATGCGCACCCGCCGGTTGTGGGTGATCGAGCACAGGTGGTACACCGCGTGCAGCTCGGCGCCCGTCTCGTGCGGGTAGTGCACGCCCGACACCCCGAGCGACAGCTCGAACCGCAGCGCGGGCTGGTCGCGCAGGTGCCGCATCACCTCGACGAGCCGCTGCCTGGCCACGTGCAGGGTCAGCTCGCCGCGGTCGACGACGACCCGCTCGATCGCGTCGCCGCCGACGTCGCCCAGCGCGCGTTCCAGCTCATCGGCGATCTCGTCGAACTCGCCGGGCTCGCCGACCGTGCCCGGGCCGCCGTAGGGGCGGGGGGTCGAGGGCTGCGGCGGCCGGCGGACCACCAGGCGGCCGTAGCCGGAGGTGTCGCCGGTGCCCTGCACCCCGAACATGCCCCTGCGCGCCACCGGCCGCTGGGTGGGATGGACGCGCGGGGCGACCGCCCCGGCCTCCTCCTGACCCGAGCCGGGCGCCACGCCCTTGCCCTTGTCATCAGCCGTCATTTCCCGGCCCCCTGCTCGATGAGCGGAAGCGAACGCAGTGCCTGCTCCTCCAGCTCGTCGATCTGCTTGGCGCGGTGTGCGCCGAACTTCATGTTCTGGATCTTGTCGTGCAGCTTGACGATCGCGTCGATGAGCATCTCGGGCCGCGGCGGGCAGCCCGGCAGGTAGATGTCGACCGGCACGACGTGGTCGACGCCCTGCACGATGGCGTAGTTGTTGAACATGCCGCCGCTGGACGCGCAGACGCCCATCGCGATGACCCACTTGGGCTCGGCCATCTGGTCGTAGATCTGCCGGAGCACCGGCGCCATCTTCTGCGACACGCGGCCGGCCACGATCATCAGGTCGGCCTGCCGCGGCGACGCAGAGGCGCGCTCCATGCCGAACCGGGCGAGGTCGTGTTTGGGGCCGCCCGTCGCCATCAGCTCGATGGCGCAGCAGGCCAGCCCGAACGTCGCCGGCCAAACGGAGTTCTTCCGCGCCCACCCCGCGACCTGCTCGACCGTGCTGAGGATGAACCCGCTCGGGAGTTTCTCTTCGAGACCCATTTCGTACCTCTCAGTCCCAGTCCAGGCCACGGCGGCGCCAGACGTAGGCGTACGCCACGAGGACGGTGACGATGAACAGCACCATCTCGACCAGCCCGAACACCCCGAGCTTGTCGAACGCGACCGCCCAGGGGTATAGGAAGATGATCTCGATGTCGAACACGATGAAGAGCATCGCGGTGATCATGTACTTCAGGGGGAACCGCCCGCCGCCCACCGGCTGAGGTGTCGGCTCGATACCGCACTCGTAGGAGTCGAGCTTGGCGCGGTTCCACCGCTTGGGCCCGGTGAACGGAGCGATGCCCACCGAGAATACGGCGAAGCCCCCCGCGATGACCGCGAGCACCAGGATCGGAACGTACAGGTTCATACGCTACGCGCCCCCTTTTGGCGGTGGCAGCCGGCCCGGTCGGCCGTTCGGTTGGTTGGTCTAGGCAAGACGATCATCGATCTTCGATTCGGGGAGAGTCATGCCGGCGGCGTGACCTTGGACAGCGCGGTGATGATCCGGTCCGACACATCGCCGCGCCGGTCCGTGAGGTTAGCAAGGAGTTTCAGCGCGAACTTCATCAGGCGGGGATGTGGCATCCCGTGACGGGTGGCGAACTTCATCACGCCGGGCCTGCCGATCGCTTCGACGAACAGCCGCCCCAGCGTGAAATAGCCGCCATAGACGTCCTTGAGCGCCGCGGGATAGGCCCGCAGCACCCGCTCGCGCTGCGCCGGCGTGGGCCGGCCCAGCGCCTGCGCCACGATTTCCGCAGCGAGCTTACCGGTCTCCATCGCGTAGGCGATGCCCTCGCCGTTGAACGGGTTGATCATGCCGCCGGCGTCGCCCACCAGCACGAGCCCCCGGGTGTAGTGCGGCTGCCGGTTGAACGCCATCGGCAGCGCCGCGCCCCGGATCGGGCCCGTCATGTTCTCCTCGTGGTAGCCCCACTCGGGCGGCAGGTTGCGCACCCAGCGGCGCAGCAGATCGCGATAGTCGATGTTCTGGAACGCCCCGCTGGTGTTGAGCAGGCCGAGGCCGACGTTGCTGGTGCCGTCGCCCACGCCGAAGATCCAGCCGTAGCCCGGCAGCAGCCGGTCATCGTCCCACAGCTCCAGCCACGACTCGAGGTAGTCGTCGTCGTGGCGCGGGCTGGTGTAGTAGGTGCGCACCGCGACGCCCATCGGCCGGTCGTCGCGCTTGTGCAGGCCCATGCTCAGCGACAGCCGGGAGGAGTTGCCGTCGGCGGCGACCACCAGGCGGGAGCGGTAGACCACGTCGGCGCCGTCGCGCCGGGCCCGCACGCCCACGATGTGGCCGCTGCGATCGTCGAGCACCGGGCCGGTGACGGTGACGCCCTGCAGCACCGTCGCGCCGCCGCGCTGCGCGGTCTCGGCGAGGATCCGGTCGAAGTCGAAGCGGGTGCGCACGAGGCCGAAGCCGGGGTAGCTCGACAGCTCCGGCCAGTCGAGCTCCAGCCGCACACCGCCGCCGATGACGCGCAGGCCGCGGTTGCGGATCCAGCCCGGGGCGTCGATGTCGACGCCCATGGCGATCAGCTCCTTGACCGCGCGCGGGGTCAGCCCGTCACCGCACACCTTCTCCCGTGGGAAGGTGGCCTTCTCCAGCACCAGCACCCGCAGGCCGGCCCGAGCAAGATAGAAACCGACGGTCGACCCGGCGGGGCCGGCACCGACGACGATGACGTCGGCGTCGTCGTCCCTCCGCGTCACGGAGGCCTGCCGCCCGGTGTGCCGGCTCGGCTCGCTGCCCTCACTCACTGGACCTGTCCCGTCCCTTGGCGGTACGCGCCCCCGGGGGTTCGGGGGTCTTAGTGCCTTTGTGAACCCCTTCACAAACTTGCTCGCGCCGCAGTCTAGTCCCTTTTCGCTGCACAGTGTGAGTGGGGAGGCCGACGCGACCGGGAGTGGTCCAGACCACAGTCCCCCCGTGGCCGCCCGCAGCTCAGCCCGTCGCCCGGTCCGCCGCCCGGTCCGCCGCCCGGTCCGCCGCCGGGGTCGCCGGCTTGCGGGCGCGGTGCAGGGCGACGATGCCGAGGGACAGGTTGCGCCACGCCACATCGCGCCAGCCGGCCCGGCCGATCGCCCCGGCCAGCTCCGCCTGCCCGGGCCAGGCGCGGATGGACTCGGCGAGGTACTCGTAGGAGTCGGCGTTCGAGCCGACCAGCCTGGCCACCGGGGGCAGCAGCCGCATCAGATACTGCGAGTAGACCAGGTCGAAGGACCTGGCCGTCGGCCGGGAGAACTCGCAGATCACCAGCCTGCCGCCGGGCCTGGCGACGCGCAGCATCTCGCGCAGGGCGGTGTCGACGTCGGCGACGTTGCGCAGCGCGAAGGAGGTCGTCACCACGTCGAAGGAGTCGTCGGCGAACGGCAGCCGCAGCGCGTCGGCGGCCGTGAACGTCACCTCGCGCGCCCCCGTCACGTCGCTGCCGGCGCCGCCCCTGCGCCGCATGCCGGTGCGCAGCATGCCCAGGGAGAAGTCGGCCGCGATCGCGCGGGCGCCCAGCGTGGTGAAGGCCGCAGTGGAGGTGCCGGTGCCGGCCCCGAGGTCGAGCACCAGCTCGCCCGGGCCGGCGTCGACGGCGGCGGCGGTCGCCCTGCGCCAGAGCCGGTCCTGGCCGAGGGACAGCACGTCGTTGACCAGGTCGTAGCGGCGTGCGGTGCGGTCGAACATCGCCGCGACCTCGTGGGGTTTCTTGTCCAGCGATGCGCGCGTCATGGCGACCAGCCTAGGGCGGCGCGGCGCCGCGCTTCACCCGGGTGCGCCATGCATGTTTCATCGATGGGGTTCGCCCACGGCCCGTCCCCCGCCCCCGCGCCCCGTCGATATGACCCGCGAATGTGCCCCTCGGATGAGCAGGGTGTGACGGTAAGGTAATGATCCACCCAAAGTAGCGAACCGGCCACTATGCGTCTGCTACCAATGGGCGGGTGTTGATCAGCGAATCCCGGCCTCGCCCCAGGACGGCCAGAGCCCGCCTAGCCACCTCGTTGTCGATTTCCCTGTCCATCTCCCTGCCGCTCGCCGCGGGCGCGGTGCTCGCGACGCCAGGGGCGGCCCGCGCGGGCTCGGTGCGCCACCCCGCGGTCGTCTCGGCCGATCCCGTGCGGCGCACCCCGCACGTCCTCAACGGCATCGTCAACGCCTTCGCGCTCGTCGGCGGCAAGGTCGTGGTCGGCGGCGAGTTCGACGCCGTGCGCGACGCGGGCGACCCTCACGTGCTGAAGCGCCACAACATCTTCGCCTTCGACCTGGCCACCGGCAAGATCGACCGGCACTTCGCCCCCGAGCTCGACGGCCCGGTCTACGCGCTCGCCGCCGGCGCCGGCTCCACGGTGTACGCCGGGGGCGCGTTCCACACGGTCAACGGCTGGCAGGGCGCGCGCCTGACCCGGCTGAGCCTGCGCGACGGCTCGGCCGTCTACGGGTTCTCCCCGTGGGTGAGCGGGGGCATCGTGTCGGCCCTGGTGCGCCAGGGCGACCTGCTCTACGTGGGCGGCGGCTTCAGCCGGGTCGGCGGGCGCGCCCACCCCGCGCTGGTCCGCCTCGACGCGCGCAGCGGCGAGGTCGACCCGAGGTTCCACGTCACGCCGGGCGAGTCCCGCTCGGGTCAGGTGAAGGTGTACGCCATGGCGGCGAGCCGCGACCGGCTGCTGATCGACGGGTCGTTCATGACCCTCGACGGGCGGCCCCGCGCGCAGCTGGGCCTGATCGACATCTCCCGGCCGGAGGCCCGGGTGGCGGCGTGGCGGTCCGACGCGTACCGGCCCGCCTGCAAGGACGTTTTTCCCTCTTACGTAAGAGGGCTGGATTTCTCCCCCGATGGTAAGTACTTCGTGGTCGTAACGACAGGCGGGCCGAAACACCACGACCGCCTGTGCGACTCGGCGGCGCGATTTGAAACCTATTCGAAGGCGCGCCGAATCAAGCCGACCTGGGTGAATCGGACCGGGGGCGACTCGCTTTACGCCGTATCCGTATCAGGGGCCGCGGTGTACGTGGGCGGCCATCAGCGCTGGCTGAACAACCCCGAGGGGTCCGACTCGGCCGGGCCGGGCGCGGTGTCGCGGCCGGGCATCGGGGCGCTCGACCCGGTCACCGGCCGGGCGCTCGCCTGGAACCCCACGCGCACCAGGGGGGTGGGGGTCAAGGCGTTTCTCGCCGTGCGGCAGGGTCTGATCGTCGGAAGTGACACGACACGGCTCGGACATGAGTACCATGCCCGGGTCGGTATGTTTCCGATCGGTCACTGATCCTCGGGGCGTTGCTCGTCGGGCCATCGGCCCGCCTTGCCGAGTCGACTGCTCAAGGCATCACGCTGCTTGGACAGCAACACATAGCTGGCCACGCCGCTGAGCACCGCTGCCAAAAGCAGCAGGAGCCATGAGCGTGCTCCGATCAGATAGAGCACTCCGAGTGTGACGGCGAACAGCCCGAGTCTCGACAGGGTGTAAACCAGTAGCGGACGCACAGCGTCGAGGTTACGTCACTCTCACGATGCCGTGGACTCTCTTCGCAGGAGACGCGAGCGCTGCTAGTCTTCACCAACAGGCGCTTTCGTAAAGAAACACCCATGAGCGCCCCAAAGAGGCTCTATCATATAACAATCGGGCAGTCAGCCGATAACAACCCGTGATCTTTGACCAAAACCACGGATAAATCAGGCTCCGCTCGGCACACTGGTTACCTGTCCGCCCGCCGCTGGAAGCGGGATGCGAGGGGGAGAGATTGTGGAGAGTAGCAGCGAGCGTCTGCTGACCCCCGGAGAGGTCGCCGCCCTCTTCCGGGTCGATCCGAAGACGGTGACACGCTGGGCGGCAGCCGGCCGCATCAGCAGCATCCGCACTCCGGGAGGGCACCGGCGCTTCCGTGAGTCGGAGGTGCACGCCCTGCTGCGTGGTGAGGACGTCCTGACGGCCGAACGGCCGAACGGCGACTCGCCCCGCGTCTGACGGACACCGTCATCCGGTGATCCTGCGACCCCCCGGAAGCCGCAGGGTCACTGGCGCGGACACTCTCGGCGGGCGCTCACGGCGGCTACCCCTCCTGCTCGGCCTTGAACGCCAGAAACCTCCGTTCCAGCTCCTCGTCCTCGTCCCGCCAGCGCCGACGCCGCTCGGTCATCTCCTCCTCGGTGATCGACTCCGCCAGCCACCGGTCGTAATCCGGATCGCCAGGCGTGAACTCCACGTACGCCGTGCCGATCAGGCTGCCGTCTTCACTGGTCATGGACTCCGGCACGCGCAGTGTCCCGTCCGCGAGCCGTATCACATACATCACCAGATCACCTAGATTCCATAGCGGCGATTGAAAAACAACATGACGTTGAGCGCCGTCCGGGTGTCCCCGCTCAGCATGTCGACGAGGGCGGGGCGCTGCCTGGAGGCGATGGCCGCGAACGCGTCGGCGAAGAACTCCTTGCGGCCCAGCCCCGCGCCCTGGCGGTGGAAGCCGGACGCCAGCAGCGGCAGGCACTCCTCGTAGAGAGCGGCGAACTCCGGCGAGTCGGAGACCCAGTCGCCGGGCGGCGCGTCGACGTCGTCGATCGCGTGGCCCACCTCGTGCATCATCACGTCGGGCGTCGGAGACGGCCGATCCCCCACGACGATCTTGCGATCGCCGTACGCCCCGGCGCAGATGTCCCAGGTGGCCCGGCCCGACGGCAGCGGCGCGCCGCGCAGGTAGCCCATGTCGTCCAGGTCGGGCACGCCGCCCGGGCCGACGTAGATGCCCTCCAGCCCTGAGGCGAGAATGTGCTTGAGCCGCTCGGGCAGGCGGGCCAGGCTCTCCACGGCCCGCAGGACCTCCACCGAGGGAGGGCCTTCGGCGGAGTCCCACTGCCGGTGCAGCACCTGCTCCAGGGGCCCGCAGTGACGCCTCCCGTCGCCGAGGTCCGGAGCGTCCGGCGGCCGCGGCGAGGTCTCCGCCGGCCGGTCGTCGAGCTCGAAGTCACGCCACGTGTACTGCGGCCGGTCCACGACCGGCGCGGTGATCGCCCGCGCCACCCGGTCGGTCCGCTCGACGCGTTCCGGCCGCTCCGCGGCCCGGCCGTCGCCGGCCTGCGCGTGCGGCCCGCGCTGCCACCAGCGAAAGCCACGCCGATGACGGCCCCTGTCGCCGGAATGCGCCATCACGCCCCTCCTCCGCGCTCCACCGTACGATGCTCCGGTGCCGCGAGTCAGCCGGAATGTCGCGATCGGTGTGCGCGACCGCTCAGGCCACGCGACCGCTCGGGGCACGCGACCGCTCAGCGCACAAGGGGCATGCCTGCCACCGGCCCGGGCGTGCGATGGCTTACGCTGCGGACATGCCCTTGCTCATCGGTCTGGCTGCGTTTGCTTTCTGGCTCTACTGCCTCTTCGACGTCTTCACCTCGCCCGAAGAGGGCATCCGCACCCTGTCCCGGCCACTGTGGGCGCTGATCGTGATACTGCTGCCGGTGGCGGGCGGGGCCCTGTGGATCCTGTTCGGGCGTCCCCCCACGCGCGAGCCGCATCCCGCGGGGCGCAGGGCGGGCTCGGCGCCCATGGGCCCCGACGACGACCCCGACTTCCTGCGCTACCTCGATCAGCGGCTGCGCGGCGACGACTGACCGCCCGTCCGGCGTCCGTCCGGCCGGCGCCCGCGCGGCCGGCCGGGCTCAGCCGGGCACGTCGGCGTACGAGTGCAGACCGCCGAGGAACACGTTGACCCCGACGAGGTTGAACAGCAGACAGCCGAACGCCACAAGCTGGATGATCACGATGGCCTTGCCGCGCCAGCCGGCGGTGGCGCGGGCGTGCAGGTACGCCGCGTAGGCGATCCAGGTGATGAACGCCCACACCTCCTTGGGGTCCCAGCCCCAGTAGCGGCCCCACGCGCGGTCGGCCCACATCGAGCCGGCGATCACGGCGAAGGTCCAGATCGGGAAGGCGATCACGATGACGCGGTGCGCGAGACGGTCGAGGTCGGCCCGCGCCGGCAGCCGCGACGGCCCGTCCTTCCGGGCCAGGTACAGCACGCCGGCCACGCCGCCGACCGTGAACAGGCCGCTGGCCACGATGGCCGCCGTGACGTGGATCGCGATCCAGTAAGAGTCGAGGGCCGGCATGACCGGGCCCGCGGCGACGTGCAGGTAGCGCACCGCGAAACCGAGGCCGAGGGTCGCGATGACCATCACGAAGGCGCCGAGGAAGCGGATCGGGTACTTGACCGCCAGCACCAGGAACGCGGTGACGGCCGCGAAGCACATGGCGACCACGAACTCGTACATGTTGCCCCACGGCCACCGGTCGACGGCGGTGCCGCGCAGCACGATGGCGCCCAGGTTCGCCGCCCAGCCGAGCCAGCCGAGCACGGTCGCCACGCCGCCGGCCCGGATCGCCCACGCCGCCGGCTGCGCCGCGGGGGCGGCCGGTGACGCCGGCGCGGGCGGCTCCGGCTGCTCGGGCGGAGCCGCCCCGCCGCCGGCCGTCACCAGCTCCCGCTCGGCCGACGGTTCGGCCGCCTGCGCGGCTCCGCCCGTGCGGGCCCGGCCGAACGCGAGCTCCAGCGCGTACCCGATCATGGCGGCCAGATACAGCAGGACCGTCACCAGCACGAGCTGGTCGCTCAGCGTGGCCAGCCCGGAGTTGACCTGATCACCCATTGTCCACATCCACAGTGTCTGATTCGCGTGCACCGTCGCCGGTGTCGCCGCCGGTGTCGCCTTCCGCGGGGGCGGTCGCGCCCTCGCGCAGCGCGGCGACGATGCGCTCGAACTCCTCGGTGAAGGCGGCGTTGCCCTCGGTGCGCGACAACCCGCCGACCTCGACCAGGCCGTCCCGCCGCGACAGCCGCACCCACACCCGGCGGCGGCGGACGGTCAGCGACAGGATCAGCGCGGCCACCGCGACCGCGGCCGAGCCCAGCGCGAGCCCGCGCCCCGGGTCGTAGGCGATCTGGAGGCTGATCCACTCCTTCACGCCCGTCATCTCGATCGTGCCGGCGCCGTCGGGCAGGGTCAGCGGCCGGCCCACCCCGATAGGGGTGGTGCCCATCGTCAGCGGCTTCAGCTTGTCGGCGTCGAGCCGGTAGACCGATTGCGGCCGGCCCGAGTCGAGGCCGAGGTCGCCGGTGAAGGCGAACACCTGGGCGCTGGGGTTGAGCGCCGCCGGGAACACCGAGACGTAGCCGCCGGACGCGGTGCGCGCGGTGCTCGGCAGGAACTTGACCAGGAAGCCGAGCTGTCCCGGCCGGGCGTCGGGCGCTTTGATCACGCACTCGGAGGTGAGGGTGCGCTGATCGTCGGCCAGGCACGGCACCGGCCCCTCGAACGCCACCTGCCCGTCGCCCCCGGTCACCTTGAAGACCGGTGCGTACCCGTGCCCGATGAGGTAGGTCTGCGTGCCGTTGACGTCGAGCGGCTCGTTGACCCGCAGCCGGTACGGCCGCGGCGTGGCCCCGGGACGATCGGTGACGGTGAGCGAGGCGGAGTACTCCAGCGGCTCGCCCTGGCGCTGCCCGCTGGTGACGTAGGTGGCCTGGAAGTCGTCGACGACGAAGGAGAACGGCTCCAGCGACCGGGGCGTCACCCGCTGGCCCGGCAGGTAGCGGTCGTAGGCGGCCACGGTGTTGGCGAAGCCGTCGCCTTCGACGAGCAGCACGTTGCCCCGGTAGCCGAACAAGGCCCCGGTGCCGACCGCGAACAGCAGGCCGACGAGGGCGACGTGGAACAGCAGGTTGCCGGTCTCGCGCAGGTAGCCCTTCTCGGCGCCGACCCAGTCGGGCCCGGTGACGACGCGGAAGCGCATGCGGCGCAGCCGCGCCGCCACGGCCTCGACGGTGGTGTCGCCGGTGAAGGCGGCGTGCCGGGGCAGCCGCGACAGGTTGCGCGGCGCGGCGGGGGGCCTGCGGCGCAGCTCGCGGTAGTGGGCGAAGGCCCGAGGCACCACGCAGCCGACGAGCGAGACGAACAGCAGCAGGTAGATGGCGGCGAACCAGGGCGCCTTGAAGACGTCGAACAGCCACAGCCGGTCGAGCCACTCGGCCTTGCCGGGGTCGTCCTTGAAGTACTGGGCGACCTGCTCCGGGTTGACGCCGCGCTGCGGGAAGATCGACCCGGGCACGGAGCCGAGCGCGAACAGGAACAGCAGGATGAGCGCGGTGCGCATCGAGGTGAGCGTGCGCCAGCCCCAGCGCAGCCAGCCGACCGGCCCGAGCCGGAGCGGCCGCGTGGGCTCGGCCGGGGTGGTGCTGAGCGGCCGGTCGGCCTCTTCGGCCCCCGGGGCCGGTGCGGGGTGCACGCCGGCGGCGCCGGTCGCCTCGCCAGGGCTGCGGGTGCGGTTGGTCGGGCTCATTCAGATCACCGGCTCGAATCCGCCCACCCAGCCCTGCAGCCCGGCGATGACCTGGGTCCACAGGCCGGTCACGAGCAGCACGCCCACCGCCACCAGCATCGCGCCGCCGAGCCGGGTGATGAGCCGGGAGTGGCGGCGCACGGCCTTGAAGGCGTGCAGGGCGCGCCGGTACGCCAGCCCGGCGGCCACGAACGGCAGGCCGAGGCCGAGGGCGTACGCGAACGCGAGCAGGGCGCCGCGCCCGGCGCTGCCCTGGTCGACCGACAGGGCCATCACGACGGCGAGGGTGGGCCCGATGCAGGGGGTCCAGCCGAGCCCGAACACGACGCCGAGCAGCGGCGCCCCGGCGAGCCCGGCGGCCGGCACGCGGTGCACCCGCAGGTCGCGGCCGGTGCCGGGCACCAGGCCGAGGAACATCAGGCCGAGCACGATGGTGACGACGCCGAGCACCCGGGTGATCGCCTCGGAGTTGCCGAGGACGAGCCGTCCGACACCGCCGAACAGGGCGCCGCCGAGCACGAACACCGCGGAGAAGCCGAGCACGAACAGCGCGCTGCCGAGCACCATGCGGCCCCGACGCGAGTCGCCGCTCATGCCCGTGACGTACGACAGGTAGCCGGGCACCAGCGGCAGCACGCACGGCGACAGGAACGACACGACGCCGGCGGCCACCGCGATGGGCGCGGCCAGCAGCAGCGACCCCGCGGCGACGGTCTCGCCGAGGCCGCCGCTCATCGCGGCGCCTGTTCCCCGCTGACCTTGGTCACGGTGCTGAGGAGGTCGGAGTAGCCGACCTCGCCGAGAGCGCGGGCGGCGATGCGGCCCTGCCGGTCGATGACGAGGGTCGAGGGGATCGCGGCCGGGGGCACGGTGCCCTGGAAGGCCAGGGCGATCTTGCCGGGCTGGTCGAAGATGCTGGGGTAGCCCGGCTGCTGGGTGCGCTGGAAGGCCAGCGCGTCGGCCTTGCGGTCCTTGAAGTCGATGCCGATGAACTGCACGCCGCTCGACTTGGTCTTGGCGGCGATGTCCTTCAGCGTGGGCGCCTCGCTGCGGCAGGGCGCGCACCACGATGCCCAGAAGTTCAGCACGACGACGTCTCCCTTGTGGGCGGCGAGGCCGGTGGTGTCGCCTTCGAGGGTCTGGCCTTGGATGTCGGGGGCGGGCTTGCGCTGGGGCACGGAGAAGAACTGCACCCGCCCGTCACCGGGGACGTACCTGGTGTCGCCTGCCTGAGCGTCGGCGCTCTGCCCGCCCGCGCAACCGGCGAGGGTGCCGAGAGCCAGCGCGAGCACGGCGGCGACGGCCCACGACCGGGCGGAGACGGGTCTGGCGGACACGGGAGAGCCTCTCCTTGCACTACAACCGGTAGAGCCCCAACTCTAGCGGGATCAGGCACCGGGTCTCGGATCGGCCCCCTTGAGCAGCGCCCCCGCCGGCTCGCTGTAGCCGATGCTGATGAGCCGGTCGCGCTCGAAGGTGAAACTGGTCAGGCTGGCCAGCGCGCACTGGCGCCGCCGCGGGTCGTGCCACAGGCGGCGGTTCTCGGCCGCCATGCGGATGGTCCAGATGGGCAGCTGGTGGCTGACCAGCAGCGCCTCGTGCCCCCGGGCGGCCCGGCGGGCGTCGTCGATCGCGGCTTTCATGCGGCGCGCGACGTCGGCGTAGGGCTCGCCCCAGGACGGGCGGAACGGGTTCCACAGGTAACGGTAGTGGCGGGGGCTGCGCAGCACGCCGTCGCCGACGCCCAGCGCCATGCCTTCGAAGACGTTGTCGGCCTCGATGAGCCGCTCGTCGGTCACGATCGGCAGGCCCAGCGCCTCGGCGATGGGCGCGGCGGTCTCCTGGGCGCGCTCCATGGGCGAGCTGTAGAGGGCGACGATGTCGCGGTCGGCGATCGCCTTGGCCACCAGGTCGGCCATCTGCCTGCCCAGCTCGGAAAGGTGGTATCCGGGCAGGCGGCCGTAGAGGACTCCGGTGGGGTTGTCCACCTCACCGTGTCGCAGCAGATGGACGACGGTCGATTCAGCCATGGTGCGATCCAGCTTAGCCAATCCCGTTATGCGGCCCCCTATCCGGCACGGGCACCCGGCTATGCGGCACCGGCACCGCGTTATCCGGCACCGGCACCGATGCGGAGCGCGCGGCCGTCCTTGGCGGCGGCGGCGCGCAGCGCCTCGACGGCGGCGCGGATGGCGGGACGGCGCGCGGCGTCGGTGCGCCACAGGGCGGAGACCCGGCGGGTCAGCCGGGGCAGCAGCGGCACCATGCGCACGCCCTCGGGCACCCAGTCGCGGCCGAGGCGCGGCACGATCGCGCAGCCGTGGCCGGCGGCCACCAGCGCGAGCTGGGTGGGGTACTCGTCGGCCATGCACGCGAACGTCGGCTCCAGGTCGGCCGAGCGGAGCGTGAAGACCAGCCATTCGTAGCAGATCTGGCCGGGCGCCGAGCTGATCCACTTCTCGCCGGACAGGTCGGCGAGGTTGATCTCGCGCTCGCCGGCGAGCGGATGACCTGCGGGCAGCGCGACGTCGGCGATGTCGTCGAGGATCGTGGCGCGCGACAGCCCGTCGGGCACGGCGACCGGCCGGTTCAGCCAGTCCTGCACCACCGCGAGGTCGAGCTCTCCCCTGGCCACCTCGCGGATCTGCCGCTCCGGGTCGCGTTCGTACAGCTTCAGGTCGAGGCCCGGGTGGCGCTCCTTGAGCAGGGTGAGCGCGGCGGGCATGATGCCGCGCGCGGCGGTCGGGAAGGCCCCGATGCCGAGCCTGCCCACGACGGCCCCGCGCAGCGCCTCGAACTCGGCCTCGGCGGTCTCGACCAGGGCCAGGATGCGCTCGGCGTGCTCGGCGAGCACGCCGGCGGCGTCGGTCAGCCGGACCCCTCGTCCGTTGCGTTCGAGCAACGTCGCCCCGGTCTCGCGCTCCAGCTTGGCCAGCTGCTGCGAGATGGCGGAGGGGGTCACCATCAGCGCTTCCGCGGCGGCGCCCACGGACCCGTAGACCGAGACGGCGTGCAGCGCCTTGAGGCGGTTGAGATCCAACATGTAAGCAACTCTAACCGCCGAGCGTTAGAAAATCTCGCTTGTCCTGAACTGTTTAGTTCACAAGAATTGATGCATGCGATCAATCAAGTTCCGCTTCACTAAGCGTGCCCAGTCGAATCGTCCCTCCTACCTCGCCGCGCTGGCGCTCCAGGCCCGCAACAGCAGGGCGCGCAGCCGGGCCGCCCCTGACGGCTGACTCAGCCCGCCATCGCCTCCGCGGCGGCCTTGGCCGCCGCGGGCAGGGCGTCGGTGACCCGGGCCAGCGCCTCGTCGTCGTGCGCCGCCGACAGGAACCACGCTTCGTACGCCGAGGGCGGCAGATAGACGCCCCGGTCGAGCATCGCGTGGAAGAAGGCCCGGTGCGCCGCGACGTCCTGCCGCTGCGCCCCGGCGAAATCGGTCACCGGCCCGTCCGTGAAGAACACCGAGAACAGGTTGCCCGCCTCCTGCACCCGATGCGGCACTCCCGCCGCCGTCAGCGCCTCCGACGCCGCCCGGGCGACCACTCGCGCCGCCGCGCCGACCCGGTCGTACGCCGCGGCGTCGGCCGAGCGCAGCGTCGCGAGCCCGGCCGCGCAGGCCAGCGGGTTGCCCGACAGGGTGCCGGCCTGGTAGACGGGCCCCTCGGGCGCGAGCCGGGCCATCACCTCGGCCCGGCCGCCGAACGCCGCCGCCGGCAGGCCCCCGCCCATGACCTTGCCGAAGGTCATGATGTCGGCGTCGACCGGGTCCAGGCCGTACCACCCGGCGGGTGACACCCGGAAGCCCGTCAGCACCTCGTCGATGATCAGCAGCGCGCCGTGCTCGGTGCACAGCTCGCGCAGCCGCCGGTTGAAGCCCGGCAGCGGCGGCACCACGCCCATGTTCGCCGGGCACGCCTCGGTGATCACGGCGGCGATGCGCTCCCCCGCCTCGGCGAACGCCGCCTCCACCGCCTCGACCGAGTTGTAGGGCAACACGATCGTGTCGGCCGCCGATGCCCCGGTGACGCCCGGCGTGTCGGGCAGCCCGAAGGTGACCACGCCCGACCCCGCCGACACCAGCAGCGCGTCGACATGCCCGTGGTAGCAGCCGGCGAACTTGACCACCGTGGGCCGCCCGGTGAAGCCGCGCGCGAGCCGCACGGCCGACATGGTGGCCTCGGTGCCCGAGCTGACCAGCCGCACCCGATCGACGGGGGCCACCCGCGCGACGATCTCGGCCGCCAGCTCGACCTCGCCCGGCGTGACCGTGCCGAACGACGTGCCCCGCGAGGCCGCGTCGCGCACCGCCGCCACGACCGCGGGATGGGCGTGCCCCAGGATCATCGGCCCCCACGAGCACACCAGGTCGACGTAGCGGTTGCCGTCGGCGTCGATGATGTAGGGTCCCCGCCCCGACACCATGAACCTCGGCGTGCCGCCGACCGCGCCGAACGCGCGGACCGGGGAGTTGACACCGCCCGGCGTGACCGCCTGGGCTCGCTGGAACAGCTCGGCTGACTTCTCTAGGCTCACGCCCCCACATTATGGGGCGCACCCGGCGGCCCGACCGGCGGATCAGGCACCCGACCAGACGGGCGGATCGGACCGGCCGATCAGACCGGCGGATCAGAACCGCGGATCAGTCGAGCGCGTCGGCCAGATGCTCCAGCACCCGCACCGGGTCGGGCAGCGGCAGGCCCGTGGGCTGGCGCAGCCAGCTGACCAGGGCGCCCGTCACGAGCGCCGACGGCGGCGCCAGCACGTAGCTGTCGCGGCAGTGCCAGCGCAGCCCGGGGGTGTCGTCGATGGTCTCGGGATGGCAGTCGAGCCGGCACGACCACCACTCGTCCTCGTCCTCGGGGGCGCCCCGGGTCGCGACGAAAAAAAGGACCCGGTCGCCTTGCGCGGCGACCGGGCCGATGGGCGGGCCGGACTGCTCCATCGTGGTGAGCGCCTGGTAGCCCGCGGCCTGCGGCACGTCGAACACGTCGAACACCCGGCCGGTGGGCAGGATGACGTTGGCCTCCGGGTCGCGCTCCCACCAGCGTGTCAGCAGCGTGGTGTCGGTGGTGGCCTGCACTCGCCAGGCCGGCGACAGGGGGTGGGCGCCCGGGTCGGGACAGCCCACGCGGTCGCAGGAGCAGGCCCTGCCGCCCTCGCGCAGCGGGTGGGCGCCGGGACAGCACGGCCAGCCCAGCTCGGCGTACCGGAGCACCGACGCAATCGGCGGCGCGGCACCGTGTCTGCGCCGTTTCACACGACGAGTGCGTGGCACCCCCACCATGCTGGCCTGTCTCCCCACTACGCGCCGGCTTTGGACATCAGGATAGTCGGCGTGCCATCTCGCACGCCCAGTAGGTCAGGATCAGGTCGGCCCCGGCCCGGCGGATCGCGATGAGCGACTCGTGGATCGCCCGCTCGCGGTCGATCCAGCCGTTGCGCGCGGCGGCCTCGATCATGGCGTACTCTCCGCTGACCTGGTAGGCCGCGACGGGCACGTCGACCAGGTCGCGCACCTGGCGCAGGACGTCCAGGTACGCCATGGCCGGCTTGACCATGACCGCGTCGGCGCCCTCGGCGAGGTCGAGCCGCACCTCGCGCAGCGCCTCGCCCACCGGGCCCGCGGGGTCCTGCTGGTAGGCGCTGCGGTCGCCGGACTTCGGCGCGCACTCCGCGGCGTCGCGGAACGGGCCGTAGAACGCCGAGGCGTACTTCGCCGAGTAGGCGAGGATCGGCACGGCGGCGAAGCCGTTCGCGTCGAGCGCGGCCCGGATCGCGGCGACCTGGCCGTCCATCATGCCGCTCGGCGCGATGACCTGCGACCCGGCGGCGGCCTGGGCGACGGCCGCCGCGGCGTAGCGGTCGAGGGTCGCGTCGTTGTCGACCTCGCCGGTCTCGGTGAGGATGCCGCAGTGGCCGTGGTCGGTGTATTCGTCGAGGCAGGTGTCGGACATCACGACGAGCCGGTCGCCGACGTCGCGGGCCAAATCGCGCAGCGCGAGCTGCGTGATGCCGTCAGGATCGTCGGCCGCCGATCCCCTGGCGTCCTTCTCGGCCGGCACGCCGAACAGGATCACCCCGCCCACGCCCAGCTCGGCCGCCTCGTGGGCGGCCTTGCGCAGCGACTCGCGGGTGTGCTGCACCACGCCCGGCATCGACTCGACCGGCTGCGGCTCGCCGATGCCCTCCTTGACGAACATCGGCAGGATCAGGTCGGCCGGGTGCAGCCGGGTGCCGGCCACCAGGCGACGCATCGCCCCGGTGCGGCGAAGCCGCCGGGGGCGAGCCACCGGGAATTGCGCGGACATTTCGCTCCTGTCTTGGCTACTTGAGTCGGCGGCGGGCGCCCCTGCGCATCTGCGACGGCCGCCGCGGCGTCTCCCCGGCCATCAGCGCGGCCTGCCGCTGCTTGGCACCGTACTCCGCGAGCGCCGCCGCGAGGGCCGAAGCCGACCGCTGGTCGGCCATCACGTCGACCCGCAGGTTGAACTCGTCGGCGGTCTTGGCGGTCTGCGGCCCGATGACCGCGATGACCGTCACGTTGTGGGGCTTGCCGGCGATGCCCACCAGGTTGCGCACGGTGGAGCTGGAGGTGAACAGCACGGCGTCGAACCCGCCGCCCTTGATCGCGGTGCGGATCTCCTCCGGCGGCGGCGCCGCGCGCACCGTGCGGTACGCCGTGACGTCGTCGCACTCCCAGCCGAGCTCGGTCAGCCCGGCCACGAGCGCCTCGGTCGCGATGTCGGCACGCGGCAGCAGCACCCGGTTGATGGGGTCGAGCATCGAGTCGTACGGCGGCCACTCGGCCAGCAGCCCCTCGGCCGACTGCTCCCCGGTCGGCAGCAGGTCGGGCCGGACCCCGAACTCCACCAGCGCCGCCGCCGTGGCGTCGCCGACGGCCGCGACCTTCAGCCCGGCGAACGCCCGGGCGTCCAGCCCGTACTCGTCGAACTTCTCGCGCACCGCCTTGACGGCGTTGGCGCTGGTGAACGCCACCCACTCGTAGCGCCCGGTGACCAGGCCCTTGATCGCGCGGTCCATCTGCTGCGGGGTGCGCGGCGGCTCGACGGAGATCGTCGGCACCTCCACGGGCACCGCGCCGTACGACCGCAGCTGCTCCGACAGCCCGGCGGCCTGCTCCTTGGTGCGCGGCACCAGGACCCGCCAGCCGAACAGCGGCTTGGTCTCGAACCAGGACAGCTCGTCGCGCATGCCGACGGCCGCGCCGACGACGATGACGGCGGGCTCGGTGAGCAGGGCGTGCTTGGTGTCGGGGCCGATGCGGCCCAGCGTCGACACGACCGTGAGCTGCTCGGTGGTGGTGCCGCCGCAGGTGATCGCCACCGGGGTCGAGTCGGCCGCCCCAGCCGCGATCAGCGCCCGCGCGATCGGCACCGCCTCGGCCAGGCCGTTGTAGATGACCAGGGTGCCGTCGAGGCGGGCGTGCGCCGACCAGTCGTCGACGCGCGCCGCGTCGACGACGCGGAACTCCGGCACCGACAGGGCGGGCGGGATGCCGGCGTAGCCGGGCACCGCCGTCGCCGCGGGGATGCCGGGCACGATCTCGACGTCGACGTCGGCCTTGACGCACGCGGCCACCTCGTCGGCGATCGACGGGGTCGCGGCGGCGGGGAAGAACAGGGGGTCCCCCCTGTGCAGCCGGACGACGACCTGGCCGGCCTTCGCCTCCTCCACCAGGTTCGCGACGGAGCCCGCCGCGAGCGCTTGGGCCTGCCCGGCCCCGGACACGTCGACGACCCGCACGCCCGGCGCACAGTGCCGGAGCATGGGGCCGTACGCCTCCCTGTCGAGCACGACGATGTCGGCCTTGGCCAGCAGGTCGGCACCGCGCAGGGTGAGCAGGTTCGCGTCGCCGGGACCCGCCCCGACGAAGGCGACCAGCCCCTGCTGATGAGGACTACCGGAGCTCAATGGTTCTGCTCCCCAATCAACGTGCCGGCCCCCTCGGCGATCATCTGGGCCGCGAGGTCACGGCCCAGACGCGCGGCCGCCTCGGCGGGTCCGGCGATGGACTTGCGCACGGAGTGCACGCCGTCGATGGCCATCACGACGGCGGACAGGTGAACTGTGTCTACCCCGGGCCGGTGCGGGTCTCCCCCGCACACGTCTTTCGCGCCGGCGGTCTTCCGGCAGGTGGCGTAGGCGCCGACCGGCGCGGAACAGCCGGCCTCCAGGGCGGCGAGCACGGCCCGCTCGGCGGCGACGACGGCGCGGGTGGGCGCGTCGTCGAGCACGCCGAGCAGCTCGGCGAGGGCGGGCCGGTCGGCGCGGCACTCGACGGCGAGGGCGCCCTGCCCGGGCGCGGGCACCAGCTCGTCGACCTCGAAGATCTGGCCGATCTCCTCGGCCCTGCCGATGCGGACCAGCCCGGCGAGGGCCAGCACCACGCCGTCGAGCTCGCCGGAGGTCACCTTGCCGATGCGGGTGTCGGCGTTGCCGCGGATCGCGACGTAGTCGAGGTCGGGCCGCAGCGCGCGCAGCTGCGCGACCCTGCGCGGCGAGCCGGTGCCGATGCGGGCGCCCGGCGGCAGATCCGCGAGCTTGGTGTGGCCGACGAGCGCGTCGCGCGGATCGTCGCGGGCCGGCAGCGCGGCCATCGTGATGCGGGGGTCGGGCGCCGTCGGCAGGTCCTTCAGCGAGTGCACCGCGAAGTCGATCTCGCCGTCGAGGAGCCGGTCGCGCAGTGCGCTGACGAACACCCCGGTGCCGCCGAGCTGGGCGAGGTGCGCCCTGGAGACGTCGCCCGCGGTGGTCACGCCGACCACCTCGACGGCGCGCCCGGTGAGCTCGGTGAGCCGCTCGGCGACGCGGCCCGACTGGGCCATCGCCATGCGGCTCTTCCTGGTGCCCATGCGCAGCGCGGTCATGATTCGCCCTCGCTCCCCCGGAACGTCTCGGCCCCCTGCACCTCGGCGCGCGACACGGCGTCCGGGGCCTTCGGGTCGAGGTTGAACAGCTCGCGCAGCGCCTCGGCGTACTGGTCGCCGCCCGGCGACGCGGCGAGCCGCTTGACGCGCACCGTCGGCTCGTGCAGCAGCTTGTCGACCACCCGCCGCACGGTCTGCGCGACCTCGTCGCGGACCCGCTCCGACAGCTCGGGCACGCGGCCGGTCAGCCGGCCGAGCTCGGCCTCGACGACCTTGGCCGCCTTGCTGCGCAGGGCGACCACGGTCGGCGTCACCCGGGCGGCGCGCTCGGCCGACAGGAACGCCGCCACCTCGGCGGAGACGATGCGCTCGGCCGCCTCGACGGCCGATCCGCCGCGCTCGGCCCCGAGCCCGGCCTCCTGCATCGACTCCAGGTCGACCAGGGTCACGCCGGGCAGCAGCCGTACGGCGGGGTCGACGTCGTGCGGCAGCGCGAGGTCCAGCACGAAGCGCGTGGAAGGGGCGGCCGTGGCGGCCACCGCCATCATGTCCGTGGTGATCAGCACCTCGCCGGCGCCGGTGCACGAGACGACCAGGTCGGCCGCGGTCAGCTCCGCGGCCACGTCGTCGAGCCGCACCGCGCGTCCGCCGACCGACTCGGCGAGCCGCACCGCCCGCTCGTAGGTGCGGTTGGCCACCACGATGTCGGTCACGCCCGCCCGCGCCAGGGTCGCCACCGACAGCGCGCTCATCGACCCGGCGCCCACCACCAGGGCCCGGCGGCCGGCGATCGGCCCGAGGACCTTCGCGGCGAGGTCGAGGCCCACCCCGATCAGGGAGGCGCCCGCCCGGTCGATGTCGGTGTCGGTGTGCACCCTCTTGCCGACCCGCAGCGCCTGCTGGGCGAGCTCGTTCAGGATCGTGCCCGCGGTGTCCTGGTCCTGGGCGAGGCGCAGCGCCTGCCGCACCTGGCCGAGGATCTGCGCCTCTCCGACCACCATGGAGTCGAGCCCGGCCGCCACCTCGAACAGGTGCTGCACCGCCTGGTCCTCGTAGTGGACGTACAGGTGCCGGGCGAGCCGGTCCTGCGGCACGTCGGAGTGGGTGGCGAGCAGCTCGGTGAGCGCGCTGACGCCGCCGTGGAAGCGGTCGACGACGGCGTAGATCTCCACCCGGTTGCAGGTGGACACGATCATCGTCTCGGCGACGTGGACGTCCTGCTGCACGTCGCGCAGCAGCTTGACCAGGGCGTCGCCGGAGAAGGCGACCCGTTCCAGCAGCGTCACCGGGGTCGTGCGATGGCTCAGCCCCACGACCAGAACGCTCATGCCGCTCCCTTCACAGGTCTACCGCTTCGGCCAGCTCGTCCGTCAGGATCTGGCCGGCCCCGTCGCGGCCGGCCTTGCGCTGCTCGTGGAAGGCGAGGATCTGCAGCTCGATCGACAGGTCGACCTTGCGCACGTCGACGCCCTCGGGGACGGTCAGCACGGCGGGAGCGAAGTTCAGGATGCTGGTGACGCCCGCCCCCGTCACCCGGTCGCACACCTGCTGCGCGGCCGCGGCGGGGGTCGCGATCACCACGATCGAGATGCCCCGGCTCGCGATCACCGTCTCGAGGTCGTCGATGTGCTCGACGGCAAGCCCCGAGATGCGCTCGCCCACGACCTGGGGGTCGGCGTCGAACAGCGCCGCGACGCGGAAGCCGCGGGACACGAACCCGCCGTAGTTGGCGAGCGCCCGACCCAGGTTACCGACCCCCACGATCGCGATCGCCCAGTCCTGCGTCAGGCCCAGCTCACGGGAGATCTGATAGATCAGGTACTGCACGTCGTAGCCGACGCCGCGCGTGCCGTAGGACCCGAGATGCGATAAATCCTTGCGCAGCTTTGCCGAGTTGACCCCCGCCGCCACGGCGAGGTCCTCCGAGCTGACGGTCGCCGTGCCGCGCTCGGCCAGGCCGTTCAGCGCGCGAAGGTACAGCGGCAGCCGGGCGACGGTCGCATCGGGAATGCCACGGTCTCGCGCTTGCGGAAATCGGCGAACCACTTGCCGGAGCTCCTGGGGGCCTGGGCGACCGGTGTCCCCGGCCGCGTGCTCGGGTGCGACGGATGTCAAGGTGAAGACGGTAGACACCCAGGTTAATCCTTTTGTGAAGCCGTGCACAAAGTGACGGCCTGGGCTCCGGGCGCCTCACCGCGCTGTACCGCCCACTCTGGCAGGCGCCGCCGACGGTCCCGCGACCGGGTCCCCGATCGCCCCCGGGCCCTGGTCAGGGGCACGCGCCGAGCGCCGTACGCTGGTGGGCATGGCGCCTGCCGATCACCGCATCACGCTGCTGAGCAAGCCCGGCTGCCATCTGTGCGACGACGCGCGAGCGATCATCGAACGGGTGGCCGACGAGCTGGGCGTGCCCTGGGACGAGCGCGACATCACCGCCTCCGAAGAGGATCAGGCGAAATACTGGGATATGATTCCCGTCACATTCGTCGACGGCGTCCAGCATGACTTCTGGCGCGTCGACGAGGCCCGCCTGCGCCAGACCCTCGCCGGCTAGACCCTGAACGCCGTCGGCAGCGGCATCACCTTGGCGGCGTTGACTCCCAGCTCGATCACGTTGGCGGCCAGCACGTGCGCGACCCGCTCCCCCGCGAAGCGCTCCATGTGGGGCTGGCGCTGGTGCTCGGCGTACGCCACCTCGTCGCGGTAGAGCTCGTAGACGATGCGCTGCAGGGGCGCCGACTTGACGGCGTGGCAGACGAACACCAGAGTGTCGGGCTCGGTGCGCTTGATCGCCTCGACGGTCTCCTCGGCGAGCCGGTCGAACGCCGGGCCGGAGCCGTCCATCAGCGTGAACACCGTGAGCAGGCCGTAGATGTTGGGCGAGGGCCGGCCCCCGTCGGCGCCGGACCGCGAGACGCCGAACGTGCCGCCACCGGCGGGGTCGCTCGCGAAGACCGACCCGGTGGCCGGCATCGCGCCTTCACCGCCCCTGTCGCCGGGCATGCCCCGCCCCATGTCGCGGGCGGCGCCGAAGGCGTGGCCGGGGCCGCGTTGCATGCCGTTGGCGCCCGGGGAACGGGTGTCCTGCGGCCCGCCGGAAGGCATGTCGCCGACCGGCATCATGTAGCCCGTCGCCGGGCCGCTGAAGGCGTCGAAGGGATCGGCGGACGGGCCGCCGGGCGGCTCCGCCCCGGCGGCCGCGGCGAGCGGGCCGGCGAACGCGCCGGTGGACGGCCCGCCGAACGACGACGGGTCGCCGACCACGGGCTGATCGCCGAACGTCCCGGCCTGCATGCGGGCGGCGTAGTCGACCTCGCCCTGCTCTCCCGCGCGGTACTCCGCGACCAGGTCGCCCAGCCCGGAGCGGCTCGACGAGCGCGGGGCCGGCGGCACGGGCCGCTGCCGTCCCGGGGTGGGGGCGACACGGACGCCCGGCTCCGGCTCGGGCTCCAGCTCATCTTCGTCCTCGTCCTCGTACGGCGCCAGCGGCCGGGCCACGACGTACCAGATCGCGCCGGCGACGAGGCCGAGCAGCAGCACGGTGACGACGCCGGGCAGCGTGAACCGGATCGCGGCCATCAGGGCGATGCCCGCCGGCATCAGCACGGCCACGGCGTGCATGTTGTCGGCGTCGATGTCGTCACCGGCGCGCCGGCGCACCAGCGCGAGGATCAGCGAGATCACCAGGATCAGCAGGACGACGATCTCCAGCCCTTCGATCATGCGCTTGGGCAGCAGGTCCCAGTGCACGTCGTAGCTCGGCGGGGCCTGGTCGAGCTCCGCGATGTTGATGACGGGGTCGGCGGCCATGATCACCAGGGCGATGACGGTGACGGCGGTGCCGAGCAGCCAGGCGGCGAACCTGGGCGGCACCTTGTCGGCGAGCAGCTGGATCACGCCGATCGCCAGCCACAGGGGTGGGAGCAGCGCCCCGGTCATCTGGTAGACGCGGAAGGTCACGGCGTTGAAGCCGGCCAGCGCCCCGATGGCGGCGACGCCGAGCGACAGGCACAGGCCCGCCGTGACGATCGTCCAGGCGATGAGCCAGCCCTCGCGCTCGTCTCGAACACGGCCGATGAGGGCACCGGTGGTGACGGCGGCGACCGCCGCGCCGGCGAACGCGATGAGAGCGACGAGGACGTTCATGGTGCTCCCATGCTGCCGGACTTTGCCGCCGGACCGGTAGCCGATGCCCCGACTCCGGCCGAATCGGCGGCACGTCACGGTTGAGGGTAGCGAGGATAACGACCAAAGCGGATTGTGTTATTTACTGATGATTTCTAGAGTTAGCGCACGCTGCTTCCCCTTCCCCGCTGGGATTTTTCGAATGTCGAATACGTGGCCGCTCGCCGGGCTCCCACCTCCGGCCACCGCAGGTGTCGCCCCGCGCGCCGGTGACCGCGCGCACCGCCAACCGGCCGAGGCGGCCTCCGCGGACTCCAACGCGCTGCGGACCCTGGTCCTTCGCGCGAAGGCCGGAGACACCGAGGCCTTCGGCCTGCTGTACGATCGCTACCTGGACCTCGTGTACCGCTACATCTATTTCCGCGTGGGCAGCCACGCGCTCTGCGAGGACCTCACCAGCGAGACCTTCCTGCGCGCGCTGCGCGGCATCTCGGGCTTCACCTGGCAGGGCCGCGACTTCGGCGCATGGCTGGTCACCATTGCGCGCAACCTCGTCGCCGACCACTTCAAGTCGGGCCGCTACCGGCTGGAGGTCTCCACGCCGGAGGTGCTCGACACCGCGCTCGACGGGCCCCACATCCCCGAGAACGTCGTGGTGGCCAACATGGTCAACGAGCGGGTGCTGCAGGCCGTGCGCGAGCTCGGCCCCGAGCAGCAGGAGTGCGTCGTGCTGCGCTTCCTGCACGGCATGTCGCTCGCCGAGACGGCCCTGATCATGGGCAAGAAGAGCGGGGCGATCAAGGCGCTGCAGTTCCGCGCCGTACGCGCTCTCGGCCGTGCCCTGGCCCGTGACCTGGCCGGCTGACACCTGCCTTAGGCACCGGGTAGTTGAATAATGGCCGGCGTGGCCCCGACACGGCACGGGCTGGGCGTAACCTGACGCCCCACCTCCTCGTTGGGCAGATCGTACTCATCGGGCGGTTCGTACGGCCGCCGGGCCGACGGAGCCCGTGCGGCCGGACGACGCGCGACGACAGGTAGAGATCGGGCGATTCTCCGGCGAACGGATCGGCGGTCAGGGCGGCAGGGAGCGCTCATGGGCGGTTGGCGGCCTTCGCGGCGACGGACGGGGCGAGGCGGGCAGGACCCGCACATCGCCGCGCGTCTCGCCGCGATCGGCGACCGGCTCGGCGGGCACCCGCGGCAGGAGTTCCGCGCGCTGCTGCGCGAACGGCTCCTGCGCGCCCAGGCCGACGAGTTGCTCGGCGTGGCGGCCGACGGGCCGCCGCACCTTGAAAAGGGCTCGCGTGACGGCGTGCGGGCCCCCAAGCACACCCCCCGCCACGCGTCTCCGGCGTCGCGGGTGTGGCGGCCCCTCCGGGCGGCGCTGCGCCCCGCGAGCGTGATCGTGGTGGCCGTGGTCCTGGTCATCGCCGGAGTGGGCTGGGCGACCTACCGGTCGATGCCCGGCGACCTGCTCTACCCGCTCAGGCGCGTCTCCGAGACCGCGCTGCTCGACCTGAGCGTGAACGACGTCACCCGGGCCAAGCGCGAGCTGCTCACCGCCCGCCGCCGCGCCGACGAGGCCGCCGCCCTGGCGTCCGCGTCCGGGCCCGACCGGGACCGCCTGCTGCGCGAGACCCTCGACAACATGGACCGCAGGACCCGGTCGGCGATCAAGACCCTGACCAAGGCCAAGAAGCGCAACAAGCCCGGCACCACCACCTTGAAGCGCTTCGCCAGGCAGCAGCGCAACGTCGTCGAGCCCCTGCTGCCCGACCTCAACGACGCGAGCAGACGCAAGGCCAACGACTACCTGCACCTGATCGAGGGATTCGAGGGCGGAAAGTAACTGACACGACACCCTGCGTACCGATATCGTCCACCATTTCGCGCATCGCGCATCGTAAGCTGAGATGCCATGAGACGGCTATGGCGGCGAAAGGATCGGGCGGAACTCGCCGGCGATGTCGCGGCTGCGGCCGCCCTCCCCGTGCCCAGTGCCGACCCAGACCCGCAGGCGGCGGCGTTTTTCGACGTCGACAACACGATGATGCGCGGCGCCTCGATCTACCACTTCGCCCGAGGGCTCGCCTCACGGGGCCTGTTCACCACCCGGGACCTGCTGAAGTTCGCGGTCGCCCAGGCGGCGTTCCGCATCAGGGGCAACGAGAACCCCGAGCACATCGCCCGCGCCAAGGAGACCACGCTCGCCTTCGTGGCCGGGCTGAAGGTCGACGACGTCGTACGGCTCGGCGAAGAGATCTACGACGAGGTCATGGCCGACCGCGTCTGGGCCGGCACCCGCGCCCTGGCCCAGCAGCACCTCGACGCCGGGCAGCGGGTCTGGCTCGTCACCGCGACGCCCGTCGAGCTGGCCCGGCTGATAGCGCAGCGGCTCGGGCTCACCGGCGCGCTCGGCACCGTCGCCGAGACCGTCGACGGCGTCTACACCGGCAGGCTCGTCGGCGACCTGCTGCACGGCCCCGCCAAGGCCGACGCCGTGGCCGCGCTCGCGCGGCGCGAGGGGCTCGACCTGGCCCGCTGCTCGGCCTACAGCGACTCCTCCAACGACCTGCCGATGCTGAGGCTCGTCGGCCACCCGGTGGCGGTCAACCCCGACGGCGATCTGCGCGAGCACGCCAAGGACCACGGCTGGACGATCCGCGACTTCCGCGCGGCGCGCAGGGCCACGATGATCGGGCTGCCCATCGCGGCGGGCGCGGGCGCCGTCGCCGGCGGCATCGCCGCGGGCATCGCGCTGCGCAGGCACTACCGCTCGGTCTGAGCGCCCGCCGGCCGCTGAGGGCTGCTCAGCAGGCCCGGACCGGTGTGCGGGCCGTGCAGTTGCCCACGAAGCCGCGCAGGGCGCGGTTCACCACGTCGGGGCGCTCCAGGCCGATCAGGTGCCCGGCCCCCGCGACGACGGCCAGCGTGGCGTCGGGCAGCGCCTCGGCGATCCGGCGGCCGTCGCCGGGCGGGGTCAGCGGGTCGGCCGAACCCACCAGCACCATGGTCCGTACGGCGCGCAGCGCCGGGCGGGCGGACCGGCGGCCGCGGACGAGCAGTTCGTGCCGCAGCCGTGTGGTGGGGTCGGCGGCCGTCACCAGGTCGGCCACGAACCTGATGTGGTCGCGGGTGGCGTGCGGCCCCAGCGTGGCGGAGCGGCCCGTGCGGCCCCATACCTGCGGCACGGAGCGGTCGAGAGCCTGCCGGTCGGGCCCGGGGCTGTCGGACACGGGCCGATCGGACACGGACAGGGTGGGCCCGGGCCGGGCGGGTGGCCGGACCGCCGGGGCGCGCATGCGGTCGGGGCGGAGCGGCACGACCGGTGCGAGCCGGGGCTCGGGGGCGCTCTCGCGGGGATCGCCCGGCGGGGTGCTCAGCAGGGCCGCGCCGACGATCCTGGTGCCGAACAGGCCCGGCCGGCGCGCCGCCAGGGACATGATCGCCGTGCCGCCCATGGCATGGCCGACGAGCACCACCGGCGTGCCTGCGGGCAGCGTCTGCTCGATCACGGCCGCGAGGTCGTCGCCGAGCCGGTCGAGGGTGCAGGCGCCGGGGCCGCCGGGCGACGAGCGGCCGTGCCCCCGCTGGTCGTACAGCACGAGGGTGGCGAGGCCGGCGAGGGCCCGGCGCTGGAACTGCCAGGAGTGCCGGTTGACGAGCCAGCCGTGCGCGAACACCACCGCGACCGGCCCGCCGCCGGTCACCTCGGCGGCCAGCCGCGCGCCGTCGTCGGTCGTCACGGTGACGGCCCTGGCCTGCGGGTCGCAGGGGTGCCGCCCGGGGTCCCGGGTCTCGTCGCGGGGCGCGACGCCGATCTCCGCGCCCGCGAGGAGGCCGGCCAGGGCGATCTTCCTGCCGTTTCCTCGGGGACCTTTCACGGCCGAAACGATAGACCCGGGCGGCCCGTGCGTCAGGGAAACGTCACAGGAACGGCGGGAACACGGGGAACGCCGGCCCCCGCTGCAGCCGCAGCACGTTGAGCCGCCGCTGGATGATCTCGCGCACGTGATCGGTCAGGTTGAAGACCAGCATCGGGTCGTCGGCGGCCTCGGGGGCGTAGTCGTCGGTGCGCACCGGCTCGGCGAACTCGATCAGCCACTTCGACGGCAGCGGGATCAGCCCGAGCGGGCCGAGCCAGGGGAAGAACGGCGTGATCGGCAGGTACGGCACGCCCAGCAGCCGCGCGAGGGCGCGCAGTTCGCCGATCTTGGGATAGATCTCCTCGGCGCCCACGATGGCGCATGGGACGATGGGCACCCCGGCCCGGATCGCCGAGGCCACGAAGCCGCCCCGGCCGAACCGCTGGAGCCGGTAGCGCTCGCGGAACGGCTTGCCGACGCCCTTGAAGCCCTCGGGGAAGACGCCGACGAGCTCGCCCTTGCGCATGAGCCGGTCGGCGTCCTCGGGGCAGGCCAGGGTGTGGCCGCTCTTGCGGGCCAGGTGGCCGAGCACCGGCAGCCGGTAGACGAGGTCGGCGCCGAGCAGGCGCAGCGCGCGATGCGCGGGATGGTCGTCGTGCAGGGCGACCTGGAGCATGAGCGCGTCGACCGGCAGCGTGCCGGAGTGGTTGGCCACGACGAGCGCACCGGCTTCGTCGGGCACGTTGCCGAGGCCCGACACCTCGACCCGGAACCAGTGCCGGTAGAGCGGGCGCACGGCCTCCAGCAGGACCTTGCCGGTGAGCTCGGGGTCGTAGCCGAACTCGTCGACCTCGTAGTCGCCGTCGAGCCGGCGGCGGACGAACGCGATCGCGGCGGCGAGGCGGTCCCAGAGCTCGTCGGGCACCGCCCGCTCACTGGCCGGGGTCATCGGGCCATGCCGGGATGGGATCGGACGAAGTCGTCGAACGCCGCCGCCGTGCCGAACTTCGGCTGCCGGCCCAGCGCGGCCGCCAGCCGCCCGGTCTCCACGCCCCTGCCGTACTTGAGCAGGCCCAGCCGGCCCGGCGAGTAGCCGAGCAGGCCGGCCTTGCGGGCCAGCCCGCCGAACACCTCGAACGCCGGCCCGGGCAGCGGCAGCACGGGCCGGTGCGCACGGCGGGCGCACTGCGACAGCAGCATGATGCCCTCGCCGGCGACGTTGAAGGTGCCCTCGTGGGGCTCCAGGGTCATGCGGCGCAGCACCTCGATGCCATCGTCCTCGTGGAGGAACTGCAGGCGCGGGTCGAACCCGAGCAGCGTGGGCAGCACGGGCTGGCTGAAGTAGCGCGTCAACGGCGAGTCGACGCCCGGGCCGAGGAGGTCCGCGAAACGCAGCGTGGCCACGCTCACGTCGGGGCGTCTGCGGGCGAACCCGCGGACGTACCCCTCGACCTCACAGGCGTCCTTCGCATAGCCGGACGCCGGCGCCTCGACCGCCTCGTCGTCCTCGCCGAACAGGGCGGGGTCACGGGCGGACGAGCCGTAGACGGCGGTGGTGGAGCGCACCACGAGGCGGGAGATCGTCGCCGACCGCTGACAGGCGCCGAGAAGCTGCATCGTGCCGATCACATTGTGCTCTTTGGTGAGGGACCGGCCCGCGCCCTTGGCGGGAGCGCCGGCCAGGCTCATGTGCACGACCGTGTCGATGTCGGCGGCAGCGATGATCTGGGCGATGTCGGGACTGCGCAGGTCGACGCGGACGAACTCCACCGAACCCATGGACGCCGGGCCCGCGGACGCCGTGTCCACGGACACCGGAGGTGTCGTGTCGACCCCGATGACCCGGCTGATCTCGGGATCGGCCGCGAGCACGCTCGCCAGCCGGGCGCCGATAGTGCCGCAGACCCCGGTGACGAGCACGGTGTGGGTCATCGACGCCTCGCAGAATTGACGCTACTTCTTGTTGCGCCGCTGGATGCGGGTCCTCTTGAGCAGCTTGCGGTGCTTCTTCTTGGCCATGCGCTTGCGGCGCTTCTTGATCACAGAGCCCACGGGACCCCCAGGTGAAGGTAGTCAGATCAGCCGGTGTGAGACGCACACCGGCATCAAAGCCTACCGGCGATCGAGGGTCGATCGCCCCCCTGGGGGCCTTCCCGGGCCCAGTCGCTTCAACCGGTCCGTCAACCGGCTTCGATGAACGCGTCTCTGAGGTAGTCGTGCACCGCCTGCTCGGGGACTCTGAATGAGCGGCCGACCCGGATGGCCGGCAGCTCGCCCGAGTGCACGAGCCGGTACACCGTCATCTTGGACACCCGCATGACGGTGGCCACCTCGGCCACCGTCAGGAACTTCACCTCACTGAGAGGTCTTTCGCCTGCAGCCATCGGACGCCTCTTCCGCACGTGTATCCGGGTTATCCCCACTGGTGCCATTGCTCACGCACGTGTACTGCTGTCAGCGTAAGTCGCGAGGCCGAGTGCGCAAACCCCCTATTTCATCAGCCGTCGATGCCGCGCGCCATCGGAACGCGGAAAATCGCTGGCAGCAAGCCTAGTGGAGGCCTCGCCAGGGTCGTTGGAACGAGCCGGTCCCCTCGCGCACAGGCTACGCGAGCCCGCGAAAAAGTTGGCCTCCAGGTGCCGGCGGGCCCGGATCGGCCGTGCCGAATTCACGTATGGGACAGGCCGAATCAGGACCAGACCCGTATCACAGGTCACGCAGGACACAAGCGATCAGATATTCGGTCAACGGACGGTAATACTTCGGGTGCACGTTGTCGTCGAGGGGCACGGTGACCGCGATCTTGCCCTCCGCCTCTCCCACGAACAGGCCCGGATCGTTGCTGTCGGCGAAGCCCACCGTCTCCACGCCGGCCTCCCCGGCGGCCCCGGCCCAGCCGTGGTCGGCGACCACCAGGTCCGGCAGCGCCCCGTCGCCCGGCGCCCCGGGCTCCGCGGCCAGCTCGGCCAGCATCGCCTTCATCGGGTCGGCGTCGTGCGTGTGCACGAGCGCGCCCCCGTCGTCGAGCATCGCCACCCCGTCCAGGTAGTGGATGCGCCGCCCGCGGCCCCATCCGCCGCTGCGGTACGTCCAGCCCTCGGCCGGGGTGAGCAGCGTGGCTCCGTGTGCGACGGCCAGCCGGGCGAGCGCCAGATGCACGGTGAGCAGCCCGGTCGGGTGGCCGGTGGCGAACAGCAGCCGCGGCGCGGGGCGGCTCAGCGCGGCGGCGATGCGGGCGGCCATCGCCTCCAGGGCGTCGATGGTGCGGTCGGGGTCGATGGTGTCCTGACCCTCCCGGTGCGCGGGATCGGCGACGACCCCGGCCGCCTTGGCCATCAGGGCCAGGATGTCGGGGAACCGCCAGTGCGGGGCGATGGTGAGGCCGAGCAGGTAGTGCGGGTCGCGGATCGCCAGGGACCGGTAATGGTCGAGGTTGTTCTCCCGTGAGGTCGCCACGTCCCCGGCGATCCCGGTCCGGATCAGGTGTGCCCGTAGCTCGTCCCGGGTCGGCGCCCCGGCGCCCGCATCCATGGTCACTCGTCACTCACTTCCGTCCGTGGCCCCCGGGCGGACGGCTCTCGCTAGGCCAGCGGATCGAGTCCGCGTAGCGGGAAGACCGCGTTCCGTGTCGCCATGATCGCCCGGTCGATCGGATCCGCCGGGTCATATCCACTGGAAATATCACGAAATTGCGGATTTCGCCCATCCGTCATGGTCAGCGGCGCCGTCTCGGTCGTCCGCTCCGCCACCAGGATCCGCCACTCCTCCGGCGTCGGCTCCTTCGGATCCACCGGCCGCCCCGACGCCTCCGCGATGAGATGGGTCCACGCGCGAGGCACCACCTGCACCAGCTCGTAGCCACCGCCGCCCAGCACCAGCCATCGGCCCCCGGCCGTCTCGTGCGCCAGCCGGTGCAGCGCCTCGTACGCCGCGCGCTGCCCGTCGACCGACAGCATCAGATGGGCCAGCGGGTCCAGGGCGTGGCTGTCGCAGCCCTGCTGGCTCACCAGGATGTCCGGCGCGAACTCCCGCACCAGCGGCGGCACCACGGCGTGGAAGGCCCGCAGCCAGCCGCTGTCGCCGCAGCCGGCCGGCAGCGCGACGTTCACCGCCGTGCCGTCGGCGCCGGTCTCGTGGGGGAAACCCGTGCCGGGGAACAGGGTGCGCGGCCCCTCGTGCAGGCTGATCGTCAGCACCCTCGGGTCGTCGTAGAACATCGCCTGCACGCCGTCGCCGTGGTGCACGTCGACGTCGACGTACGCCACCCGCTCGGCCCCGTTGGCCAGCAGCCAGGCGATGGCCACCGCCGGATCGTTGTAGACGCAGAACCCGCTCGCCGACGACGGCATCGCGTGGTGCAGCCCACCGGCGATGTTCACCGCGTGCTGCGCCTCCCCGGTCCAGATCGCGCGCGCCGCCGCCAGGCTCGCGCCCGCGACCAGCGCGGACGCCTCGTGCACGCCGGCGAACGCCGGGTTGTCGCTGGTGCCGAGACCGCATCGGTAATCGGGCCGGCCGTCGGCCGAGACCTGTTTCACCGCCGCGATGTAGTCACGCGTGTGCACCATCGCCAGGTCGTCGTCGCTCGCCGGCTCGCATCCGGCCACCTCGACCCGATCGAGCACCCCGAGCTCACGGGCCAGCGCCATGGTCAGCTCGACGCGTAACGGCGCCAGCGGATGGCCCGGCCCGAAGTCGTAGGAAGTGAGATCGTCATCCCAGATGACCCGAACCGAGTCGCTCATGCCGTCTCCTCGCACGCGCACCATGTAGGGCACCGTCGCCGCGAGCTGCCCGCACGCCTGGGACGACGCTACCGTATCGTCGCTTTCGACCTTGGCCCGCGACTTTACCCGCCTGTCAGCGGATCCGGTCACTCCGCGCGCAGCGCGACCACCGGGTCCAGCCGGGCGGCGCGCCGCGCCGGGGCGACGCCGAAGAACACGCCGACCCCGGCCGACACGCCGAACGCCAGCACGATCGACCACCAGGTGAGCGACGCAGGCACCGGGGTGAGCGCCCCGATGAGCAGCGCGCCGCCCACGCCGAGGGCGATGCCGATGCCCCCGCCGATGGTCGTGAGCAGCACCGCCTCGACGAGGAACTGCAGCAGCACGTCGCGGCGACGCGCGCCGAGCGCCTTGCGCAGGCCGATCTCGGAGGTGCGTTCCCGCACGCTCACCAGCATGATGTTCGACACCCCCACGCCCCCGACCAGCAGCGAGATGCCGGCGATCGCCGCCAGCACCCCGGTGAGCATGGTCAGCACCGTGCCGATCGTGCCGAGCAGCTGCGTCTGGGTCACGGCGGAGAACTCCTCCCCCGGGTAGCGCTCCGCCAGCGCGTCCACCACCTTGCGCTGCAGCGGCGCGATCTCGTCGGGGCCCGACGCGCCCACCGCGATGCCGTTGACCCGATCGATGCCGATCAGCCGCTGGGCGGTCGTGACCGGCACGTGCACCTCCTGGTCGCGGGTCACCCCGAAGGCCTCGCCGAGCTCGGTGTAGACGCCGACGACGCGGAACCGCACGCCGGCGATCGTCACCTGCCGCCCGATCGGGTCGACGGCGCCGAACAGCCGGTCGGCGACCTCCGAGCCGAGCACCGCGACCCGCCTGCGGGTGTCCACGTCGGTCGCGCTGAGGTAGCGGCCGCGGCGCAGCGGCCGGTCGAAGACGTTCGGCAGGTTCTCGTCGGTGCCGGTCAGCGTGGCGAACACCTCGGTGCCGCCCACCCGCACCGGCTCGCCGGAGGTGATCGCGACCGTCACCTTGCCCGGGTCGCCGATCACGCGCCGGACGTACGCCACGTCCGCCAGGCTCAGCCGGCTCTGCGTGGGCACCGCGCCGAGGCCCACCTCGCCGGGCACGACCAGGATGATGTTGCTGCCGAGCCCGGAGATCTGCTTTTCGATCACGTCCTTGGCACCGGTGCCGATCGCCACCAGCACCACCACGGCGAGCACGCCGATGATCACGCCGAGCATGGTGAGCGCGCTGCGCAGCCGGTTGACCCGCAGCGCCTCCAGCGCCATGGGCAGCGCCTCGGCGGCCTTCACCCGGCCTCACCGGCCTCCACGGGCCCGCCCGCCGCGGCGGCGGCGCCCGTGTCCGACCGGACCCGCCCGTCGCGCACGTGGATCTCGCGCCGGGCGCGCCGGGCCACCTCGAGGTCGTGGGTGACCAGGACGACGGCCACGCCGCGCTCGGCGTTGAGCCGTTCCAGCATGCCCATGACCTCCTCGCCGTTGCGGCTGTCCAGGTTGCCGGTGGGCTCGTCGGCCAGCACCACCCGGGGATCGCCGACGAGGGCGCGGGCGATCGCCACCCGCTGCTGCTCGCCGCCGGACATCTGCGCGGGGCGGTGGCCGAGCCGGTGGGCGAGGCCGACGGCCTCCAGCGCGGCCCTGGCGCGGGCGCGCCGCTCGGCCTTCGGCACGCCTCGGTAGACGAGGGGCAGCGCGACGTTGTCGATGGCGGGCGTGCGGGCCAGCAGGTGGAACGACTGGAAGACGAACCCGATCGTCTCGTTGCGCAGCTCGGCGAGCCGCGCGTCGTCGAGCGTGGCCACGTCGACGCCGTTGACCCGCAGCGTGCCCGACGTCGGCCGGTCCAGGCAGCCGAGCAGGTGCATCAACGTCGACTTCCCCGACCCCGACGGCCCGACGATCGCGACGAACTCACCGTGCTCGACGCGCAGGTCCACACCGCGCAGCGCGTCCACCGACACGCCTCCGTCCAGCCGGTACGACCGGGTCAGCCCGGCGGCCTCGAAGGCGGGGGCCGTCATGGGATCCGCTGGCCCTGGCGCACCGTGTCGGCGCCCCTGACGACCACGCGGTCGCCGACGGCGACGCCGCTCAGCACCTCCACCTCGGCGTCGCCCTGGGCGCCGAGCTTGACCACGCGGCGCTCGGCCACGCCCTCGTCCCCGTGGCCCTGGACCACCCACACGATGCTCTCCCGGCCGCTGGTGACGATCGCCGACGACGGCACGGCGACGGCGTCGGGCGAATCGCGCACGGTCAGCCGGACGACGGCGCTCATGCCGGGTTTGGGCACGGGGGCCGGGGTGCCGTCGTCGTAGGTCCCCTTGCCGAGGGAGAGCCGCACGGCGTAGCTCACGCCGCCCGTGCTGCCCTGCTTGGGGGTCACGCCGACGGCGGTGACCCGGGCGGGATAGCGGGCGCCGGTGACGGCGTCGAGCTCGGCCTCGGCGGGCACGCCCTTGCCGACCTGCAGCACGTCGGTCTCGTCGACGTCGGCCGACAGGCCGAGGCGCGACACGTCGGTCACGGTGGCGATCGTGTCGCCGGCCGACACCGGCACCCCGGTCGCGATGGTCCCGGTCGTGACGGTGCCGCCCTGCGCCGCCGCAGGCGCCTCGCCGCCGGCGGCCTTGGCCTGCCCGGCGACACCGGCCGGGAGCTGCGACAGCAGGCCGTCCAGGCCGGACGAGCCGCCGCCGGAGGCGCCGCCCAGGGTCACCACGCCGTCGAACGGCGCCTTGATCGTCAGGCCGCGCACGGTCGCCTCCGCGGTGGTGACCGCGGCCTTCGCCTGCGCCTTCGACGCCGCCCGCAGCGCCTCCATGGAGCCGGACAGGCCGTCGAGGCCGGCGGTGAGCTGCCCGGAGACCCGCGACAGGGCCTGATCGATCGACCTCGTCAACTGCTTGGTGATCTTCGTCAGGGTGCGCCGCTGCGCCCGGTGCTCCCGCTCGGCGCGGTCGATGGCGGCCAGCAGGGCCGTACGCGTCCCGGCGTCCTCGATCTTGCGGGCGGCGGTGCGGGCACGGTCGAACTCCGCGCTCACCCGGCGGTCGATCGGGCCGAGGTCGACGCTCGCCAGGCGCAGGGCGGGGCCGCCGCCGGGCACACTGATCGGCGGGGCGGCGCGGGAGGCGGCCCGCTCCGCGCTGCGGGCCTGCTTCAGCCGCTCGCGCGCCTCCGGCGAGCCGATCTTGGCGATGAGCTGGCCTTCGCTCACCTTCTCGCCGTCGTGGACGTACAGCTTGGCCACGGTGCCGGCGGCCGGGGAGCGCAGCGCGGCCGTGGCCCTGGCGGTGACGGTCGCCGGGGCCTCCACGACCTCCTTGACCGGCGCACGGCGCACCTGGGCGACCTGCACGCTCGGCTCCTCGTCGCCGGAACACCCGGTGAGGACGAGGCCGGCGATGAGCAGCGGCAGGATTCCGAGCCTTTTCACCCGGCCAATCGTAAAGGCGGGGTCAATCGCTGGCCGGGCCGCCCTGGATTACGGTAAAGCGGAGCCGATCAGGGTCAGCCGGAGGCCAGCTCGCGGCCTCGATCGCGGGCCGCCTCGATCGCGTCGAGGAACGCCGCCCGCACCCGGTGCCGCTCCAGCTCCGCGATCGCGGCGATCGTGGTGCCGCCTGGCGACGTCACCGCCTCGCGCAGGATCACCGGATGCTCGCCCGAGTCGCGCAGCATGATCGCCGCCCCGACGATCGACTGGGTGACCATGTCGAGCGCGGCCGCCCTCGGCATGCCGAGCAGAATGCCGGCGTCGACCATGGCCTCGACCAGGTAGAAGAAGTACGCCGGGCCGCTGCCCGACAGCGCGGTCGCGGCGTCCTGCTGCGACTCGGGGATGCGCAGCACCTTGCCGACCGGCGAGAACAGTGCCTCGGCCCGCTTGAAATGCGTCTCGTCGGCGTGCTCGCCCAGCGAGATCACGCTCATCGCCTCGTCGACCAGCACCGGGGTGTTGGACATGACGCGCACCACCGGCACCCCCTCGCCCACCCGGGCCGCCACGAAGGAGGTGGTGATGCCGGCCGCCACCGAGATCAGCAGATGATCGGTGCCCACGTGGGGGGCGATCTCCGCGAGCAGAGTGCCCATGTCCTGCGGCTTCACGGCCAGCACGAGGGTGTCGGCGGCCTTGGCCGCCTCGGCGTTGGAGACGACCGCCACGCCGTAGCGCTCGCGGAGCGTGGCCGCACGCTCCTCGCGGCGCACGGTCGCCAGGACCTCCTCGGGACCCAGACCGGCCCGGAGCAGGCCCGACATGAGCGCCTCGCCCATTTTTCCGGTACCCAGAATCGCGATCGGCATTGCACCAGCCTATCGAGCCCCCGCACCGGCTCCGGCCCGGCTCCGAGGGTGCCCGCCGAACCTGCCGGGCCTATCGGTACGCCAGCCGCCGCACCAGGTAGCCGTGCCAGTCGTCGCCGTACGGCACCAGGACGCGCAGCTGCGCGCCCAGCCGCACCAGGCGGCGCTGCTCGGCGAGACGCACGCCGTAGACCATCTGGTGCTCGTAGCTGCCCGGCTCGCGCTCGTTGAGCACGGCGAGCGCCGAGGCGATGCCGACGGCGCGCTGGTCGTGGGTGGCGATCATCGGATAGCCGCGGCCGGCCATCAGCACCTTGAGGCAGCGCACGAACGACCGGTCGACGTCGTGGCGGGCGGGGAAGGCGGCGTAGGCCGAGGCGTCGTAGCCGCCCTTGCAGAGCCGGACACGGCCGTCCGACAGGACTCGGCAGTACTCCTCGGCGCGGCGCAGCTGCGCGGCGATCACGATGCCGGTCGAGGGGTGCTCCTTGAGCAGCGCCGCGTGCATCGACAGCGTGGTCTCCAGCCGCGCGGAAAGGCCCGGGCCGTCGTCGAGGGCGAGGGCGTCGGCCGTGAGGGTCAGGGTGGCTCCGGCGTCGCGGGCGGCCTCGGCGAGGCGGGTGACGTTCTCGCAGGCCAGCCCTTCGTCGACCCCCAGGCCCATCGCGGCGACCCCCACGGTCAGGTCGGCGCCCCGGGCGAGGCCGCGCCCGGCGAGCAGGCGCAGCGCGTCGAGGTAGGCCCGCACGGCCCGGGCGGCGTCACCGGCCCCGGCCGGTTCGCGGGCGAGCCGGTCGATCGACACCAGAGTGCCGGTGTCGGCCTGGTGGGCGGCCGCCTCCACGGCCGCGCCCGCGTCGTCGGGGTCGTCGCCCGCGACGTAGCGGCCGCTCAGCTCCCTGGTCAGGGGTGACAGGCCGGCCAGGCGGCGGACCAGCCGGGCACGGTCGCCGCGGATCGCGGTGAGAAGGGCGTGGCGCAGCACCTTCCCGAGCGTACGCGGCCGCCGGTCGGCGCGGCATGGCCGGAGGAGCCGTCCTCGGCGAGTCTTGGCGAGTCTTGGCGAACCTTGGCCGGCCTTGGCGCGTCTTGAGAGTCCTGGCGCGTCGTGGTGAGTCGTGGGTGAGTCGTGGTGCGTCCTTCGGGGGGCCGGACGCCCCCGGCATCGGCGATAGCGGTGCCTCGGCGGCCCGGGGATGTGGTTGAATCGTTTTACACACGGGTTCAAAAGGATGATCTCGACAACATCGAACGGGGCTGCGGCGCGCGCCGCGGGTGTCGGAGGGATTCCGGTGAAGAAGACCTTCCACGAGCTGGCCGCGACGGGGGCGTGCCTGAGCCTGGTCATCAGCCTCACCGGCGCGCTGCCCGCGCGCGCGGAGCCTCTGCCCGACGCGGCCGCGCCTTCCCCCACCGTCGTCTGGTCCCCCTGCGCCGACCTCCCCGGGCTCGACTGCGCGAAGATCGACGTGCCGCTCGACTACGATCACCCCTCCGGCCCGGCCATCAAGATCGCCATCACCCGCAGGGCCGCCACCGCGCCGCCCGAGCACTACCGGGGCGTCCTGCTGTTCAACCCCGGCGGGCCCGGCGGAAGCGGCCGCGACTACCCCGCGGTCATGCCCGCACGGCTCGGGAACACCCTCGCCTCGTCGTACGACCTGATCGGCTTCGATCCGCGCGGCGTGGGCGAGAGTGAGCCGCGGCTCAGCTGCGACCCCCACTACTTCGACCCGGTGCGGCCCGACTACCTGCCGGCCGCGCCGGGCGCCGAGGCGGTGTGGCAGGCCCGGGCCGAGGGGTACGCCGCCGCGTGCGAGCGCGCCTTCGGCCGGCTGCTGCCGTACATGGGCACCGAGAGCTCCGCCAGGGACATGGACATGATCCGGCGGGCGCTCGGCGCCACCAAGATCAGCTATGTGGGCTACTCCTACGGCACCTATCTCGGCGCGACCTACGCCACGCTCTTCCCCACCCATGTGGACCACATGGTGCTCGACAGCGTCGTGCGGCCGAGCGGCATCTGGTACCAGGACATCCTCCGGCAGGGCGCCGGGTTCGAGCGGCGCGCTCACGACTTCTTCGCGTGGATCGCGGCCTACGACTCCGTCTACCGTCTCGGCACGAGCGCCGCCGAGGTGGAGCGGGCCTACTACGCCACCCGCGCCGCGGTGCGGGCCGAACCCGCCGGGGGCGTGGTCGGGCCGGCCGAGTTCGACGACACGTTCCTCGCGGGCGGCTACCTCAAGGCGCGGTGGCCCACGCTGGCGGACGCGCTGGCGCAGTACGCCACCGGAAACGCCGCGCCGCTGGTCGACGCCTATCACGCCTTCGGCGACCAGTCGGGCGACGACAACGGCTACGCCGTCTACCTGGCCGTCGAGTGCGCCGACGCGGCGTGGCCCGCCGACGTCGCGGACTGGTACCGGGACGCCTGGGCGAGCCAGCGCGACGCGCCGTTCCTGACCTGGGGCAACACCTGGTACAACATGCCCTGCCGGACCTGGCCGCGGACGGGCGACGCCCCGGTCGACGTGCGGGCCCGCGAGGGGCTGCCCGACATCCTGCTGTTCCAGGACACCGGCGACGCCGCCACACCCTACGAGGGGGCCGAGGAGATGCAGGACCGCTTCCCGGGCTCCCGCCTGGTCGTCATGGACGGCGGCGGCGACCACGGGCTCACCGGCCGCGGCGACCCGTGCGTCGACGGCTACTGGAAGGCCTACCTCACCGACGGCTCGCTGCCCGCCGCCCGGCCCGGCCCCGACGCCTACTGCGCGCCGACGCCCGATCCGGTGCCTCCGGGCGCCACGCCGCGTCCGGAACCCGTGGGGGCCGGACTACCGTCGTAACCATCATGAGGCACATCTGGCTGGGCGTGATCGTGCTGGCGCTGGTGGCGGCGTGCGGCGAGGGCACCGGCGCCGGCGACTCCGCGAGCACCCCCGGGCCGGGCGGGCGGTCGGCCGAGCCGGTCGCGTCGTCCGAACCGGTCGCGTCGTCGGGGCCCGTCGGCACGTCCGCGTCGGGGGAGCCGGCCGCGCCGAGCCCGTCCCCGGTGACCCCGCGCGGGGGCACGTCGAAGCCGCACAAGGTCCGGTGGACGAGCGCCGAGCCCCTGGCCGGCGGGCGCACCCTGCGCGTGGTGTGGTGGTCGGGGGTCGAGCCCTGTCATGTGCTGGACCGGGTCGAGGTCGCCGAGCGCGACGACCGCGTCACGGTCACGCTGTACGAAGGCTCCGCCGCGGCCTCGCCCGACGCGATGTGCATCGCGATCGCGCTGGAGAAGTACACCGACGTACGGCTGTCGGCCCCCCTCGGCGGCCGCCGGGTGGTCGACGGCGCGAAGTAGCGTCGCCCGGGACGGGACACCGGAGCGGGACATGGGAATGAGGTGCGCCCCGACCGGGTTGAGTCGGGTAGGCTCAAGTCACTTGACAATACTTAGGAGCCTCCTAGTATTGAGTCGACCCAACTCAACTTTGACTACAAGGACGTACTCATGGCACGTGCGGTAGGTATCGACCTGGGGACGACCAACTCCGTCGTCTCGATCCTCGAGGGCGGTGAGCCCACGGTCATCGCCAACGCTCAGGGCTCGCGGACCACGCCTTCCGTGGTCGCCTTCGCCAAGAACGGCGAAGTGCTCGTCGGCGAGGTCGCCAAGCGCCAGGCGGTCACCAACGTCGACCGGACCATCCGCTCGGTCAAGCGCGAGATGGGCAGCACCTGGACCAAGGAGATCGACGGCAAGAAGTTCACGCCGCAGCAGATCAGCGCCTTCGTCCTGCAGAAGCTCAAGACCGACGCCGAGGCCTACCTCGGCGAGAAGATCACCGACGCGGTGATCACCGTGCCGGCGTACTTCAACGACGCCCAGCGGCAGGCCACCAAGGAGGCCGGCCAGATCGCGGGCCTCAACGTGCTCCGCATCATCAACGAGCCCACCTCGGCGGCGCTCGCCTACGGCCTCGACAAGGAGAAGGACCAGACCATCCTGGTCTTCGACCTCGGCGGCGGCACCTTCGACGTGTCCCTGCTCGACGTCGGCCAGGAGGACGGCCACGGCTTCGTCGAGGTCAAGGCCACCAGCGGCGACAACCACCTCGGTGGCGACGACTGGGACCAGCGTGTGGTCGACGAGCTGGTCAGCCGGTTCAAGAACGCCCACGGCGTCGACCTGTCCAAGGACAAGATGGCCCTCCAGCGGCTGCGCGAGGCGGCCGAGAAGGCCAAGATCGAGCTGTCCAGCCAGTCGGAGACCTCGATCAACCTGCCCTACATCACCGCTTCCTCCGAGGGCCCGCTGCACCTCGACGAGAAGCTGACCCGGGCGGAGTTCCAGCGGCTGACCGCCGACCTGATCGAGCGCTGCAAGGGCCCGTTCCACCAGGTCATCAAGGACGCCGGCATCAAGCTGTCCGACATCAACCACGTGGTGCTGGTCGGCGGCTCCACCCGCATGCCGGCGGTCACCGACCTGGTCAAGGAGCTGACCGGCGGCAAGGAGCCCAACAAGGGCGTCAACCCCGACGAGGTCGTGGCGATCGGCGCCGCGCTGCAGGCCGGCGTGCTGAAGGGCGAGGTGAAGGACGTCCTGCTGCTCGACGTCACGCCGCTGTCGCTCGGCATCGAGACCAAGGGCGGCATCTTCACCAAGATCATCGAGCG
Source organism: Actinomycetales bacterium (assembly GCA_044507605.1). Lineage (GTDB taxonomy): Bacteria > Actinomycetota > Actinomycetes > Streptosporangiales > Streptosporangiaceae > Thermopolyspora. The sequence continues at coordinate 36,001 of JBIQJI010000004.1, read as the reverse complement.
TAACACCACGATCCCGACCAAGCGGTCGGAGGTCTTCACCACGGCCGAAGACAACCAGCCGTCGGTGCAGATCCAGGTCTACCAGGGCGAGCGCGAGATCGCGGCCTACAACAAGAAGCTGGCCACCTTCGAGCTGACCGGCATCGCCCCGGCGCCGCGCGGCATCCCGCAGATCGAGGTCACCTTCGACATCGACGCCAACGGCATCGTCAACGTCTCGGCCAAGGACCTCGGCACCGGCAAGGAGCAGTCGATGACCATCACCGGCGGCTCGGCGCTGCCGAAGGAGGACATCGACCGCATGATGCGCGAGGCCGAGTCGTACGCCGAGGAGGACCGCAAGCGCCGCGAGGAGGCCGAGACCCGCAACAACGCCGACTCGCTGGCGTACCAGACCGAGAAGTTCCTCCGCGAGAACGAGGACAAGGTCCCGGCCGACGTCAAGACCGAGGTCAACGACGCGCTGTCGGAGCTGAAGAAGGCGCTGGAGGGCACCGACTCGGCGGCCATCCGCGCCTCCGCCGAGAAGCTCGCCACCGTCAGCCAGAAGATGGGTTCGGCGATCTACGCCCAGCAGGGCACGCCCGGCTCCGACGCCGGCGCGGGAGCCGACGGGGGCGCGAGCGACAGCAAGGCCGACGATGATGTAGTGGAGGCCGAGATCGTCGACGACGAGCCGAAGCGGGAGGGCGACAACAAGTGACCCCGCGTGAGAACGGTTCCGAGCAGGAGCCGGTGATCCGCGACAATCGGAAGATCGATCCGGAGACCGGGCAGGCGCGTCCCCGGACCATCCAGGAGGGCGACGTGCTCGACGCCGACGCCCCCGCCTCCGCCCCACGGCCGGCCGCGCCCGCGGCCGGCCCCACGGGCCGCGAGAGCGAGGCCGACGAGGGCAAGGCCGACGAAGACCTGGCCGCTCGGCTCGCCGAGCGCACGGCCGACCTGCAGCGGCTCCAGGCAGAGTTCTCCAACTACCGCAAGCGGGTCGAGCGTGACCGGCTCGCCGTCCGCGAGCTGGCCGTCGCCAGCGTGCTCACCGAGCTGCTGCCCGTGCTCGACGACATCGGCCGGGCCCGCGACCACGGCGAGCTCACCGGCGGCTTCGCCAAGGTGAGCGAGTCGCTCGAGGCCGCGCTGGGCAAGCTGGGCCTCAGCTCCTTCGGCACCAAGGGCGACCCGTTCGACCCGACCATCCACGAGGCGCTGATGCACAGCTACTCCTCAGAGGTCACCGAGCCGACCAGCGTCGAGATCCTGCAGCCCGGCTACCGCATGGGCGACCGGATCCTGCGCCCGGCGAGGGTCGCGGTCGCCGAGCCCGACCATTCCGAGACGTCCGGCGGCACCGGCGCCGACTCGTCGCAGGCGGAGTCCGCCGACGACGCGGCGACGGAGGCCGGCGAGGTCGGCGAGGTCGGCGACGACAACTGAAGACGACTCCCCTTTTGACGCGAAGGACGACATAGATGAGCACCAAGGACTACCTGGAAAAGGACTACTACGCCGTCCTTGGTGTGCCCAAGACCGCGACCGCCGAGGAGATCAAGAAGGCCTACCGGAAGCTGGCCAGGCGGTATCACCCTGACGCCAACCCGGGAAGCTCGGGCAACTCCGAGAGCACCGCCAAGTTCAAGGAGGTCTCGGAGGCCTACGACGTCCTGTCCGACGCCAAACGCCGCAAGGAGTACGACGACGCCCGCGCGCTGTTCGGCTCGGGCGTCGGCGGTTACGCGGGCACCGGCGCCCACCGGGGAGGCGGTTTCCCGTTCGACCTCGGGGACCTGTTCGGCGGCAGCGGCCAGGGGCATGGCCAGGGCGGTGTCGGCGACCGGTTCGGGGACCTTTTCGGGGGCATCTTCAACCGCGGCGGCGCCGGGCGCACCACGACGACCCGGCCGCGCCGGGGGCAGGACATCGACTCCGAGGTCACCCTGTCGTTCGGCGAGGCCGTCGAGGGCACCACGGTGTCGCTGCGGCTGACCAGCTCCGCCGCGTGCAAGGCGTGCGGTGGCACCGGCGCCAAGTCCGGCACCACGCCCCGCGTGTGCCCCACATGCGAGGGCACCGGCGCGGCGAGCCGCAACCTCGGCACCTTCGCCTTCTCCGAGCCGTGCCGCGACTGCAAGGGCCGCGGCCTGCTCGTCGACGACCCGTGCCCGGTGTGCGAGGGCAGCGGGCGGGGCAAGAGCACCCGCACGATCCAGGCTCGCATCCCGGCCGGTGTGGCCGACGGCCAGCGCATCCGGCTCAAGGCGAAGGGAGCGCCCGGCGAGAACGGCGGCCCGGCGGGCGACCTGTACGTCCAGATACACGTGCAGCCCCACCCGGTGTTCGGCAGGTCGGGCGACAACTTGACCATCACGGTGCCCGTGACGTTCACCGAGGCCGCGCTGGGCAGCGAGATCAAGGTGCCCACGCTGCACGGCATGCCGGTGACCCTGCGCATCCCGGAGGGCACGCCCAACGGCCGCACGTTCCGGGTGCGGGGCCGGGGCGCGGCGCGCAAGGACGGCACCAAGGGCGACCTGCTGGTGACGGTGGAGGTCGCCGTCCCGCATCACCTCGACGAAAGGGCCCGCGCCACCCTGAAGCAGATCCACGACTCCGCTGCCGGGGCCGACCTGCGGGCCGACCTGATCAAACAGGCCCAGGAAGAGTAGCCCCTGGGCCATGGGCCGGCGAGGTGCGGCGAAGCGGACTCGATCAAGAAAGGAGGGGCGAGGCCATGGACGCCAACTATTTCGACCTGTCCGACGACACGCCCGTCTATGTGATCTCGGTGGCCGCCCAGCTCTCCGGCCTGCACCCGCAGACTCTGCGGCAGTACGACCGGCTGGGCCTCGTCAGTCCGGGACGCACGGCCGGCCGCGGACGCCTGTATTCCACGCGAGACATCGTGATGCTGCGCGAGGTCCAGCGGCTCTCCCAGGAGGAGGGCATCAACCTGGCCGGCATCAAGCGGATCCTCGAGCTCGAGACCGAGAATCTGGAGCTGCGCGACGAGGTCCATCGCCTGCGGTCCGAGCTGGCGATGATCCGGGCCCTGATCCGCTACGAACTCCCACCGGCCTGACAACACACCGGGCGTGCCAGGCCGTCCACTCACGAGGCGGTTGAACCACCCATGGACTACAAGCTGACCCAAAAGAGCCAGGAGGCGTTGTCGGCCGCGATGCGGCGTGCCGCCGCCGAAGGCCACCCGGAGGTCTCCCCCGCGCACCTGCTGACCGCGCTGCTCGCGCAGACCGGCGGCATCGCCGTGCCGCTGCTGGAGGCGGCGGGCGCCGACTGGAAGCAGGTGCGCGCCCGCGCCGAGCGCATCCTCGAAGGGCTGCCCAAGGCGAAGGGGGCCACGGTGAGCGCGCCGTCGTCGTCCCGCCAGCTCCTGGTCGTGATCAACACGGCGGCGGCCCGCGCCAAGCAGATGGAGGACGAGTTCGTCTCGGCCGAGCATCTGCTCGTCGGCCTCGCCACCGACGGCGGCCCGGTCGCCGACCTGCTCAAGGAGCAGGGCGCCACGCCGAGTGCGCTGCTCGACGCCTTCGAGAAGGTGCGCGGGCACACCCGCGTCACCAGCGAGACCCCCGAGGACACCTACCGGGCGCTGGAGAAGTACGGCGTCGACCTGACCGAGCACGCCCGCGCCGGCCGGCTCGACCCCGTGATCGGGCGGGACACCGAGATCCGCCGCGTGGTGCAGGTGCTGTCGCGGCGCACCAAGAACAACCCGGTGCTGATCGGCGAGCCGGGCGTCGGCAAGACCGCCGTCGTCGAAGGGCTGGCGCAGCGCATCGTGGCCGGTGACGTGCCCGAGTCGCTGCGCGGCAAGCGGCTGGTCGCGCTCGACCTGAGCTCCATGGTCGCCGGCGCGAAGTACCGCGGCGAGTTCGAGGAGCGGCTCAAGGCCGTGCTCAACGAGATCAAGGAGAGCGACGGGCAGATCGTCACGTTCATCGACGAGCTGCACACCATGGTCGGCGCGGGCGGCGCCGAGGGCGCCATGGACGCCGGCAACATGCTCAAGCCGATGCTGGCACGCGGCGAGCTGCGCATGATCGGGGCGACGACCCTCGACGAGTATCGCGAGCGCATCGAGAAGGACCCCGCGCTGGAGCGGCGCTTCCAGCAGGTGTACGTCGGCGAGCCGACGGTCGAGGACACCATCGCGATCCTGCGCGGCCTGAAGGGCCGCTACGAAGCCCACCACCAGGTGCAGATCTCCGACAGCGCGCTGGTGGCGGCGGCCACCATGTCCGACCGTTACATCACCGCGCGGTTCCTGCCCGACAAGGCGATCGACCTGGTCGACGAGGCGGCGTCGCGGCTGCGCATGGAGATCGACTCGCGGCCGGTCGAGATCGACGAGCTGCAGCGCACGGTCGATCGGCTGAAGATGGAGGAGCTGGCCCTCGCCAAGGAGACCGACGAGGCGAGCCGCCAGCGGCTGGACAAGCTGCGCGAGGAACTCGCCAACCGGCAGGAGGAGCTGGGCGGCCTGGTGGGCCGCTGGGAGCGGGAGAAGGCCGGCCTGAACCGCGTGGGCGAGCTGAAGAAGCAGGTCGACGAGGCCCGGTCGGCGGCCGAGCGCGCCCAGCGCGAGGGCAACTTCGAGGAGGCGTCGCGGCTGCTGTACGCCGAGGTGCCCCGGCTGGAGAAGGAGGTCGCCGCGGCGACCGCGCAGGCCGAGCAGGGCGACGACCCCGACAGCCAGCCCATGGTCAAGGAGGAGGTCGGCCCCGACGACATCGCCGAGGTGATCTCCTCGTGGACCGGCATCCCGGCGGGCCGGCTGCTCGAGGGCGAGACCGGCAAGCTGCTGCGCATGGAGGCCGAGATCGGCAAGCGGCTCATCGGCCAGCAGGAGGCCGTGCAGGCCGTGTCCGACGCGGTGCGCCGGGCCCGGGCCGGCATCTCCGACCCCGACCGGCCGACCGGATCGTTCCTGTTCCTCGGCCCGACCGGCGTGGGCAAGACCGAGCTGGCGAAGGCGCTCGCGGAGTTCCTGTTCGACGACGAGCGGGCGATGACCCGCATCGACATGAGCGAGTACTCCGAGAAGCACAGCGTGGCCCGGCTCGTCGGCGCCCCGCCCGGCTATGTCGGGTACGAGGAGGGCGGCCAGCTCACCGAGGCGGTGCGGCGCCGGCCGTACACTGTGGTGCTGCTCGACGAGGTGGAGAAGGCGCACCCGGAGGTCTTCGACATCCTGCTCCAGGTGCTCGACGACGGGCGGCTGACCGACGGCCAGGGCCGCACGGTCGACTTCCGCAACACGATCCTGATCCTGACGTCCAACATCGGCTCGCAGTTCCTCGTCGATCCCAACCTCGACCGCCAGGCCAAGCGCGACTCGGTGATGTCGGCCGTGCGAAGCTCGTTCAAGCCGGAGTTCCTGAACCGGCTCGACGACATCATCGTGTTCGACGCGCTCGGCTCGGAGGAGCTGTCGCAGATCGTCGACCTGCAGGTGGCGCGCCTGGCGCGCCGGCTGAGCGACCGCCGGCTGCGGCTGACCGTCACCCCGGCGGCGCGCGACTGGCTGGCGCTGACGGGCTACGACCCCCTGTACGGCGCCCGCCCGCTGCGCCGGCTGGTGCAGGCGGCCATCGGCGACCGGCTGGCCAAGGCGCTGCTGGCCGGGGAGATCCACGATGGCGGCGAGGTGGTGGTGGACCTCGACGAGGCCGGTGACACGCTCAGTGTCCGGCCGGGGGCGGCCCTGGCGACCGGGAGTCGCGCTTAAGGCCTTCTCCATCATTGGGTCAAGCACCGGCCAGCACCCGCTCCCACTGCTACGTTCTGCGTCTGTCCGATAACCGTGCGCAATCAGGGAGCGCAAATGTCGAAGGCACGACGCATGGGTGGCATCGGGGGGCGGGCCGCCGCCGTGGTGGCGCTGGCCGCCGCCACGGGAATGGCCGCCGTGGCTCCGGCCATGGCCACCGCTATGGCCGTCACCGCCAACCCGGCCGACCCCGCAGGGGCGGGCGCCAGCCGGGGCCTGGCCCGGGGCCCGCTCTCGCGGCTGGAGCTGTCCGCGACGCTGCGGAAGCTGCCGATCTGGTCGGTGACCGGGACGCTGTCGGCCCTGCCCGACCGGCCCGACGGCGCCGCCCGGCCGCCCGCGGCGGCTCGGCAGCGGCCGGCGCGCACCACGAGTGGCGAGGCGACGACCGTCGCCCTGCAGGAGACGAGCGGGCGGCCGGTCAAGCCGGCGGACGTCTCCGGCACGCTCGACTCCGGCCGCGTCTCCGACGTCTCCGACGTCCTGACCGGCCTGTCCCTGCTCGACGACGTGTCGGGGCTGCTCGGCACCAAGGCCCGGCCGGCGGCCCCGGCGACCAGGGGCGGCCTCGCCGGTGACACGGTGCTGCCGCCCGACCCGCGCGCCGAGCACAGCGACCACGGCCGGCACGACTGGGACGAGGACCACTGGGGCCGCGGCGAGCATCACGGGCACGGCGACCACTGGGGCCGCGGCGATCACCGGCACCACGGCCACTGGGGCCGGCACAGGCACCATCACCACAGGTGGCACGGGCGGCACCACCACCACAGGTGGCACCACGGCGGGCGGCACTGAGGCTCGCGCGCCGGACGCAGGATCCGCGCCGCACCACCCGCCTTCCCGTGCGGACCGTGGCGCCCGGCGTGGGCCGTGACACCACCACGGCCCACGCCGGCCCTGCGTGTGGGCCCGTGCACCGGGCCCGAGCCTTGGTCCTGAGCCTTGGGCCCGCGCATTGGGCCCGTGGCTCGGCGGTGCGGAGTCAGCGAGAGGCGTCGAGCAGCGCGTCGAGGTCGTCTTCTGGCAGGCCGAGGTCGACCCTGATGCGGTAGCGGGTGCGCAGCAGGGCATCGTGGGTGTCGTCGCCCGGCGAGCCGGCGCGGAGGCCCTCGGTGGCCCACTGCAGCGCCCCGGCGAGGTCTCCGTAGGCCGCCAGCGTCTCGGCGACGCTGAGCGAGGTGAGGGGGTCGACGGGCGCGCTCGCCCTGATCGCGTTGATCACCTGACGGGCTTCGTCGGGCCGGTCGAGCTCGAAGAGCGTGTCGGCGATGCCGGCACGCGGATCGACCGCCACCTCGCCCCCGTCGTCGAGGCTCTGCTGAAAACGATCAAGCGCGGTCGCCGGCTGACCCGCCTGCCGCCACTCTTCGGCCGCCAGCGCCAGTATCGCCGCCCGCGTGACCTCGCCGGTCTCGTAGGTGCGCGCCAGCGCGTCGAGCCGCCGGGCCAGCGCATCGTGGTCGTCGAGCAACAGTGCCTGTTCCAGCAGCCGATCGAGCTGCTCCCGTGTCACATGCGCCACAGTCCCGAGCGTACCCAGCGGCCCCCCTGTTTGGTCTGCACTTGACCAACATCGGTATGGTCGCCCGCCCGCGTCGTCCGCATGCGGACGTGCGCACCGCTTATGCGGACCCCCGCACGGCCCCCTGCGCGGGTGCCGTCAGCTGCTGGGACAGATAGCCGCGGATGAGCCGCTTGGCCTCCTCGATGATCTCGGGGGATCCTTCGGGGTCACGGCGGAACGCCAGCTTGAGCACCGCGTCGCCCGCCTCGACGGCGACCAGCAGGGCCCGGTCGAGCTCGGCGCTGTCGGCGAGGCCGAACTCCGCGAGCAGCAGGCCGCGCAGCCGGCCGGCGATCACCGTGTTGTTGTCGGCGACCGAGTCGAGCAGGTTGAGGTCGACCACGTCGCCGAAGTGCAGTGAGCGGAAACCGGGCACCTTGCGGTGCATGTCGACGTACACCTCGATGATGGCGTCGACGGCGTCCCACCAGCAGGCATAGTCGTCGAGCATGAAGCGGCGGCCCACCCGGGTGACGAACTGTTCGGCGTTGCGCCGGGTCAGCTCCTGGGTGATGGCCCGCTTGTCCGGGAAGAACTGGTAGACCGAGCCGATCGCGACACCGGCGCGCTCGGCGATGCGGGTGGTCGAGGCCGCCTCGTAGCCGACTTCGTCCAGCAGCTCGGCGCAGGCGTCGAGCATGCGCTCGACCCGGCGGGCGCTGCGGCGCTGCGTGGGCCGGCGCCGCACCGCAGGGGCGGGAGCGCCGGTGCAGTCGTCGTGGTCGGAGGTGCCCTCGGTCGGCAGGCTGGACATCCTTCCATCTTGCCCGCTCCCGCCCCGCGAAGGCAGCCAACACCGCCAACCGGAGCCGTCGGCCGCTTTCCTCATGCGGCCAGGGGCGACGCGTTCAAGGTTCCCCTCGCGGACCGGGACATGCGATGGCCCCGCCACCCGCGTAAGAGGGCGGGGCCAACGACGACGGGTTCTCAGACGGCCACGCTGTCGTCTTTGATCCTCTGGAGGAAGACTCCCCACTCGGCCATGGTGACGGTGAGCACCGGCCCACCACGGTCTCCGCTGTCACGGACCCCTACCAGGCCTTCCCCGGCTCGCGCGACCTCGACGCAATCACCGTTCGAGCTATGCGAGCTCTTCCGCCACGCGACCCCGGACAGGTCCATTGGCGACATCGATGACCTCCACCCCATAAAAAGACGGGCTAGCTGCACTTTCAGGATGAGCGTGGTCGACCGGGGCCGCAAGTGGGATAAAGCGCCTAGGCGCCGAATTCACCGCCCTTGACGCCATCGATGAAGGCGGACCACTCGCCCGGCGTCAGGATAATAACCGGGCCGTTTTGATTCTTACTGTCGCGGACCCCGTAAGCGCCGCCCCGTAACCGGGCGACTTCCACGCAGTCACCGTTGGTGCTCCTGGTGCTCTTGACCCACCCGGCACCACTCAGCTCTATGGCGTGCATCATTGTTCTCTTTCCATCGCCTGACGACCGAGCCTCCAGGCTCACCGCCAGCGCTCCAGTGTTTCTTTAATGAGGTCCCGCGACCGTGCCTCGTCCAGAGCGGTGTCCATCAGATGCTCAAAGGCCCGTTCATAGGCGTACACCTGCTCCGCGTCCTCGATATAGCGCGCACCGAAGAACTCTTCGAGATGCACGATATCGGGGAAATCGGCGAACTTAAGGTGCACGAACGGCCCGGTCGGCATCGGTGGCGGCGCGTCCTGCGGCAGGATGCGCATTTCCACATGGTCCAGCTTGGAGATTTCGATCAGATGCCGGAGCTGACCCTGCATCACCGCGTGGTCGCCGAATTGCCGGCGCAGCACCGACTCCTCGAACACCGTGAGCAGGGTCACCGGGTGCGGCTCGAACAGCAGGATCCGCTGCCGCGTCATCCGTGCGTCGACCCGGCCGCGCACCCAGCTGTGCGGAACCTGGACGATGCCCTGGTTGTGCTCCATGACGGACCGGGCGTATTCCCGCGTCTGCAGGAGACCCGGCACGATCTGGGGTTGCCAGTTGCGGATGACCGTGGCCTCGACCTCCAGCCCCAGCAGGGCGAGGAGCTCGGGCGGCAAAAGCTCGCGATACTCTTCCCACCACCCTTTGCGGGCGGCGTCCCTACGCAGCTCCAGGAGTGTCTGCCGGAGCGCGGGATCGGCATCGTACAGGTCGAGGAGCGCCTCGGTATCGCGTGCGGTCGGCAGCGTTTTGGCGTTCTCGATCCTGCTCACCTTTGCCGCCGACCAGCCCAGGCGCGCCGCCGCCTCGTCGCCGATCATGTCGGCACGCTCGCGCAAACGACGAAGTTCCCGCCCCAACCGACGATGACGCAGGGTGGGACTGCCACGCTCTGGCATCCCGGCCTTCCCCCCAAGCTGGTAGAGGTGAAGCGGTACAGGACCTCTGGCCCCCGAGGTCGGGAGCCACACGCAATCGTACTCCTCCGTGCAAGTTGCGGCGTCGGCTGCAGCGCAAACGCTAGGACCACTTGCCCGAAACTTGCAAGTCTGCTTGCGATGGGTATTGCGACGCAATCCAAGCTGAGAGAACATCAAGAGACGGGGAAGGTTCCGTCAAACCGAGGAGTGAGCCGATGATCTTACGGCCGGACACCCCTCAAAACACTGTTTTCACAGCGGAACGGCATTTCGCACCTGTGTCCGGCAACGGCGCCGCTTCCCCTCCACTGTCACCTTCCAGGGAGGCGCACCGCCACGAGACGCACACCCCCGGCTAAGCGACGGCCCACAGGTCGCATGCTCAGATCATTGATCAAACACAAGTGCCGGGCCGATGGTTCGCGGCCATCGACCCGGCGACCACGAACACTCCTGCCTACCAAGCCACGGAAAGGAGTCGTGGTTCTCGTGTTCCACGGTACCGCTCGACTCTCGGTTATCAAGACCGGCATCATCGCCCTTATCGAACGGGCCGACCGAAACCTGTGCCTCGACCAGGACTGGTGGGCCCTGCGGCTCGGCTGGACCGTCACCCGCACCGGGTTCGGCGCCCGGCACTACCGCGACCCTCGGTTCGACTCCCTACCCGTGCGATGGGAGGACGGGGAGGTCGAGCACGGTGTCTCGGCCTAGGCCCCCTCACACACCCCGGCGCCGGCACGCCCGGCACGGCGCGGCGCACCTGCCGGGGCCGGCCCGCCCCCACCCGATCGCGAGCGTGTGGCGGTGGCGGACGGAGCTGCTGCTCCTGGCCGTCGCCGCGGCGCTGGGGCTCGTCGTGGCCGGCGCGGTGGCGCGCCGGTCCTGGGGCGGTCTCGTGCTGCTCAGCATCATCACGGCGATCCCCGTGGCGTCCGCCGAGGGCCGCCGATGGATCGCCGCCCACGCCTGGTGCCTGATCTCGCGGCACCGGCTGCAGCGGGTATTCGCCGAGACGCCTCTGCACACCCGCGCCGGGCGGCTCCCCCTCGTTCTGTGGATCACACCGGTGCCCCTGGGCGAGCGCGCCCTGATCCTGTGCCGCGCCGGCACGTCAGCGGAGGCGTTCGCCGAGTTCGCCCCCGAGTTCGAAAGCGCCTGCGCCGCGATCCGGGTCCAGGTGGCCAGGCACGCCCGGCATCCGCAGTTCGTCAGGATCGACATCGTCCGGCGTCCGGCCGGCTCCCGGCCTCTCGCGCCCGGGCTCGCGGCCCTCTACGGCGCGGAGGGCGACTGGGTCCGCGTCGAGCGCGGCTCGCGGGAGCTCGACGAACCGCCCGATCGGACCGGCGCGCTGGCCGCGTGAGGCCCGCACCGGCGCGCACCGCGTCAGCTGTGCACCGGACGCACCTGCACCACCCCGTCGCGGCGGATCCTCGTCTGGAACGCCGGCATCGGCGCGGTCGCCGGGCCGTGCACCACCGAGCCGTCACTGAGCCGGAACACACTGCCGTGCCAGGGGCACGACACGCACGGCTCGCCGTGCACGGCCGTGAGCCGGCCCTGGTGCAGCGGGCCGGCCAAGTGGGAGCACCTGTCGGCCAGCACGACCACGCTGCCGCCGTGCCGCAGCACGAACAGGTCGATGTAGCCGAGCCGCCGCGAGACGGGCCGCCCCTCGGGCAGGTCCAGCAGCCCGCACAGATCGTGCCAGCCGAGCGGCACCAGATGGGTCACCGACTCGGCGTGGTTCGGGCCGGCCGCCTGGCGGAAGGACAGGTGGCCGCCGAGGTACCCGCCCAGGCCGACGACGCCCAGCCCGGCGTAGGCGATCGCGCGGCCGGCGCGTTCCCGGCCGGTCATGCGCAGCAGCAGCGAGCCGCCGTAGAGACCGAGGGCGGCCACGTTGGCGAGGGCGTGCACGGCGCCCACCCGCTGCTGTTCGCGGTGCAGCACGGACCAGTCGGTGATGCCGGCCACGGCCGTGGGGATGGCGCCGCCGACACCGGTGGCGAGGATGAGGCGGGCGGCGCGGGGCTCGGTGCGGGTGAGGTCGAGAATGCCCGCGGCGACGAAACAGCCGAGGGTGACCGAGGCCAGCGTGGGATGCAGCGGGTGCCCGATCGGCACGCCGTGCAGCAGGTCCCGGACGCGCCCGGTGGGCAGCCGCTTGCGGATCCTCCGGGTCACCGCGGCGATCACGCCGTCCATGACGGTGCTGCGTTCCAGCCTGTCGGGAAGCGGTCCGAGCCGTCTCAGCGACGTACGCAGGTGCCCTTTGCGTGCTCCGATCGCCTCCGACATCTTCGCCCCCCTAGCCTGTGTCATAAAACCGGACATACCCGTCCAAGTCGGATTGGAACGGCCGGGTCAGGGCTCCCGCTCAGGCGTGTTCTCGCCGGCCGGGTGCTCGACGAGGGCGAGGATCCGGTTGGCCATGAACCGGGCGGTGCGCACGACGCCACCGCCTCTGGTCACCTCACTGACCTCGACGATCGATCGGCCGGTCGTCACCTCGACGCGACGACCGGCACGGGTGGCGACGATCTCATAGGTGCGTGGCTGTCCTCCGGCGTCGATGACCACTTCTACCCAATCACCCTTCACACCGGGAGAAATACCCACCAGGTGGACGGACCACGCCCGGTCATCCGTACACCAGTTTGACAATCGCCGCGACGCCGACCAGCACGATCACCACGCGCAGCGCCATCGCCGGCAGCCGCCGGCCGATCCGGGCGCCCGCGAAGCCGCCCACCGCAGAGCCGAGCGCGATCAGCAGGACCGCCGCCCAGTCGATCTGCGCGAGCACGATGAACAGCAGCGCCGCGGTGGCGTTGACCAGCAACGAGAGCAGGTTCTTCGCCGCGTTGAGACGTTGCAGGCCGTCGTCGAGGAAGATGCCGAGCAGGCCGATCAGGATGACGCCCTGCGCTGCGCCGAAGTACCCGCCGTACACGCCCGCCGCGAGCACCCCCAGCCACAGCCACGGCCCGCCGTGACCGTGCACGCCCCCGCGCCACCGCCACAGCCACCTGCCCAGCTGCGGCTGCGCCAGCACGAGCACGCAGGCGATGGCGATCAGCACCGGGACGATCACGTGGAACGCCTCCGCCGGCAGCAGGAGCAGCAGCACTCCACCGCTCAGCGAGCCGATCACCGAGGCCACCCCGAGCCGGGCCAGCCGCCCGCGCTGCCCCTTCAGCTCGGGACGGTAGCCGAGCACACCGGTCACGCCGCCCGGCACGAGGCCGATGTTGTTGGACACGTTCGCGACGATCGGTGGATACCCGAGCGCGATCAACGTCGGGAACGTGATGAGGGATCCCGAGCCGACGACGGCGTTGATGCCTCCTGCTCCCACCCCGGCCGCGAAGATCGCGACCGCCTCCCACGGCGTCAAGATCCTCCCCTTCGTGGCTGCGTTCGCCACAGATCGTAGGGGCAGCGTTCTCCACCGTGGACGGCAGGGGTGGCGTACCGTCCGGATTCGTGCCGGATAAGGCTTTCGGACCGCCCCGATCAGGGCCGGTACGCGTCGGTGACGGGCGCGAACGCGCCGTCGGCCGCAGGCAGCAGACCGTGCCCGTCGGGCCCGACGCCCCCTGCGTCCGTGGCGGCCCTATCGGCCCTGCCGGCCCTGCCGGCCTGGTCGGCCTGGTCGGTCGTGTCGGCCTTGGGCGCCGTGAACAGCCCGCCCAGCCCTTCCAGCGCCTTGCCCATCTCCGACGGCACGATCCACAGTTTGTTGGCGTCGCCCTTGGCGATCTCGGGAAGCGTCTGCAGGTACCGGTACGCCAGCAGCCGCTGGTCCGGGTTGCCCTCGTGGATCGCGCGGAACACCATGGCGATCGCGTCGGCCTCGCCCTTGGCCCGCATGGCCTGGGCCTCTGCGTCGGCCTGGGCGCGCAGCACGATCGCCTCGGCCTCGCCCCTGGCCCGCAGCACCGCGGCCTGCCGCTCGCCCTCGGCCGTCAGTATCGCCGACTGCTTGGACCCCTCGGCGCTCAGCACCGCCGCCCGCTTGTCGCGGTCGGCCCGCATCTGCTTCTCCATGGAGTCCTGGATCGACACCGGCGGCTCGATGGCCTTCAGCTCCACGCGGTTCACCCGGATGCCCCAGCGGCCCGTGGCCTCGTCGAGCACGCCGCGCAGCTCGGTGTTGATGTCCTCGCGCGAGGTGAGCGTGCGCTCCAGATCCATGCCGCCGACCACGTTGCGCAGCGTGGTGATCGTGAGCTGCTCGACGCCCACCAGGAAGTTCGCGATCTCGTACGTGGCGGCCTTCGGGTCGGTCACCTGGAAATAGATCACGGTGTCGATCGACACGACGAGATTGTCCGACGTGATCACCGGCTGGGGCGGAAACGAGACGACCTGCTCGCGCAGGTCCACCGCCTGCTTCAGCCGGTCGATGAACGGCACCACGAGGTTCAGCCCCGGCGTGAGGGTGCGGTGGTAGCGGCCGAGCCGTTCGATGACGTAGGCCTGCGCCTGCGGGACGATGCGGATCGTGCGGGCGAGCGCGAACCCGGCGGCGGCCACCACGATCAGGACGAGGACGAGCTGTTGCATGAGGCACACTCCGGCCTGTGGTGTCAGATCCCCGCCGGGCATGCTATGCGGTTTCGCTTTTACCGGGGCATGACCCGCGGATATGGGTTCAGAACCGTGATGCTTCGTCCTCCGGCTTCGCCCGGGCGTACCACCTGCCCCCGGGCCCCCGTTCGAGGCCCAGCGGCACCCCGAAGGTGCGCGACAGGTTGTCGGCCGTCATCACCGACTCGATCGGCCCCTGCGCCACCACCGAGCCGTGCCGCAGCAGCAGCGCGTGCGTGAAACCGCTCGGCACCTCCTCCACGTGGTGGGTCACCAGCACCATGGTGGGCGCCTTCGGGTCGTACGCGAGGGCCGACAGCCGCCGCACCAGGTCCTCCCTGCCCCCGACGTCGAGCCCGGCGGCCGGCTCGTCCAGCAGCAGCAGCTCCGGGTCGGGCATCAGCGCGCGGGCGATCTGCACCCGCTTGCGCTCGCCCTCGGAGAGGGTGCCGAACCGGCGGCGGATCAGGTGCGCGCAGCCGAGCTGGTCGATCAGCTCCACCGCCCGGGTGAGATCGTGCGAGTCGTACTCCTCCTGCCAGCGGCCGATGATCGCGTACGACGCCGTCAGCACCAGATCGATGACCTTCTCGTCCGGCGGCACCCGCTCGGCCAGCGCCGCGCTGGCCAGACCGATGCGCGGCCGCAGCTCGAAGACGTCGGTCTGCCCGAGATCCTCCCCGAGGATCTCGACCTGCCCCTCGGACGGATACAGCATCGCGCCGACGACCTGCAGCAGCGTGGTCTTCCCGGCGCCGTTCGGACCGATGACGACCCACCGCTCGTCCTCTTCGACGGTCCAGTCGATGTCCCGCAGCAACGCCGCGCCGTCGCGGCGGACGGCGACGTCCTGTAGCCGCAGCACCTGACCGCCCATCTCCCCGACCCCTTCCGTCAGTTCTCCGCCTTTGCGCAGGCGGGTACAACCTATCGCCGTGTCAACGCTTATCGTGGACCGGTGTGCTCCGTTTCACCGATCTCGGCGACTCTCGTCGCGTGGGGCAACGCCTGGCTGCTCGGGCACGTCGGCCTGGACGAAGCGGCCGACCGGCTCGAACGCGTCGCCGGCCCGCAGCTCGTCCGCCCCACCGGCACCGGCCTCCGGCCCGATGAGAACGGCGGTGCGGGGCCCGGTGACGCAGACCTCGGCGCAGCGTGCGAGGTCCCGCTGCGCCGCTACCTCGCCGACCTGCGGGTGGCCGGGCTGCGCGAGCTGCGCCTGGCCCTGCCCGTCGCCGGCGACCCCCTCGGCCTCACCGGGCCGCCCGACTTCAACGGCCACGCCGTCGACGCCGGGCAGGCCGCGATAGCCGTGCTGCCCGGCCGGTGCGTCGGGCTGGTGCCCGAACGCGTCCGGCGCGGCTCCTCGTACGCCGGCGTGCGCTGGGCCGCCCTCGACGCCGCCCCCACGCCACCCGACCTGCCCAGCCTCGGCGAGGCCGAGCGGGCGCTCACCGAGGCGATGCGCGACGCCACCGAGGCACTCGCCGGCATCGGCGGCCCCGCCCCCGAGCGGCCGTCGATCAAGCCGTTCGACGACGGCCTCGCACCCGGCTACCCGCCCCGCGCCCATCGCGTCGCTGCCCTGTGCAACCGGCTCGCCGCCGCGCTGCGGGCCGCCGACGATCGCGGGCTGACCTCCGGGCAGATCGCCACCAGAAGCCAGGTGCTGCGCGAGCTCGACCGGGCCGTGCGCCGCGCCCGCATCGCCAGCCACCACGCCATCGGCGAGCGGCCGTAGGGCCGGGGCGCGGGGCGATCACCGGGCCCCGGCGCCGCGTCCGGGCGGGTCAGCCGAGCCCGTGCCGCACGGCGTACAGCGCCGCCTGGGTGCGGTCCTGCACGCCGAGCTTCAGCAGCACGTTCGACACGTGCGTCTTCACCGTCTTCTCGGTGACATGCAGCTCCCGCGCGATCTCCCGGTTGGAGCGGCCCGACGCGATGAGCCGCAACACCTGACGCTCCCGGTCGGTCAGCCCGCCCGGCTCCGGCGGCGCCTCGGCCGACAGCATGGCGCTCGCGGCCTCCGGGGCCAGCAGCACCTGCCCGCCGTGCACCGCGCGGATGGCCTGCACCAGCGCGTCCGGGTCGACGTCCTTGTACAGGAACCCGGCGGCGCCGGCGCGCATCGCCGGGCCGACGTCCTCGCGGTCGCTCACCGAGGTGAGCACGATCACCCTCGTCCCCCGCGCCTCGCGCAGCCGGGGCTCGGCCAGCGCCGACAGACCGTCCAGCACCGGCATCTTCAAATCGAGCAGCAGCACGTCGGGGCGCAGCGACTCCACCAGGTCCAGCGCGCTCGCGCCGTCGGCCGCCTCGCCGACCACGGCCACGTCCGGCTGAATGTCGAGGAAGGTGCGCAACCCCTGCCGCACGATCGGGTGATCGTCGGCGATCAGGACCCTGATCGCGGCGTCGCCACGCCCATCGGCACGCACGGCGTCCCCGCGCTCGCCGGCCCGCTCGTCCGGCCCGCTCATAGCTCGACCTCCACCCGCACCGTGGTCCCCTCACCCGGCGCCGACGACACCGAGAGCCGACCGCCCACCGACTCGGCGCGGTCGCCCATCGACGTCAGCCCGAGGCCCCGCGCGGACACCGCGTCGACGTCGAAGCCCACGCCGTCGTCGGCGATCTCCAAGGTCACCCGCAGATTCTCCCGCGACAGCCGCAGATCGATCCGGCCGGCCCGCGCGTGACGCAGGGCGTTGTGCACGGCCTCCTGGGCCACCCGCAGCAGCGCCACCTCGACGGCCGGCTCCAGGTCGCCCGGCGCGGACGCGTGGAAGCAGATCTCGACGGGATGCAGCCGGTCGAGCAGCGTCACATGCTTGCGCAGCGTCTCGACGATGCCGTGCCGGTCCAGGTCGGCCGGGCGCAGCTCGACGATGACGGACCGCAGCTCCGCCAGCGCCTCCCCGGCCAGCCGCCGTACCCGGTCCAGCTCCTCGGCCGCGCGCTTCTGGTCGGTCGGCAGCAGGGCGGCCGCCGCCTGCGCCGTCAGGCGCAGCGAGAACAGCTTCTGGGTGACCGCGTCGTGCAGTTCGCGGGCCATGCGAGTGCGTTCCTCGATCACCGTCAGCTCCCTGCCGCGCTCGTACAGGCGGGCGTTGGTGAGCGCGATGGCCGCGTGCGTGGCGAACAGTGTCAGCAGTTCCTCGTCGTGCTCGGTGAAGCCGCCCGGGGTCCGCTTGTTCGACAGGAAGACGATGCCGAGCACCTCGTCGCCGTGGCGGATCGGCACGCCCAGGAAGTCCTTGAGCACCGGGTGCGCGCGCGGCCACCACCCGAACCTCGGATCCTTGCGGATATCGGCGAGCCGCACCGGCGCGGCGTCGCGCAGCAGCGCGCCGAGCATGCCGTGCTGGCGGGGCGTCGGCCCGATCGCCCGCCACTGCTCGTCGGAGACGCCCTCGGCGACGAACACCGCGAACGCGCCGTCGTCGTCGGGCACGCCGAGCGCGGCGTACCTGGCGTCCAGCAGGCGCTTGGCGGACCGGACGATGACCTGCAGCACCTCGCGCACCGACAGGTGCTGCGTGACGGCCAGTACCGCCGAACTCACCGCGTGCAGCACGGCGTCGCGCTCGCGGGGGTCGCATTCCCGCGCGTCCCCTTCGTGCGCGTCCCTTTCGTGGGAGTCGCCTTCGTGGGAGTCGCCTTCGTGCGCGTCGCACTCGCGCGGGTCCCATTCGTGGCGGTCGCAACCGTGGGAGCCGCATGCGCGTGCATCGCACCGGCGCGAGTCGCATGTGTGCGGGTGAGGTGTTCTGGGGGCCACGTCCACACGATAGGCGGCACGTGGCCGCAGGGGGCCGGCCGCCGGACGATGTGCCGATGGTCCTGCGTCCCGGGTCCTAGGACGTGTGGCCGGGACCTCGGCCCATCCGCCCAACGATCCCCGGTCCTGTGGCCGATGTGTGCCGAGCCGGACGTTCCTAGCGTCATCTTCATGACGAACGCACTGATCACCGGCGCTTCCCGAGGGCTGGGGCTGGCCCTGGCGAAAGCGCTCGCGAACGACGGCTGGAACCTGATCATCACGGCCCGCGGCGCGACCGAGCTGTTCCGGGCCGCCGCCGAAACCGGTGCCCTCGCGATCCCCGGTGACGTGGCCGACCCCGCGCACCGGGCCGCGCTCATCGAGGCGGCGTCCGACCTCGGCGGGCTGGAGCTGCTGGTCAACAACGCCAGCGGGCTCGGCCCGGTCCCGCTGCCGCCGCTGGCGGCGTACCCGCTCGACGGGCTGACCCAGCTGTTCCAGGTCAACGTGATCGGACCGCTCGCGCTGATCCAGCACAGCCTGCCGGAGCTGCGCAAGAGACACGGCGCCGTCATCAACATCACGTCCGACGCGGCCGTCGAGGCGTACGAGGGCTGGGGCGGGTACGGCGCGACCAAGGCGGCCCTCGACCAGGTGTCGAACGTGCTGGCCGTGGAGGAGACCGACATTCGGGTGTGGTGGGTCGATCCGGGCGAAATGCGCACCCGTATGCTCGCCGACGCCATCGGCACCGAGGAGGCCGCGACCGCGCCCGAGCCGGACGACGTCGTCCCCACCCTGATGGGCCTGATCAGGAACCGGCCCGCCAGCGGCCGGGTGGCCCGGTGAACGCCGTGACGAACGCCGGCGGTTTCACGCTCGCGCCCGCGCTGGAGGCGCACGAACCGCCGGAGGCCCGCGGCCTGCGACGCGACGAGGTCCGCCTGCTCGTGTCGCACGGCGACGCCGTCCGCCACGCCCGGTTCGCCGACCTGCCCCGGCTGCTCACCCCCGGCGACCTGCTCGTGGTCAACGACTCGGCGACCCTGCCCGCCGCGGTGCGGCTGGACCGGCTGGCCGTGCACTTCTCCACCGAACGCGACGACGGCACCTGGCTGGTCGAGCTGCGCCGCCGCACCGAGCGGGCCACCGAGCCGTACCAGGGCGGCAAGGCCGGGGAGTGGCTGCCGCTGCCCGGCGCCGCCACGCTCACGCTGCTCGGCCGGGAGACGCCCCGGCTGTGGCGGGCCCGGCTGGACCGGGACGTGCCTGCGTACCTGCGCGAGCACGGCGTGCCGATCAGGTACTCCTATGTGGACCGGGACTGGCCGCTCGCCGCCCACCAGACCGTGTTCGGCATCCGGCCGGGCAGCGCCGAGATGCCGAGCGCGGGGCGGCCGTTCACCCCCGAGCTGGTGACCGAGCTGGTCACCAGGGGGGTGCTGATCGCCCCGATCACCCTGCACACCGGGGTGGCCTCGCCGGAGAAGGACGAGCCGCCGTACGCCGAGTGGTTCGCGGTGCCCGCGCACACGGCCGCCCTGGTCGGGCTGACCCGGCGGACGGGCGGGCGGGTCATCGCGGTCGGCACCACGGTCGTGCGTGCGCTGGAGAGCGCCGTGTCGCCCTCGGGGCATGTGCGCGCACGGTCGGGCCGGACGTCGCGCGTCGTCACCCCCGAGGACGGAGTCCGCGTGGTCGACGGGCTGATCACCGGGCTGCACGAGCCACGGTCCAGCCACCTGCTGATGCTGACCGCCATCGCCGGCGAGGAGGCGCTCACGCGGTCGTACGAGGAGGCCATCCGGGAGGGCTACCTGTGGCACGAGTTCGGCGACTCCCACCTGATCCTGAGCTGAGGCACGCGGAGCCGGGACGGGGCCACGGCCCCGCCCGCCGGCCAGATGTTCGCCGACCCGGTGTTCAAGGAGAGCCGCAGGCCAAGTACGGTTGAGGGCGATGAATCCGCGCACCCTCCTCATCACGCTGACCGGTCCCGATCGGCCAGGGGTGACCTCCAGGTTGTTCTCGGTGCTTTCGGCGTTTCCGGTGGTCGTCACCGACGTCGAGCAGGTCGTCATCCGCGGCCGTCTCACCCTGGGCGTCCTGGTCGCCTACGCCGGCCCGCCGCCCACGGGCACCGGGCGCACCATCGGCCGGCTGTGGGCGGCCATGGAGCAGGTCGCCGACGACCTCGGCATGGAGGTCGAGCTCTCCACCGGCAGCCGGGCCCGGGAGAAGCGGCGGCGCGGCCGTCTGCACGTGACCGTGCTCGGCAATCCGCTGCAGCCGGCCGCCATGGCCGGCATCTCCGGCCGCATCGCCGCCGCCGGGGCCAACATCGACCGGATCGAGCGGCTCGCCCACGAGCCCGTCACGTGCATCGAGATGATCGTCTCGGGGGCGAACCCCGACACTCTGCGCACCGAGCTCGCCGCCGAGGCCGCCCACCAGCAGGTCGACGTCGCCGTGCAGCGTGCCGGGCTGCACCGCCGCGCCAAGCGGCTGATCGTCATGGACGTCGACTCCACCCTCATCCAGGGCGAGGTGATCGAGCTACTGGCCGCGCACGCCGGCGTGCTCGAACAGGTCTCCAAGGTCACCACCTCGGCCATGCGCGGCGACCAGGACTTCGCGGCGTCCCTGCGGGAACGGGTCGCCATGCTCGAAGGGCTGCCCGAAGCGGTCTTCGACAAGGTGCGCGAGGAGGTCGTGCTCACGCCCGGCGTGCAGACCATGGTGCGTACGCTGAAACGGCTCGACTACCGGTTCGCCCTGGTGAGCGGGGGTTTCACGCAGATCACCGACCATCTGGCCGCGCAGCTCGGCATCGACTACGCGGCGGCCAACACCCTTGAGGTCGTCGACGGCAAGCTCACCGGCCGGGTCGTCGGCGAGATCGTCGACCGGCCGGGCAAGGCACGGGCGCTGCGGCAGTTCGCCGCCGACGCGGGCATCCCGATCAGCCAGACCGTGGCCATCGGCGACGGTGCCAACGACCTCGACATGCTGGCGGCCGCCGGCATGGGCATCGCGTTCAACGCCAAGCCGATCGTGCGCGAAGCCGCCCACACGGCCGTCAACGTGCCGTACATGGACGCCATCCTCTACCTGCTCGGCATCTCCCGCGACGAGGTGGAGGCCGCCGACGCCGAGGACCTCACGCGGTAGGGCCGCCGCCGTCGCCGGGGTTCTCGTCGGGGCTCCAGCGGGCCACCTCCCGGCCGCCGCCGGGCCACAGGTCGGCCCACCCGCTCGCCGACTCGATCACCGTGAACGCCCCGGGCGCGAACACCGGGGCGTCGGAGCGGCCGGTGAGGCCGCACGCCAGTTCGTGCACGCCGGGATTGTGCCCCACCAGCAGCAGGGCGCGCACGTCGTCGTCGGTGCGCCGCACCAGCTCCAGCAGTTCCTCGGGCTCGGCGAGGTACATGTCGCGCTCGGCCTGCAGGGGCGCGGCGGAGGCGAGCCCGGCCAGGGCCAGCCGGGCCGTGTGCACGGTCCGCGTGGACGGCGAGCAGAGCACCAGGTCGGGGCGGACGCCGAGCCCGCCGAGGGTCCGGCCGGCCCGCCTGGCGTCGCGCTCGCCCCGCTCGGTCAGCGGACGCTTCGCGTCGATCACTCCCGGGGCGTGGGCCGCCTCCGCGTGCCGCAGCACGACCAGCAGCGCCGTCATCACCTCGACCCCCAGACCGACAGGGCGACCAGCACGCCGATGATCGCCAGCATCGCGAGCAGGATGAGCACCAGGGTGCGCCCGCCGGAGGGCTCGCCTCGTTCCATGTCCCAAGCATAGGGAGGGCCGCCGCCCGTCCCTCGGGCGGCGGCCCCGACGCCGGTGCCGGTCATCGACCGGCGTCCCGGCTCCGATCAGCTCGCGACGGCCTGCGGCTCGCGCCTTTTGTCGTTCTCCTTGGGCGTGATGCCGGCCGACCGGCGCTTGGCGACGACGATCGCGGCCACCACGATCGCGACGGCCACGATCGGCGCGCCGATGCGGATGGCCACGTTGTCGGCCCAGGCCACCACGGCCGGGGCGATCAGCAGCGCCACCAGGTTCATCACCTTGATCAGCGGGTTGATCGCCGGGCCGGCGGTGTCCTTGAACGGGTCGCCGACGGTGTCGCCGATCACCGTGGCCGCGTGGGCCTCGGAGCCCTTACCGCCGTGGTGACCGTCCTCGACGAGCTTCTTGGCGTTGTCCCAGGCGCCGCCGGAGTTGGCGAGGAACACCGCCATCAGGGTGCCGGCCGCGATCGCGCCCGCCAGGTACGCGCCGAGCGGCGCGTAGCCGAAAGCGAACCCGACGGCGATCGGCGTCATGACGGCGAGCAGGCCGGGCGTGGCCAGCTCGCGCAGCGAGTCACGGGTGCAGATGTCGACGACGCGGCCGTACTCGGGCGTCTCGGTGCCGTCCATGATGCCGGGCTTGGTGCGGAACTGCTCGCGGACCTCGAAGACCACCCGGCCGGCGGCGCGGCCGACCGCGGAGATCGCGAGGCCGGAGAACAGGAACACCACGGCCGCGCCGACCACGAGGCCGACCAGGACGTTCGGCGAGTCGACCGACAGGCTGAAGTTCTGGAACGACCCCAGCACCTCCTTGACCCCGCTCGACGCCTTGGCGAGCTCGCCCTCGACCGCCGTGCGGAAGGACCCGAACAGCGCGGTCGCGGCGAGCACGGCCGTCGCGATCGCGATGCCCTTGGTGATCGCCTTGGTGGTGTTGCCGACGGCGTCCAGGTTGGTGAGGATCTGCGCGGCCTTGCCGTCGACGTCGCCCGACATCTCGGCGATGCCCTGCGCGTTGTCGGAGACCGGGCCGAAGGTGTCCATCGACACGATGACGCCGACCGTGGTCAGCAGGCCGGTGCCGGCCAGGGCCACCGCGAACAGCGCCACGGTGACGTTGCCGAAGCCGAGCAGGAACGCGCCGTAGACCGCGCCGCCGATGAGCAGCGCCGAGTAGACCGCGGACTCCAGGCCCACCGAGATGCCCGACAGGATGACCGTGGCCGGGCCGGTGAGCGAACTCTCGCCGATCTCCCTCACCGGACGGCGGTTGGTCTCGGTGAAGTAGCCGGTGAGGATCTGGATGGCGCTGGCCAGCACCAGGCCGATCAGCACGGCGCCGATGGCGATCAGCCGCGGGTCCGTGTCGAGGCCGGCGATCTCGGTGCTCACCCCGCTGAGGCCGGCGAACGAGCTCGGCAGGTAGACGAAGGCGGCGACGGCCACCAGCACCGCCGAGATCACGGCGGAGATGAAGAAGCCGCGGTTGATCGCGGTCATGCCGGAGCGGTCCTTGCCGCGCGGCGCGGTGGTGAAGATGCCGATGATGGCGGTGATCACGCCGATCATCGGCACGATGAGCGGGAACACCAGGCCCTCGGTGCCGAACGCGGCCTTGCCCAGGATGAGGCTGGCCACCAGCATGACGGCGTACGACTCGAACAGGTCGGCCGCCATGCCGGCGCAGTCGCCGACGTTGTCGCCCACGTTGTCGGCGATGGTGGCGGCGTTGCGCGGGTCGTCCTCGGGGATGCCCTGCTCGACCTTGCCGACGAGGTCGGCGCCCACGTCGGCGGCCTTGGTGAAGATGCCGCCGCCGACCCGCATGAACATCGCGAGCAGCGCGGCGCCGAAGCCGAAGCCCTCGAGGACGCTCGGCGCGTCGCCCCTGTAGGCGAGCACGACGATGGCCGCGCCGAGCAGGCCGAGGCCGACCGTGAACATGCCGGCGACTCCGCCGGTGCGGAACGCGATGCGCATCGCGGTCTTGCCGCTCGTGTCACCGGACTCGCCCGCGCCGGCCGCCCGGGCGGCGGCCGCGACGCGGACGTTGCCGCGCACCGCGAGCCACATGCCGATGAAACCGGTCAGCGCCGAGAACCCGGCGCCGAACACGAAGAAGACCGAGCGGCCGATGCGCACGCCCATCGACTCCGCGGGCAAGAGCAACAGCACGAACGGGATGAGTACTACAAAGATCGCGAGTGTCCGGAACTGCCGCGCAAGATAGGCGGAAGCTCCTTCCTGTACGGCTCGCGCGATGTTCTGCATGCGTTCGGTGCCCTGGCCGGCGCTCAAGACCTCGCGTACGAGGCCGCCTGCGACGGCGAGAGCGATCAGAGCCACCGCGGCGACCACGATCACAATGGTGAGGTGGGAACCGCTGAGAGCCACCGCGGAGCCGTCATCGGCTGCGGCGGCAAGATAGGACCCAGACATCCGTCCTCCTCGGCCAGACGGGTTCGTCGTGCCCGGAGGGCGCTGGGTCTAACTGGTTGCCGGGCCTGGCGCGCACCCCCGGGGCATTGGCAGTGCCGCTTCCAGTTGAGTCTTGCGTCCACGCGCGCAGCGCGCGGGAAGACCTCCCGTGACGTGTGAGCCTCGGGACAAAACCTTGGCCGGTGCCGGGAGTCTACGCATGGAATGGCATAGATATGAAGTCTCTGCGGCCCGCCAATCGAATCGCCGCCCAGTTCGACCGACTCTTTACTGGGGCGAAAAGGTCACTTGACCAGGGCGGGGAAGGACTTCCGCGCGCCGCGCAGCGTCCTCGCGCATCGTGGAATATCGTTTCCGCTCTGTGGAAACGGCGCTATGCGCTTCCGCTCTGCGGAAGTGCCGATCTTCCACTGGGCGGAATATCCGACCATTTGTTCCGCGACAGTAGCGGCCATTGCGGTGCGCCGAGGGCGTGCGCGCCGTGCCGAGGGCATGCGGACAGACCCGGAGGTGCCGGGACCTGTCCGGCGCCCCCGGGTCAGGCGGACGATGGCAGGCCGCTGACGGCCGGCCAGCTCATCTTGATGCGCATGCCCTTAGGGCTCGGGATGACCTCGACGTCGTCGGCCAGCCCCGCGATGACCGCGATCCCGAATCCCGACATGTCGGGAAGGAGGCCGGCCAGCTCGCCGCCCGCCTCGGCGGGCTCGGCCGGGTGCTCGAACGACTCGGCGAAGTCCTCGCTGGGTGCGACGTCCGTGACGGTCACCTCGAACCGCCCCGAATCGTCACGCAGCTCGATGCGGATGGGCTCACCGGGGCAGTGGAGACGATGCGCCTCCACCGCCCGCGAGCACGCCTCCCCCACAGCGAGCCGCACCTCGTCCAGCAGCGCCTCGTCCACTCCGGTGCGGCGGGCGATCGCCGTGGCGACCAGCCGCGCCGTACGCACATGGGCCGGCAGGGCGCTGAACGTCAGCTCGACGGTGGCCATGACTACTTGTCTCGGCCGTGGGCTTCCTTGGCCTCGTCCACCGAGGCGTAGATCCCGAAGACCTTGGTCAGTCCGGTGATCCGGAAGATCTTCAGGATGCGCTCCTGCGTGCAGACGAGCTCCAGCGAGCCGTCGTGCGCGCGCACGCGCTTCAGCCCGCCGACCAGCACCCCGAGACCGGTGGAGTCCAGGAAGTCCACCTTCTCCATGTTGACCAGCAGGTGGAAGTTACCCTTGTTGACCAGGTCGATCAGGAGCTCTCGCAGCCTCGGCGCGGTGTAGACGTCGATCTCACCCTCGACCTCCACGATGGTGAGGCCGTCCTCGGTGCGGTGGTCCAACTTCAGATCCACAGATCCTCCAGCGCCTTGCCTGCAGAATAGACGACATGGGCCCGCCGTCCCGAGACCCACTGCCCCGGGACGTAAGACCCTGACGCGCGGCATTCAACCACGCTCCGCCTCCGTGTCTATACGAAATCACGGCTCCGGGCGACTCTCCCCACAGATGCCAAACTGGAAACCAGTGACTTCGAACCAATCGCCCCCATCGAGAGCGGGCATGCTGCTCACGCACCTGCTCGCCGTGCCCGCGCGCCATGGGCGCGTCACCCATGTGGAGCATGTTCCCGCACGTCACGCCGGTCAAGTCCAGTGGCCCGACTGGGTGCCGGAGCAGCTCGCCGAGCGGCTGAGCGACCAGGGCGTGGCCGGGTTGTGGGCCCACCAGCTCGCGGCCGCCGAGCACGTCCACCGTGGCCAAAACGTGATCATTTCCACGGGCACGGCGTCCGGGAAATCCCTGGCCTACCTCGTGCCCGCCGTGGCGGAGATCCTCGACGGCGGCACGGTGCTCTACCTCACGCCCACCAAGGCACTCGCCGCCGACCAGCTGCGCGCCGTGCGCGCACTGCGGCTCGCCCAGCTGCGCCCCGCGACCTACGACGGCGACACCCCCAGGGAGGAGCGGCCCTGGGTGAGGCAGCACGCCAACTACGTGCTCACCAACCCCGACATGCTGCACCGGTCGATGCTGCCGCACCACTCGCAGTGGTCCGGCTTCTGGCGGCGGCTGCGGCTCGTCGTCGTCGACGAGTGCCACGGGTACCGGGGCGTCTTCGGCTCGCACGTCGCCCAGATCCTCCGGCGGCTGCGCCGCGTGTGCGGCAAGTACGGCTCCCGCCCGGTGTTCCTGCTCGCCTCGGCCACCGCGAGCGACCCCGGCGTCGCCGCGATGCGCCTGACCGGCCTTGAAACGGTCGAGGTGACCACGGACGCCTCTCCCCGGGGTTCCACTACATTCGCGCTGTGGGAGCCGCCCCTGACCGAACTGCGGGGCGAGCAGGGGGCACCTGTGCGGCGCACCGCGACCGCCGAGACCGCCGACCTGCTCGCGGACCTGGTCATAGCGGACGTACGCACCCTCGCGTTCGTCCGATCCCGCCGCGCCGCCGAGACCGTGTCGCTCACGGCCCGCCGCCATCTCGAAGAGACCTCGCCCGAACTGCCCGACCGGGTCGCGGCCTACCGCGCCGGATACCTCGCCGAAGACCGGCGGATGCTGGAGAAGGCGCTGCGAGCAGGAGAGATCATCGGCCTGGCGACCACCAACGCCCTCGAACTCGGCGTCGACGTGTCGGGACTGGACGCCGTGCTCGTCGCCGGCTGGCCCGGCACCCGGGCCTCACTGTGGCAGCAGGCCGGCCGGGCCGGACGCGACGGGCAGGACGCGCTCGCCGTGCTGATCGCCCGCGACGACCCGCTCGACACCTACCTGGTGCATCACCCGGAGGCGCTGTTCGGGCGGCCGGTCGAGGCGATCGTGCTCGACCCCGACAACCCCTACGTCCTCGCCCCGCACCTGTGCGCCGCCGCCGCCGAGATCCCGCTCACCGAAGACGACCTGTCGATCTTCGGCCCCTCGGCCCGCGAAGTCGTCGACGACCTCGCCCAGCGGGGCATGCTCCGCGCCAGATCCACCGGGTGGTACTGGACCCGCCGCGAACGCGCCTGCGACCTCGCCGACATCCGGGGCGCAGGCGGCCCGCCGGTACAAGTGGTCGAGGCGTCCACCGGCCGCCTGCTCGGCACGGTCGACGAGCCGTCGGCCCACGCCACCGTGCACAGCGGCGCCGTGTACCTCCACCAGGGCCAGACGTTCCTCGTCGACGAACTCGACCTGGACTCGGGCGTCGCCCTCGTCGAGCCCGCCGACCCCGGCTACGCCACCTTCGCCCGCGACGTCACCGACATCGCCGTCCTGGAGTCGCTGCGCCACCACCCCTTCGGGCCCGGTGAACTCCACTTCGGCACCGTCGAAGTCACCAGACAGGTCGTCTCCTACCTCAAGCGCCGCACTCAGACCGGCGAGGTGATCGGCGAAGACCCCCTCGACCTGCCACCCCGCACCCTGCGCACCCGCGCGGTGTGGTGGACCCTCCCCGACACGGCCCTGACCGGCCTCACCGGCCTCGCCGGGTCGGCCCACGCCGCCGAGCACGCCTCCATCGGCCTGCTCCCCCTGTTCGCCACCTGCGACCGCTGGGACATCGGCGGCGTCTCCACCGAACTGCACCCCGACACCGGCATGCTCACCGTGTTCGTGTACGACGGCCACGACGGCGGCGCCGGCTTCGCCGAACGCGGCTACGCCCGAGCCGGCGAATGGCTCCAGGCCACCCGCGACGCCATCGCCGCCTGCGAATGCGACCACGGCTGCCCCTCCTGCATCCAGTCCCCCAAATGCGGCAACGGCAACGACCCCCTGGACAAACAAGGCGCCCTGACCCTCCTCGACATCCTGCTCGACCATCCCCCTTCGACCACGCACTAGGAAACGACCGACCGACTCCACGCGGCCTCGCCCCGCACCCCCAACCTGCACCGCCTCAACCCCACAGCCTCAACCCCACGGCCTCAACTGCTCCCACCTTCTCGGCCGTGATCGCCCGTGATCGAAGCCGCTTCAGGCGGGATCGGGTCGGCCGGGCCCGCCCGGGCACGTGCTTTGACGCTGCGCCGGCCGAGCAACGGGAACGTGACTTCCATGGCCGCGATCACGTCGGCCGCTCGCCCGCTCACCTCACATCGGGTCAGCCGTGCCCCGTTGGCGGCGGCGATCGCGGCGCCCCGCTCACATGCGGCCTCGGCCCCTTCGGGCAGCGCCCGCGCCGCGACCGCCAACGCCGCGAGGTCGGCGGTGGCGCGGACGCGATGCCGCGCCACCCTCGCCATGGCCACCTGCGCCGACAGGAACGCGACGACCCAGAGCGCCGCGATCACCGTGGTCACCCACACGGTCGCCGACCCTCGATCACGTCCTCCCCACACACGTGGCACTGGCGCACACCGCGACCGGATCCTCATCGGCCGGGCTCGGTGCGTCATCGACCGGCTCCGGGCTCTGTGGCGGACGTCGCGGTGGCGGACACCGTGATCGGCGGCAGGGCCAGACCCCACGCCCGGCCTATCCGGGCCGACACCTCGACCCGGGTCTGATCGGTTCCGCGGCTGATCGCCGTCCTCGCGCCAGCGGGCGCGACGCGGAGCACCGCCGCTCGGACGGCCGCCAAAGACTCGCCCCGGGCGGCCGCCCTGGCCCCGGCCCTCGCGGCGTCCACGCAGGCCACCTTGGCCCCCGTGGCGGCGACGGCCAGCAGGGCCGCCGCCAGGACGAGCACCAGCGCCGGCAACGCCACGGCCACTTCCGCCGTCGCGAACCCCTCGCCGCCACGCCCCGGCCCCGTCCTGGCCACAATGCTCATCCGGCCGGCTTCAGCGCGCGGTCGATCAGCCCGGTCAGCAGGTGACGCACCTCCGAACTGCTGACGACCTTGTAGAGCAGCCCGGCGAACGCACACGCCGCGATCGTGCCCACCGCATACTCGGCGGTGGACATCCCCGCGTCGGCCCGCCCTCGCGCGAGCACGCCAAAGAACCGCGCCCGGATCACGCCCGCAGGCCCACTCCACAGCAGACCCGCAAACCTGCCCAGCAGCGTGCCCGCAGGACCTCCCCTCAGCACACCCCCAGGCGCGACCGCGGCACCGGTCGGCCCAGCCACAGGATCTTTCTTCGACACACCCTGCGGCGCTACCTCCGGCGAAGCCGCAGCACCCCCCATCGCCTCAGCCATAGGCCCCGTCTTCGACACGCCTCCCACGGCGACCCTGGACGCAGCCGCGCCACATCCCCTCGGCTCAGCCACGAGGCCTGTCCTTGACGCACCCCCCAGCGCCATCTCCGGCGAAGCCGCAGCGCCCTCGGCGGGCGCAGCCACAGGCCCCCTCCTCGACACGCCTCCCACGGCGACCCTGGACGCAGCCGCGCCACATCCCCTCGGCTCAGCCACGGGGCCTACCCTCAGCGCGGCCACGAGCCCTTGCCAGAGCCCGGAAACGATCCCTCGCCATGGAGACGCCCCGAGCCTCTGCCGCCGGGCCAGGGATGCCCGTGCGAACGCAGCCGCGCAGCCTGGCCGGGCACCTTGGACTGTGCATGACGCGAATCCCTTTCGCGCCCCGGCCTTGGCTCCTCGCCGCGCCACCGCCGTGCGGTTTGGCCCGTTCACCGCTGCGGGACCCCGGCAGGCCGTTGCGGTGGTTCGCCGACGCGTCGCCGCGACGGAACCACGCCGAAGCGCCGGCGCGAACGCAGCCCGACGTATGTCCCCGAGCCGTCTTCCCCAGAGCCGAGCTCCACGTGCAGGGCCCTGGGTTTGCGCCCTCCGGGCGCCCGGCCCTCCGGACCCCTTGGTTTCTCCGGCCCCCGCCCGGACGCTCGGGCCAGGAGTCTTCACGCTTACAGACATCCGCCACGACCTCCTCGTATCCGCGTATCCGCTCGTGTATCGGCCCTCATGTTGGCCGTCCCGTCCGCCCGGCCGTGGCCTTGGCGACCGGCCTGTGGATAACCACCCGATGTGACCACGCAGAGGCGTCGCGGTACTTCCCAGGGACCGCAGGCGTCTCCAGCGGGGCGGGTGCGACGGACGTGGAGCCGGCTTTGGAGGTGGCGACTCGACAGCACACACTCGCGAGCTACGGGAGCCGCATCCGGCTGCGGACGCTGCCGTCAATGACCGCTTAGAGCCGACGAGCCCGTACGAGCGGCCCCGCCCCGCCAGCTCACAGCGACTCGAACGTGCACGCTCGCGGGCCACGGCAACGCAGTCGATAAGCGCTGACAGCGGACGTCATCGGACGGGCGACCCGGTCATGCCGACCGCTAGGCCATGCGCCGATAAGCCATGCGCCGAGCCGAGCGGACCGGTCATGCGGACACGTCGGAGCCGAGCCCATGAGGGCTACTGACGGCGGCGGGGCGGAGGTGAGGCGGATGAACGCCGGATCACGGGCTGAGGACCTCTGCGGCGAGGCCGGCGATGACCGGAATGATGCCGATCAAGACGAAAGCGGGCAGGAAGCACAGGCCGAGGGGGGCGATCGCCTGGACGCCCACCTTTCGTGCGGCGGCCGCGGCGGCGGCGCGTGCTTCGTGTCTCGCGTCGTCGGCGAGCCGGGTCAGGACATCGGCCACGGGAGCCCCGCCGGCGGTTGCCCTGCGCACGGCCCTGGTCAGCGGGCCGAGGTGCCGTTCGTCCCCCAGCGCGGCCCACGCGGTGTCGGGATCGGCGCCCAGCCTGATCTGGGCTCCGACGTGGGCGAGTCGTTCGCCGAGCGGACCGCCCAGCGCCGCAGCGGTGGCCTCGACGGCGCCGCCGAGAGGCTGCCCGGCACGCAGACACGCCACCATCAGGTCGGCCGCGAACGGCAGGTCGCCCACCATGCGGGCCCGGCCCCGCCGTGCCTCCAAGGGCTCCCGGCGCCGGGAGGCGACGAGTACGAGGCCCGCCAAGGCCGTCCCGGCGACGAACCCGGCGACCCCGCCTACGACGATGGCCCCGGCGAGGCCGCTCCCTACTGCCACAACGATGCCCCTCGACCAGGCCGGACGGCCTACTGCCGCACCTTCCGGAGTGGCGGGAGCACCCCGGCCCGCCGCAGCGCCTTCAGCGACCGAGCCCGGCACAACGCCAATAACGCCCGAGCCCGGCGCAATGCCGGAATGGGGTGAGTCCGGCGCGATGCGCGCAACGTCCGAGCCTGGCGCGGCGGTCGCCCGCGAGGAGCGCGCCGCCGCGATGGCACGCCGCGCGCGTGCACAGGCCACCACGCCCGTCGAGGGCGGCCAGGTGAGGATGGCCGCCCCGGCGAACCCCGCGGCCAGCAACCCCATAACCGTCACCGTCGCCCCGCCTTCCGCAGTCGCACCGCTCCCGAACCCGGACGAGGGTGGCGGAGGGAGCCGAGGTGGGGGTGGCCGACGTCCGTCAGCACGCGGGCGGCCATGCGGCGTGTCCACCAGAGGCCCAGCCCGTCGAGCGCAACACCGGCGGTCAGGCACGCGAGGCCGGGTGGACCGCCGAGCAGGAACGACAGCGGGTGCATGCCCAGCCCGGTGCCCATGAGGATGCCGAGGAGGGGGAGCACGGCCAACAGGCGCGCCGTGGCGCGCGGACCGGCCAGCTGAGCGGCGATGTCGTGGCGATGGGTTTCGGCGTCGCGAAGCGCGAGGGTGACCCGGTCGGCGAGCGCGCCGAGAGGCGCGCCCGTCGTGGCGCTCACCTGCCAGCACGCGGCCAGTCTGCCCAGCCCGGCGGCGCCGGGCAGGTGCGCCGCGGCGGTGAGCGCCGCCGGGACGTCGCCTCCATCTTTGGCGGCGGCGGCGACGGGAGCGAGGTGCCGCTGGTGGAGCGGATCGAGCGCGCCGATGGCGCGGTCCAGGGCGTCTCCGGACGAGCGCCCCGCCGACAACTCGGCGCACACGCCTTGGCAGAGTTCGATGACCGCACGCCGCCGGTCGGCCTCGACCAGGTCCCGCCGCCCCCGGGCTCTTATCCGCCCGACCGCCTTCCAGAGTCTCGGCTGCGGCCCGTGGCCCCACCGCCCGGACACTGCGCCCCTAGACGCCCATGCCTGTCGCCTCGCCACGGCACGCAGCCGCGTTGCTGCCGGCCCTGAGATGCTCCACGACCAGCACGCCAAACCCGAGGCAACTACTGCGACCATCACCGGCACCGCGCTCACGACTCGACCGCCGACCCAGAGCTCGACCGCCGTGAACCCCGGACAGGGGGTGCATTCGTCTCCAGCCGCTCCCCCGCCTCCAATCCCCGTATGCGCCTGAGGACAAGCCGATCCCCTTGCGCGCCGACGTGCTCGCCGACGCGCAGGGGGCCGCCTCGCCCACCGATCACCCTGACAATGCTTCGGCCACAGGCATGGAGGTGGCGAAGGCAGGGTCCCGAGACAGGACGCCCGACCTCACGAAGCCGAACACCCAGGCGACGCGCACCCATCCGGCAAGACGCCCCACACTCACTCCACCGACCACCAGACGCGGCGATGGCACCTTCTCCCGGCCCGGCGGTCACCACGACATGGCTCCGATCGCCGGCGCGCGGGTGGTGAGGGCGGCGAAGGCGGGGCCCCGGGAGGGGGCGTTCGGGTCTGTGAAGGTGAGGGCCGGGGTGACGTGGACGTATCCGGAGGGTTGCCGGTCGAGGAGGCAGATCTCGGCTACGCGGCGATGGCCTGTGGACGGGTCGCGGACCAGATGGATCACGACGTCGAGGGCCGCTGCGAGCTGACTGTGCACCGCCTCGCGGGTGAGGCCCGCCGCACAGGCGAGGGCTTCGAGGCGGGGAGGCACGTCGGCCGCGTTGTTGGCGTGGAGGGTGCCGCAGCCGCCTTCGTGGCCCGTGTTGAGCGCGGCGAGGAGATCGATCACTTCGCCGCCTCGGACCTCGCCGACGACGAGCCGGTCGGGGCGCATGCGCAGCGCCTGGCGCACCAGGTCGCGCAGTGTGACGGCGCCGGCGCCTTCGAGGTTGGGCGGTCTGGACTCGAGTCTGACCACATGGGGGTGCAGGGGTCTCAGCTCGGCGGAATCCTCGACCAGTAGGAGCCGCTCGCCCGGATCGGCCAGGGACAGCATGCTGGACAGGAGAGTGCTCTTGCCTGTGCCGGTACCTCCGGTGACGAGGAACGCCAGGCGGGCGGCCAGGATCGCTTCGAGGACGCGTGCGCCCGGCCCTGGCGCCAGCTCGTCCAGACGGAACACGCGACGCGACGGCAGGCGCAGCGACAGGCAGGTGCCCTCGATGGCGATGGGTCGCAGGACGGCGTGCAGTCGCACACCGCCGGGCAGCCTGGCGTCGACGTACGGGCAGGCGTCGTCGAGCCGGCGCCCGGCTGCGGCGGCGAGCCGCTGGGCCAGCCTCCGCACCTCGTCGTCGCCGGAGAAGACGATGGAGGTGCGGCGCAGGCCGCCGCCGTCGTCGATCCACACGTCGCGCGGGCCGTTGACGAGCACGTCGGTGACGCCCGGCAGGGCGAGCAGCGGCTCCAGCGGACCGGCGCCGATGAGATCGGCGCGCAGCGTGCGCGCGATGGCGAGGACCTCGGCGTCACCCAGCACGGCCCGCTCGGCTCTGAGCGCAGCCGCCACCTGCGCGGCGGTCGGCTCGGCGCCGGCCTGGGCCAACCGCACCCGCACCGCCTCCACGAGCTCGGGTGTCGTCATCGTGGGCCTCCTTCGTACCGCCGCGCGGATCGGCCGGCCGGGGCGGCGCCGTCGGGCGCGGCTGTGTCGGCCACCTGCCGCAGGAGGTGGGCGCAGAGGCGGCCGAGAGGGGTGCGGCGGCCCAGCGGCGGCGCGTCACCCCGTTCGAGGGCCTCGGAGAGGCCGCGCTGATAGGGCATCGTGCCCGCGGCGGGCAGGGCCAGGGTGGAGGTCACCACGTCGCGGGGCAGGGAGCCGGGACGGGTCACCGCACGAATGTGCGTGGTGTGGCGGCGCAGCGGGACCAGGATCTGGCAGGTGGCCAGGACCCCGCGCAGGTCGGCGGGGACGACCACGAAGGTGGTGGTGGCCCGGGCCAGGGCCTCGCCGGCTCCGGGGTCGATATGGCGGGGCAGGTCGACCACGGCGAGGTCGCAGCCGCGATGCGCGGCCTCCAGCACGGCTCGCATGGCCTCGACCGGGATCGGCATGGGCTCGCCGCGATGCCAGGACAGCACGGTGAGGCCGCCGAACGTGGGCAGCGCCTGGCGGAGCGCGGTGAAGCCGACCCGGCCCTCACGTTCCACGATGTCGGGCCAGCGCGCCCCGGCGGCCTCCTCCTGGCCGAGCAGCACGTCGATGCCGCCGCCGAGAGGGTCGGCGTCGACCAGCAGGACGCGCAGGCTTTGGCGGGCCGCGGTGAGGGCGAGCGAGGTGGCGAGCACGGAGGCGCCCGCGCCGCCTCGCCCGCCGACCACGCAGACCACGGCTCCGGCGTGCCCCGGCGGCTCGGCGGCGTCGGCGAACTCGTCGACGAGCCGACGCTCATCGGCGGGCAGTTCCAGAACGGCCCGCCCGCCGACCGCGACGCACTGCCGCCACACGCCCGGGTCGGCCGGTGATCGGGTCACGAGCAGGACGCCGGGCCGCGACGGCGGGGCGGTCGCGGCCATGGAGTCGGCGAGGTCGGCCCCCACGAGGACGAGCGGGGCGCGGGCCCAGTAGGGCCGGGCGTGCGCGGCGACGTGGGCGACGTCGGGCTCGATGCCCGCCGCGGCGGCGCAGCGCAGGAGATCGTCGAGCAGGTCAGAGTCGGCGGTGATGATCAAGGGCCTGCTCACCGCTCCCGTCGTGATCGCCTGATCGGCCCTCGGCTTCGGCTCGGGGCCACTGACCGCCCGATCGGCTCTCGGCCCCAACTCAGGGCCACCGACCCCCCGATCGGCTCTCGGCCCCAACTCAGGGCCACCGACCGCCCAATCGGCTCTCGCCCTCAACTCAGAGCCGCCACCCCCCCGATCGGCCCTTGGGCTCAGCTCGGGGCCGCGACCAGGGTCGCGGGGCCGGCCGTGCAGGTCGTCGCTCGCTCCGGGCACACGACCGCCCATGAGATCTGGCCCGTGATCGGGCCCGAGGGCCGGGTCGTGCCGACCGGCGGGACCGAGCAATCGGCTCGCGTCGGTCGGGGGAACGTGCGCACGACTCGGCCCGGCCGTGCCTGCCATCGGCAGGCCGCCTCCCGGGGCGGCGGGGCGGCCGGGAAGGGGATGAGGAGCCGCTCGGCTTGGGCTAAGGTCGCGCAGCACTGTCCCGTCTGTGGCGGGATCGAGGCGAGCCGGGGCGGCCGGAACGGTGCGGGAGCCGAGGCCGAAGTTCTGATCGGCGGCCCGGAACGGCGAGGGCTCGTGGTCGAGCACCCGGCCATGCCCTGAACCCGCGTCGAGCACCCGCTCATCGCCTGAACCCACGCCGACTACGGGCTCATGGACCGAACGTGGGGCA
The DNA here is from genome assembly GCA_044507605.1 of Actinomycetales bacterium. Classification (GTDB taxonomy): domain Bacteria; phylum Actinomycetota; class Actinomycetes; order Streptosporangiales; family Streptosporangiaceae; genus Thermopolyspora. The sequence continues at coordinate 372 of JBIQJI010000004.1, read as the reverse complement.
GGTGCCCGCTCGTGGCGTGTGCCCGCATCAAGCACACGATGGCCGCCCGAACCTGGGCCAGGTACTTGGCTACGACCTGAGCCGCTACGACCTGAGACTGTGTCCGGCCCCCGGTCGTGAGCCGAACCCGGAGCAGCCACCCGACCCTGACCTGGAGCCGCATCCAGCACCCGCTCACCGCCCGAACCCACGCCGGGTACCTGGTCGTGGGCTGAGTCTGGGGCGGGCACGTGATCGTGGGCTGGGGTGGTGTGGTGGACGGGCGGTCTGTCGAGGGGTGGGACAGAGGTGGTGGGGGGTGTGCGGAGATGGTCGGGTGACGCGGTCATGATTCCTCCCGGGTGATTGGGAGGCCACTGTGCGTCGCGAAGG